>CAYGQE010000031.1:0-11351 GCA_964351995.1 uncultured Acidimicrobiaceae bacterium | reverse complement strand
CGGAACCACCGCCTGGTCATGCCGCTTCATTCGATGTCCCGCTTCATTCGATGTCGGAGCCAAGCGCCATACGGTCGCACGTCTCGAGCCCTCGATCGAGGTCGTGGCGATCGGCATAGCGGGCCCAGTTGATCCAGAGGCCGTTCTGCATGGCAGTGACATCGATTGCCCGTCGGCGGGCGACGTCAGCCTCGATGCCTGGGCAAGCCTCGGAGATCAGCGTCGCCATCATCTCGAGATAGTGCGCATTCGTTCGCTTCTCGATGACCTCGATCTGATCGTCGGTTCGAGAGATCGCCCAAAGAGCGATGCGAAGTGCAAGGTACTCGCGTTCCAGGAACTCGCCATGGAACGAGCCTCGGACGAAGGCGCGGACACGCTCCGCCGGCCCAGCCACGCCGTCAAGCGAGGCGGCGCTTGCCGCCAGTAGCCGGTCATTGGCCAGACCGAAGGCGGCAACGATCAAGGCTTTCCGATCATCGAAGTGATAGCTCAACAGGCCAAGCGACACCTCCGCTTCGCGTGCGACGTCACGCAAGCTGGTGCCGTCGAGCCCATCGCGCACGATGCACGACATGGTGGCGTTCAGGATGGCTTCCTGGGTCTCGGTCAGGTCAGCGGTCGAACCCATCGCAACGTTGTATCGGAAACACTGGACGCTCGTCCAGTCCTCTGATTCAATGACGATTCTCGGCGTTCGCTCGAAGCGCCCGGTTTCTCAGGGAGCATCAATGCCCACGGCATTCGCAGCGGCCGAAATCGATCTGGATCGCTTCGTCGACCTCGATCGATATCCGATCCACGACGTCACCAGCGCCGTCCGACGTGAACTCGTCGCCGACACGCTCGGTCAGATGCGCAGCCAGGGTTGCTGCCGCATCCCGGACTTTCTTCGACGCGAAGCCATCGATGCCATGCGCAGCGAAGCGGTGTCGCTTCATGACCAAGTGCACTGGTCAACGCAAGACCACAACCCGTACTTTTCGACTGACGACGAGTCGCTCTCGGCCGACCACCCGAGGCGCACGTTTCAGCGTCGTGAGAGCGGCTTCATCAGCTCTGATCTGTTACTTGCGACATCAGCACTACGCCAGATCTACGACTCCGATGTCGTCCTCCACTTCATCTGGGAATGCCTCGGCGTCGACCGGCCGGTCTACCGATGGGCCGATCCGCTCGGTCGCAATCCGTACGGCGTCCAATCAACCGGTCAAGGCCTGCCTTGGCACTTTGATGGCAACGAGTTCACCATCAGCATGCTCGCCCAGAAGGCCGATGGCGGTGGCGTGTTCGAGTACGTGCCCAACATTCGTCGATCCCAAGCCGAGAATTTCGAACACGTCGCTCATGTCCTGGCCGGAGGGCGCGACGGTGTACGTCAACTCGACCTCGTGCCGGGCGACCTCCAGGTCTTCGCCGGCCGCTACTCCTTGCATCGAGTGACACCGGTCGAGGGCCCCACCACTCGCTACATCGGGCTGCCCAGCTACGTCTACGACCCCTACCGGATGAACGGGTCGCATCGGTCCGTCTCGCTGTACGGCCGCACAACCGACGTGCACCGTGATCGCGAGCGAGTGCTTGTTGACGGTCTGGTTGACTGACGTGTCCGAACTCGAGCTCGCTTTCATCGGCGTCGACCTACTCCTCTCCTACGGGATCGTGACCGCCAATGACAGCGATGTCTGCGAGCGGACCGACGAACCTTCGTCGAAGATCAGCACGTCGATGGTCGACATCTGTGCGGTCGTAGCGTCGAGGCTGACGGTGTAGGGCTCGGACGCAAAAGGCGGTGATGCGTTGGTGATCGCACCGGTGGCGGCCGTGATCTGGACCGGGCTGCGGTCGGTGTCGATGCTGAAGGACGGTCCGCCGATGGGGTTCGTGCCGACGAGCCAAGAATTCGACAGTTTGGGATAGACCCGCAGGGCGGGACCGGCCGAGCTGACAGGGACCTCCGACGAGGCAAACTCACCCGTGGCCACCTCAGCGAGATCGCTCTCGATCCCAACCACCGTGAGGGCCGCTCCCCCGCCGCACCAGTCCACTCGAATCTGGGCGCTGTTGGAGTCGTCAAAGGAATAGTCGACAAAGGTCCCAACGGGGGCGAAGCCGAGGCTGTCGAACGACGCCTCGAATGACTGGCTGGTTGCTCCAACCAGTTCGAGGGTGGTGAGTCCCAACACGCCGGTCGTCACGAAGACTGGCGACGTCCAGGCACCACAGGATTCGCCGGGAGACTCGACAGATCCCGCCACCGCTTGATGCGAGCGCATGTAAGGGATGGCTGACTTGGGACCGAACAGATTGTGCTCGTCACTTGCCGTCTCGTAGTAGACGAAGACCGGGTTGTCAGCGGTGAGGAGGCTGCCGGCGGCAAAGGTTCCGTATCCGAAGAAGGTGTGACCCACGCCCGTGCCGTTGCACGTCTGGGTGGACCCATTGAGGGTGACCAGCGTGCCGGGGCTCGGGCAGGCAACGGTGACGTAGCGCGAGGCGGTGGCCGGGATGCGATAGGTCCGAGCCAGCAATCGCTCGGGCAGGAAGCTCGTGACCTCGGTGCCGTTGCTGTCAGCCTGTTGCCACGCCACGAAGTAGTTGGCGCCGGAGATGGCGTGGGCCGGGCCACTGCCGTAAGAACCACCACCGGTGCGCCTCCACAGCGTCGAGGTGGTGACGGTCGCAGTGCCGCTGGCGCCGGAACTGTCGAGCCATGTCACGGCGGTGTCAGCCGTTGTTCCCGCTTGGAACAGGGTGGAGCCGACGCCGTAGAGCGTGTCGCCGAACCACGGCACGCCAATGCCGATGTCTTGATCATTGGTTGCCGAGTGCAGAGCCAGGAAGTCGGTGCCGCCGGTCGAGCGCAGGGAAACATAGGCGTTGCCCGACCCCGCTTGTTGCGTGATTTCAACCGCCCCCATTCCGGGATCGACCGGAACGCTTTGCAGGACGACACCGTCCACCATCACCTCGATCGTGGTCGCCTGATGCGGTGAACGAACCCAGAAACGTTCGACATAGCGCGAAGTCGGGAACGAGAACTGCGAGTCGGCGAAGCCCTCCGGGACGAGTGCATCCTTGCTGCTTCGGCTGGCCGAGCCGTCGATCGGGCCCGTGGCGGTGATGACGGACTGCTCGTCGAGGCCGGAGAACGTTGCCATGTCGCCAACGCCGAGCGTCACTGTCGTGGTTCCGTCAGACACCACGTTGTCGTCGGAGTACGACACGACGGTGACCGACGAGTCCACGCCTGAACCCCGGTAGCTGTCGAGCATCGTGTAGTACGACACTGTCTGTCCGGAGTCGTAGGTGAATGGGGCGATCTCATCCGAGGTCGAGGGCTCGGCCATGGAGTCGAAATAGACGCAGTAGCGGGTCGCCGTAACGGCCGCCGGCGCCCGGAACCACACAACCGTGCTGGCGGTACCGAAGCCCGATTCCACGTAGTGCGGAAGCGGTGTCTCTGGAGCCGCTGGATTCGCGGCGGCGACCACCCGGACATCCTCGGTCGTGCCACCGGAGGTGTCGACAACCACTCGGAACGGGTACTGGGCCATCGATGCCGATGCGGATACGTCGACGCACTGACGCAATGCCCAGTTCTCGTGCCACCAATCGAGGGGAACGTTCGACAGTGTCACGGTGTCGGCGATCGCAAGGGCATCGCCCGACAGCGTGCCGGATGCGAAGTCGGCGGCAACGTCGAAACGGTGCTGGGTGCCGGTGCCGTACTCGTAGACCTCGGTGCCAGCGATTGTCCCACCGAACGCCGCCGCTTGGTAGTTCTCGATCTGCACACTCGCAACAGCAGGCTGCGCTCCAGTGGTGATCAACGCGGCCAAAACCATCCACGCCGACAAAAGCCGAACGATCTTCACGACGACGCCGTTGCTTGATCTTGGTCGGCGCGCTTCGTCTCACGCTCGGTGTAGCGATCGTGAACAACCCAAGCTGCAACGGCAAACGCAATCGCACCGCCGAGTGACAGGTTGAGCATCCAGTTCGACACACCCTGGCTCCGCTCGAACCACAGCGCGGAGGCCAGGGCCAGCACGCCGATCAAGGAAATGTCGAGGAAGGCGAACGACCGCCCCAGTTGGGTTTGGAGCGAGCGAGATCGAACGAGAGCGAACGTCGCGAAAGCGGCGAGCACGACGGCCGAGATCACGCTGGACCAGAAGACGATGCTGTTGAACGAAGCGACCGACGACGTGGAGATCTGGAGGTAGGGAATGACTGTCCATCGGCGAAGGCTGACGTCGTGTCCGGACTGCAGGGCAACCCACGTCGCTGACCCGCACTGGGCGACGAGCGTGAGCACGGCGGCACCCATCGACGCTCTCAACATCGGCCAGTAGGAGACGTCCGCAACCTGCCTGACCTCGTTCGCCTGACGGTCGAGGTCGGCATCACGTGCCGCCTGCGGAGTTACCGAAGTCGTTGATCGAGGCGTGCGGCGGACGCGTCGATTCCGATCGAGAACGGTTGCAGGATGATCACTGGACATGGGCACACCTCCTTCTCATTCAACGCAAAGCGGTGTGGGCGGGTGGCTGCTCACCCACCCACACCCGGGGCGAGGGGCTATGGGGTTTCGGCCTGGACAACCCATGTGGCCGAGCCGGTGCCGGTGGCTGCTTGGCCGGTGGAAACGATCATCCCGACAGGGACGGAGTCTCCAGCGGCGACGGTGACCACGCTCGTGGCGGCGTTGGTGACGCCGGCCGGATCGAACACGATCGGGGCTTGGTCCCATTCGGTCGAACCTGCGCCTGGTGTCACGGCCGGGTAGGCGCCAGTGTTGGTGTCATTGCCGAGCCAGACTTCGAGATGCTTCTGAGTCCAGTCGCCGGTCGCCGCCCCATTCACGATGCTGACGTCGAGGTCGACCGTGCAGTTGTTCTGAATGACGAAGACTTCGTCAGCGGTCACCCGGTCGCCGGTGACGCCGGTGATCGTGACGAACTCTTCGGTCAGGGCGACACCATCGACCACGCCGGTTCCGCCGGCGTTGAAGGCGAAGCCATCGGGGAACGAGGCGACGTCTTCACCGGCCACCTTGATCAAACATGGCGGTGCGCCGGCGCTGAATCCGGCCGACATGAAGTTCTGGACCAAGACGTTTGCGCCTGCGGCAGAGGCGAAGGTGAGGACGCCTGCGGCGATCACGGCACCTCGACGCCCGAGACGAGTCTTGCGGTTGCTCTGTTCAGATTTTTTGCTCACGACAATTCCTTTGGAAGGGTTCTTGAGAGGAATCCTTTCCAATCGAAATGTGTCGCCATCCTCGGCGTGCATGAGTCAACGGCGCGTTCAGGGGACCGGTTGAGAAGATTCCCGAAAGATCCGTCGCGTGCCCGACCCCGTCACGCAGAATCGTCGGGCCGACTCGCCGCTGCGAGATCGTGAGGTCCCGAGGGCAAGTAGCCCCGGGCAGCGCGGATCTCGCTTCCCCACGGGCCGAGTAGCTCGATCAACTCTTCGACGTCGTCGCCGAGTGCGACGAGCACCGGCCGCATCTGCTCGTCGGTTTGACGTTCGACCTTTTCGCGCAAGTCACGGCCCCGCTCGGTGAACGCCCCGTCCGCGTCAACCGCTCCTGCCGAACGCAATGCGTCGCGCGCGATCTCGAAATCTGCGTCGCTCCAGCCCCGCGTCCGGGCATAACTACGTGGCGGCAGTCCCCAGTACAACTCGGTCAACAGACCAATTTGCACCGCGTCGAGGCCGGCGTCGACCCACGCTGCGGTGTGGCTGTCGCCGCGAAATTCACGCAGTAGGTCACCGCGACGCCAGATCGTTCCCAGCGGATGGTCGGGGTCCGGTAGCCCAGACAGGCCGGCAGCGAGCGGCCGACCACCGATGCGAAGTCCGGTTGTCGCCATCACGAGCAACTGCTCGACACGTTCGCGCCCGGCGGGGTCAGGCCCGAGCACCCGTTCCAACTGATCGAGGGATCCAGCATCTCGGGCATCGCAGATCGTCGCGGCGTCGGTGATCCTCCATCCCCGGTCGACAGCGGGCACCACCACCCGAGGATCGAACACACCGAAGGCTGCAGCAACGACTTCCCCGCGCACCTGCCCCATCACCGAACCGCGGCTGGTGAAGTACGCCGAACCGTCGGGCAGGGCGACGCCGTTTGCGTCGGCCGGCGATGGATCAAAACCAAGCTCGGCATACCGGAAGTGGCACTCGGGTGAAAAGTACACCTGCCCGATCACCGGTTCGAGCGCCCCTCCCAATCGACGGGCAGGCTCGGTCACCGCCTTGGCACTCACGACGTGCTCCAACGTACGTCGAGCGCGTCCAGGCCAAGCACGAAGTTGCCAGCCCGCTCGCGTTGTGGGCCGCTGGGATCGATCAGCTCGATGTCGGGCACACGATCGAGGAGTTCTTCGAAGAGGACGTGCAATTCGAGTCGGGCCAGCTGAGCCCCGAGACAGAAGTGCCGGCCATTGGCCCCGAACGCAACGTGGTGGTTGGGTTCGCGACGAATGTCGAACACGTGTGGTTCGTCGAACACCTCGGCATCGCGATTGGCAGCAAGGTAGAGCAGCAGCAGCCGATCACCTTGCAGAATCCGCTGACCGCCGAGTTCCAGATCTCGGGTTGCTGTCCGATTCATGTTGCGGACCGGCGTGACCCAGCGAAGCATTTCTTCGATCGCACCGGGAAGAAGCGAGCGATCTTCCTGCAATGCCCGCCATTGATCAGGATGAAGCAGCAGCGCTTCGAGCCCGCCCGACATCACGTGCCGAGTGGTCTCGTCACCACCAACCAGGATGAGCATTGTCTCGTAGATCAAGTCCTCGGTCGACAAGGGCTCGCCGTCGGTGTGCATCAGCAGACTGATCAGATCCTCGGCGTCGGGATCGGTCCGGGTTGCCATCTCGGTCACGATGTACTCGGCCCACTCCATGACCGCAGCGTGGACCTGTTCGCGGATCTCATCGCCGCCGATCGCAAACAGATCCGACCAGTGCAACAACTTGGCCTCGTCAGCCAGCGGGAGCCCCATCAGCGTTGCGATCATGCGGAGCGGAATCGGCTTGGCGATGTCGTTGACGAAATCGCAGCGGCCGTGGTCGATGACAGCATCAAGCAGCTCGGTCACGGTGGCCCGAAGGAAGTCTTGATGGGCAGCCACCCGCCGAGGAGTGAACCCTGAGCTGACGATCCGGCGACGCCGAGTGTGGTCGGGCGGATCGGCGTTGATCATCGACGGCACCGAACTCTCGGGCCGCGAGCCCTTGGCGCTGGTGAAGTCTTCCCAGTTGGCTTCGATCCGACTCACGTCAGCGTGACGAGTGATCGCCCACAGCCCGGTGTGGTCATCCCAGTAGACCGGCGCACGCTCATGCATCCAGCGGATGGCCGGCATCGGGTCGGCATGGAAGGCGAGCCCCATCACTTCGAGTCCGTCGCGCACCGGATGTTCCGGGCTGCGGTGGATGATCGTCGACCGATCGAATCGATACAGCTCGGCTTGACCAGACTTCTCGCTCGGGGACATGGCCGCACCTTATGCGAGCTGGCCGGAGCGGCTCCAAGCCTGACACAGCGCAGGCGGTCCAAGGCCAGTGAGTCTCGAACTGTGCCGGTCAGCGCCAGTCACCGCCGGGTGGCCGTCATACCAAGCAAATGGCCGTCGATTCTCCGAAGCAACGACTCTGGGGAGCACCCCCTCACTCGCGAAGCTTTCGCTGTGCAGAGCCGAGGAGCACTCCCATGAGCACCACGCAGCAGCCCAAGCTGATTCGATTGACGATTGGGGCCAAGATCGGCTTGGGTCTCCTCACGATCTTGATGGTCTTCGCCACCGTGTCGGTCGTCTCGTTTCTGAGGGTCCAGACCCTTGGCCAGAATGCCGAGTGGGTCGAGCACACCTACGAGGTGATGAGCGAGATCGACGGCGTCATGACCGCACTGATCGACATGGAGACCGGCATGCGGGGCTACGTGGTGACCGGCGAAGAGGTCTTTCTCGAGCCCTACGTCGCTGGGCTCGTCAACGTCGATGCCGCCTTCGAGGCAGGGCGCACGCTGACGCTCGACAATCCAGCACAGACCGAACGTTGGGATGCGCTCGCTCCGCAGCTCGACGAGATCAAGGTGGAATCCGAACGGATCATCGACCTCCGACGCAACGTCAGCTTCGAAGCAGGTCAAGAGGCAGTGATGAGCGGCGAAGGAAAGCGGATCATGGATGCCATCCGCAGCGACATCGACGCGCTGACCGCAGCGGAAGAGAACTTGCTGGTGACTCGAGCTCAGGACACCGCTGACAGCGTCGCATCAACCGAACGCCTCTTGTTGATCGGCCTCGCCGTCGCTGCCATCGCCGTCGCTGCCATCGCCTTCTCACTCAACCGCTCGATCGCCGGGCCCATTCGGCAGATGTCGAAGCGGGCGATGATCATTGCATCGGGTGCCCGTCTTGATGATCGCCTCGGCGCAACCCGGCGTGATGAGGTGGGCGAGCTGGCCCGGTCATTCGATGACATGACGGCGATGCTCGGTGTTGTTGGGGATCAGGCGAATGCGATCGCCGACGGCCACCTCACCTCAACCGCCCTCGACCAAGACATCCCCGGGCAACTCGGTGCGTCCTTCGCCACCATGATCGATGCCCAGCGCACCATGGTCTCGAAGCTGCGAGCATCCTCAGAAAGACTCGCCTCCGCTGCCGGAGGGCTCTCCACAGTCTCTGAGCAGGTCGGGGCGAGCGCCGCCCACACCGCCGATCAGGCATCGCTTGCATCAGAGAACGGCGACGCAGTTTCTGACAGCGTGTCCACCGTCGCTGCCGCAGTTGAGGAGATGAACGCAACCATTCGCTCGGTTGCCCAGAGCGCAACCGAGGCATCTGACGTTGCTGGTGAAGCGGTGACCGTGGCCAACCGAAGCTCGGTCTCGATTTCGAATCTGGCGAAGTCGAGCGAAGAAATCGGCGGTGTCCTCACCGTCATTCACTCGATCGCCGAGCAGACCAACTTGCTTGCGCTGAACGCAACGATCGAGGCGGCTCGAGCGGGAGAAGCCGGGAAGGGTTTCGCCGTCGTGGCGTCTGAGGTCAAAGATCTCGCCATGCAGACGGCAAAGGCAACCGAGGAGATCGGCAAGCGAATCTCGGTGATCCACCAAGACATGACCTCAGCAGTCGACGCCAACGACACCATCACCGAGACCATCGAACGAATCAACGAACTCTCGGGCCTGATCGCATCAGCAGTCGAAGAACAGAGCGCCACGACCTCGGAGATCGGACGAAGTATCGAGGCCGCTGCCTCCAGCAGCCGAGGGATCGCCGAGAGTGTGACCCAAGTTGCCACTGCTGCTCGTCAAACCCAGCAGTCGACCGTCGAGACCCAGCAGTCGGCAGGAGACCTCGCAACGATGGCTTCTGAGCTCAACGAACTCGTCGGGACCTACCGCTGACTCTCACCTGGCCATGGAAGTTGTCGAACTCATCACGCTGAGGTCGACAAGACCGACGTCACCAGCGCTTGCGCTTCGCTCTGCAGCTCACGGAGGTGGTCCGTTCCGCGGAAGCTCTCAGCATAGATCTTGTACACGTCCTCGGTTCCGGAAGGGCGCGCCGCGAACCAAGCTGACTCGGTCGTCACCTTGAGGCCACCGATCGCTGCTCCGTTGCCGGGTGCCTCGGTCAGCACCGAGGTGATCGGCTCGCCTGCGAGGTCTCCAGCCGGGACCTGTTCCGCTGACATCGAAGCAAGCGCTGTCTTTTCTTCCCGAGTCGCAGGAGCGTCGATGCGTTCGTAGATGGGATCGCCGTGCTGTGCGGTCAGCTGGCGGTATCGCTCGCTCGGGCTCGACCCCGTCACGGCGAGCATCTCCGACGCAAGGAGTGCCAGCAGAATGCCGTCCTTGTCGGTTGTCCAGACGCTCCCGTCGTGACGAAGGAACGAGGCCCCTGCCGATTCTTCCCCGCCGAACCCAATCGATCCGTCGAGCAGGCCAGGAACGAACCACTTGAACCCGACCGGCACTTCAACGAGCTGGCGGCCGAGGCCGGCAGCCACCCGGTCGATCATCGATGACGACACGAGCGTCTTGCCGATTGCAGCGTCGCTTGGCCACCCCGAGCGATGCGAGAACACGTAGTCGATGGCGACGGCGAGGAAATGGTTCGGGTTCATCAGGCCGCCGTCCGGCGTCACGATGCCGTGCCGGTCGGCATCGGCATCATTGCCCGTGGCGATCTGGTACTGGTCGCTGACCTCGATCAGCGAGGCCATTGCGTGGGGCGATGAGCAATCCATGCGGATCGCTCCGTCCCAATCCAAGGTCATGAACCGCCAGGTCGGGTCGACCACCGGGTTGACCACCGTCAGGTCGAGATCGTATGTCTCAGCGATGCGCCCCCAGTAGTCCACCGCAGCCCCGCCGAGCGGATCGGCTCCGATGCGGACACCAGCGCCACGGATCGCATCGGGATCGAGCGCCGACTGCAGGTCCTCGACGTAGATCCCGCAGTAGTCGTAGCTGTCGGTGGTGTCTACGGCGAGCGCCCGTGCCAGTGACACGCGCTGGACCCCCTGATTTCCCGCAGCGAGGAACTCGTTGGCCCGAGAAGCGATCCAACCGGTGGCATCGGTGTCGGCCGGTCCGCCGTGAGGCGGGTTGTACTTGAAACCGCCGTCCTTCGGTGGGTTGTGCGACGGCGTGACCACGATTCCGTCAGCAAGGCCGGACCCGGTCGTGCGATTGCGGTTGTGCCGGAGGATCGCGTGGGAGATGGCGGGGGTCGGCGTGTATCGGTCGTCGGCATCGACCAGGACGGTAACGCCATTCGCCGCAAGCACTTCGAGTGCGGTGATCCACGCTGGTTCGGAAAGGGCATGGGTGTCACGGCCGAGAAACAGCGGCCCATCGATCGACTGCAGCGTTCGATAGTCGCAGATCGCCTGCGTCGTGGCGGCGATATGCGCCTCGTTGAACGACCCGGTGAGGCTCGACCCGCGGTGCCCGGAGGTTCCGAAGGCCACCCGCTGGCCGATGTCATCTGCGTTCGGCTCGACGGTGTAGTAGGCGGACACGAGATGCGCGATGTCAACGAGGTCGGTCGGGGTCGCGAGCACACCGGCTCGTTCATGGATCATGGGTCAAGTATGTCTCGCCGCTCGGTGTCGCGTGATGACCGCCCGTCGGGCTACCGCCGGCGCCGACTGAAGACCGGAAGAGGCCCGCCGAAGCGGGACTCTTGAAGAAGGCCGGGCCTACAGGGGCCCGGCCTTCGACGTCGTTTCGGTTGCTGCTCGATCATTCTCAGCAGCAGCGACCTACATCATGCCGCCCATGCCACCCATGTCGGGCATGCCGCCACC
>CAYGQE010000030.1:0-57612 GCA_964351995.1 uncultured Acidimicrobiaceae bacterium | reverse complement strand
ACCACGGCCAGGGCAAGTGGTATCCCGGCGAACCGCTCCCCCGCTGGCAGCAAGCGATCATCTGGCGTACCGACGGTGTACCGCTCTGGAACGATCAGTCGTTGCTTGCTGATCCATTCGCGCCGGGCAAGACCAGCGGTGTGAAGGCAGAAGCCTTTGCCCGGGGCCTCGCCAAAGAACTTTGTCTCGGCGATGCCACACTCGTGCCAGCATTCGAAGATCCACTGCACGATCTCTGGGAGGAAGCAATGCTCCCGGAGGGGCCGCCCCCATCGTCTGAGCTGGACCCGACCGATCCCGAGCTGGCGACCGAGGCTGGCCGAAGGCGGTTGACCGAACGGCTCGACCGCGAAGCTGGTCGACCTCGCGGCTGGGTGCTTCCGCTCCATCAGCGCACCCCCGATGGTGCGAAGTGGCGAACCTCTCGATGGGTCACGCGCCGGACGCAACTGTTCCTGCTGCCAGGCGACTCGCCAATGGGCTATCGCCTCCCGATTGCATCACTTGGTTGGAAGGACATTCCGCCTGCGTTCGAGCCCTCTTCCTTCGCCCAACTCCAGCCGATCCCCGAGCCGCCGGTGTCTGCCCTTGCCACTGGTCGACGCCCGACCGAAATCGCCATCGATGACGATGCACCACCGACGGCACTTTGCGTCGAGGAGCGCGATGGCAACCTCCACGTGTTCCTGCCTCCGATGCAGTCGGTCGAGGCAGCGGTGGCACTCGTGGCCGCCATCGAGGGCACGGCGGTAGCCATTGGCACGCCCGTCGTCATCGAGGGATATCCGATTCCCGGCGATCCACGGCTGCGATCACTCGTGGTCACACCAGACCCCGGTGTCATCGAGGTCAACGTGCCTCCGGCCCGGAACTGGGATGAACTCAAAGAGATCGCCGAAGGCGTGGCCGAGGAAGCCCGAGCCTGCCGTCTCGGTACCGAGACCTACGACCTCGACGGCACCCACAACGGCACCGGTGGCGGCAACCACGTCACGCTCGGCGGGCTGACGCCAGCCGACAGTCCCCTGCTGCGACGACCGTCGCTGCTCCGCTCGCTCGTCACCTACTGGCAGCACCACCCCTCACTGTCCTACCTTTTCTCTGGCCGATTCATCGGCCCATCGAGCCAGGCGCCACGAGTCGACGAAGCCAGAGACGACAATCTGTACGAGCTGGAAACCGCATTTGCCGAACTCGACCGCTTGGGCGACGACGTCGCTCCGTGGGTGGTCGATCGATTGCTGCGTCATCTGCTGGTCGACCTCACCGGCAACACGCACAGAGCCGAGTTCTGCATCGACAAGCTGTTCAGTCCTGATGGAGAACGAGGACGCCTCGGCCTCCTCGAACTGCGGGCGTTCGAAATGCCTCCCCACCCTCAGATGGCTCTGGTACAGGCGTTGCTCGTGCGCGCGCTGGTCGTCCGCTGCTGGGAGGACCCCTACCGACGAGACCCACAGCGTTGGGGCACCGCACTGCACGATCGGCACCTGCTGCCCTGGTTCGTCGAACGCGACCTCGCCGAGGTGGTCGCTGATCTCGCCGACCACGAACTCGACGTCGAAGCCGACTGGTTCGGCCCATTCACCGAGTTCCGATTCCCGCGCCACGGCACCACGACCGTCGCCGGCGTCACGATGGAGCTCCGCGGCGCCATCGAGCCGTGGCACGTCCTGGGTGAAGAGACGACCGGTAGCGGCACCGCTCGCTATGTCGATTCTTCGGTTGAACGAGTGCAGTTGCGAGTCGACGGCTTCGCCGACGAACGCCACATGGTCACGTGCAACGGCGTCGAGGTCCCGCTCACACCGACCGACGTGCCGGGCACCTTCGTGGCTGGCGTCCGATTCAAGGCGTGGGACCCGGTCTCGGGCCTGCACCCCACCCTCGACATCGACTCACCCCTCACGTTCGACTTGGTCGATCGCAACAGCGAGCGCTCGCTCGGCGGTTTCCGGTATCACGTCGTGCATCAGGGTGGACTCTCGTATGACTCGTTCCCCGTGAACGCTGTCGAGGCTGAGAGCCGCCGCCAATCGCGGTTCGAGCCCATGGGACACACACCAGGAAGGTTCGTGCCGCAACGCACGTCCGTCGGACACCGACGCGAGTATCCTCTGACGCTCGACCTCCGGCGAGCCAAACGATCGTGATCCTCCGTGCCCATCGACCTCAACCCAGCGAGGTTCGGCCACTATCCGACTCGTCAGGTCGGCATCGACGAGGCATTCTCTGACGACGAGTTTCGGGAGCATTGGAGCCGGGTCGGTCCGGCGATCGAAGCCCTCGGCATCGACGAGCTCCACGATCGGCAGAACGACGTCCGTCGTCTGCTGGCCTCCGACGGGGTCAGCTACCGAGTTGCCAACTCTGACCGGGCAGAGCCGTGGAAGCTCGATGCCATTCCCATGGTCGTGTCCTCCGCCGAGTGGGCAAAGGTCGAGGCTGGGGTCGTCCAGCGAGCAGTTTTGCTCGACCTCGTCTTGCAGGACCTCTACGGCGAGCAGAAACTGCTGAAGCGGGGGGTACTACCGGCGGAACTCGTCTTCGGCCACGCCGACTTCCTTCGGCCGTGCATGGACATCGCTGCGCCGGGTCAGCGGCGCTTGTTCAGCTATGGCATCGACCTCGGTCGAGATGCCGATGGCACGTACCGAGCCCTTGCCGATCATGCGCAAGCTCCATCTGGAGCCGGGTACGCACTCGAGAATCGAGTGGCGCTGTCCCGCGTCTTCCCCAGCCTCTACCGCGACGCTCAGGTCCATCACGTTGCCCCCTTCTTTCGCACGTTACGAGCGGCACTACACGAGGCGGGTGCTCACCGCAGTGACGATCCGCGAGTCGTCGTACTCACCCCTGGCAGCCACGCCGAAACGGCGTTCGAGCACGCATATGTTGCGTCATATCTCGGGCTCAGTCTCGTAGAAGGCTCCGATCTCGTCGTGCGGGACGGGGCGGTGTTCATCCGCTCGCTCGGTCAGCTCGAGCCGGTCGATGTCATCCTGCGCCGTGTCGATGCCGACTACTGCGACCCTCTCGAGCTGCGTCCGGATTCCCAGCTCGGCATCCCCGGCCTGGCCGAGGCCTGCCGGCGCGGCAATGTGGCCGTGGTCAACACACTCGGTAGCGCCGCCATCGAGAACCCAGCGTTCCACGCCTTCCTCGGGGCGGCCTCGACCGCGCTGCTCGGTCAGGATCTGCTGCTCCCGAGTGTTGACAGCTGGTGGTGCGGAGCACCATCGAGCCTCGACTTCGTGATCGAACACCTCGACGAATTGGTCATCAAGCAGATCACCCGAGGTCGAGGCCAGCGAACACAATTCGGTGATGCGTTGACCCAGCGCCAGCGGGCCGATCTCGGTGCAGCGATCAAGGCCGATCCACGGGAGTGGGTGGCGCAACGACCGCTGTCGCTTGCCACAACCCCGACGCTGACCAGCGACGGCATCCGTCCCCGTCGAACGATCTTGCGAACGTTCGCGGTGAGCCGCAACGAGTCGTTCGTCGTGATGCCGGGCGGACTCACTCGGGTGGCTCCCGACGAGACCTCACCACTCATCTCCAACCAGATCGGTGCGGTCTCCAAAGACACCTGGGTGCTGGCGAGCGAGCCAGATCACCAAGGCGACCTCTGGCTCCGAACCGGGCCTGCCCGCATCGCCGAAGGAACATTCGAGAGCCTGTCCGAACGAGCGGCTGAGAACCTGTTCTGGGTCGGCCGCTACGCCGAACGGGCCGAGTCCGTCGTGCGCCTCATGCGAGCAGTCCACGATCGCCGAAACGCCGAGATCGTCGGCGACGCTGCGGGCAGCGAAGCCGTTCAGTCGCTGTTGCGTGTGCTCTCGGTGTCGACCTACACCACGCCAGGGTTCACCGAGCCAGAACGTCGACTGTTCCCTGACCCCGAACTCTTCTCGCTGGCGTCTGACACATCTCGGCCCGGTTCGCTGGCGCATGCCATCACCGGCATGCTCCGAGCTGCCGATGCAGTGCGCGACCAGCTCTCGATCGACACCTGGCAGGTGACCAGCTCGCTCGAAGACCACCTCGAGACCCTGGCGGCTACCGCTGCCGGTCGCCAGGACGTCGTGCAGGGAACGCTGGGCGACATCATGGGTTCACTTCTCGCACTCCACGGCTTGGCAGGCGAGTCGATGGTACGCGATGCCGGCTGGTACTTCATGGAAGCTGGCCGCCGCATCGAGCGCTTCCAACACGTGGCGCTGCTACTGCGGGCTGCACTCGAGTCCGCCAGCAACACCGACGTCGAGGACCTCATCCTCGAGTCGGTTCTGATGGCCACCGAGAGCATCATCACCTACCGGCGCCGTTATCGGTCCCGGGCCGATCGCCAGTCGTTGCTCGCCCTGCTGCTGGCCGACCCCAGCAACCCTCGATCGCTTCGCTATCAGATCGACCGCATCGACGAAGCCGTCTCGGTGCTACCCGGCAATGGCACTGAGGCCACCCTCGAACAGCGAACCACTGCCGAGCTCGGTGTTGCGGTCCGCAACGCCGATCTGGATCGCCTTGCCAGCAAGACCGAGGAAACCGTTCTGCAGGACTACCTCGCTGACCTTCTCGCTCGCTCACGCGATCTCGCCGACCAAATCTCGGCTCGCAGTTTCTCCCTGCTGCCACTCCAACGCTCGTTTGCCAGCAACCAAACCGTTCCCGGCAACTCTGTGGATGGCTGGTCATGAGCCGCTATCGAGTGCTGCACACCACCAGCTATCGCTACGAAACTCCAGTCACGAGTTCGTTCGGTCAGCTGTGCCTGCTACCAAGGGACTTTCCCGGCCAGCGCTGCACGACCAGCAAGGTCGAGATCACGCCCGACGTCAGCGATCGCCGTGAGCGGGTCGACTATTTCGGAAATCGGGTGGCGTATTTCACTCTGCAGAAGCCGCATCGGGAACTCATCATCAGCGCATCGAGCGAGGTCGATGTCGATGATGATCGCGGTTGGGCAGGCGGCTCAAACGTTGCCGGAACGAAGGACCAGCTCGAGAAACTCGAGGGCAACGAACACATCGAGGCTGCCAACTTCGTCGTGAAGTCGCCCCGGATCACGATCGACGATCGGGTTCGTTCCTACGCCGAGCCATCGTTCGACGCCGAACGCCCGATCCTGGAAGCGTTGGAAGATCTGTCATCACGGATCCATCAGGACTTCGGTTTCGACGCCACGACGACCAACGTCAACAGCACGATCGACGATCTGTTCGAGCACGGTGCCGGCGTCTGCCAGGACTTCGCTCACCTGGGGGTGGCGTGCCTTCGTTCGCAGGGCATTCCCGCTCGTTACGTCAGCGGCTATCTCGAAACCATCCCGCCTCTCGGCAAAGAGAAACTGGTGGGCGCCGACGTATCGCACGCGTGGGTCTCGGCGCTCGTACCGGGCCTGGGCTGGGTCGATGTCGATCCGACGAATGATCAATTCGTCAACGGTCGCTACATCACCACCGGTTGGGGTCGCGACTACAGCGACGTCTCACCGCTCAAGGGTGTGGTCTACAGCGACGGTGGCAAGACCACCCTCGACGTTTCGGTCGACGTCCGCCGCATCGACTGACCCCAACGTTCCCAACTGGGCATGAAATTGGTCGCCAGAGCGACCAATTTCACTCCCAGTTGGGGAGTTTTATTGCCAGGCGGTGGCGCGCTCTCGGTTGGACTCGTTGACCAGCGGCAGTTCGTTGCGCCACTCGCCATCACGGGCATGCATGGCTGCGGCCACGGCCCCGGCGGTCGGTACCAGACCGATCTCGCCAACACCCTTGATGCCGTAGGGCGAGTTTGGCTCGGGCGATTCGACCAGGATCACGTCGACGTCTGGCATGTCCTTGGGCCGGATGATGTCGAGCGAGCGCAACGTGTCGTTGAGCGGACGACCATCCTCGTCACAGGGGAAGCCCTCGGTCATCGCGTAGCCGAGGCCCATGTGCACCGAGCCTTCGATCTGGCCTTCACACAGCAGCGGGTTGACCGCCTTGCCGACATCGTGTGCCGCCACCACCTTGTCGATGCCGCCAGTCTCGGTGTCCATGACCACGAGCTGTGCGGCATAGCCGAACGTCGAGTGGATGATCGGGTTGGCCAGACCCTCGCTGAGTGAGTTGGTCCAGTCGACCCGATATTCGCCCTCGTAGTCGACACCGACCTTGCAGCCATCGGCCATGGCTGCCCTACATGCATCGGCGACTGAGCCCGCACCCATCAACGTGCCGCGGCTGCCGGTGGTCTGGCCGGCACCGAGCTCGCGAGTGGAATCGACGATGACCTCGATGCGATCGGCATCGATGCCGAGTTCTTCGACCGCCACCTGCAGCGCAACGGTGTGCACACCCTGGCCCATCTCGGTCCAGCAGTGACGGACCTCGACTTTGTTGTCAGGACGGAAGTGCACCACGGCCTTGGCGATCTCTTTGAATCCATTGCCGAGGCCGGAGTTCTTCAAACCAAGACCGAGACCAACCGACTTCCCTGCGGCGACGGCTTCGTCGTAGGCAGGCTTCACGGCGTCGAGGCAAGCTTGTGCACCGAGGCAACCATCATCGAGCACCTGGCCTGGCCCCCAGGTGACCCCGGGCGACACGACGTTGCGATTGCGCATCTCCCAGCCGGAGATGCCGACCATCTCGGCGAGACGATCCATGACGCCTTCCATGGCGAACTGCGCCTGGTTGGCACCGAAACCACGGAATGCACCGCACACCGAGTTGTTGGTACGAGCAGCCACAGCATTGACATCGATGTTCGGCACGACATAGGGGCCACTGGCGTGGCCGGCGGCCCGCTCGAGGACCTTCATGCCAACCGATGCATAGGGGCCAGAATCGCCGAGCATGCGAACACGAAGCGCCGTGAGCTTGCCGTCAGCGTCGCACGCTGCTTCGTACTCCATACGAATCGGATGCCGCTTGGTGTGCACCAAGAAGGACTCTTCGCGCGAGAACGTCGTCTTCACCGGCCGCTGGAGCAACCAGGCAGCGAGAGCGGTCTGCCCTTGGTTCGACATGTCTTCCTTGCCGCCGAAGGCACCGCCATTGCTGACGAGTTCGGTGACGATGGAATCGGTTGGCACGTCGAGAATGCGGGCGATGTCATTGCGATCGTCCCAGATGCCCTGACCACCCGAGTAGACCATGAGCCGGTTGAAATCGGCGGCCTCTCCCCCGGTGGTGACCGTTCCGTTGATCGCACCGGTGAGCGGCAGCGGAAGGCCCGCCGGGACAGGGACGGCAAGCGTGGACTCTGGCTCGATGAAGGCATGGTCGATTCGCTGGGTCTGGAAGGTCTCACGCACGACGTGAGCCGCGCTGGCCAGTGCTGCGTCGGCATCGCCCCGGGCGTAGGTGCTGGTGGACAGCACGTTGCCATCGAGTGTCCAGACGGCGTTCTCAGCGCTGGCGACCGCCTCGGCCGGGTTGGTCATTGGCTTGTGGACTTCGTAGCTGACGTCGATCAGCTTGGCGGCACGACGAGCCGTCGGACGATCCTCAGCAACGACCATGGCGAGCACATCGCCCATGTAGCTGGTACGCCCACCGATCGGGATGAACTGAGGCCAGTCCTTGTGGATCAGCCCACTCCGGAGCTCGCCAGGAATGTCGGCGGCGGTGAACACGCGCACGACGCCCGGCACGGCCTCGGCGGCGCTGGTGTCGATGGCGATGATGTCGGCCCGAGCGTGATCGGTCAAATGGAACGCGCCATGCAACATGGATCCGCTGATCGACTCGTCCGGCATCATGTCGTCGATGAAATCGCGATCACCAAGGGTGAGGTCGGCTGCTTCGTACTTGATGCCACGGGTACCGACGCCGCCAGGCAACAGCGCGACGGGAGTCTCGCCAGCAGCGAGCGACTCGACCGCATCGAGGATCTTCGTGTAGCCCGTGCAGCGGCAGAGGTTGCCGCCCATGAGGCGGGAGGCCTTCTCCCGTGTCAGCTCGGAGCCGGACTTGTCGAGCATCGACTTGGTCCGCATCACGATGCCGGGGGTGCAGAAGCCGCACTGGAGCGCACCGAATGCAGCGAAGGCGTCGGCCATCTTGGCCCGCTCGTCTTCGGCGATACCTTCCACGGTGAGCACTTCGGCGCTCTCGGCCTTTTCCATGCTGGTCTGGCACGCCACACGAGCCTTGCCGTCGACCAACACCGTGCAAGCACCGCATTGTCCAGTCGGCGAACAGCCGTCCTTGGGCGAGAACACGAGGGCTTCGTCTCGAAGGGCCGCGAGCAAATGCTCGTGACTGCCATTGAGGGTGACGGGCGTGCCATTGAGCACGAAGTCGGTCATGTGGGATCGGCTCCTGGTGATGGTGGGGGTGAAACAGGCCCTTTGCGTTCCGTGATCACGCCGTAGGCATCGTTGCGGCGGTAGCGATCGAACTGGAACAGGGTCTCCTTGTAGTTGCGACACAGATCGAGGTTGATGTCAGCGAATGCGAGCTCGTCACCGACGTGTGAGGTGAGTCCGATGATGCGCCCGGTTGGGGCGATGATGCAGCTGTCCGCCAGCGAGTCGACGCCCTCTTCCTTGCCGCCCTTGGCCACGCCGACAACGAAACAACCGTTCTGGTAGGCGCCCGACTGCATCACCAGATGGCTGTGGAACGACTGCAGCGGATCCTGGCTGGGATCAGGTGCGTAGTGAGTTGGCGTGTTGTAGCCGATGAGGATCAGCTCGGCGCCGCCGAGTGCCAAGCAGCGATACGTCTCGGGCCAGCGACGGTCATTGCAGATCGCCATGCCGATCACCCCGCCGAAGGCGTTCCACGTGGGGAAGTCGTTGCCTGGCTCGAAGTAGCGGCGCTCGAGGTGTTGGAACTCGCGCCACGGCTCGTGCTCCCGATGACCGGGCAGGTGCACCTTGTGGTACTTGCCAACGATCGACCCGTCACGTTCAACCAAGATCTGGGTGTTGTAGCGATGCCCGTCAGGAGTGAGCTCTGCGTAGCCGAGGCAGAACCCGACGCCGAGCCGCTTGGCTTCGTCGAAGAGACGCTTTGTCTCGGGCCCGGGCATCTCGGTTTCATAGAAGCTGTCGAGATCGAGGTCGTCTTCACCTTCGACGAACCAACGGGGGAAGAACGTCGTGAGCGCCAGCTCGGGATAGACGATCAGGTCGACGTCGGCTGATGCCGCCTGATGCAGAAGTGCGATCAAGCGGTCGACCACCTCGGAGCGAGGTTCGTGACGGCTGATCGGGCCCAGTTGGGCTGCACCGATCCGCAACCACCGGCCTTCACGCTCGGCGAGTGGACCATCAGCGGCAGCATCATGATCAGTGATTTGATAGTCAGGCACGGTCATACATCTATCCCTGGTTCGACCCGCAGCGGGAGACCGCCCTCGCCACTCAGGAGTTCCTGCACCAGTTCAACCGCAACTTCGCCCTCGCTGAGCACGGCTCCGTCGAGGCGCTGGTCGATGATCGAGCCGGTGTTGTCCAGCAAGAAACCCTGGCCCTTGCGGCCGCCAAACAGGTCGACATCGGTGTAGAGCCGCGGCTTGATCTGGGCCGGGTCACCGTCTTCTGGGCAAAAGGTCATGCAGTTGCCGCATTCGTTGCACAACTCGGTGATGAGCAGGTACTGATTGCGACCCTCGATGTGTTCCTGCGGGCTCTTCACCGCAAAGAAGGCGTCGTTCGGGCACACCGTGACACAGAAGTTGCAGGCCACGCAGCCGAACATCTCGAGCTCGTGATCGACCGCACGGGGCAGTTTCTCGTTGCCGCTGAGGTGGTACGGCTCGATCCCTCCACCGCGGATCGAGGCCACGTGCTGAGCAGCCACCGTGCTGAAACCTGCTGCTTGGGCATCGGCGTGACGAGCAGCACGAAACGCCTCGAGGTCGGCGAACCCCGTCTCGCGGATCTCGGCGGTGAGCGCCTTCAGCATGGGCACCAACCGGCCGTAGCCGCCCGGCTTCAGTAGATCAGAACAGACCGTGGTGGGGTTGACGCCCGAGGCGATCGAGTCAGCCAGATTGTCCTTGGTGATGCCAGCGGAGAAGCTCACCATGATGTCGGGAGCCGAGGCATCGAGCGGTTCGGTGGTGGAACCAAGATCGTGGAGTGCTCGGTTGCCGGGCAGATCGAGCTGGCCGGGCAACGCCTTGTCGAGGGTGTCGAGCAGCGTCATGGCCAGCACATGCAGCGGTGGGCCGGACAGATACATGGTCTCGTCGGGCATCCACTGCTTCTCGTTGTCGACCACGAGCGTGTTCGTCAGCTTGATCCCGAACTTCTTGCCCCGGTCCTTTGCGTACTGGTTGAGTTCCTGAATGAGGTCGATGCCTCGCTCGAACTGGAGATCCTCAGCGAAGGCCGACTCCTTCACCGACACGTCGGCATAGCCGAGTTCGTCGTTGACGATGCCGGCCACGGTTTCGTAGCCGAGCAGGGTGGGGTTGAGCTTCACGATGACGTCGAGGCCGTGCTCGTCGATCAGGTGTTTGGTGATCGACTCGATCTCTTCGGGCGGACAACCGTGGAAGGTCGACAGTGTGAGCGTGTCAGAAATGACCGGGTTGAACTCATGATCGGCGAACCGAGCCCAGGTGCCGGTGAGCTGAGGCCGCAGCGCATCGATCTCGGCAGTGGCGTCCTTCATGCCTCGAATGAAGGCGGACACCTTCTCGGACGAGATACCGGCGAGGTCGTAACCAACGCTCATGTCGAACACGTGGGGGCCGGGGTCTGGTCCGATGAAATCGGCCAGCGGCTCCCACTCCCGCAACATCTCGATCGACATGGATGCCTTCACATACTCGGTGAGGCTCTGGGGAACGGTGAGTTCTTGGCTCCACTCGATGTTGTAGCCAATCGTCTGCATGTCGATACAAGGACGGCTGATCTCGAGGTCGTCGATGATCTGGATCGTCTTGAGCTCGAACAGTCGCGAACCGCCGAGCCAGGACAGCACGATGTTCTCCGCCAGTTGACTGTGCGGGCCCGCGGCAGGACCGATCGGCGTGGCGCAACGCCGACCCAGGAATTCGAAGCTGAGATCGATCTCGTCGTCGGGCTTCCAGATGCGGGCGTTGGGCAGATCGAAGATCTTCTTGCGCGTTGCCCATTCGTGCTCGATACGGCCCAACAAGGCCGACAGCGACATCGGGGTGAGCGGCGGGGTCGTTTCAGTCATCGCAAGCAAACCGTAGTCGCATTCCACAAACTGTTGAAGCGAACTCTGTTGCCGCTCTGTGAACTGATTCGGCCAAGACTCAACGAGAAATCACCAACTCAGGCGGTGACCAACACCGCCCCTCCCTCGGGTGGGATCATTGCCTCAGCAGATGCCCACACGAAGCGTCCGTCGCAGAGCTCGATGCGAAGATCGTGCGGGCCGACGGTGGCGTCGAGCCGAATGGAGTCACCGACCGCCAGCTCCTCGGTGAGTTCGTTCAACCCTGAACTGGTCGATCCCGCGACGGAGAGATACGCCGAGCAGACGGGAGCGGACGATTCATTGACAAGATCGAGGAAGGTCGTCTGGGCTGGTCCGACGATGATCGACTCAGAAAACACCCGTACCCCATCAATCCGCCACTCCGCCTCATACAAACCATCCGGCAACCCATTCGGATTCCCATAACAACCCCAGAAATTCCCATCAGCCGGCGGACTCGTCACACCACTCGACACATCACCAGGACCCGTCACACCATCAACCGACCACACCAACTCAAACGCCGACCCCGCAGGCACATTCCGGTACTCCCACGTCAAACAGAAATTCGACTCGTTCTCCGGACCAACAAACACCAACCGATCCTGCGCCACACCCACATCACTCACCAACGACGCCCACACCGAACCAAACGCAAACGGACTCGCCTCGATCACCAGGTCAGAGCCTTCGGGACCAACCACGAGTCCAGCGACGTCGAGCAATCGGCTCCCGTTGCACGCCTCGACTTGCACATCGACGGAACCCGTCGCCACCGGTACGGTCACCGCCTGGCCGGGAGCGAGGTTCTCGTCGAGCCGATCCAAACCGAGCGACGAACTGCCAGGCAGCCCGGCCAGGACACCGCAGATCGCTGTTCCAGAGTCGTTTCGCAGCCGAAGTTCAGCTGCCTGGGCTGGTCCGACGATGATCGACTCAGAAAACACCCGTACCCCATCAATCCGCCACTCCGCCTCATACAAACCATCCGGCAACCCATTCGGATTCCCATAACAACCCCAGAAATTCCCATCAGCCGGCGGACTCGTCACACCACTCGACACATCACCAGGACCCGTCACACCATCAACCGACCACACCAACTCAAACGCCGACCCCGCAGGCACATTCCGGTACTCCCACGTCAAACAGAAATTCGACTCGTTCTCCGGACCAACAAACACCAACCGATCCTGCGCCACACCCACATCACTCACCAACGACGCCCACACCGAACCAAACGCAAACGGCGCTGCGTCCAGTTCGACAGCGGTCGACAGATCGGACTGATCGTCTCCTGGCTCGATGGGATCGGTTTCGTCTTGATCGAGGACGACTTGATCACCGAGGACGACCACCGAGAGCTGGGAGCCGACGATGATCTGCCCACTGCCGACCAGCTCCCCGTTGCAACTGTCAGCCTCGAAACGGGCGGGGCCGATGGCCAGCTCCAGTCGAGTGCGCCGACCATGGCCGAGGATGCCAGCCAGGTCGTTGCTCGACGTTGCGATCTCGACGGGGCTGATGCGCATCGCACAGACCTCAGCGCCGGTGACGTTGTGGATCTCGACCAGACCGGTCGCAGCAGCATCACTCACGACGACGGCGTCGACCAGTTCTCGGTCGCCTGAGATCCACCTGACCGAATGGACACCGATCCCGAGCGACTGGGATGGGCGGTAGCAGCTGCTGATGTACGACCCACTGGTCGACACGTTCACGGGAGTGTCACCATCATCGAGGCGGGTGCCCACCATCGACCACTCGACCTGCGAGTCCGCCCACGATGCAGCACCATCGCCGCGAAGAACGCTGCAGATCTGCTCCTCTTCAACCGAAACGACGACCAAGGGTGGTCCGGGGTCGCCGGACTCGCTGACGGCAAGGGTGAAGCGTCCGCTGACGCCGGCCAGGGCGGAGGTGACAGGCCGTCCGCCGAGCGTCCCGTCACCTCCTCCCTCCCCGGCGTCGTTGCTTGTCGAAATGCTGCCGGACGAACCACCGATCGAGGTGGCGAGGAAGGAAAGCGCCACCAGAACAGCGATTGCCCCGACACCGAGGAGGAGTTGGGCAACACGATCAGGGGCCGCATCCCGAGGGGTCGGATCAGGAGAAGACAACGGAGATCCCTGCGGTGGTGAAGTCCACGCCGCGCTCATCGAAAATCGTGTTACCAAGACAGTCAATGCCACGAATGTCATGCAGCCCTGTCACCGACGACAAGACCACGCTCTCACCGGGTTGCACAGCGGCGGAGAGCTCATTGAGTCCCCAGCTCACGGCTGCGTTCGGGGCGATCGAGACCACACAGATCGGCTCGATCGATGCATTGGTCACGACCACGTCGATCCTCTGGCGGTTGCCACCAACCAAGATCGCCTCGATGAAGACCGGTGTGCCGTTGATGCGCCACTCGGCTTGATACAACCCATCGGGCAGGCCGTTCGGGTTTCCGTAGCAGCCGAAGAAGCTGCCGTTCTCCGGGGGCCCGGTAGTGCCAGACGAGATGTCGCCCTCACCGGTCACACCGTCGACCGACCACACGAGATCGAACGAAGAGCCGACAGGCACACGCTCGTACTGCCACGTCAGACAGATGTTCGTCGTGCCAGAGACGGCAGCGAGAATGGGGTCAGTTGGGTTCCCCGTGTCATCGACGCCGAGCGTCCAGACCGGGGCGAAGGCTCCGGGGAGGTCCGATGGCTGGGCCGACGGCGAGGCCGGTTGGGCGACTGGTGGCGCCACCAGTTGCGGTGTTGCGGTGCGGGCCTGCTCGATCAGCGGCGCCGCCAAGCCGATCGGCCGGACGCCGTTGATGAAACCACCGGTCGGGACACAGGCATCGTCCTGGTCGAGCTGCCCATCGCCGTTCGAGTCAGCCAGCATCCGACAGTCGACGACCGGGCCATCACCGGTACCGACGATGGTCGGAACTCCGACGATCTCACCAGCTTCATTCGTGGCCAGGCCGCCACTGTTGCCACCGGCAATCGTCGCGTCGGTCTTGATCCAAGAACGGTTGCCTCCTTCTGGAGTGGTGACGAAACCACTCACCAGTCCTTCGGTGATCGTGACGGTGTCACCGCCGATACCCGGATACCCGATCACTCTCAGGCGATCACCGAGATCGATGACGTCGCTGTCGCCGACAGAGATCGGTGTGAAGACTGGGATCGCCGATCCATCGATCGATCGGGCGATGCGGATGACCGCCAGGTCGAGGGCGGCATCGACGGCCAAGACGTCAGCCGAGTACAGAAGGACGGGCGGAGCGCTCGGGTCCTGCGTCACGGCAACACCGAGCGTGTCATGAGCACATGCGGGAATCTGCTCGATCACGTGGAAGTTGGTGAGGATCGTGCCATCGGCGTCGATGACCGTGCCGCTGCCGGTGCACACCGGCTGGCCATCTCGGATGGCCAGGATCTGCACGACGCTCGCAGCGAGTTCGTTCGCACTTGGTGCGGGAGTCGGGTCGATGCTCGATGGCGTGGTTGGTTCGGTGTTCGGTGCGTCCGATCCGTCGTCCAACGGGTCCACCGCTGTCTCGTCGATGGTCGTGGTGACGTCGCCGCCGCCATCATCGTCGAGAACCAAACTGGCACCCACAACGAGAGCGGCGACCACCGCGATCCCCCCGATCACCACACCGGCAACGCTGAAGGCGCTCTTGCCGGTCTTGGGAGTGCCGGCTGGGCCGCCCGGAGGCGGAGACGCTGGTGACAGCGTGGTGCCCATCGGGCCGATCGGTTGCGGGATTGCTCTGGTCTCGTTCGATGGATCATCCATCTCTGCACCTCCTACTCTTTCGAAGTGAAGCAGACACCGGGGCGGGCGTCAGTGGGGGGCGCACCCCACACTTCGCAGCACCAGCGAGTCCGAGGTCAGGTGCACGGCGTCAGCTCGATGTCGATGTTCGTGCCGAACGCCACCGCAGTGCCGGCCTCGGGGACCTGGCTCAGCACCACGTCATCGCAGTAGTTCGGCCAACCGATGCTCAACCCGTCGATCGTCAGGATCAGTTCGACGGCATCGTCGAGCCTCATCCCGATGAAGTCAGGCACGATGCACGCATCGACGTCGAGCACGATCGAAGTAGAGCTGGCGACTTCTGATCCGCCCGCGGGACTCGAGCCTCGGACAACCGCCGAATCACAGACGGCGCCAACAGGTTCGATGGCGAGCCCCGCCTCGCGTACCTCGGCGACGGCATCGGGCACGGATGAGCCTGCGACCTCCGGAACCGCCACCAACATCTCGCTGTTGTTGCGGATGAAGAACACAGCGATGGCAATGACCGCAGCCAAGCCCAAGAGACCGATCCCGATCAGGCGGCGATTCACCCCGCCGGTCACTGGATCCTGATCGGCCGGCTGAAGCCCGATCGGGTCAGCGCTCCTGATCTCGGGGCCGGCCTGCCCGCGAAACGTCGGTGCCGGAGCGACGTTTCCTGCGACGGCGGTTTCTCCGTCGAATGCCTGACGGAAGGCCAACATGTCGGACGGCCGATCATTTGCATCCTTGGCCATGGCGGAGCGAAGTGCTGCGATCGCCGTGGCCGGGACCGCCGACCCCCCTTCGAGCTCGGGAACAGGATCGTTGACGATCTTTGACAGCACACCCAACATGCCATCACCAGAGTCGCCGTATGGCTGACCGCCATTGAGGCAAGCGAAGAGTGTGGCCGCGAGGGAATACATGTCCGAGCGTTCGTCGGCGTCACGACCCTGGAGGATCTCAGGCGCTGCATACGCGGGCGTTGCGGACACCGTGACCCGCTGAGAGTCATCGCTGGCAACCGCAGCGATACCGAAGTCGGTGAGTTTGGCTTGACCCGATGTCGTCAGCAGCACGTTGGCCGGCTTGATGTCGCGGTGGATCACACCAGCCCGGTGGCCCTCCATGACGGCATCGATGAGCCCCAGCCCGATCGTGCGGACCTCGGCCCACGACATCGGACCGCTGGCGAGGCGATCACCGAGCGTCCCACCTTCCACCAGCTCCATGACGATGTAGGGACGCTCGTCGTCGGTGTAGCCAGAGGTGAAGACGGTGACGATGTTCGGATGCGACGACAACGAGCCCATGGCTCGACGCTCGCGATCGAACCGCCGTCGAGCGGCTTCGTCGGTAGAGATGTTGAGGATCTTGACCGCCACATCGCGACCGTGGTCTTCGTCGCGCGCTGCGTGGACGGTACCGAACCCGCCCTGTCCGAGCGTTCTACCGATGTCGAGACCGGGTACACCGCGTTGCACAAACCCCTCCAGGTCCAATCACCGAGCGGACGGCACGTCGCCACCGCCCCCGCCGGCCATGAAGTGTCCGAGGTTAGACGGCGCGAGCGACCGGTTCATAGACGAACGTCTTTCGGCCAACAGCGACCGATGTCCCCGGGGTGACCACGGCGGGCCGGTTCGGCAGCACCCGTTGCCAGTCTCGACGATCAGCATCCCATACGAAGGTGCCGTTGGTGGACCCGAGGTCAGCAACGGTGAGGTCCCAACCGTCCAAGATGAGTTCAGCGTGCGAGCGCGACACGGTGTGGTCGTTGTCGTCCGCAGTGAGTGGTGCGAGGGACGACCCGTGTGCAACCGACGGCTCACGACCGATCAGGTACGAACGATCGAGGGCAAATGTCGACCCGTCGTCGAAAACGAGGAATCCCAACGTCGGCCGTTCGCCCCGAACCAAGTGGTGCGTGACATGCACCATCGAGATCCCGCAGACCTGGCAGTAGGCGGCCGACGGATTGTTGAAGTGATCACGACTGCACTGGATTCCGAGCACGGTGTCGCTCGAGCTGCTGCTCACACCGTCGTCGACGATGGGCGAGGCCTCCTCCTCGGAGGCTGATGCGAGCGGCTGGATCCCGGATGACTGCTGGATCGGTAGTGGCTTGCGATCAACATCTGCAGGGAGGACTGCGAAATCGACGACGGCGAAATCGCGTTCGACGAGACCGCTATCGACACCGAGTCGAGGGTCGAGCGGAGCAGATGGGGGTCGAGCGAGCACGATCCCACGGCCGCGAACCACACCGAAGGAGAAGTCGAGCGACGTGCGCTGCACACTCTCCTCGACGCCGGCCTCGTCCATCGTGCCGATGCCGATCCAGATCGGCGAGGCGCCGAGAGGAACATCGACCTCGTTGATCGCTGCGTTCTCGTCGGTCACTGCATTCTCGTGTGTGACGGTGTCCTCCACTCCCGTCGTCGACGATGCGACTGCTTGCCCGGTCACCGGTGCCCCGCCGACATGAGCAGCACCTCGCCCATTGGTGAAGAGCCGCAGACCTCCAGGTGTCGACACGCCAGCCGCGACATCACCGTGGCGGAGCATCCGTAGGCGCTCGATCAACAACCCGCTCGCCGGCTCCAAGTCGCCGTCTGGTCGAAGCGAACGAAGCGCTGCCGCGACATCGTCCTGCGGTCCACCAAGCACGACGACACCCGCGGGCCATCGCACCACCACTGATTCCGATGTCTCTCCAGCGGGTACCACGATGCCACGGTGTTCGGTTTCCATCATCAGAGCGCTCCTTCGAGATCCGCGGCAAGATCCGCCGCAGTGGCGAAACGATCGCCTGGTTCGGGCATCAGACATCGCTCGACGATCGCTCGTTCGTTTCCTTTCAGCGACGGATCGATGACTGGCCGGTCGGTCAGCACCTGTCGAAGCGCGTCGAGCAGGGTCGCAGTTCGAAGCCCGTGGTACAGCGGTCGGCCGGTCAAGACACTGTGCAGCGTGACACCGAGAGCCCAGATGTCCGAGGCCCGAGTCGCCGGTTCGCCGCGGATCACCTCGGGAGCCAGGAACTCGATCGTGCCGACGGGACCGATGCCGGTGACGGTCTGGCCCGGGTTGATGATCTGCGCCAGACCGAGGTCGGCCAGGCGTCCGTGGTCTCCGTCGAGCAGGATGTTCGCTGGCTTGATGTCACGGTGAGCGATGCCGTGTTGGTGGAGTTGGTGAGCAGCACGAGATGCGGCTGCCACGGCGTTGATGATCGTCGGGCGGTCCAGCGGGCGAGACGGGCGGTCAAGGGAACCATTCTCGTGAAACATGGTCGTGTAGAACAACTGGCCGTCGTCGTGGCCGGCATCCAGAATCTCGACGAGATCTGCACACTCGACGAGTGAGTAGATGCGGAGCTCGTTCGTCATGCGGCGGAAGTCGTCCTCGGTTGCTCGCTGTGCAAGCACCTTCACCGCCACCGACTCCTGGGTGGTGCCGAGCCGTTCAGGCGGACGTGCGAGCCAGAAGCTCCCGTGATTTCCGTCGCCGAGATGGCGAAGGAAGACATAGTCAGCGATCCCGTTCATCAAAACTCCTGTCGGTAGTTGCCGGACACCTCGGTGGTGCCGCGAGTGAGTTGTGTCGACAACGCCAGGTCAGGCAGTCCGAAGAGTTGGCGACGACGAGCGGCGACGAGCGTCAGCACCGAGACAGACACCACGGCGCCAACCAAGGCATAGACCTGGAGACCACGATCTGAGCGGAGCGGTTCAAGGAACAACACTGTGCTGACGACCTCAGCGATGCTGAGCACGATCGCGAGGCGGACCAGAGCTGCCGTGGTCATCCGGCTGGCAACGAAGGCACCGAAGGGAGCGCCCCACGCAACCACGGGAGCCGCTGCCAGCCACATGCCGAACAGGTCGGCCTGACGTAGCGGCGTCGGCTGGGCCAAGCTCGCACCACCGACGGCCACGACCTGGTTGGCGGCATCGAGGTCGATCGAAAGCTGCCCGTCGACCAGTCCGAGCATGATGAACCCGACGATCGACACTGTCGCCATCGTCACCACCGACGTCGGCACGCCGACTTCCGCTCGGACGCCGAACAAGACAACGACGAACAGATAGACCATCACGTCGGCTCCACTACCGACGAACGCCGACGCCACCCCACCGAACACAGCCGAAACGATCATGGCCACTCGCAATCGGTGATTGAGCGGCGGCAAGACAGCGGAGACGGCCCGGATCGGGATCCGGCTCCCGATGATGACCACAACGCCCATCGCCAGCACCACGAGGGTGAAGGTCACCTTCACATACGAGCCGGGGAGATCGATCGGCCAGAAAGGAGCGGCACGATCCCCGAAAGCGAACAGGCTGGCCACGAATGCGAGCGATCCAACAACTCCTCCCGTTGCCGCCGCCCGCCACTCCACCGGTCGCCGGTTGATGATGATCGACAACGCTGCAGTCCCCATCCCGACCGACTGGATGCACAGCGAGAAGGAGCGGGCGGTCTCTGCTGGCACGTCAAGTGCCTTCGTGAAGACCGGAAAGGCCACCGCTCCCCCACCTTGGGGGGTGGCACCGGCAACAAAGCTGCCGAACACCATGGTGAGAGCAGCCACCCAGTGCTCACCGACTCGCGACCAGAGCCCGAGAGCGAGGACCGAAACGAACCAGACGCAGGTGATGGCGAACGACAGAGTGAGGCTTCGCCGCAGCCGGTGCCGTTGCCGCGAAGATCGGGCGATCGCACCGGCGGCGAGCGCCTCCTCGATCGCGCCCACCCTGCCGACCTCAGAGGACTCGGCCACCGCTGTACCTCCATCGAAGCAACACGATGCGCAACGGACCGTGCAGGAAACACCACACCACGATCCATGTCGTGGCGAAGTGCAGGACGAACGCAGTTCCGGGCACGTCCTGGTCTGATGAGAGCACGAGCCAGGTGACGATGCCTTCGCTCAGCCCTGTCACCAGACCGAGACCGGTGGGCCAGTCCTTCTCCCAACGGATCTGTTGGAGCATGTGGTAGATCGGCTCCCAGATGACTGCTCCAAGGACGGCAACGATGAAGAGCGCTTCGAACGTCAGCTCATACACATCGCTCAGTGGCGCCCCGCTCGCTGGCAGAAACGGTCCGACCAAGAGGGTCCAGACAACGCCGATCGTTGCGAGCAACAGCAGCCTCGTCTGGATCCGCCCGAGGAGTGTGGGAGTCATGCTGCGACCTCTTTCGGCGGCTGCTTTCTGAACCAGCGCCACCACTCTGCAGTCGACCGAGCCGCTCCGATCCGCTTGACCGAACCAACGGTGGCAAGGTCGTCGGCGATCCTCAACGCGGCGTACTGCAGGCCGAGGAACGAGTCGACGCCCGCGTAGTGGCCGCCGAGCGTGATCGACCCACTGGCGTAGAGCCGGCCCGGCTCGCTGCGAGAAGACACGAGCTCGAAGTTCGGGTTCACCTCGAGTCGGCCGTACGCCGAGCGTTGGGCCCCCGTGTGATGGAGGAGGTCGCCGAGAAGTCGATGCTCGCCGATGTCGGCCTCGAGACCCGTCGCATCGATGATGAAGTTGGCTCGGAGCTCGTGCACGTTGCCATCCTTTGCCTTGACCCTCGACACGATCGATTGATCTGGTCCGGGTTCGACCTCGTCCACTGAGCCAACGAACTCGCGATACCAACCGCCGGCGCGTCCCAGTTCGAGCTGTTGCTGCCAGTCCTTCCTGGGTGGGGTGTTCGTACCACCGAGGGTCTTCAACAACTCGGCGCGGCCTGGGCCGTCGAGCTTCTCGAAACGGTTCTTGATCTGCCCGCCCCAAGCCGCTTTCGGGAAGTTGAAACCTTGATAGGCCCAGCCGTTCTTGCCGGGTCGGCGATAGGTGATCTTGTCGCCTTGGGGTCCGTCGACGTAGTTGCGGAACAGGTGGAGCACGGTGGTCTGCGCACCTCGCGATTCGCGGTCGTCGAGCAACCGCTGGAGGATGCGAGAGGCGACGATCCCACTCCCCCTGACCACCACCGTGCTGGGTCGCCGCAGCAGTTCCTCGTACACGTGGCCGTGGGGTTCGTATGCGTTGACGACGCGGCTGAAGTCACGGTGCTTTTCTCGATAGGCCTGGAGATCCGGGAGGAACTTCACACCCGGGTAGCCAACGGCGATGTGGACGTGGCGGCTGCGGTAGGCCACCCGATTCTTTTGGCTTCCGTCTGTCGATGCTGGCGTGAAAAGGCTGAAATAGCCGCCGCCATGACGGCGCCTGACCGAACGAACAACGCCGGGAACCAACATCTCCGACCAACCGATCCGCTCCGCTTCGACGCCGACAGATTCGTAGACCTGACCAGCCCTCGGCGTGTAGTAATCGGCGATCAGCGGCTCGCTGAAGACCGTGCCGAGCGGCCGAAGCGAGCGGTCTGACGCCGCCTCACGGAATGCGTAGCTCGGAAAGCCCCAGATGTTGTCCATCGTCGATCCGGCATCAGACCGCAGCCGTTCGCCGTCGGGGATCTGGCTGTTGGCAGCCAAGTAGCGGTAGGTACGAATCGGGTGCATGCCGTTGCCGAGTACCCGAAGCGAATGCTTGGGCAGGCCTGCGATCCGCAGGGTGTCCGCCAAGGCGAACGAACCCAGTCCCCCGCCGATCGACACGATCGGTACGTCGATGACGTGCAACCCCGCAGCTTGCACGGCTTCGTCAGTCCACAGGCTCGTCGCTCGAAGACCGGCGAGGCGTTCGTCTTCCTGATCACCCGACGAACTGGCCGCCGGGTCCGGTTGGGGTGTCCCACCGATGATCTGGGTCTGGTTCGGGTCGACGCTGCCGGGTGGCTGGTCTGACATCACTTCTCCTTCGAGTGGTGTTGTGACGGACGTGGTGATCGAGCATTCACAGCAGGCTCTGATCGAGATTGGTCGAATCGAGAATTCGCTGGACCGCCTGGCTAGAGCCGTCGCCGAAGAACTGCAGGTTCCGGATCAAGTAGCTGCCGTCGGCTGGGATGTAGCTGCCGGTCAGGAAGACGTTCAGACCCGTGCCGCCGCAGTTCTCGAACTCCGCGTAGCCGCTCTGGACACCGTTGTTCTCTGTGGCGTCCCAGTCGATGAGCACACAGACATCATTCAGTGGGGAGGTCAGGATCAGATCGGCGATGTCGATCGTTCCGGAGAAGTCGAAGCCGGCCTCGAGACCAACCCCTTCGACGAACGCCCCGGCGTCGTATGCGGCGAGGTCCGGTGCCGCCACGAGCACACCGGCGCCGTTGCGCCACTGGCCCCACGAACTGTCGACCGAGACGGTCAGCGCACCGGTGGTGTCGGACAGGTCGAGAAACCCGGGCGCGACCGGGGCCTCCGTGCTAGGTGGCTCGGTACTGGATGGGGCCGTACTGGATGGGGCCGTGCTCGGTGGCGCCGTGGGTGAAACGGTCGGGGGTGGCGTGGTCGGTGGAGCGGTCGTGATCGACGGCTCGACCGTCAGTTCCGGGGCCGTCAGGGCGGGTCTGCCGCCCAGCACAGCAATCCGTTCCTGCAAGTCGTTGCGCTCAGGCGAGGTGCCGAGGCCGGTCAACGATTGGACAGCCCAACCAATGCCGCCGACGACGATGACCCACAACCACAGAACTCGCCGGAAGCTTCGGTACCAGGGCGCGCTGCGCTCAGATGGGGTCGGCTCGAGGCCAGGGGAGGAAGGCGAGACGCCAACCGGGCTGAACGGTGGTGGTGAGCCGACCGGCGAAACGGCAAGGGGCGCAGGCGCATCTGCAAGCCCGATCGTCTCACTCCCCGTGGGGGCGCCCGACGAGACGTGGTCGAGCGCGGACTGGAGCGCCGAACCGAACTCGGCTGCACTCTGGGGTCGGTCGGCTGGCGACTTGGCCAGCGCACGTTCGAGGACGTCGGCAACAGCATGGGGAACGATGCGACGGAGGTCGGGCGGAGCGACTTGGGCGATGCGGGCGAGCATGGGGACGAGCGAGTCCTCGTCGACCCCCATGAAAGCGGGCCGGCCGAGCACGATCTCGTAGAGGGCGGACGCAAGCGAGTAGATGTCGGATCGCTCGTCGGGCCGTTGGCCGGCGATCACTTCGGGTGGGGCGTGGGCGATGCTGGCGGTGATCACTGCACTCTGCGTTTCCGGCGCTCCCTGCAAACGAGCGATCCCGAAGTCAGCCAGCTTCGCCGTCCCGTCATCGCCGAGCAGGATGTTGCCTGGCTTGATGTCACGGTGCAGCACGTGGTTGGCATGAGCGAGAGCCAATGCACTTGCAACCTGTGTGCCGATCCGAGCCACTTCGTTCCACGGCAACGGTCCGCGGTGCACGAGCTGGTCGGCCAGCGACCCTCCCGGTACGAACTCCATCAGCAGGTAAGGGTCACCGTCGTCGGTGAACCCCGAGCGATAGACCGTGACGATGTTCGGGTGCCCGGACAACGAACCGAGCGCCAGCCGTTCCCGATCGAATCGAATACGACTCTGCTCGTCGAAGTCACCCATCAGCCGCTTGATGGCCACGGTTCGACCGAAGTCGACTTCGGTGCATCGGTAGACGACTCCGAAGCCACCGCGTCCGATCTCGAACACGTCGGCGATCCCGTCGATTCCGAGTTTCGGCTCGGTGCCGCCGGTGAAGGTCCCCTCGTTCATGGAGTCGATACAACCAGCTCTGACGAGCGGCGGCAATGGGGGGAGCACCCCACACACCAATGTGTGATCGCCGACTCCCTTGCGTTGACCTCAACGGCATCCCACACTTGGCGGCAGTGGCACAGCCCTTGGTGGTCGAATTCATCGACGAACGTTTCACGGTCGCAACCGACGACGTGCTGACTTTCGGGCGTCGTGCGGAACTCGTCATCGACGGTGACAACCAGTACATGCACCGCATCGTCGGTTCGTTCGTGATGCACCGAGACACCTGGTGGCTCCGAAACGATGGCACGGCCATCGAGCTCGTGGTCGCCACCAGTGAGGGTCGTCGAAGCCAGGTCCCGCCCGGAACAGCGGAACCGCTGCTCGGCCCGAGTGGCGTGGTCCAGTTCGCTGCGGGGGTGGCCCGCTACGAGCTGACCTACGTTCTGAGCGAGATCGATGACCTACCGGGCCCGGGGTCGTTCGATTCGAACGCCACGGCGACGCAGCAATTCGGCATCATCCGCCTGAATGCCGAACAACGGTTGTTGCTCGCTGCGCTGGCCGAACGACGCCTGGTCGATCCCCTGGCCCCAGCCGCTGCCATGCCGCCCAATCTCTCCGTTGCCCACCGGCTGGGTTGGTCGCCACGAAAGCTGGACCGGAAGCTCGACTATCTGTGTCGACGCCTCAGCGAGAAGGGAGTGCCGGGGCTTCGTGGCGAGAAGGGTCAAGAGGCCGTCGATCGTCGTGAGCGACTGGTCGAACACGTCGTCAGCGCTGGCCTCATCGACGGCCGCGATCTCGATGCGCTTGTTCTGCACGAAGGCTCCGTCGACCGCCCAACGTGACAAGCAAGCACGCCTCGATGGCTCGGGTACGGATCAGTCGTCCACGGCCAGCGGCGGAGTGGTCTCACTGAATTTCTCCCAGACCACGGCGTCCGGCATGGCAAACGTCAACCGTTGGCGCTCGGGATGGCGCGCCGCCCGGAGGTTGTCCGGATGGGGCTCGCTCGGCCGTGGGACTGCTTCGATGTTCGTAGCCAGTTGACTGTGCGGTTCAGCAGCAGGGTCGATTGGGGTGGCGCAACGCAGGCCCAGGAATTCGAAGCTGAGATCGATCTCGTCGTCGGGCTTCCAGATGCGGGCGTTGGGCAAATCGAAGATCTTCTTGCGCGTTGCCCATTCGTGCTCGATGCGGCCGAGCAGTGTCGACAGCGACATCGGAGTGAGCGGCGGGGTCTGTTGCCGTTCCGTGAACTGTCTCGGTCGTCAGCGACGGCAGAGGGGTTGTCTCGGTGGCCGTTCCCAGACGATTTCCTGCGTCGAGTTGTGAGTTCTCTGTGAGTTCTCTGACAACGCTCTGAGAGATCGGCGTTTCGGCTGAGCCGAACGAATCGTTCCATCGGCAATTGCCCGCCGCCCACTTGTAGGGCGGGCGACAACGCCGAGCTTGGAGGCGGCACAAGCCCAAACAACGAGCACACCCGGAGAGTCGACATCATGCAGATCAATGGCGCAAGCAACGTGGCAGGACCACCGCCAGGAGGACGACCGCCCGGCGGCGGCCCGATGAAGGCCGGCATGGACGCAGCAGCCGACATGCTCGGGCTCGAACGCCAGGAACTCAAGAGTGCGCTCGAGTCAGGCCAGACATTGGCCGATCTCGCAAACGAAGCCGGAGTGAGCACCGACGACCTCGAGGCAGCCATGGCCGAAGCCATCACCGCAGCGGCTCCTCCCGAGGTTGCCGAACGGATGACCGCCAACCTCGGCGATGTCATCGCCGGCGAGCGGCCGCCCCGGCCGCCTCGCCCGCAACAAACCGACACAGCATCCGCTGTGGACGCACTGGCCGAAGCGCTCGACACCACCACACAAGATCTTCTCGCCTCCATCGAGTCCGGTTCGCTGACCGAACTCTTCGAGGCTGCTGGTTTCGAGACGCAAACCGGCGTGTTGGTCAACACCAACCTCTGATCTGGACCAGCCAGACAACGAGGATCAGCGCAGAGCGATACCGGGGTAGCCGGCCGCCGCGACCTCGGCCACCTTCTCTGCATACTGCGGGGCACCACCGAAGTACGCCTGGTAGCGCACCTTGCCTTCTGTGTGGCCATCGACGTTCGAGTTGTAGCCGGTGAACCAGCCCTTGCTCTTGCGCAGGAGCAGGCGCTCGTGCGCTCTGGCTACCTCGTCGACCCACGCTTCCTCGGCCTCAGGCGTTGCCTCGATGCGGCTCACGTCAATGTCGAGGGCGTGAGAGATCAAGCCGGTGACCCAGTCGACTCCGGTTTCGATGGCACGGGGGAAATTCGTCGATCCGGACACACTCTGCGGTCCGGCAACCATCAGCATGTTCGGGAACCCGCACGTGAGGACACCCAGGTAGGTGCTCGGGCTCTCCCGCCACTTGTCGGCCAGTGTCTGGCCTTCGACGCCGCGAATGTCGATGCGGTCGTACCCGCCCGTAATGGCGTCGAACCCGGTCGCGTACACGATGACGTCGAGCTCGTGATCAGCCTCGGTCGTCTGGATGCCGGTTGACGTCATGCGTTGGATCTGGGTCGCAGTGACATCCACGAGGCGGACGTTGTCCCTGTTGTAGACCTCGAAGTAGTTGGTCTCCAGCGGGAGCCGCTGCAGGCCGAAGCCGTGATCGCGGGGAATCAGCTTCTCGGCTGTTGCCGGGTCGTTGACGCGCTGGCGGATGCGATCGGCGACATATTCGGAGATCTCAGCGTTGGCCTTCTCGTCCCAGAAGATCTCGGCGTAGTTGCCGGCGAGCAGTGCAAACCCTGGTTCGGTGTAGAGCTGGTCCCAAACGGCTCGACGCTCATCGGCGGTGTGCTCCCAGAACCCGCGCTTCGGCACGTGCTCGAAGCCGCCGGGCGACGCTGCACACCGCTCGAAGATCTCGTCGTAGCGGTCGCGGATCGCCGCCATCTCCTCGTCAGAGATCTCGCGATTGTTGAGCGGCGTGCTCCAGTTGGGGCGACGCTGGAAGACCGTCAACTCGGCAACCTCCGAAGCGATGGCACTGATGACCTGAATGCCGGTCGCTCCAGTGCCGATGACGCCAACACGCTTGCCCGCCAACGACTCCGGTTCACTCGGCCAGTGGTAGGTGTGGAACGACTCGCCTTCGAAATCATCCATGCCTTCGTAGGTCGGCAGCGTCGGCATCGACAGCGGGCCAAGGCTCGGGATCACGAACCGAGTCACATACGTGTCGCCGTTTGCGAGCTCCAGTGTCCAGGACTCGTCGGCATCACTCCAGGTCATTGCCTTGACCCGACAGTCAAAGCGCATGTGCTGACGAAGGTCGAAGCGCTCCGCCACATGCTGGAGGTAGCTGAGGTTCTCGGGCTGAGCCGAGAAGAGTTCTTTCCAGTGCCACTCCTCGAGCAACTCCTCGGAGAATGAGTAGCCGTACGTGTAGCTCTCGGAATCGAAACGGGCGCCGGGGTAGCGATTGCGGTACCAGGTGCCGCCGAGGTCATCGTCGCCCTCGATCAACACGGCGTCGATACCAAGATCGGTGAGTCGCTTGATCTGATAGATACCGGACACACCTGCGCCGATGACGACAACGTCGTGGGTGAACTGCTGCTCGTTCATTCGCCTATTCCAGCCCAGCATCACTGCCAGGCGACAATCGACTGGTCAGACGGCGCCGCCGGAGACTTCGATGTCGAAGGCGGTGATGTACGAGGCCTCGTCCGACAGCAGGAACTGCACGACAGCAGCGACTTCGTCGAGCGAGCCGTATCGACGCATCGGAACCGACGAGATCATTTGGTCAGCCACGACCTCGGGATCGTCGGAGAAGTACTGGCTTGGCGTGTTGGCCTGCAGCTCGACCTGTCGGTCCCACATCGCACCGGGCCCGATGAAGGCGGGACTGATCGAGTTCACCCTGATCGTCAGCGGAGCGAGGTCCTTCGCCGCAGACTTCGTCATTGCGACGACCGCGGCCTTGGATGCGCTGTACGCCACCATGTTCGGGGCGCCGCCTTTCGCCATCGAGGCGGTGTTGACCGCGGCTCCCCCGCGGCCTGCGAGCGCAGCAGCAAAGTGCTTCAGCACGATGAAGGCGCCGACCACGTTGACCTCGAGGACCTGGCGGAAGTCGGCGGCATCGCAATCGAGTGTGTTGGCGAACGGTCCTTGCACGCCTGCGTTGTTGAACAGCAGATCGGCGGTGATGCCTTGCCTTGCGAGCTCGGCAAAGGCCGCCTCCACCTGCGCCTCGTTCGTGACATCGAACGACAGCTGGAGCGGATCGCTACCGGCGTCGACGGCGACGCACGCAGCACCGGTCGCCTGGAGGCCATCGGCGACTTCACCAACATCGGCGATCACCACACGGCACCCTGCGGCAGCCAACCGAACCGCAGTGGCTCGGCCGATATCGCCAGCGGCGCCAGTGATCAAGACTGTCCTGCCCTCGAGGTTGCGGGACACTGATTCGTCTTTCATGGCGTCAAGCATGGGTCAAAGCCAAGCACCCGCAGCGTTCCGATGCCGGGGAGAAGACTCGGAACACTGCGGGTTCGATTGAGGTGGCCGACCTCAGGAGGTCGCGTCGACGCGAAGCCCATCGGGGCCGAAGACGTGAGTAGCTCCGGTGATCTCGATGTGCACGTTGTCGCCTCGGTCAACCGACGTCTCACCGGCGTCGCGAACAACCAACGTGGAGGTCTCGCCCTGATGATCGATCTGCACGTGGACGAACGACTCCGAACCGAGTTCCTCCACGACGCTGACCTTGCCAGAAAGGCCGGAGTCGGACAGTCGCATGTGTTCTGGCCGAACGCCGACACCAAAGGTGGTGCCATCGGTCTTGGCCAGGCCTGCGGCTGTTTCTGGGTCGAGCGGCACGTTCATCGAACCGATGCTCAGTGAGCCGTCCTTGCGATCGACGTCCAGAATGTTCATCGCTGGCGAACCAATGAAACCGGCAACGAAACGGTTGACCGGCTTGCTGTAGAGCGTGCGAGGGCGATCAACCTGTTGGAGGTGGCCGAACTTGAGCACGGCGACTCGATCACCCATGGTCATGGCTTCGACCTGGTCGTGGGTGACGTAGACCGTGGTGACGCCGAGCCGCGCTTGCAGGTCAACCAACTCGGTGCGGGTCTGCACGCGGAGCTTGGCGTCGAGGTTGGAGAGTGGCTCGTCCATGAGGAAGACCTGAGGCTTCCGCACGATCGCACGACCCATGGCGACACGCTGACGCTGACCACCCGAGAGGTTCTTGGGCTTGCGATCGAGGTATTCGGTGAGGTCGAGAATCCGGGCGGCTTCACGAACTTGTTCGTCGCGCTCTGCCTTGGGAACCTTGGCCTGCTTCAGAGCGAAACCCATGTTCTGAGCCACGGTCATGCTGGGGTAGAGCGCATAGTTCTGGAACACCATGGCGATGTCACGGTCCTGTGGCGGCTTGAGCGTGACATCGACATCATTGATGTGGATGCTGCCCGAGGTCACGGTTTCGAGACCGGCGAGCATGCGCAGCGCCGTCGACTTGCCACAGCCGGACGGCCCGACGAGCACCAAGAGCTCGCCATCAGCAATGTCGAGGTTGAGCTTGTTGACCGCTGGCTCTTCGCTACCGGGGTAGAGCCGGCTCGCTTCTTCATATCGGACTTCAGCCATGGGTCATGCCCCTCAGGTTTGTGTCGTAACGGCTTGTATTGGTCGTGCGGCGCATCACTTGATTGCCCCCATTGCCAGACCGCGAATCATGCGCTTCTGGGCAACCCAGCCGGCGACGACGACCGGGAGGGTGGCCAGCACGGACGCAGCGCTGAGTCCTGCGAGGAACTGGCCTTGGAACTTCTGCTGTGAGTTCACCCAGACCGGGATGGTGGATGCACCAGTCGGGTTCAGCTGGATGGCGAAGAAGAACTCGTTCCAGGCGAAGATCACGCAGAGCAGGGCCGTTGCTGCCAAGCCAGGGGCCACGATCGGCAGGATCACCTGACGCAGCTGCCCCATGAGGCTGCAACCGTCGATCTGAGCTGCTTCGATCAGTTCCTTGGGCACTTCAGCAAAGAACGATCGCAACATCCACACCGCGAGAGGCAGGTTCATCGCTGTGTAGAGGACGATCAGAACGGTGCGAGTGCCCAGCAGGTTGAGGTCGCGGGCGATGATCCAGACCGGCATGATGATGCCGACGATGGGCAGGAACTTCGTGGAGATGAAGAAGAAGAGCACGTCTCGCCACTTCCGCATCGGGCGGATCGCCAGCGCGTAGGCCGCAGGCACAGCGAGGATCATCACGAATATCGTCGAGATCAGCACGATCCAGAACGAGTTGGCAAACGCCTCGGTGAAGCTGAGGAGGCCAGCGTTCGCCTCGGTGACTTCACGGAAGCGATCGAGCGTCGGGTCGAAGATGAGCGTCGGGCTTGCGTTGGCGACCGCCTCGTCCTTGAAACCGTTCAGCACGAGCCAGAACAGCGGGAAGAAGAACAGGAGACCGATGAACCACGTCAGCAGACCGAGGAGGTTCGCCACCAACCTGTTCTGGCCGAGGATGGGCTCGGCCTTGGGAGCTCTGGTGAAGACAGCCATCAGGAATCGTCCTCCAGTAGGCCAGAGAGCACTCTCAGGCCGATGTTTGCGATGATGATCGAGGCGATCACCACGATGATCGAATACGACGACGCGAGGCCGAAGCGGTTGCCGCCGCCGATGGAGCGCTGTGCGATGTAGAAGGGCAAGTTCTTGGCACCGGGTTGGCCGCCGACGATCACTTCGATGTGGTCGTACACCTGGATGAGGTAGATCGCTCCGAGCAGGGTGCCAAGCTCGAGGAAGGGTCGAAGCTGAGGGAACGTGATCTGGCGGAACGAACCCCACGCCGTGGCACCGTCGACTCGGGCTGCTTCGAGCACCGACTGGTCTTGGCCTTGGAGTCCAGCGAGCACGATCAACATCATGAACGGGCTCCACTGCCAAACGAGCACGACCACCACCGAAAAGAGTGGGTACTTGGTGGCGAACTCGATGGACTCGATGCCGATGGTGTTGAGGACCCAGTTGATCACGCCGAACGTGGCATTGAACATCTGCGTCTTCCACATGAAGCCAGCGACGACCGGCATCACCAGGAACGGCGTGATGAGCAGGGTACGGATGAAACCCTGTCCGAAGAATTTGCGATCGAGTAGAAGGGCCAGGCCCGTCCCGACGATCAGGGAGCCGAGGACCGCCATGACGGTCATCTGGACGCTGATCCAGGCGGCGTCGCGGAAGAACTTGTCGCCTGCCAGGCTGCCGTAGTTCTCGAAGCCGATGAACTGGCGGGGCTCGGGAACGTCGATGCGCCAATCGGTGAGGCTGTAGAAAAGGGTGAAGAGGAACGGAATCTGCGTCACCGCAATGGTGAAGATCAGTGCCGGGAGAATCGGTAGCCGGCGCTTCCACCCTTCACGGCGTTGCAGTCTGCGTACTTCAGCTTCGTGGCTGATCACTTCGCTGGACATGCCCACTCCCCTCTTGCTTGGTGTCATCTCTTGCGAGCTGTCGTTTCATCGGTCTTGCACCCGAAAGGCCCGGCCGGAGCAGGAGCTCCGACCGGGCGATCGATTACCTATTCACTTTGAAGTGAAGGATCAGCTACTGACTTCAGAAGCGATGATCTGGCAATCAGCCAGGGCATCGTCAACGCTCATCGAGCCGGCAATTGCTGCCGAGAAGAGCTCGGTGCAGCGGGTGCCGACGTCCTGGAACTCAGGAACACCGACGTACTGCACACCGGGAAGACCGGGCCGCGGCGTGGTGCCGGGGTTGTCGATCGGAGCGGCGAGCATGGCGTCGAGGGTGCGCTGAGCAAAGGCGCCAGCGGCGTCGAGGTACTCGGGGCGCTCGTAGAGCGACTGACGGGTACCCGGGGGAACTGCACGCCAGCCGTCTTCGGCGGCGATGATCTCGTGGTAGCCGGCGTTGGTTGCCCAGTCGACGAACTGCCATGCGGCGTCCTGGTCCGAGGTGCTCACCGGGATGGCGAGGGTCCAGGCCCAGAGCCAGCCAGATGCGTCGGTGACCTTGGTGGGGGCAAGAGCGAAGGCGGTGTTTGCAACAACGTCTTCGGGGAAGAGGCTGGCGGCCACGGTGGCGTCGTACCACATGGCGACCTTGCCCTCTTCGTACAGCGTCTTGCACTCGTTGAAGCTGGAGTTGGCTGCGTCGTCTTCGCCAGCGTCGTTCAGAAGATCGACGTAGAAGTTGAGTGCTTCAGCGAATTCGGGCTGATCAACTTGAGCAGCGCCGATGGATCCGTCAGCGTTTGCTTCCCACCAGGTGCCACCGAAGGTGTTGAGCACGGTGGTGAAGGCAGCGCCGAGGTCGCCCCAGCCGGGCTTGCCACGAAGGCAGATGCCAGCCAGTTCGTCGGTGTCGATCGCACGAGCGATCTCAGCGACTTCGTCCCACGTCGGGGCGTCGGGCATGGTCAGCCCGGCCTCTTCGAGGAGGTCGGCGCGGTACATCACGAAGGATGACTCGGCGTAGAACGGTGAGGAGTAGAGCTCACCGTCGACGGAGAGGCCGTTACGAACAGCCGGGATGAGATCGTCGATGTCGTAGGTGTCGGATGCGGCGGCGAGGTCGTTCAGTCCGACGAGCCAACCGTTGGCTCCGAACTGAGGCGTCTCGTACATGCCGATCTGGACGACGTCGAACTGCTCGCCGCCGGCGCCGACGTCACGAGTGGTGACTTCGCGCAGGGTCTGCTCGTCGAGGACCGTCAGGTTCACTTCGATGCCGGTCTCGGGCGTGAAGTACTCAGCCGCGAGCTCGCCCATGCGGGTGATGTTGTCGTTACCAACGAGAGCAACGGTGATCGAACGGGTTTCGCCGTCGTCTCCGGTGGCTTCTTCGTCGTCGCCGCTGTCATCGTCTTCCATTGCTTCTTCTTCGTCGCCAGCGTCATCGCCGGAGTCGTCGGAAGCTTCGGTGCTGTCGGCCGCATCGTCGGTGTCACTGCCACCGCATGCTGCAGCGACCATGGCCAGCGCTGCAAGAAGTGCCAGGAGACGGAGCCAAGGGCTCGTCCTCTGTTGGTCTGATCGGTTCATTTCTTCTCCCCTGAGAATTTCGGGTGCGGGTGACGGGTGCCACCCGACGTTGGTTCTAGTTGGGTTCATGTTGGAAAGCAAGTGTTCACGTTGTTTTGACTTCCGTATGTCTTACTTACATCTGCGTTCATGTTGGTATAGGGTCCGGCCCGTGAGCATGGAGCAACAACACCGCATACCCGCCTCGTCCTACGATCGAGCGGGCCTCCGACCCAGCATCGTCCACATCGGCGTTGGCGGGTTCCACCGCGCCCACCTGGCCACCTACATCGACGAGCTGTGTCGTGCGGGCAACACCGAGTGGTCCATCGTTGGTGCCGGCGTGCTCGAACATGACGCCGGCATCGCCGAAGCGCTACGCAGCCAAGGCGGCAACTACACCCTGATCGAACGCGGCCATGACGAGACCAAGATCAACACGATCAGCAGCATCGTCGACTTCGTCCACGCCTGGCCAACGAACGAAGCTCTGGTCGATCTCATCGCAGCGCCAACCACACAGATTGTTTCCCTGACGGTCACCGAAGGCGGCTACCCGGTCAACGATGAGACCGGCGACTTCGAAGCCGACTCACCCAACGCTGCCTCCGGTTCGGCCTTTGGCACCATCGCTGCGGGCCTCGAAAAGCGACGCCAGAACAACGATGGCCCGATCACCGTCCTCAGTTGCGACAACGTGATCGGCAACGGTCACGTGGCGGAGACCGCGGTCGTCGGGTGCGCCCAGGTCCACGGAGCCCCGCTGATCGAATGGATCTCCAACAACGTCAGCTTCCCCAACAGCATGGTCGACCGCATCACGCCGGGAACCACCGATGCCGACCGCACGTGGCTGCTCGACACGCATGGCATCACCGATGCTTGGCCCGTCGTCACCGAACCGTTCCGCCAGTGGGTTGTTGAAGACAACTTCGCCGGGGATCGCCTGCCGTTCGAACACCTCGACGTTCTGGTCACCAACGACGTCGAGCCCTACGAGCTCATGAAACTGCGACTGCTGAATGCCGGCCACTCGTGCCTGGCGTACCTGTCGGCCCTGATCGGTGCCGAGACCGTCGCTGATGCCATGTCGGAGCCAGCCATTGCCGATTTCCTCACACACTTCCTTGCAAACGAGGCCAAGCCGGCTCTTCCCGAGATCGTCGGCATCGACCTCGATGACTACATCGCTTCCCTCGTGCATCGATTCGGCAATCCCAACATCGCCGATCAGATCGAACGGCTCTGTCTCGACGGCACGGCGAAGTTCCCGAAGTTCTTGATTCCGACCGTCGTTCGCCAGCTCGAAATCGATGGGTCTGTTGATGCCGCTGCACTGGCACTGGCCGGCTGGTGCGAATACCTCAACGGGCTCACCGAGACCGGCGATCCCATCCGCATCGCTCGCGACCCCAACCTCGACCGCGCCATCGAAGCTGCCCGAGCATCACGCTCTGAGCCTCGAGCATTCCTCGACTTCGACCTCGTCTTTGCTCCGGTGCAGCAATCGGCGGTGTTCGAAGCCGCCTTCGTGGCGGCCATCAAAGGACTCCGCACCGACGGAGTAAGATCCACGATCAGCGCTCTGCTGGCCTGAAGAACCTCCCCGAAGAGGGAACCGCTCCCTGAAGGGGGATCTGCACAGAGATGACCGATCGTTCAACCGACACCATCGCCCTCTTCCAGAGCGAACGGCAACGGCAGATCGTGTCGCTCACGATGCAGGAAGGTCGAGTCGAGGTGTCGCATCTCGCCGACATGTTCCATGTCACCACCGAGACCATTCGACGGGACCTCTCGGACCTCCAACGACAGAAGGTCGTGCGGCGCGTCCACGGGGGTGGCATTCCATGGGAGACGTCCGTCTTCGAGCCCCGTGTCGCCGTACGCGCTGACCGCAACGACAGCGAAAAGCGTCGCATGGCGCTCAAGGCCATCGAAGAGCTGCCCGATCACGGCTCGATCATCATCGACTCCGGCAGCACACTCACTCGGTTCGCCGAGGCGATCCCCAATGGCCCGACGCTTTCGGTGGTGACCAACAGCCTCCCGGTCGCCCAAGCGCTCGCCAAACAAGAGTCACTCGACGTGATCGTCACCGGCGGCCGGTTGATGAAAGACACCTTGGCACTCGTTGATCAACAAGCCATCGAGTCCGTCGAACCACTCACGGTCGACACCCTGTTCATCAGCACCGATGCCGCAACCGCCGCAACCGGACTCACCACGCCGTACCGCCACGAAGCTGCGCTGAAGAAGGCCATGATCCAGTCCGCTCGTCGAGTCGTGGCCCTCATCGATCACTCGAAGTTCGGCAAAGACGAGTTCATCCGCTTCGCGGAATGGACCGACGTCGACGTCCTCATCACCACCACCGAACTCAGCGACTCAGTACGGTCCGACATCGAAACAACCGGTGTGACGGTCGTCCTTGCTTGATCAACACGGCTTCGCCTCATCATCGCCGGGCAGGCACCTCGCCAATGTCGCTGAGGAAGTGGCCGCGGCCGCGGCCGCGCTCGTTCGCGCCGCCATGGGCCGAGCGGAGATCGCCGGTCGCAAGAGCACACCGACCGACATCGTCACCCACACCGACATTGCATCCGAGCGGTTGATTCGCGACGACCTCCGCCTTCGGTGCCCTGGATCATCGATCGTTGGCGAGGAGCTGCCCGACGAGGTCGGCACGAACCGCGTCGAATGGATCGTCGACCCCATCGACGGCACGGTCAATTTCTTGTACGACCTCCCGGTGGTCTCCATCAGCATTGCCGCCCGCATCGACGAGCAGATGGTGGCTGGGTCGGTCGTCGACGTGATCAGAGGTGACGTGTTCACCGCCGCGCTCGGAGAGGGCGCCACGATCAACGGCGATCCCATCGAGGTCGCAACAGCTGCGCCGATGAGCCAATCGCTGATTGGCACCGGTTTCGCCTACGAGGCTGGCGTCCGGGCCGAACAAGCGAAGATCCTCAGCCGCCTGTTGCCCGAGGCCCGCGACATTCGGTGCATGGGTTCAGCCGCACTCAACTTGTGTTGGGTCGGCTGCGGTCGCCTCGATGGCTACTACGAGCGGGGCACCAAATTGTACGACTACGCCGCTGCCGCACTGATCGCAAGCGAAGCGGGTGCTCGCGTCGAGCTTCCCAGCCCGGAGACTGCCGACTCGGTGATCGGTGCTCGTCCCCAACTGTTCGAGCAACTTCGCGCCCTGGTCATTGGCATTCAGTGACCGACGGTCGCTCGCTGCTCCCAGAGCTGCAACAACGGAGCGGTCTCATTGTCCGCCCCCTCGCCCATGCGAGCCAGAGCAAGTATTGGCTCCCACTCTCCACCCAGCGATTCGAGCGGCGTCAGCTCGAGCCATGCGTCGAGATAGATGGCGTGCACTCGTTGCAGCAGCATTTGTATGTCGCTCGAGATCGGCTCCTGGTCGATTCGCTCGAATCCGAGACGAAGCAGGAGCGAGCTGCGAACGACATCGGCGATCGGGTGTCCGATGGCAGCGTCGAACCAGTCGATCACCACCGGTCCCCGGTCCGAAAGTATGACATTGCCAGGGTGAAGGTCACCGTGGAGTAGGGCGGCCCCGCTTCGAAGGTCGGCGATCAAACTCTCAGCCTCGAGATGCAATGCAACATCGATCGCCGCACACTCGGCCACCTTCGATCGCAATCGCGCAGTGAGGTCAGGAACGCCGACGGGGATTCCCGCAGCGTGGATCATGCGCTGCACAGAAACGAGTTGGCCGGTGAGCGAGCCGATCTGGGCCGGGTCTTCTTGCATGCGCTGCCACATCGACGGGCCGTCGACTCGCTCGAACACGACGCACTTGCGACCGTCGACCGTCGTGGTCCCCCGTGCCTCGGGAATCGGCAGCCCGTGTCGATGAATGGCCGCGCTCAACTCGGCTTCGACCGCAGCCCAATGAGCTGGGGTGGACCGACGAGGAATCTTGATGACCTCGTCCGAGCCCAACGCATGGACATCAGCGGTTCGACCGACCGCAAGCAGCTTTCCAACGTTCACGATCGGCCATCCTTACCGATCCGAACGTCTGGGGCACAACGAAACCTTGCTCCTTTCGTCTGAGGAGTCGAGACTCTGTCCTGCGATTGGACAAGAAGATCTCACAGGACTGGTGCAATGTGTCTGGAGCGCCGATGTTGGGTCGAGGCGGAGGAGCAACGCGTGTACCTGGGAATTGATCTCGGAACGGGGTCGATGAAGGCCGTGATCATCGACTCCGAGAGCACGATGCGTTGGGTCGAAAGCGAGCCGTACACCATCGACGTCGTCGGCGATCGGGCTGAAATCGATCCGTCGCTGTGGTGGGACGCGCTGCGCAAGCTCATCGCCCTTGCCCCCGGGGATCTGCTGAATGAGGTGCGCGCCATCGGTTTCAGCGGACAGATGCACGGCACCGTCCTGCTCGACGCCGACGGGGACCTCGTGCGACCAGCCATTCTCTGGCCCGATCACCGGGCGCATGCCGACGTCGGCGAGTTCGAAGCAATCGACCGAGCCCATCCAGGAGTGCTCGCCAATCCCCTCGTGCCGGGCATGCCTGGCCCGGTACTGGCGTGGATACGCCGCAACGAACCGGATGTATGGCGTCGCATCTCGTCGATCTCGACGCCGAAGGACTGGCTACGCGACGAACTCGCAGAGACGATCTCGGCCGCAACAGATCACAGCGAAGCGTCGGCGTCGCTCCTGTACGACGCCATTGCCCAGACCTGGTCGCAGCACGTGGTGGACGCCATCGGCATCCCGGCCGACGCCTTGGCCGAGTTGAAACCGTCGACGGAGCGATCCGGCATGACCGGGCAACGGGCCGATGCAATGGGCATTCCACCAAAAACCCCGATGGCCATTGGTGCCGGCGATGCCGCTGCCGCTCTCCTCGGTCTTGGCATCGAGCGGCCCGGCACCGTGCTGCTGAATGTCGGAACCGGAGCGCAGGCACTCACCATCATCGACCAGCCCAATGCGGCGTGCGAAGCGGCAGCGTTTCATCAATACCGGACGGCGGGAGCCGGTGCCGACTGGTACGCAATGGCAGCGATCCTCAACGCCGGAATGGTCCTCGACTGGGTGCGTTCGGTGATCGGATTCGACTGGGGTGAGCTCTACGCACAAAGCACTGACGCCCTCACCGCCAACGACGATCCCATCTTCCAACCGTTCCTCGTCGGCGAACGAGACCCTCGTGTCGGGCTCGATGCGCGAGCGGGTTGGTCGAACCTCTCCGCACAACACGATGCCGCTGCACTCGGCCGCAGTGCACTGCTGGGGGTAGCGAGCTACATCGCCGAGCGAACACGCACGCTTCTCGAGGTCACGGGAGCCGATCACATTGTGCTTTCCGGCGGATCGGTGGCGAATACCGGGTGGGTGCAGCTGTTGACCGACCTGCTCGGCGTCGACGTCAGCGTCGTGACCGATCCTGACGTTTCGGCCCGAGGGGCAGCGATCATCGCGGCCCGATCGATCGGCGAAGACCTCGCTCCGACCGAGGTTGCTCGACATGTCTCGCCCGATGCCACTCGTTCGACCAGGGCAAACAACGTGATCGAGGAGCTCTCATCCCAATTCGCTTCCGCCTGAAGGTGCTGCGCAATCGCGCTAGTTTCTGCAGGTGACCAGCGACTGCACGCTCGACGACGTCAAGGCCTTCGCGTCCGCACTGAGCCCATGGGCGCACATCGCAACGGTCGGCGCCGATGACGAACCCGACGTGGTTCCGGTCCACCCCTGCTGGGAAGGCAGCACGCTCTGGTTGATGCTCGGGTCAGATTCGGTCAAAGCTCGGAACGTTGCGCACAACAACAAGGTCGCCTTGCATTGGCAAGTCACCGAGATCGGAGATGGCGTCGAGGTGTGGGGAACCAGCGAGCTCTTCAGCGACGTCGAGACGAAGCGGCGCATGTGGAGTGACGTGTTCGACTACGACCTGAACGCGTTCGCGCCCGGCGGCCCAGACAACTCACCCGAAACTGCCTTCCTCGCCGTGACGCCGACCCGAGCCATCATCCTGAAGCAGTACGGTGCTGGCGGCGTCCAGCGATGGCAAGCGTGACCAGGCATGGTTGATCCGGTCGACGGAGCGGACGCCGATGTGACGTCGCCCAACCAAGACCGGAGCGCTGAGCTGTCGGACAAGGAAGCCGACTCGCTCGTCGACATCGCTCGCTTCGACCCGAAGATGCTTCGCAGCCCGGTCGTTGCTCGGGCGATCGCCGTCATCGTGGTTGCGTCACTCGTGGTGTTCTGGCCGGAACGATCAGCACGAATACTCAGCACCCTCCTCGGCGTCGGCCTTGTCGCCGTTTCCGCAACGTCGGGATGGGCCGCACTTCGTGCTCGTCCTCGCCAGGGGCTTCGCTCGGTGACTGCTCCCGCGGGCATCGCCACCGGTCTCTTCCTGATACTGAACCCGAACCAATCTGATCAGACGGTGGGCCGCCTGATCGCTCTCGCTCTTGTCGTTGTCTCGCTCCGTGTTTTGATCACCGACCGGCGCAGGACCGACCTGGCTGGTGACCGATTCTGGCTAGGCAGCCGAATCCTTGCGCTGTTTGCCATCGCCGCTCTCCTCTTCGCATTCCCCGGCGAGCTGATCTCAGCGACAACCACCATGGTTGCCCTTGCGCTCATCGCGATGTCGGTGCTCGTGCTGAGAATCTCCTTCGATCGTGATTACGACGGCGCCGGCAGCTTCTCAGACTCTGGCCGATTGATCTTCGACTGGCTGATGGAGCAGCCCAAATCCGTCGCCGACCGCGAAGCCCTCTACGGCAAGATCCTCTACGACCGAGCGCCCCACCAACATCGTGTGTCTCGGTTCTTCACGCTGATGACCTTCGCTTCGGTGATCGCATCGATGGGCGTCATCACCGACTCGACCGCCGTGGTGATCGGCGCCATGTTGATCGCTCCGCTGATGACTCCGTTGATGGGCATGGCCCTGTCACTCGTCATGGGTTGGCCTCGCCGGCTCGCCCACAGCGCACTGATCGCATTCGCCGGCATCGGCGTGGCCATCGGGGTCGGGGTGCTGCTTGGCCTGCTCGCTCCGACCGTCATCGACACCGCCACCAACACCCAGATCCTCGGACGGGCCTCACCCACGATGCTCGACCTCATCACCGCAGTTGCGGCCGGGGCCGCCGGCGCATACGGCCTCTCGCGACCAGACGTTTCAGACGCTCTGCCCGGTGTTGCCATTGCCATCTCGTTGGTTCCACCGCTGTCCGTTGTCGGCATCTCGTACTCCCAAGGCGATTGGCAAGCGGGCAACGGAGCGTTGCTGCTGTTCAGCACCAACATGCTCGCCATCCTCGTGGTCGGCGGGCTGACCTTCATCATCACCGGTGTTGCTCCCCTCGAACGACTGGCCGACAACCAACAGCGAGTGCGCACGTCGCTGGCCACCATCGTCGCTGTGGGAGCAATGGTCATCGGGCTTCTGCTCCTGAATGGGTCGCAGATCACCCAGGCCCTCTTCAATGAGGCGTCGATCGACCGAACCATCGACGAATGGCTCGAGCCCCACCCCGAACACGGGATCGCACGGGTCACCATCAACGCAGACACCGTCTCGGTGGTGATCATCGGCCCTGCCGACGGAGCACCGAACGCCACCGATCTGGCCGAACAACTCGACCAACAACTCGGGAGAACCATGACCGCTGATGTCCGACTGATCGTCGAAGAGCGAGATGTCGCCACCAGCTCGGGCGGAGACTGATGGTGATCGGTCTCGTCGCTGTCACTCGCGCATTGATTCGTGGATTGCGCGCCCTCGCCGCCGACCCCGAAAGCCGCGGTTTGCTCAGCTTGGTGACGGGACTCATTGGCGGTGGCGCCGTGTTCTACCACTTGGTCGAAGAGCTCTCGTGGCTCGACAGCTTCTACTTCACGATCGTCACGCTCACCACCGTTGGCTATGGCGACATCTCGCCAACGACCGCAGCGGGAAAGCTGTTCACGATGGCGTACCTGCTCATCGGCATCGGCCTCCTTGTCACGTTTGCCGCACGCCTCTCATCCCAGATGGTCGAACAACGACAGCAGCTCACTGCGGACCGGCAAAGCCGCCGAAAGCGGTCGTCTCCGAACGACAGGGCGTGATCCAAGGCCTGCAGAGACCTGGCGCCAGATCGCAGCGGCGAGCGGGCCCGAGTTAGCTTGAGCCGCCGGCTGACCAAAGGATGCGCATCACATGACCGACGAGATCCTCATCGAAACCGAAGAGTTCGACGATTTCGGGGGATGGGTGCTCGACTCGCAATTCGAGGTCGAGATGGGCTCGCCGTATCTCCTCGCCCACGGCTACGGCACGCCGGTTCAGGATGCCCGAACCAGTGTCGAGCTCCAGCGTTCAGGCTCGTACAACGTGTGGGTGCGGGCGAAGGACTGGGTCCCTGACCATCACCCCGGCCGCTTCGCTGTGACCATCGGCGACACACGAATCGAGCATGAATTCGGCGCCGACGGGCTGGACTGGAGCTGGGAGCCAGCCGGCACGATCGAGCTCGAGGCCGGCCCGATCGACGTGGCCTTGCATGACCTCACCGGCTTCGATGGTCGTTGCGACGCGATCTATCTGTCGCGCCTCGGCACTGAGCCCGTTGACGGTGCCGGGCCGGATGCTCGGGCGTGGCGGCGGCACCTTCGAGGCCTCCCGGCTGAGCCGGTGCCTTCCGGCCACTTCGACCTGGTGATCGTGGGAGGTGGCGTGACCGGTTCGGTGGGCGCACTCGCCGCCGCACGACTGGGCCTGGAAGTGGCGCTGGTGCAGAACCGCCCGGTGCTGGGTGGGAACGCGAGCCCCGAGATCGGGATCGGGCCCCGTGGTGAAAAGGGCAAGCTCGTCGCCGAGGCCATCGCCCGCGAACCTGGCGGCGGTCTGCAGGCCATGCAGCTCATCCAGGCCGAACCGAAAGTCACGATCTTCACCGAGCATCAGGTGTACGACCTCGCGATGGACGGCGAGTCGATCGCATCGATCGACGCCCGAGACACCCGGTCTGGTCGAGAGGTGAGACTCAGCGCTTCGCAGTTCATCGACTGCTCGGGCACCGCAATCCTCGGCATCCTCGCCGGCGCTCCCACCATGTTCGGCGTGGAGTCATCGGCGGAATTCGGCGAAAGCCTGGCACCCGACGAACGCCTCGATCAACATCACGGACACACCGTGTTCTTCAGAACGAGGATGGCTGACGGGCCGGTCGAGTTCCCCGACGTGCCATGGGCGATCGAGGTGGCAAAGGACTTCGCCGATCTCGGCGGTCAAGCGGCCGAGCCCGGTGTCGACAATGTCGATGGCCCTGTTGTTGCGTCGTTCCTGCCGCCCGAGGACGACTCGTTCGCCAACCTGACCAGGCGGCTCACGCACTACTGGGAATACGGGCAGTGGAATGATCCGTACACCGAGGGCGAACACATACGCGACCACCTGCTGCGGGCGATCTACGGGACGATGTCGAACGTCAAGACCATGGAGCCCGACACCTGGGCCAACCTCGAGTTCGACTGGGTTGCCCATGTGCCTGGCCAGGGCGAGTTCCGTCGCTACATCGGCGATCACGTGCTGACCGAGAACGACATTCGAGATCACGTCGAGTTCCCTGATGCCGTCGTGCAGAACTCGGGTGCGTTCTGCCTCCATCACCCGATCCACGAGGACTACAGCTTCCGGCTCAAGGGCTGGACGTGGGACACCCGTGACGACGAGCCGTTCGACATTCCGTTCCGGAGTCTGTACTCCGCGCATGTGGACAACTTGATGATGGCTGGGAAGCACATCAGCGTCACGCACGTGGCCGGATCGGTCACCAAGTTCATGGGCAACGGTGCGCAACATGCGATTGCAACGGCGGCGGCTGCCGCGCTGTGCTGTCGGTACGCCGCGACGCCCCGACAGATTCACGACCGCCACCTCGCGGAACTCCAGACGATCGTCGCCGAGGTCCGCGACGGGTGAGCAGACAACCTCCAGCCCACACGTCCCGTCGGCACCTGGTCGAAACGGCGCTCCACGGTCGAACTCGAGCGGTGCTGATCGCTACAGGCTCGAAACACGCCCGGCATAGAACCGCATCGCGGCGCCTGCTGCGGCGACGAACGCACCGAAGCCGGCGAGCAGCCACGTCGACGAACCAGTGACGGGCAGGGTGTCGGTCACAGCGGTCGGGCCCAAGGGATTCGGGGCAGCAGACGTCGACGGCGCTGTTGTCGAGGGTGCAGTCGTCGGTGCTTCGCTTGGTGTTGTCGGATCAGCGGTGGTGGTCGATTCCTCGGTCGGTCCAGCGGGATCCACCGGCGCAGCCGTGACCTCGGTGGGGCTGACCTCGGTGGGGCTGACCTCGGTGGGGCTGACCTCGGTGGCACTGACCTCGATCGTCGAGGGGACCGTCGTTGCAGCCACGGTCGATTCCGTGGTCTCCGGGGCAGTGGTTGCTACGGCAGGCACGGTCGTCTCGACCGGCGGGGCGACTTCCTCGACCGCGACATCAGTGCAGTTGCGCAGCGTCACGCGGAACCCGCCACTCGAGACTCCGTCGGGGCCGAAGCGGATCGAGACCTGGATCGATGCCGCCAAGGTCTCGACATCGCCGGCGTCATGCACGATGTCACCCTCGTCTTCGAAGTTCGGGATCGTGAACGACTCGTCGCCATTGACGATCACGAGATCGTTGCCCGGGTGGACCGAACGCTGGTTGACCGTCGACCCGAAGATCTCACATGACTGACCGACCAGCTCGGCCGGGACGTTCGCCGACGCAACCTGTACTGATGTGCCCTCAGCTCCGCGATGGACACCAGACACTGGCAGCGTCAACAGGATCTCATCAGCGGCTGCAAACGATGGGATGCTCAGCAGCAAACCAACGGCTGCGCCTGCGGCAACGAGCTGACGGCGGGCGAATCGGGACATGTCAACACTCTGTTCTCGGCGCACGCCACAAACGGCCGCAGCGGCGACAGCCGACCAAACAAACAGCCTGCTCCGCCTCTGACAGTGCCACGTGCACTGCCTGCCACGATCACTGGATACGCCTCAACCGGTGACACCCTGAAACTACGGCAGCGGCAACCAATCTCGTGCCGACAACCCGGCCATGATGTGGCCACATCCGGCCAAGTCGCATCACGCAGCTCCCGCGAATCGGTCGAGAAAAGCAACTCGTAGTTTCCAAAGCACGTGAGTACGTCGAAGAACCGCTGATCGTCGGTGACTGGCGGATCATCGAATTCGCAACCCAAAGCCACCAATGCAACACGCCAGGACGGCGAGGGTCACCATCACCACGCAGCGTCAGGGCGTCAGGCTTCGTTCCAGTTCCGTTTGATCGCGGCGATGGTCTCCTTCAGCGTGGCGCCAATCTGTTTCGCAGCGACGATGTAGGCGTCCGATGCCGTGTCGAGTTCCGAACGCCGTTCGGCGGGTGGTGCAGGTTCTTGGGGAGCGATGAAGGTACCGCTACGGCCGTGGGTTGACACGACGTTGTCGGCCTCGAGGAGTTCGTACGCCTTGGCAACGGTCCCCTTGGCGAGCCCGAGATCTGCCGCAAGCTGGCGAATCGTCGGCAACTGCGTGCCCTCGCCCAGGGTGCCCATCACGACCATCCGGACGACCTGAGACCGGATCTGTTCGTAGGCGGGCAGCGCATCGTTTGGATCGACCCGAAGCATCATCATTGAGCCGCTTCGATGAGCGGTTGGTCGCCTGGTTCGTCGAGGAGCCAATCCAGGCCAAGTCGCTTGTTCTTTGCCCACCACCAAAGGGCGGTCACCGTTGCTGCGACTCCGAGCACGTCGGCGAGTTGACCCATCGAGGTCTCATGCAGCATCTGCAATGCCGGCAGCAACATGGCGCAGACGAACGCGTTTGCTGGTTGGGCAAGGCTTCTCGTGATTGCGAGCTCCCGAACCAGATCGTCAGCTCGCTCGAGCTCCGGTGTGAGCGCAGATCGAGGACGGGAAGCCACACGGTTTTGCAGCAACCGGACACCGCCCAGCGTGAACAACCCAACACTGGCGAGCACCAAAGCGCTGCGATCGGCTCGGAACACGATCGTCCAGCCAGCCAGAGCGGTCCAGATCATTGCGAGGGCAACCGAGCGGCGCTGATCACGAGCCACGAGATACGCATCAACCCGCCGCGGTGAGAGCGAGGCGGTACGAGGGCCGATGCTCCTGTTTGCTCGATGTACCTCAGCAACGACAGCCCCGGTCAGAATCCCGCCGAGGCCGAAAGCGAGCAGCGTCGAGCCGTTCGCCCCATTCGACCACGATGACACCCAGGCAATCAGCCCTGCGAGGCCGAAGAGGTTTCGGTAGAAACGGGTCCGATGCAGCCATCGGGCGACGAGTTCACGACCGTCGCCCTCGGCAACAAGCCGGGCGGCAATGACATCAGCCTGGTAGTCGTGAAGAAAAAGCAGAGAGGCCAGGGCGTAGGACATGGCTGCTGCGAGTGTGGCCCACACTGCGACAGACGCAAGGTCAACTGACCAACTCTCGGCTCCGCCCGTTTCGGAGCCACCGGCAACGAGAAATCCTGCGAACAGCGCCGTTCCAATAGCGGCCAGTGCTCCGGCCCGAAGACGTTGGTGATGACGGAATGACATTGCACTCAACTTTCTGACAGACGCCGAGCACGCACTGAGAGCCGTGATCAATCTTCTTGACTGTCATATTGTCCTGGTACAATATGACGATAACCAACCGCCGTCAAGAACGTGACCCGTGAACAAGACCTCGAACCCGATCGATCAGCTCATCCCTCCGCTCCCGTCACTCCTCACCCGAATCGCGATTGCTTCTGTCGTCTTGGCCGGATCGGCATTGTTCGTCGTTGCGTCGTTCTGAGACCGTGCCTCACCGAGAGCAGACCAACCTCCAGTGATCCTCGCCCTTCTCGCCATCGCCTTGGGCGTGGTGCTTCTGGCCTTCGCCGCTGACCAATTCGTTCTCGGCGCCGCCCGCGTGGCACTGCTTCGAAACGTCCCTGCCCTTGTGGTCGGGATCGTCATCATCGGTTTCGGTACGAGCGCCCCCGAACTTCTCATCTCGTCGATCGCTGCCAGCACCGGCGACGCTGATGTCGCCATCGGCAACATTGTTGGCTCGAACGTGGCCAACCTGTCGCTGCTGCTCGGCATCGGGGCAATCATCATTCCGTTACGGGTCACCTCTCGAACCGTCCGCCTCGAAGCCCCCATTGTTCTCGCTGCGGTCGTCCTGTCCGCCCTCCTGGTCCAAGGCGGTGGGTTCAATCGATGGGAAGGAATCGTGCTCCTCGTCGCCCTGGCTCTGGCGCTGATCACCATCAGCCGACCATCTCCGAACGATCCCATTGCGTCAGAGGCGGCCGAGCTTGCTTCACCCTCAGATCACCGCCTCGGAGACGAGATGCTGCGCACGGCTGCCGGGCTCGTTGGCACGGTTGCGGCTGCCCAGCTGCTGCTCTGGGGCGCCTTGGACGTCGCCGATCGATCGGGACTCTCTGGTGGCTTCGTCGGTGCGACCCTCGTGGCCGTCGGCACATCGCTACCTGAACTCGTCACTGTCGTTCAGTCGGCACGCCGTGGAGAGACCGACCTCATCGTTGGCAACCTCCTCGGATCGAACCTGTTCAATGCGCTGGGTGTCGCCGGCGTCGTCGGTCTGATCGCGGCCGAACCCATCGACGCCTCCAACCTCACGACGACAGCCGCCCTTGCCTCCGTCCTTGTCGCTTTCGCATCCGTGATCGCGATGGCAACCGGGCACACGGTCAACCGTCGAGAAGGAGCAGGCCTCGTGGTTGCCTACCTCTGCCTGGTCCCGCTTCTCAGCTGAGCTGAAGCACAGGTTCAACCACATCTTCCCGAGGCCTCCCCTCAATCCGAAAGCAACCCCGAACATGACCACCCAACTCTCACACACCGACCCTCGAGTTGACGATGCTCCCTGGCACGTCCGCATCGCCGTTGTGTGGCGAGACGAACAACTGCCCGTCCCCATCGGCGAGAACGCCCGAGCAGTCGCAGCTGCAGCCGGCGTCAGCCTCACCACCAGGCCGGGGTCATGCATCGCGCACTACGCCATCAACGCCGCATCGCTCGGCGAAGCCATCCCCCGAGCGCTCACGAAATGGTCGACGGTCGTCGAAGAAGCCGCACTCCCCAATTGGGAGACCGTCTCGTTCAGCCTCGACCAGGTCGACGAGACCGAACTGTCGCTCAGCGCGTGAGAACCAACGTGCCCGCCGATGCCAGTGCCGCATTCGAAGCCGTCACCGTCGGCATCGTTGTCATGAGTCCTGGTCGAGTTGTCAGCAGCTTGAATCCCGCAGCTGCTGCACTGTTGGAGTGCGACACCTCCGACGCCGTCGGCAAACCGCTCGACCTTCTGACCGGCACACGCACCGAACCGGCCGAGATCGCTGTCGGCAAACGAAACCTTCGCATCATCGAGACGATCACGAGCGACGGTCAGTCGGTTGTCGAGATCCACGACATCAGCCATGAGCGGGGCCTCGGCACGGCCAGCACGATGTTTCTCGCCAGCACCAGCCACGAACTCAAGACGCCGCTCACCGCAATCACCGGCTTCGCCCGATGGCTCCAGGACCACCCCTACCAGACCAAACAACAGACCGATGCTGTCGACGCCATCGTCACCTCCGTCGACGAACTCAGCGGCCTCGTCGAAAAGATTCTCCTCGGCGCCCGCATCGAGATCACCGCAGGCGATCTCGACATCGAACCGACCAACCTCGTGCCGCTACTCACCGCAATCGCAAACCAGTTCGCCGTTCCAGGCTCCGAGCACCCATTGCTCATCGAGGTCGACGATCCGAACCTCGCCATCATGTGTGACCGGCGGGCCATGCGCACAGCAATTGGGCAACTGATCGAGAACGCCATCAAGCACAGCCCTGATGGGGGATCCATCCGCCTCGGAGCGTCACAGACCGACTCCGGCCGAATCGACGTCACCGTGACCGACCAAGGCATTGGCATCGACCCAGCAGACGCCGAATATCTTTTCATTGCGTTCTACCAGGGAGACCGGCCCACCAAAGAAGGTGTCGGGCTCGGCCTTTCCATCGTGCGAAGACTCATCGAAGCCCAAGACGGCACCGTCAACGCAACGGGCACTCCGGGACTCGGCGCTACCTTCTCCATGACCCTGCCATCGGCAGCATGACCAACGACTCTCCAGACGCGACGTTCCAACGCACCAAGACCATCCGTCCTTCGCGTCGGAGGTGCCATCTCTCTCGAGCCGAAGTCCTGACTCAACGTGCCTACCACGGCGTTTCGGCGACGTGCTCACAATCAAACCTGCGAGCGGCTGGAGTGGCTTCTCACAATCTCGCCACAGGCGGAAACCCAGGCAGACTGCGTGCATGTTGACTGGCTCTGCTTCGGTCCGAAGAGAACGTCCGATCGACGAGGTCTTCGAGTTCGTCAGCGGTGAGCTCACGACCTGGCGATACGAATTCGTTGCCGATGTGGGTGCAACGAAGGCCACCGAGTCGTTCTCCTACGCTCTCTTCAGCGGGATCCGGAGGCTCCTCTACAAGACCCGCCCCGCTTCGATGACCAAAGGTATGGAGACAACGCCCGCCCGTGTGAAGACAGCCCTCGAAGTCTGACGCGATCGAGCACGCAAGGTCGCTGAGACCTCACCGAACGTCAATCCAGCGAGAGGTGTGCGGCGAGGTCAACGGCTGCAGTGATCGTTGCCGCTGCACTGTCGATGACGGGCACCCCAAGCTCATGGGTCAAAGCATCGGCGACGCCGCTCCCACGCAGGTTGGTGCACATGATGAAGATCACGTCTGGCTTGGCGGCGCCCACCTTCCGAGCCAGATCAGCGACCTTCGCTGGCTCGATGTCTACGAAGTCATTGCTGACAGATCCACCGAGGTTTTCCGATGCCACACACCGGTGCCCCATCGCTTCGTAGTTCTGAACGATGCGTTCCTGGACGTCGTCGGTGTAGGGCGTCACCAAGCCCAGCCGGGCTGACTCGCCGGGAACAAACCGACCATTCATCGCGAGCACGCAACTCGTTGACGGAACACCGGTGTCGGCCGTGACGGCTGAGCAGGTTGCCTGATCATGAGCCTCACCGAGCCAGCTCGCCGAGGTACCTCCCCACACGATGACGTCTACCTTGGCATCGGCCAACAAACGTGCGGCTTCGACATGACGTTGTCGTTCGAACTGGGCCTGCGAGGCCGGGTCGAGGGCCACATCGACGACGGGCAACCGAGAGAAGTGGGCGGACCAACCGCCGCTCTGTGAGGCGACTGCAGCCAACGGCTCAACGACAGTGTTGGACGACGGGACGACGAAGCCAAGCCGCTTGCCTCGGGCAGTCAAATGATCGAGCGACGGGACGAGATACCACCGTCGACGGTGACGATCGTGCCCGACGTATAGCCGGACCGGAACGAGCACAAGAACACGATCAGATCGGAGACCTCGTACCGATGAGCTGGACGCGATAGCGGATAGTTCGCTGCCAGTTCCATGTAGCGAGATTCGTCGCCGAGATCTTTCGCCGCTCGCTTCTTGAGCATGTTGTAGATGCGTTCGGTATCGACCGGGCCAGGATTGACGCCAACGACCCTGATGCCGTCATCGAGGCTGAAGCCACCGAGTGCCCTGGTGAAGGCCATGAGGCTGGCGTTGCCGGATGCGCCGGCGATGTATTTGGGGTCGAAAACCTCACCACCGTTTCCGATGTTGTTGATGATCACGCCACTCCCGGCGGCCTTCATCTTCGTGTAGAAGACGCGACACAGACTGATGTAGCCAAAGACCTTGAGGTCCCAGCCTTCGCGCCAAGCCGCTTCGTCGACATCCCACAGGTCGCCGCTCGGGATGGCGCCAGCATTGTTGATCAAGATGTCAACATCGCCCACGGTCTCGGCGAGCTGCTCACAAGCGCCGGCCTCGGAGAGGTCGACCGCATGCACGGTCACCTCGATGTCGCGATCGGTGAGGAGTCGCTCTCGTAGAGCCTCGAGCTTGCCAGCGCTGCGGGCGACGAGGTGTAGATGGACGCCCTCGGCGGCAAAGCTCTCGGCGAGATGCTCGCCGATCCCCATCGATGCTCCCGTGATCAGCGCAGTCTTACCGGCAAGCTTCAAGTCCATGGCACGGACACTACGGCCCAGCTCAGCGCGGCCAGGATCCCTGTTGTTACGGCCCGATGAAAGGTCACTCTAGCACCATGGGATTCATGCTCATGCGGGCTGAGCACCCTGCCCAGTGGGTGGAGCAACCAAACAGATCGGCAGGTAGCTGCTTTCGAACTTGCTGGGGTCTCACCCCACGTTGGGAGTGGCTACTCGTTGTTGGCCAGCCACATGAGGACAGCCTTGACGCGAGAGTGCGAATCTGGCTCGTCGCCGAGCGAGAGTTTCGAGAAGATCGAGTTGATGTGTTTGGCCACCGCCTTGGGACTCAGCACCAGAGCATCGGCAACCGAGGCATTGTTGCGGCCCTCGGCGATGAGGCTCAGCACTTCGCTCTCGCGCTCGGTGAGCGTGTCGATCGGAGATGAGCGCTTCGTGCGCCCAGCAACGAGGACCTCCACGATCGTCGAGTCAACGGCCGACCCACCGGAGGTGACTTCGGTGACGGCGCGCTGCAGCTCGCCGCGACTGACCTTGTCCTTCAGCAGATACCCGAGCCCCTGGCTGCCGTCGACGAAGAGATCGAGGACGTACTCCGGCTCGGCGAACTGCGAAAGGACGATCACGCCGGTCGACGGGTGCGCTGCTCGGATGGAGCGAGCGGCCGCAATCCCTTCATCGGTCTTGGTCGGGGGCGTCCGAATATCGGTGATCACGACATCGGGGGCGTGTTCGTCAACCGCTGCCATCAACTCGGCGTAGTCGACACACTCCGCCACCACCTCGACATCATCAAGGCTCTCCAAGACAGCAGCGATGCCGTGGAAACCAGTCGAAGCGTCACCGCTGTCGAGGCCGAGGCTGCCCTGAACTATGCAGCCCTCGTCCGGGTCGAAGGTGAAACGAACGCTCGGCACGAACAGATTCTCGAGCAGTCCGAGCTGGAAGTGGTCACGCTGGGAGGCAACGCTGCGGTGCAGTCGCAGCTGATCGACCCAAGCACATTGCGTGAGGTGATCCAAGGCGAGAACGCCATCTATTCGGCCAACAACCCCGGCGTGCCGATCGCCTACTCAGTCCACAACCTCAACGACAACTCGCTGGCCAAGCTCGGTTACACCAACGAGTACACCGCAACCGAGGGTTCGACCGATCAGGTCGGCAACACGGTTCTTGTCAACCTGGTTCGGTTCCAGGCGATCCGCGACTGCGACGGCATCGAGGGTGCCGGCGAGTTCGGCTTCTCCGCCCGAGTGCGTAACCGCAACGGCAACACCTATCCGGGATCGTCGGTGTCGGAATCGGTCATCTTGTCCGACAGCGAGTATCGGAACGTGCTCCACGAGGCGTACTTCGATGTCGATTAGGAACAAAGTGAGTCGTTCACGGTGGAGTTCACCGGCTCCGAAGGCGACGTCGACATCCTCGGCAACAGCTTCAACGACGACCGAATGAACGGTGCGACCGAGACCGGGACCCACAGTTACAACGCAGCGACCAACAACTGGTCGAACAACGAACCCCAGTCGACGGGTCTCGGTGGCAAGTGGCCGCGACTGCTGCAGCTCGAGGTCGGCGAAGGCAATTGCCGGGCCGAACTCCACTACCTCATCGAGTTCCTCTGACCTCACCGCTCATAGGTCCGCCCGGTGAAGTAACCAGAGCATTCGCTCGTCGCTTTCACCAGCTCAGCTGCCGAGCAGGACTCCGTCGATCACGTGAATGACGCCCCGTTCCCCCACAACGATGTCGGTCTGCGTGATCGTCGCTCCGTTCACCATCGGTTCCGGATTCGACAGGTCAAATGCCAGCTCGAGGCCACCAAGAGACACGAAGCTTCCCGACCTTGGAAGGCTGCTCGCCCCGAGTTGCAGATCGAAGACGTGGTTGCGGAGCACTCCACGAAGCTGCTCGGGGTCGGCAAGCAGCTCGGCCAGGAGATCAGCGTCCACGGCAGCGAAGGCAGCATCGCTCGGAGCCAAAAACGTGAAGAACTCAGCACTGACCACCTCGTCGAAGCCGGCGACCTCGAGGGCAGAGAGGAAGGTGCTCAGCTCGGCGTTGCCGGCTGCAGCCTCGACCTCTTCGAACGTGACACCGCTCACCAGCGGGGAGCTCGCTTCACCATCGCTCGAGGTGTCCTCTTCGACGACAGACTCCTCTGTTGCGTCGGTGTCGCCAACTGGCTCACTGCTGGTGTCCGCCTCATCGGAGCCTCCGCAGGCTGCGGCAAGTGTCATCGAGATGGCCAGGCCAGCTCCGAGTGCGATACGGCTACGGGTCATGGTGCTCCTACGTTTCGGGCGAGCCACGATCATGCCCCGAGTCCAGGTCCTTCCAAACACACGACGAGGTCACGGCTGGGAGTAGTGCGAGACCTCCGTCAGCCTTCCTCGCCGACGAACCGTTGCCATGACGAGCCTCCAAACTCGAGGCCGTTTCACGACACGTGAACGAGGCTTTTTTGGCGGAGAGAGGGGGATTCGAACCCCCGGTACCATCGCTGGTACAACGGTTTTCAAGGTCAATCCCAGGCAAGACGAAGACTCACTGAATTCCGGCGTTTCCCCAGTTCAGAGACTTGATACCAGAATGTCTGAGCCACCGCTGCAGACCGAGAAATACCCCTATTTACCTCTGCCAGTGGCACCACAGTGGCACGGCCAGGTCGGATCCTCCTGAGTCGCAACTCGAAGAACCTTCTCCCCGTGCACGCATCGAAGCAAGGCGAGACTCCGAAGACGAGTCGGCACGACCGACGCTCTTCCTTCACGGCCGTAGCGACAAGTTGTCGGAATCGCAGCGCTCGTCGTTTCGCAGAAGCCCTGACTAGCCGTGAAATTCACGTCATTCACGAAACCGGCGCTCCAGGCCACGAGTCATCGTGCGACATTGATGGACGTAGTCACCGGGTGGGAACTCGGGGCTCCGGTGAAGCCGCAATCGGTTGGCTGAGTGGTTTGCGTAGGGCTGGTTGGGCGAGGCCGATCACAGCGGTGATGGCAGCAAGCGTGGCGATCATGATCCAGCCTCGCTCGTGAGCGGAGACGAGCTCGGCTGTTGTTTCCGGCGAGCCGATGAACGCAACAAGCATCGCAATCCCCAGCACAGCGCCAACCTGGCGGAAGGTGTTGTTGACCGCTCCTCCGATGGACAGGCGGAGTGGGGGAAGCTCGGCAACGGCGGCAGCGGAGTTGACGGGAATGAAGCAGGCAATGCCGACGGCGACAACCTCGCCGATCAGTACGAACATGAGCGGGGCTCGGTCACCGTCGAGGAGAACAACGAAGGCCAGAGTTGCGACGGTCACGATGATCGGACCGGCGATCACAAAGGGTCGGAACCCGATCCTTGCTGCAGCGCGTCCCGTGAACGGGGCGAGCAGTGCGACGGTCAGTGGTGGCAGTGCGGTGAGGAGTCCGGCGGTGAGAACCGAGTACTCCCAGGCTTGACGGAGAAACAACACGTTGTTGAGTGAGTAGGCCGCAAAGCCACCCATGAACACCAGCGCCGATGCGTTGGCCACGCTGAACGAGCGACTTTCGAAGAGACTGAGATCCAACACGGGTTCTGAGTGTTGCTGCTGCCGACGGATGAAGATCGGAATCAACACGATGCCAACGATGATCGCTCCGAGCGTTCGGGCGTCGAGCCAACCCCAGACTTCAGACTGAGAGATGCCGAGGGCGAACGCAGCGAGGGCGACGGTGACAAGGAGGGCTCCACCGAAATCCGGTCGGTGCTCGCTATTGATGCGAGGCGTCTCGACCAGCACCCGGCGGCTGGCGATGAGTATCCCGGCGACGATCGGGAGGTTGATCCAGAACGCGGCACGCCAGTCGGTGATCGAGATGACCAGTGCTCCGATGCTGGGTCCACTGGCGATGCCGAGAGCACCGATGCCTCCCCACATGGCGATGGTCTGGGTTCGCTTCTCCGGAGAGAACGCTGCGAGGAGGAGCCCGAGGGATGCGGGGGTGAGCATGGCACCGCCGATGCCCTGGATCGCACGACCGAACACCAGCACACCCAGGCCCGGAGCGACGGCAGCGATGGCCGAGCCAGCAGCGAACATCGTGAGGCCGGCGACGAAGAGGCGGCGTCGGCCGAGTTGGTCAGCAGCCTTTCCTGTGGCCACGAGCAACGAGCCGTAAAAGATGTTGTAAATCGTGATGATCCACGACGCGTCAGCTCGGCTGATCTGAAAGTCAGCGAGGATGTCGGGAAAGGCCACGTTGACGATCGAGAGATCGAGCGTGGTCAGGTACAGAGCAAGCGCACACAAGGTGAACGTCACCCACGGCGACCGGGACAAGGGTGGGTCGTGTGGGCGGGAACCGGGATCGGACATAACGTCGAGTCCAACACAGTGTTTTCCAACGGTCAACACGAACAGTCCAAGCAATCCAACTGAAACCTCGTGTCGTGGTGTTGTAGGGTGACGGCTATGAGCAAGCGGACGTACCGGCAGTACTGCGGCCTCGCCGCCGCTCTCGACGTGGTCGGGCAGCGGTGGGCGTTGCTGATCGTGCGCGACCTCGTGCCAGGTCCGCGCCGGTTCACCGACCTGTTCGATGGCCTTCCCGGCATCTCGACCGATCTCCTCGCCGACCGACTGCGCTCACTCGAAGCCGCCGGAGCGGTACGGCAACGCGAAGTCCGAACCCCCGCTCCCGCCAACCTCTACGAACTCACCGACCGAGGCCACCAACTCGCCCGCACGGCCGGCGAACTCGCAAGCTGGGGTGGATCGCTTCTCCCATCACCAGACGAAGCAGACGACTACGTCTCCAACGCCCGGTGGACCCTCACCCTGCGGGCTTCCCGCTACTGCGGCGGGTTCCCCGACGGCGACGTGCACTTGCTGCTCGATCAACGCGACGAGCTCACGCTGTCATTCACCGGCGACCGGGCGCAGCTGACCTACGGCCACACGTCGGTCGAGCCAACGCTGGCGCTCGAAGCGACCACGGCGGCGATGCTGGGGCTGCTCCGCAACGCACCCGACGAGCAGGGCCAGCCCGACGACGACATCAACGTCGTTGGCGAAACCGATCTCCTGCAGCTGCTCCTCGAGGCCCTCAGCATCTGAATCGGGTCGCCTTCTTGATTGTTCCTACCAGGGATTACCTGGGTGGCGGAGAGAGGGGGTGTGCTGGTTCAGGACATAGGAAACTCTCTGCCGGTCATCGTGGTGATGTCGAAGGCCCGCGTGATCATCTTGTCGGTCGAAGTCGAGGGACTGTCCCAGTCCGAAGCTGCCGTCCTTTACGGCGTGTCCAAAAGCTGGGTCTCGAAACTGATGGCCCGCTACCGCACCGAAGGCGACGCCGCATTCGAACCCAAATCACGACGACCCCACAGAACACCCCTGTTGACCGTTGCCAGTGGCACCACAGTGGCACGGGCGGAGCTAGCGAGGCGCCCGGTCCTGGCGACCGCAGTCGATGCTCCGTCGGTTCACGTCGGTCTCGACTGAAGAACCGCTTCCCAGGATGCGGCGGCATCGGTCGGGTCGAAATGAACGACTGCGCATCCGATGGAACGTGCAACCCGACAGTTGTCTTCGTTGTCGTCAACGACCAGGCAATGCGCTGGCTGCACCTTCGCCACATGAAGCACTCGCTGGAATGCTCGGCGATCTGGCTTGAAGATTCGGTTGTCGCTTCCCACGAAGATGTGGTCGAACGCAGGGAACCCCTCGATGTCGGCGCACCACTCGCGATCAAACTCATTACTCAGCAGCGCGACCTGCGAGCCACGGGCTCGGAGTTCGTCGATCACCCCGGAGAGCTCTGACCTCAGAGGCGCAAGCACGGACCCAGCCTCAGCGACGAGCTCGCGAAACGAAGGCGTGCAGACGCCGTCGTAGTCGAGTACCACGACCGCGAACGCCACCTCTCCACCGTGTCGTGCTTTCTCTGATCTCGTCATTTCAAAGGAGTCTTGTGCAAAGCGGCGGGTCGCTGCCTCAAGGATGTATCACCACAGCCTTTGGTTCGGTGAAGAACTCACGGCTGAAGTTGCCACCCTCGCGGCCGACCCCTGACCACCCAACACCACCAAACGGGGCGCGAAGATCACGAACGAAGAAGCAGTTGACCCACACGGTCCCAGCGCGTAGATCTCCGGCCACGCGGTGAGCTCGCCGGAGATTCTCGGTGAAGAGCATTGCGTTGAGGCCGTACTTCGTTCCGTTGGCCATCGCCACCGCTTCTTCTTCGGTGTCAAATGGTTGGATCGTCACGACCGGTCCGAACACTTCCTCCCGACACACTCGTGCATCAGCATCGACGCCAGTGATGACCGTCGGCTTCACAACCCACGAGCCGTCGTCAGAGACTCCTCCGCAATGCACGACTGCTTCGTCAGGCAAGTCGGCAAAGAACCCGGCGACCTTGGTGAAGTGTTCCTTGCTTGCCAGCGGGCCGATGTCGGTCCCTTCATCCGCAGGTGATCCGACACTCAGCCCTTCAGCTGAGGCAACAAACCTCTCGACGAATTCGTCGAAAATGGTCCGTTGGACGAAGAGGCGGCTGCCAGCGAGGCAGACCTGACCCGAGTTCGTGAATATTGCAGTGTTCGACCACCTGACCGCTTCATCGAGATCGGCGTCTGCAAAGACGATGTTCGCCCCCTTTCCGCCGAGTTCGAGGCTCACGGGTACGAGCTTGTCGGCCCCCGCAGCTGCGATGATCCGTCCCGTGGTCGACTCGCCAGTGAAGGTGAGACGGTCGATCCGGTCTGATGAGGTCAGGAACTCGCCGGCGCTGTCCGGACCGAAGCCGTGCACGACGTTGAGTACGCCATCGGGCATGCCCGCCTCTGTTGCGAGGCGAGCCATGATCGTGGCCGATCCCGGCGTGTCCTCAGCCGGCTTCAGAACGACGGTGTTGCCCCACGCCAGCGCTGGAGCGATCTTCCACGACTCCAGCATGAGTGGGAAGTTCCAGGGGGCAATCGCCGCCACGACGCCAGCGGCCTCGAAGCGCGCATACGCATGGTGACCGGTGTCGGTGGGATAGACCTCCGATGCAGCCATGCGAGCGTGATCGGCGAAGAACCGGAAGTTCTGCGCCGCACGCGGCACGTCTTTGCTCAGCATTGCGCTCATGGGCTTGCCCATATCGCGGGAGTCAGCGGTTGCGAGCTCTCCAGCATTTGCTTCGATCAGATCCGCCAGCCGATGGAGGATGACTCCGCGTTCGGCGAATCCCATGTGGGGCCATGGCCCGTCATCGAACGCAAGGCGTGCGGCGTCGATAGCTCGCTCGACGTCGGACCGTCCCGAAAGTGCAACGGTGTCGTGGGCAACGTGAGTCCAGGGGTCGATCGTGTCAAACGTCTGGCCTGAGTCAGCCGGACACGGCTTCCCGTTGATCCAGTTGTTGATCATGAGGCGAGGGGAGCCTGCTGTTCAGCCGCCATCTGGGCTGCGATCTGGATGATCTGGTCCTCTTGACCACCGACGAGTTTGCGGTTGCCGCACTCCATCAGAATGTCAGCACCCGACACGCCGTACCGTTCCGAGGCGCGGAAGGCGTGCTTGAGGAAGCTCGAGTAGACGCCGGCGTATCCCATGATCATCGACAGCCGGTCGAGCACACACTCTTCATCCATGACTGGCCGGACGACATCTTCAGCTGCATCGATCATCTTCAACACGTCGAGGCCGGTCTTGATCCCGATTCGCTCGGTCACAGCAGCGATGGCTTCGCAGCTCGTGTTTCCTGATCCGGCCCCAAAACGCAGGGTCTACCCGTAGATCTGCACCGCGCCAGCCTGGACGGCCGCGATCGTGTTGGCGAGTGAGAGCGACAGGTT
>CAYGQE010000029.1:0-59756 GCA_964351995.1 uncultured Acidimicrobiaceae bacterium | reverse complement strand
CACCGACATCGTCCCCGCTCCCTTCTGCGAAGGCAACGGTGCAGGCACCGGCGAGAGCAACCCCGAACTCGCAGAGAACGGCGTGATCGCCCCGCACCACACCATCCGCAGCGTCGGCGACCTTGGCGACAACTTCGACTGGAAGGGCCAAGTCGCCACCATCACGGTCACCCGCAACTAGCGCTTCAAGACCGTCCAGAACTTGGGAGGGGTCGGACCCTCCCAAGTTCTGACGCGGTCAGCGGCGGGGACCGACGAGGTCGTTCCCGCGACCGCATTGGATGTCGCGCAGCTCGAGCGGTGCGGTGTCGAACTCGAGACACGTGATCTGGTAGTCGACACCGTCAATCGACCATTGCGTTGGCACACCGGCCCAAGGGTCGAACTCGAAGCTGACGTCCCGGCCTTCGGTCAGCGCTTCGAGCAATCGTGCATGCAGAGTGATGGGATCGGCATCAGTTGGCGGATCATCGGGGGCCAAGAACTCATAGCCAGCCGCCGTCGGTGTCATCGCAACATCGACTTCTGCACCTGACGGGCGAACAACGGTGAAGTACAGGTGCGGACCAGCAATGTTCGCTTCAAACAACTCGAGGGCCCATTTGATCTTCTGCTCAGGGCCGTCCGGCTCGACCACGATGAACGAGCCGCACGGCGTCCGCTCTGACTCCCTCGCAGCGAAGCGATCGTTGACTTCGATCGCATACTCGTGAAGCACACCAGGCTCAGCGGTGACATCGACGGGCTGACCGAGCACCAGCCCGAGATCGAGCAGCTCGCCATCCCGAAACACAACGATCTCACCCAGCCCCTGCATCCCATCATCGACGATCAGCCGAGGCTGACCGCCACGCGTGGCCAGAGAACACGAAGCGGTTGGGAGTTCGGGGCTGATCCCCGAAGTTCCGCAACTCACGGTCTGGCCGGGTCCGCCTGGCCAAGAGAGCCGGAGTTCAAAGTCGATGACGTCGCCAGGGGCCGGCCCGAAGTAGCTGTAGCCACCGTCGCTGAAGACGATGTCAGACGACCACGACTGGCCGCCGTACTCGACGAACCGCTCACCCAGCAACGGTTCGACTCGAGTAGCGAGCCTTCGAGCCAACTGCTCGTCGTGGTCGAGCCACGGACTGCCATCTGCATAAATGGATGTGGTGACCCCCGCAGGCAAGCCGCGGAAGGACACGAAGATCTCGGTCGCCGAAGCCACCGCGGTGCAGGTCGCCTCACCGAACGAGGACGCATCAAGTGGCACCACGGGTGAATGCCGCCCGTCGACATACCAGCGGGCTGGGTCACCCGCCTCGAACGGCCATTGCTGGCTCGACACGATGTCGGCATCGTCAGCCGCCGGGATGACGATCCTCATCTCACCGTCGACCTCACACGAGGTATCCACCGGTGCGCCGTTGGAGACGAACAACCCGATCAGCAGCTGATTGCCAACGGTTCGGGCATCGACCACCACCGTGTCCGGCTCGACGCACGACTCCACGGCCAGGGCTGCTTCGCCGTCGGCTGCGGGCTCGAGCAGTTGCCACGCCACCGGACGCATGGACGCCTGCCTGATCGGAACGCACGCAAAAGCTCCTCCGTCGACGATGTCCCCGATGACCATGGCGGGCGGGTCACTGTCGAGCAGGCGGCGGTCGGCGATCCACCGATCGGACAGTTTCACCCAATCGTTCGCTTCGCCCAGCGGTTCCCACTGAGCAGCCACTGCGAACTCGTCGACAGAAGGCGCGTTCGACCCATCGAATTCGAGCAGCTCATCGAGCGTGAACTCGGCTTGCCCGTTGCAAGACCAGATGGGTTCATCGGCGATCGGGTCGGGGCCGATCGGCTCGACCTCGAACTCGACGTCGCTCTCACCCGTACGATCGGGTTCGAGCGAGGTCGTGGGGACCGCCGTCGAGCTCGGGGCCGTCTCGATCGTCAACTCGGGCCCCGGGGCCGACGTGTTGTCGGTTCCACCGCAGGCCGAAGCAACCAGACCGACCGCGACCAGACAGAGCGCAGCGCGTTTCATGCTGACTCTGACGTTGTCGCCGCCCGATCAGTTCCGCGTTCTGTCCGCTTCTTTCGCGAACAACTTGGGAGGACCCGACCCCTCCCAAGTGCGGACGACTCGCTCAGGTCACTCCCACTCGATGGTGCCGGGTGGCTTCGAGGTGATGTCGTAGGCAACACGATTGACGCCGTCGACTTCGTTGATGATTCGGTTGCTCATGCGCTCGAGCAGGTCGTAGGGAAGTCGGGCCCAGTCGGCAGTCATGGCATCGTCGGAGTTGACTGCACGAATGATGATCGGGTGGGCGTAGGTGCGCTCGTCGCCCATCACACCAACGGTGCGAATGTCGGCAAGCACCGCAAACGACTGCCACAGTTCCCGCTCGAGGCCAGCAGCGCCGACCTCTTCACGCACGATCGCATCCGCGTGCTGCAAGATGGTGACCTTCTCTTCGGTGACCTCGCCGATGATGCGTACACCCAGGCCGGGGCCGGGGAACGGCTGGCGAAGGACGATCTCGTCGGGCAGGCCCAGCTCGGAACCGACCTTGCGCACCTCGTCTTTGAACAAGTTGCGGAGCGGCTCGACCAAGTCGAAGTCGAGATCGTCGGGCAGGCCACCCACGTTGTGGTGGCTCTTGATCTTGGCCGCATCCTTGGTACCGGACTCGATCACGTCGGGATAGAGCGTGCCCTGCACGAGGAACTTGGCATCGTCGAGACCACGAGCGAACTTCTCGAAGATCCGGATGAACAACTCACCAATGATCTTGCGCTTGGCCTCGGGATCGGTGACCCCAGCCAGTTTCTCGAAGTACTGCTCGCCAGCTGACACGTGGATGAGCTCGATGCCCTGGTGCTTCTCGAAGGTCTCGACCACCTGATCGGACTCGTTCAACCGCATCAGACCGGTGTCGACGTAGATACAGGTGAGCTGATCGCCCACGGCCTTGTGGACCATGGCAGCAGCAACGGCAGAGTCGACGCCTCCACTGAGGGCGCAGATGACCTTGGCATCGCCGACCTGGGCCCGAATGGCTTCGACTGATTGGTCGATGACCGAACCCATGGTCCAGTTGGCTTCGCACCCGGCCTCGCGCCAGAGGAACTGCTCGAGTACCGCCATGCCGTGCGGGGTGTGGACGACCTCGGGGTGATACTGCACGCCGTAGATCTTCTTGTCGACGTTCTCGTAGGCGGCGACGGGTGCGTTGGGTGCAGAGGCCGTGGCCACAAAACCTTCGGGCACGTCGGTGACAGCGTCGAAGTGGCTCATCCACACCACTTGCTCATCAGGAATGCCAGCGTGCAGCAGTGCAGAGGAAACGCCCTCGATGCGGTTGACAACGGTCCGTCCGTACTCACCTCGCTCGTTGCGGCCAACCACGCCACCAAGCTGCTGCGGAATGAGTTGGGCGCCATAACAAATGCCCAGAATCGGCACACCCAATTCGTAGATGGCCGGATCGAGCCGCGGAGCACCCTCGACGTGGACACTCTTGGGTCCACCACTCAAGATGATGGCAGCCGGCGCCCGCTCGGCGATCTCGGCCGCAGAGATGTCGTGGGGGACGATCTCGGAATAGACCCGCAGTTCGCGCACTCGGCGAGCGATGAGTTGTGCGTACTGGGCGCCGAAGTCGACCACCAACACCACTTGATCGGGGGCGGCGGTGCTGGCAGCACCGGCAACTGCGGAAGCGCTCATGACATCACCATCAGTTCAGCCTTCTGCAGTTCTTTGAGTCGTTCGAAACCAAGCGTGGCCATCGACTGACGAAGCGCACCGACGACGTTGGTGTAGCCGTCACCCAGCGTCGACGGGCCGAAAAGCACCTGTTCGAGCGAGCCACCGTTGCCGACCTCGACCACGATGCCTTGGGGCAGATCTGGGTGGGCGACCGAGCGGCCCCAGTGCCAACCGCCACCGGGCGCCTCGTCGGCCTGAGCAAGGGCCGAACCCATCATCACTGCGTCAGCGCCGCATGCGACCGCTTTGGCAATGTCGCCTCCGCTGTTGATGCCGCCATTGGCAATGACATGGACGTAGACGCCGGTCTCATCGAGGTGGCGCATGCGAGCGGCACGAACATCAGCGATGGCCGTTGCTTGCCCGGTGCCGATGCCGGTGACCCAGCTCGACGTGGAACTGCTACCGGAGTCGACGCCGACAAGAACCCCTGCGGCACCGGTACGCATAAGGTGAAGGGCTGCCTGATAGCTGACGACGCCGCCGACGATGACCGGCGTTTCGAGTTCACGGACGAAGCTCTTGAGGTTGAGCGGGTCATCGCTCGACGAGACGTGCTCGGCCGAGATGACCGAGCCCTGGATGAGGAGCAGATCGAGCTCGGCTTTCAGCAGCGTGTCGGCCATCGCTGCGACCCGTCGAGGCGATACCGAACCCGCGGCGTAGCCACCGGCACTGTGGAGCTCGGCGATGCGTTGGGTGACCAAGTCGTAGTCGACCGGGGCCGAATAGAGATCGCGAAGGCGGGCCGCAACCGCCTCGGGCTCGAGGTCCCCCAGCTCGGCGAGCGCCGGGCCCGGGTCCTCGTGGCGAGTCCAGACACCTTCAAGATCGAGGACACCGAGGCCGCCGAGCTTGTCAAGGGCGGTGGCGGTGGCGGGACTGGTGACGCTGTCCATCGCCGCACCGATGATCGGGATGTCGAAGGAGTAAGCATCGATCTGCCACGACACATCGACCAGGTCGACCTCACGGGTTCGGCGGCTGGGCAGCAACGCCACGTCGCTCAGCTCATACGAGCGTCGAGCCGACTTGCCGAGTCCGATGTCGAGTTCTGCCACGATCAGCTCCCCATGAGAAAGGGGCCAGGCTAGTGGGCTGTCAGTCTTTGACGACGGCCTTCAGCAACTGCTTCGCAATGGCGGTGTTCATCTCGAACACCGCCTTGGTGCCAGACGTTGCCGCTTTGCGCACCACGGACCCCCCGGTGGCGGTTTCCACGGCGTCGAGTGCCCCGAGGGCGGCTTCACGAGTCTGATCGGTGGCTTTGTAGCCCATGGTGGTGAGCGCCTTGATCAGATCGCTCTCGCCGATGCCGCCAGGAGCTGATTGAGCCACGACACGCAAGGCGTCCTTCGTCAGATTGGCCGACTGGTTGATGATGTCAGCGGTGCCCATGGCACCGACGAGCTCGCCATCGACCGAGGCCAACCAGCGCCGAACCTTCTGGACGATCTCATCATGGGTCTCACCGTCAAAGGAAAGGGAAGGCATGGGCGGACACTAGTACTTGGGAGGGTCCGACCCCTCCCAAGTTGTCGTGGGCCGAGAGGTCAGCCGTTGGCGATGGCGTTGACTCGTTCGGTGAGGACGTCCATGGCCGAGCCGTCGGCATCGAAATACGCCGAGACGATGAAACCATCGATGACGATGGCCCGATCGACGTCTTCCCAGTCATACGCCGTGGCACCAGCAGGCAGACCGGGAACGTCGACCTGGACGTACGCCGACGCGTCGAGCATGCCGGCGTTCAACTGGTCGGCGGTTGCGTCGAAACGTTCGATCAGGATGCTCGGACCGTTGGAGTAGCCCGTGACATATGACGTCGCAGGAAGACCAACCTCCCCAGCGAAGTAGGCGAAGCTCGCATCGTTGGCGAAGACGGTCCAGTCGGCTGGGAACAGTGCCAGGTCTTCAGCCGACACCTCGAGTTCGGTGAAGCTGTCTTCGAAGCCCTCGTTGTCCTCGGCGAAGGGGTCATAGCCATCCGCTTCGTCGAATTCGCCCTCGAGAAGCTCGGTGACCGAGTCAAACTCCTGCTCGGCCGAGGACGAACCGCTGAGCTCGTCGAACAGCGGATTGCCGAGTTCGAAGGCATCTTCGAAGTCGTCGAAAAAGGAGGTGAGGTCGTCGATGTCCTGGGGTTCCAGTGATGCCAAGAGATCGGTGTAGGCACCGATGACGGTGGGGAACCCACTGACGTACCAGGAACCATCACGCTCGACGACGGTGACACCCGAGGTCGAATCAGCCACGAGGTCCAGGTAGGCATCGGGCAGTTCCTCGGCCGCCAGTTCGTCGCGAAGCTCGTCGAGGCAGGTCTCGTCGATCTCAGAATTCATGATGACCGTGAAACAGTTGCCGTCGAAATCGAGCGAGAAGCTCTCCTCACCGTTGGTCGCGCTTGCGGCGAAGCCGTCGACGCTCACCACGGTCCGGCCTCGCACGTCAGCGCTGGCGAGGTCGAGACGATCGAGTGAGTAGCGGATGCGCTCATCATCGAGCATCTGGCGGAACTCGGCTGCAGCACCGTCGGCATCGTCGAGGAACAACGGTGCGTAGTCCTGGAGTGCTCGGAATTCTTCCGGATCCATGGCAGCGACAACGCCCTCGGCGTCGAGATCGACCGCGGCTTGAATCATGAGTCGAAGAGCATCTTCTGGCGTGTCGCCGCCGATGGGCGTCACACCGGCGCCGAAGTTCGGGGCCGGTTCGCCGGCTTCTTCACGGATCGCTTCTGCCGCTGAGTACCAAAGGCTGACGTACCACGAACCGTCTTCTTCAACGACAGTGAACCGGGCGTCTTCTTCGTTGGCAAAGTTGATGATTTCTTCGTCGAGCGACTCGGACATGTTCTCTTCGCCGATCTCGGCCGTGGCCCGATCACCGAATGGCAGATCACCAACATCGCCGGTGACCGAGACAACACCTGCGGTGAGGCGGACGTTGACCACACCTTCGGCTACCGCGTCGGTGGTGAAGCTGAGGCCTGTGACCGAGAAGTCGATGCCGTCGCTTCCCGCTTCGTCGGCACGGGCTTCGAGGTCGACGTCTTCGTCGAGGATGTCGAGCCGTTCCAGCTCGCTGAAGAGGTCGACCATCGGATCAATCAGTGCTTCGCGTTCGCTGGGAAGCATCGCTTCGGTCACGCCGAGCAGATCGTCATTGTCGACCGCTTCGAACAGCTGAGCGACGGCTTCTTCTGGCGTCTCAGCTCCGGCGGGTTCTGCAAGTGCGCGCGTCACGGCGAATGCACCACCGCCAGCAACAGCGAGCGCAGCGGCGACAAGACCAAGCCGACCACCGATCGACGACTTCTTCACGATCTGATCCTGCACGGTGGTTCCGGCGAAGCCGGTGTCCTGAATGATCTGAGGCTGAGTGGGATCGGCGTACACCGGCGGCGTATCGAAACCGGGAGGGCCGGCGTGGAATCCCGGGGGAGCCATCGGCGGCGGCACCGGGGCGACAGGAGGCTGCGGCCGCTGGGGTGGCGTGGCCGGCTGCTGCGGGATCTGCGGCGGCTGGAACGCGGGCGGAACGGGCGCGCCGGGGGGCTGCGCTGGCCCGGACGGTGGCGGCGAAAAGCGAGGATCGTTTGGCAGATTTGGGTCAGTCATGAGATGTCGCCCTCCAGCGTTTGTTGCGATGCGACCGGCATCGCCCATGGAAACGTCAGTCTTTGCCTCGACCTTGAGAAACTCGTGCGATCGATGCGCCGGCCAACACGACTCCTGACGCGAGCGCCAGCCATGGCCCTGCACCACTTGCCACCGGGGTTCGCAGGATCACGCCCCCGAATGCCACCAGAACGATCGCCGTCAGCACACCGATCACTGCAGCGCTGCGAATAGCGCCCGCAACGAGCAGCAACGCGATGGCAGCCGCCGCAACCGGGACACAGAACCACACAACTCGAAAGGGTGTGAGCTGGTCGACACCCAGCGCCTGAGCGGCCCGCAAAGATGCGTAGCTGTTGCGGGTCGCAGAGCCGGACACGGTCCACGTCGGCCAACCGGCCAACGCTCCCGCAAGAGCGGAGATGGCCACAACCGCGCTTGTCATCAGTCGCCGGCGTTGACGCCGTGCGTCGTCAGTCATCGAGCGGCGGCAGAGAGTTCGGCGGCAAGATCGCCGCGACGGCCGACCTTCACCGTGTCCAACTCGAGCCACGCCGCCATTTCGTGCAACGTCTCGGCAAGCGCAGCGGCGACCTCGACCTTGTCATGGCCCGGCTCGATGAACGCCGCCTTCGCCAGAAGCTCGCCGGCCTTTCGATCGGCCTTGAGGTCAACCCGACCGACGATCTGATCACCGAGGAGGAAGGGCAGCACGTAGTAGCCGTGCACCCGCTTCTTTTCCGGGACGTAGATCTCGATGCGGTAGTGGAAGTCGAACAACCGCTCGGCCCGAGGGCGGAACCAGACCACCGGGTCGAAGGGGCTCAGAAGAGCTCGAGCGTTCATCGACCGAGGCCGCTTTGCTTCGGGATGCAGGTACGCAGGGTCGCCCCAACCTTCGACTTCGACCTGCAGCAACTCGCCGGCCTCCACCAGTTCGGCAAGCAGCGGCCGACAGTTGGTCACCTTCAGCCGAAAGTAGTCAGCCAAGTCCTTGTCGGTACCAATGCCGTGGCTCTGTGCCGCAAGCAACAGCATCGCCCGCCAAGCATCACTTGGTTCGAGGTGGTCGGCGTCCAGCAGCTCACTCGGGATCACTCGCTCAGGTAGGTCGTAGCGAGTGAGGAACGTCTTGGTCCGCTCCGCAATCGAGAGATCACCGTTGCGGTACAGCACCTCGAGCCCGATCTTGCCCTTCGACCAGCCCCACCACGGACCGCTGCGATCGCCCGCATCGGGCAGGTCCTTGACAGAGCGAGGTCCGTGCTCGTCGATCTCCACTCGAATCGCTTCCAACTCTTCGGGGTGCTCGGCTTTGAACTTGGTCCCACCCTTCCAGCGAGTGATGTCCATTCGGTGCCGAATCAGCGGGTAAAGATCCATCGAGGTGATCGACGCCTCGTGTGACAGGAACTCGTGATTCTCACCCGATTGCCAGATCCACTGATCGAGCTGATCGCAGTCGTAGGGGCCAAGCCGGGCGAACACCGGGAGGAAGTGGGATCGACAGAGCACGTTCACCGAGTCGAGCTGCAGAATCGTCATCCGGTCCAAGACCCGGCGAAAATGCCTGGCATCGACACGACCCGTTGGCTTGGGGTCGGTGAAACCCTGAGCGGCGAGAGCGATGCGGCGAGCTTGAGCGGCAGAGATCGTGGTCACGGCGGCCGATTGTTGCATCACTTCGCCTGCACCGAAGTCTGAACAGCCGAGAAACGATGCCAGACTCCGACATCGAGGCGGACCCCCGGAGGTTGTGATCATCATGCGAAACATCTCGAAACCCCTCCTCGTCGGTGGTGGCTTGGTCCTCACTGCGATCGCTGCCTTCCTCGCCTTCGGCGTCTTCGGCATCCAGACCCTTTTCATCGACGATGTCGTCGATGAAGCGAACCCCTTCGAGGTCGTCGCCGAGGCCACCGAACCCGCCGAAACGGCACCGGCAGACGAAGCGCCCGACGAGGAAGCAGCAGAAGACGAGCCAGCCGTCGACGAGGCTGCGGACGTTCCGCCAGAAGAAGCGCCAGAAGAAGAGGCGCCGACCACGCCAGAGATCGTCACCGTGACCACGGGCTCCTTTGTCAGCAACAGCCGCTACACCACCGTCGGCACGGGCCTCACCATCACCGACGGCACGCAGACCTTCCTACGCTTCGAAGGCTTCGAGACCAGCAATGGTCCCGACCTCGTCGTCTACCTCCGCAACTCCGACGACCCCGATGACTACATCGACCTCGGTCGCCTCTCGGGCAACATCGGCGACCAGAACTACGAGCTTCCGGCAGGCATCGACCTCGATCGGTACGATTTCGTCGACATCTGGTGTGACCGGTTCAGCGTCAGCTTTGGCAACGCCCAACTCAGCGCCGCTTGAGTCGACACTCGTGCGTCGCAGCATCGTGCGCTGCGTTCCGACGAAACCAAATGGTGTGAGCGTTTGAGCCTGGTTCAGCGGCTTGTGTGTGTATCTCGGCGTTCAGTCACTCGACTCCGAGACCGGAAGCCCTGCGTTCATGTTCGCTGGCGCTGCGTTCACACCGAGATCCGGCAGTCGACCTCGACGAGCAACTTCATTCGCTCGCGGAGCTCAGACTTCGTCGACCAGCCGGTCGAACAGGCTGCGGAGCATGCGGGCGGTCGCACCCCACAGGGTGTCGCCATCGAGTTCGAAGAAGGTGATCTCCATCTCGACCCCGTCCCTGGTCCAGATCTCCTCGCGATAGATGGCCGGATCGAGCAGTTCCTCGATCGTGACGTCGAGAATGCCATCGACCTCACCGGGCTCGGCAACCAGCAGCGGGCGTGCCGCAAGAACCCCGACATAGGGGACGATCGCAGCGGGCGACGACACCGTGGTCAGCTGAGGGAGCTGGCCGACAACGTCGACCAGGTTGGGGTCGAGAGCGATCTCCTCGTGGCTCTCCCGAAGTGCGGTGGCCCGCAGATCGGCGTCGCCCGGTTCGAAGCGGCCGCCGGGGAAACTGATCTCGCCGGTGTGACTGCGCATGTGCCAGGCCCGCCGGGTGAGGATCAGCGTGGCACCCAGGTCACTGTCGTAGAGCGGCGCCAGAACAGCTGCCGGAGGTCGTCCGTTGACGTGGCCCGGCTCGGCCGCACCGATGGGATCCACGAAACGAGTGAGATCGGCCACCGAGAGGCGACGCTGCGCTGGCGAGAGCTCAGCCCACGAGGGATCGGCGCCAAGTCGAGCACCGGGTGGACGAGGAATCGACTGCGGTCCACCTCGACCAATCGGTGGACCGAAACTGGGAAGATGAAAACTCAGGGTCGGACTCCGGACTCGGCACACATCATCCGGCGAGACTAGCCCTCGCCCGCCGTGGCACCCTTGCCCGATGGCTGTCACATCCCGACGCACCGGGCCCCCGACGTCGAGCAACGGCGCATCGTCGTTCCACGCTCGCTGGGACGTACCGAGGGTGCCGTTGCGCGCTGTCTCAGCGGTGCTGGAAATCGTGCGGGGCCCTGCGGTGCCAGCGCTGTACTTCTGGGCGTTGCAGGCGTCGTTCCAGAGCAGCGGCGGTCATCCGAGGGGCGGTCAGCGCCGCGGGGCCGGACACCTCGGCCTGCAACACCACCCGTCGTATCCGGGCGCCGGCGCAGTGAACTGGGGCGGCTATCACGACTCCGGCGGGGGCATCCTCGACGGAACCGGTTCTGCGCTCCGTTCGACGCTCGGCAACGCCAACACCTTCGACTATCGGTGGGCGGTCGGCCAGCGATACCGCCTCGAGATCGCTCTGGCCGAGCCAGGACGGTGGCGAGGCTCGGTCACCGATCTGGCGACAGCGTCGACCACCGTCGTGCGAGAGCTGTTCGTCGATGCCGATCACCTCGTGGACCCGATGATCTGGAGCGAGGTCTTTGCCGACTGCGATGCCGAGCCGGTCGAGATCCGCTGGTCGAGCCTTTCCGCGGCATCGGTCGACGGCGCGTTCGTCCAACCAACGGGCGTGACACTGAGCTATCAACGCGAAGCTGACGGCGGTTGTTCGAACACCTCGACCTCGGTCGAGGACGGCTGGCTGATCCAACGCACGGCAACGGAGCGAGTTCATCCCCACGGCACCAGACTGGCGTGGTGACATCTGCTTCGATGCCGACCCTCCGTTCTTCACCGCTCTTCATTCCGCTGGTTGCAGCACTCGGCTTGATCTTCCTCTCGCTCGTCTCGAGTTCGACGTCGACCCGATGGCTCGGTCAATTCGGGTATCTGATCGGGGCTGCAGTCATCACCGCGGTTGCCGGCAGCAGCTGGGTCTCGTTCGACAAACCGAGCAACTGGGCCGCAGCAGCTGGCCTCCTCGGCCTGGTGTCGGCTGCGGTGTTCGCAGCAACCGAGCTGTCGGTGATCGACGCCGACGAGCCTGGCGGCGGCGGATCGGTGTTGATCCCGGTCTCGTGGTTGTTCGCTGCCAGCGGTTGGTACGCCCACTACATGGGCGTGAGAACGCTGCGCTGGGTCATCACGTTGGTCCAGCTGAGCTTCACTTCGCTGAGTTCGGTGCTGTTCTTGCTGCTGGCAGCACGATCCGACGGGGTGACCGGAACCGTGGGTTACGGGGTTGCCGGGCTCATCGGCGCCTTCTCCGCCGCCATTGCCGTCACCGGAATCTTCGCCCGCATCAAGGTCGAGCTGGCCAACCGCAAGCCCTGAACGCGGTCGGTGTTCTAACGTCTCGACATCCATTCAACGGACAGCTGTAACAGACACAGGGTTCAACGAACGCAGGGGGTTGTCATGTCGGTCTTCGTCGAGGCGCAGAAACCGATGCACGAGACGCATCGGATCGAGGTGGCGGGCGCAGTGGACGCTGACGCCCACATTCTCGAGCCGCCTGATCTGTGGGAGAACTACATCGATCCGAAGTACCGGGATCGGGCGCTGCGTATACGCATCGACGAGAACGGCTTGGAGGAGCTCGAGATCGACGGCAAACGATCGACGATGTCTCGTCGCGGGTTCCCCTCGACATTGGGAGCGATGGGATACCCAGATCTGGGTGCGTTGCAGAAGGATCCGAATCGGACCTACCTGCGCGAGGCGCCGTACGGCTCGATGCACGCGGTCGAACGCATCACGATGCTCGACGCAGAGAACATCGACATCGCCATTCTCTACACCACCGTCGGTTTGCTCTGGGAGGCCGAACTGAAAGACCCCGAGCTCTGCCAGGCCTACACCCGCGCCTACAACCGCTGGATCTGTGAGTTCGCAGCTGGTCAACCTCGGCTCGTTGCCACTGCGCACCTGTCGTTGAGCGACCCAGTGGCTGCTGCGGCCGAGATGCGCCGAGCCGTCGAAGATGGGGCGAAAGGCGCGTATGTCTGCCCCTTCACCCACGATGCCAAACCTCTCGGCCACCCCGATCACGACATCGTGTTCGCCACCGCCCAGGATCTGGACATCCCGTTCGCCATTCACCCCACGTTCGAGCCGCAGTGGACCAAGGGCGAGCGAATGGGGTCGTGGGAGAATGTCAAACAGCTCCGTCTACTCGCATCGGTCACGGCCAGCGATGGCGTGCGTCAGCAGTTCACCACGCTGTTCGACTACGGCGTGTTCGACAAGTTTCCTCGACTCAAGGTGCTGGTCCTGGAGTCAGGCGGTGGCTGGATCGGCTACTGGCTCGACCGCATCGACGCTGTCTACGGCCACACGTTCATCGGCGAGCGAGTGCCGCTCGAACACAAACCGAGCGAATACTTCCGGGAACGCATCTGGATCAGCTGCGACCCTGATGAACGCACGATTCCGTCACTGGCCGATCGATTCGGCGTCGACCGGTTCATGTGGGCTTCGGACTTTCCCCACGCCGATCACACCCCCGAGTACGTTCACGACCTGAACACGTTGGTTTCGATGTTTCGCGGTCCAGACCGAGCCGCCTTCGTAGGTAACAACGCTCGCACACTTTTCGGGTTGCCGCCCGGCCGCCCGTAGCGCCACCTCCCACTTCAACTTGGCGAGAATTCACCCACCAGTCAAACAAATCTCGCGAAGGTGGCGGGCGGCCTCCCTGACGGCGGTGCGCAGTCAGCCGCTGACGGCGTTGAGGAAGGTCGTGCGCAAGAGTTGGGCGGCCTCAGTCTCGGCGGGGTTGGTCGTCGGCGGCGCATCCTGTCGGCCCCACATCCACAGCAGCAGGTCGAGCGCCGGTGCCTGGATGGTCGCCGCGGGGATGACTTCGTCATCTACCTCGTATCCGTTGCGCTCGAGATGCTTGCCACTCGTCGGCTCGGTGCCAACGATTGTTCCTGGCCGCAGTGCCCATTGATCGCCGGTGTCTGAGGCAACGAGTTCAACGACGCCGCCGTTGGCCTCGAAGGTGGCCCAGTCCGGTGTGCCGGTGAGCATCACGGTCACCAACTCATCGATGCCGTCAGCGGCAAGCAACGGCTCGATCTCAGGGGTCGCAGCTCCCACCGCCAGAAAGCCGTCGATGGCGTGGACCATGGATTCGTGGACCTGTCGTCGAACCGTGAACCCCACCGTGTGATCCTCAGACCAGCTCCAGGCGACGGTGTCATCATCGGCAAGGGATAGCAGTTCGACGAGATCGACCCCTGCGGTTCGCAGGCCAGCGCTGAGCTCTGCGTTGGCTGGGCGGGTTGGCGACTCGTAGGTCTCGGGCCCCTCTGGCCGGTTGCCGATGATGTGCCCCCAGAACAGCTGCACCTCGGTGAGATGCCACACCAAGTCGGCCATGGTCCAGTCACCACACGACGGCACGGGAGTTGTGGGATCGTGGGCATCGAACAGATCAGCAAGGGCATCAGCGGCATGGCTGATGTCGGCAATGGAGAGAACATCAGGGTGGAGCGGCGTCATTCCTGCAGCTTCCCACGCCCTGCCGCAACTTGGGACCGTTTCAGCCAGCAGTTGGAAGAAGCGGTCCCAAGTTGCACCGATGGAGCTCGAAAACGATGAAGACCGGGCCACGAAGGCCCGGTCTTCGAGATTGCTCGGGTGCTGTGTGCACCGTGCCGCTCGGTCTTGCTGAGCGGCAGCGGATTACATCATGCCGCCCATGCCGCCCATGCCGCCCATGTCGGGCATACCGCCACCGGCGCCGCCCTCTTCAGGTGCATCAGCGATGAGGGACTCGGTCGTCAGCACGAGGGCTGCGATCGAGGCTGCGTTCTGCAGCGCTGCACGGGTGACCTTTGCGGGGTCGGTGACACCGGCAGCAACGAGATCGACGACCTCGCCGGTTGCGGCGTTGAGGCCGAAATTGCCTTCGGCCTCTTCGACCTTGGTGACCCAAATGGCGCCTTCGAGACCGGCGTTCTCAGCAATGAGACGAGCCGGTGCTTCCAGGGCACGGTAGACAGCGCGAGCGCCGGTCTCTTCGTCACCCTTGAGCTTCTTGACGACCTTGGCCACGGCGGGACGGGCACGGAGAAGAGCGGTACCGCCACCAGCGACGATGCCTTCTTCAAGCGCCGCACGAGTCGCCGACAAGGCGTCTTCGATGCGGTGCTTCTTTTCCTTCAACTCGACCTCAGTCGCAGCGCCGACCTTGACCACAGCAACACCACCGGCAAGCTTCGCAAGACGCTCCTGGAGCTTCTCACGATCCCAATCCGAATCGGTGTTTTCGATCTCAGCCTTGATCTGAGACACACGACCCTCGACGTCAGCCTTGTTGCCGCCGCCTTCGATGATCGTGGTGTTGTCCTTGGTGACCGTGACCTTGCGGGCGGTGCCCAACATGTCAAGAGTGACACCGTCGAGCTTGAGCCCGACCTCTTCAGCAATGACCTGACCACCGGTGAGGATGGCCATGTCCTGCAACATTGCCTTGCGACGCTCGCCAAAGCCGGGGGCCTTGACCGACACCGAAGCGAAGATGCCACGGATCTTGTTCACCACAAGAGTGGCCAGAGCTTCACCGTCGATGTCCTCGGCGATGATCACGAGGGGCTTGCCGGACTGGCTGACCTTCTCGAGCACGGGGAGGAGATCCTGGACCGAGCTGATCTTGCCCTGGTTGAACAGGATGTACGGATCCTCCAGGATCGCTTCCTGGCGCTCGGCATCGGTGACGAAATAGGGGCTGATGTAGCCCTTGTCGAACTGCATGCCCTCGGTGAAGTCGAGCTCGATACCGAACGTGTTCGACTCTTCGATGGTGACGACGCCGTCTTTGCCGACCTTGTCGATCGCATCGGCCAACACCTTGCCGACGCTTGCATCGGCAGCAGAGATGGATGCAACTTGGGCGATCTCCTCTTTCGAGTCGATCTCTTTCGACTGATCCGCAATCGCCTGCACACCGGCAGCAACAGCTGCTTCGATGCCGCGCTTGAGACCCATGGGGTTCGCGCCAGCGGCAACGTTACGGAGGCCTTCCTTGATCAAAGCCTGCGCGAGGACGGTGGCGGTGGTGGTTCCGTCGCCAGCAACATCGTTGGTCTTGGTCGCGACCTCTTTGACGAGCTGAGCGCCCATGTTCTCAAAGGGATCCTCGAGCTCGATCTCACGAGCGATGGACACACCATCGTTGGTGATCGTCGGAGCACCGAACTTCTTGTCGAGGACAACGTTGCGTCCCTTCGGCCCAAGAGTGACCTTGACCGCATTGGCCAACTGGTTCACACCGGACTCGAGAGCGCGGCGCGCCTCGTCGTCGAACTTGATGATTTTTGCCATGTGGTGATTCCTTACTTCACGATCGCGAGGACATCGCGAGCGTTGAGGATGAGCAGGTCTTCGCCGTTGCTGGCGATCTCGGTGCCTCCGTACTTGGAGTACACAACAACATCGCCGACCGAAACATCCATGGGGATGAGGTCGCCGTTGTCGCCGCGGCGACCGGCGCCGACAGCAAGGACTTCGCCCTGCTGAGGCTTCTCTTTTGCGGTGTCAGGAATGACAAGGCCGCTGGCCGTGGTGGACTCGGCATCTTTGGGACGGATGACAATCCGATCCTCGAGTGGTTGCAGATTCATGCTGGTGGTGCCCTTCTTCGCGTTAGCACTCTCAATGGACGAGTGCTAAGACTAAGAGGTCCTCGGTTCCGGGCCAACACCGTTTGGCGGCAATTTTTTCGGGCGAACCCAGCGCTCACATCCACTACGTTCGACCAACATGCCCGACACTGCGCCCGCCGCCCCTTCCCGGCCACGCTTCGATCCGAGCACGGTCGAAGCCGCCGTCTTCGACATTGGTGGCGTCTTTCTCTATCCCCACCACAACCAAGTGTCCGGTGTGCTCGACGCCATGGGCTTGAAACGTCCCGACGACGTGATCGAGTATCGGCGGGCCCACCACGCAGGCGTGGCGACGCTTTCCGCCCGGTACACCGAGGTCGACGAGTACGACCCGAGCTTCTGGATCGACTACGACCGCTCCTACTCCGCAACGCTCGGTGTGCCAGAAGAAGCAGCCGCCGAGTTCTCGTCACGAATCGAAAAGCGGGTTTGGGACTGGCTCCACGAGGAGAACGTGGCGTCGTTCCACGAGCTTCACGCATCCGGCTTGCCGCTGGCCATCGTGTCGAACAACTCAGGTGCCGCCCCGACGCAGATGCTCGAACATGGCGTCTGCTGGGTGAACCACCATCACGACCTCCCCCGGGTGGCCGCCATCATCGACAGCTCGCTGGTCGGTGTCGCCAAGCCGGACCCGGCGATCATGGCGCCAGCGCTCTATGCCCTCGGCCTGCCTGCGAAACGGGTCGTCTACATCGGCGACACGGTCCACGCCGACGTCAACGGCGCCACCGCAGCGGGAATGCAATCAGTCCAGCTCGATCCGTTCGATCAGCACACCGAGTACACCCACGCCCGCCTGCCCGACCTCTCTGCCCTGAACGAGGCCCTCGGCATCTGACCCAGCCGTTCCCACTGGTGCCGGGGGTTATCAAGTTATCAACTGAGCGCAAGCGGCTTCAGAACGAGTTGATAACTTGATAACCCCCGGCACCGTTAGGCGAGTTTGAGGTTGGGGTGGGCGCCGTCGTCGAGGGGCGTGGGGCCGTCGTGTTCGAGGCGCCAATGGGCAGCCGCAGCGATCATGGCGGCGTTGTCGGTGCAGTACTCGCGACTCGGGACGAGGCAATCGAAGCCTCGCTCAGCAGCTTCCGCCGCGAACACTTCGCGCAGGCGGGAGTTGGCAGCCACTCCTCCGCCGAGGCACACGCCGTTGACGGCGAAGGTCTCGGCGGCCCGCATGGTCTTGGTCACCAACACGTCGACCACGGCTTCCTGGAATCCTGCGCACAGGTCGGCGTTGTCGGCGTCTCGATTCTTGCGGACGTAATTGATGACTGAGGTCTTCATGCCGCTGAACGAGAAGTCGAGACCGTCGTTGAGCAGACCACGAGGAAATCGGATCGCATCGCGATCGCCCTCGAGCGCGAGTTTGTCGACCACGGGCCCGCCGGGATAGCCCAGACCGAGGTAGCGCGCGACTTTGTCGAAGGCCTCACCTGCGGCATCGTCGATGGTCGATCCGAGAATCCGGTACTTTCCGCGCTCCTTGAGGTGGACGATCATCGTGTGCCCGCCCGACACCAGCAGTACAGCCAACGGCGGTTCGAGATCCGGGCGCTCGAGGAACGTGGCGAAGAGGTGGCCCTCCATGTGGTTGACCCCGACGTAGGGCACATCCCACGCCAGCGACAGGGCCTTGGCTGCAGACACGCCGATGAGCAATGCACCGATCAGTCCCGGGCCATGCGTGGCCGCAACGGCGTCGAGATCCGTTCCGGCGACGCCGGCCTCGACCAGCGCCTGGTTGATGACTGGCTCGAGCATTTCGAGGTGCGCTCGGCTCGCCACTTCGGGAACCACGCCACCGAACCCAGCGTGCAATTCGATCTGGCTCGACACGATGTTTGACAGCACCTCGGTGCCACCTCGCACGATCGAGACCGAGGTCTCATCGCAGCTGGTCTCGATCGCCATCACGACCCGCTCGCTCAATTCGCGCGGCTCCTTTGCACTCACGAGGCACTCTCCGATCGTGCAGCCACCCTGGCCACGTTGTCGTGCAGCCAGAAGATCAAGCCATCCTCTTTCGTACCGTCGGGGTTTCGGTAGTAACCCCGACGGTTGCCGACGGGGGCGAAGCCGAAGCTCCGATACAGGCCGATCGCTCCGATGTTCGACACCCGGACCTCGAGTGTGATCGCATCGACACCCGCGTCGGCGGCGGCCGCAAAGAGTTCGTCGCACAATCGTCGGGCGATCCCAGAGCGGCGCATCTGCGAAACCACGGCGATGTTCATCAGGTGACCCTCCGCCTCGGGGTTGTCCCGGCCAACGAACATCATCCCTCCGAAGCCGACAATGCCCAGGTCGGTTTCAGCCACGACCCAGTGACGACTCGACACATCGACGGCGAACTCGCCTTCGAACAGTCCAACCGACCAGGGTTCAGGGCTCACCGAGCTCTCGATCGCGGCGACGGCGGGAATGTCGGCACGCGTCATTTCACGAAGCATGATCTCGGTCATGTGTTGTGCCTGGTCTTGATGTTGATCTGGACATCGGCATCTCGGAGGTAGAGCGGCTCGACCTCGGGCCCAGGCACCGGCGTGCGGCCGAAGGCCAGGCGAGCAAGCGTGGTGGCCTGCGGTTCGCACCCTGCGACATGGCGGATGCCCTCGTAGGGCTCGAGGTAGCGATCGGCGCCATCGCCGAGGACGACGTCGCCCACTTCGACCAAGGCCGCCATGTCGACCGCTGGGCCGACCAACGCTTCACCAACGGCAACGCCGTCGACGAAACGCTGCTGGAAGACCTCGCTGCGCCTGGCATCGATGACGGCACTGACCGCCCCGGCATGTTCGGCAGCCAGCAGTTCGAGACTGGTGACACCAACCACGGGTGCACCGATGGCGAGCGCAAGGGATCGCACGGTGGCCAGGCCAACCCGCAACCCAGTGAACCGGCCAGGGCCGATGTCGACGGCAAAGACGTCGATGTCTGCGACCGTCCAACCGGCGGCTGTCAGAACTGAAGCAACCATCGGCGTGAGTTCTTCTGCGTGTCGCCGATCTGTCGTGATCTGCTCCGAGGCCGCTATCTCGACCGCAGCATCTGCCACAGCGAATGCTGCGGCAACGCCGACAACCGCCGTCGATGAGGTGACCGCCAAGATGCGTTTCATGCCACCCACCCTTCAATCGCCATCGCAAGAGCAGGCAGGCGCTCATCCCAACTCGGTCCACCAGCCTCGATCTGGATGATGCGGTCGTCGTCGGCCGGCGCATTGGCCGCCGCCTCATCGAATTCGGGATAGCGAAGCCGGATCGTCAGGTGATCGACCGGCAGCACTTCGGTGATCTCCTCGCCCCACTCGATCACGGTCAGGCCGACCTCGAGCAGTTCGGGCAGGTCGAGGTCGAGCGTCTCGGCGATGTCGTCGAGTCTGTACACGTCGAGGTGGTTGAGCTCGAGACGACCTCGGTCGTAACGATTGATCAGCGTGAACGTCGGGCTGGTCATGCGATCAGTGATGCCAAGTCCTGCGCCTAAACCCTGGGTGAAACAGGTCTTGCCCGCTCCCAGGTCGCCGGCCAACACGATGAGATCACCGACGCGCATCTCGACAGAGAGCGCCGCAGCAAGAGCCTGCGTGTCCTGAGGGCTCGATGTGGCGGCAAGAATCACGGGTTGCAGGCTACGGCCACAACCTCAGGTCGTCGCCTTCATGACATCGGCCAGCGAGACCTCGAGCGGTGTTGCCTCCATCCCGAAGTGAGCGGTGAAGGCCGACGAGTCGACGACGAAGTCGTCTTCGAACTCGTACAGCATCTCGATTGTCTCGCGGACAGGGGGCACGAAGAGGCCGAGCACCCGCAAGATCCACCCGGGAGCGGCCTTGGCTGGGCCCTCTTGACCAACCGAAGCTGCAGCGATCCGTGCGATCTCGTTCTGGGTGACGGCTGGCGCATTCGGAACGTGCCAGGCCCGCCCCCAAGCAGTGTCGTCTTCGGCCACTCGCACGATTGCTTCGGCGATGTCGGGGACGTAGGTGACCGAGTGCAAGACGTCGACGGCGCCAACGGTCGAGGCCGGCTTCCCCTTCCGCAGCGGCTCGAAGAAGCGGGTACCGAACGCCGACCCCTCGACACCGGGCCCAAAGAAGTCGCTGGCCCGCACGACGGCCATGTCGAGCCGACCCGCATCGGAGGCCGCCTCGAGCTCTCGCCACATGGCGAGCCGGACGCGCCCCTTCTTGGATGACGGCTCCATCGGCGATGATTCGGTCATGGCTTCTCCAGCGGCGAGGCCGCCGTAGGCGTAGAGGTTCTCAACGACCATGAGGGGGATGCCAAGATCGGCGCAGGCTTCCACCACGGAGGTCTGGAGCGCGGGGAACTCCTCGGCCCAGCGGTGATACTCGGGCTGGACCGTGGTGAACACGACCGAGGCATCAGCCAGAGCTCGACGAGCGTCGATCGGATCGGCCAGATCCGCCCGACGGGCTTCAGCGCCTGGGATCGCTGTGCCTGATCGGGTCACCACGATGGGCTGGTGGCCGCGGCCAGCCAGCGCATGGGCAATGGCCGTGCCAACGGGGCCGGCCCCGAGCACCATCGGATGGGAGAATCGATCGGCAGAGCGTGCGGACGCATCTGCGTTGGGGGACGTGTTGGACATGATGGACTCCGGTCGTTGTTTGTGTTTCGAACACTGTTCGGCTTGCAAGATCATCAAATACGAACAGTGTTCGAAAAGCAAGTGACGTTTGTCCTAAGCTCTTTCCCCGATGACTGAACCAGAGACACGGCGACAACGGCTGCGGCGAGAACTGCGTGCTGAGGTGATCGTGTCGGCCCGCAGCCAGCTGGTGGAAGGCGGGCCGGGCGGCGTGACATGGCGCGGCATCGCCCGCTCGGTCGGGGTCAATCCAGCGTCGCTCTACACCTACTTCGACAGTCTTGATGACGTGTTCACCGCGCTGATCACCGACAGCTTCGAGCGGCTGGGTTCAGCGATCCATGACACGGCAACCAGCGGGCCGGCGACAGCACAATTGACCCAACTCGCTCTCGCGTACCGACGATGGGCCGTCGAGCATCCCGCCGAGTTCAACCTGATCTTCAGCGATCAGCTTCCGGGCTACGCCGCCCCGCCAGGGGGACCAACCGTCGCGGCGCAGACCTCGATCTTCGGTCCGTTCGCTGCGGCCTTGGCCGAACTGATGGGGACGGACCCGAAAGAGGTCATCGACGCTGCCTCGACCCCGCCTGCTCTCGCAGAAGACATCTCAGCAATCGTGGGCCTCTGGGGAACCATGCACGGCATGGTCATGCTCGAGATCAATCATCACTTGCCGTTCATCGATGACCACGAGGCGGTGTTCATCGAGTCGATGCAGCGGGCACTCAGCGGTTGGTGAGCCGGAGCCGAACGGCGGGCTCGACCGTCAACACCGCAGCTCCACCAATGCCGATGAGGCTGAAGCCGACGACGAACAGCCAGGCATTGAGCCCGGTGTTCGGCAACTCGTCCATCACATCCTCTTCAGAAAGAAAGGTGAGTCGGGCATAGCTGACCACCGCATCGATCTCATCCACCGTGAGACGGTCTCCGTAGCCGGGCATGTTGCCGATGCCATCGGTGACGCTGGCGATGTGGACCGATCGATCTGGCTGCTCGATGGCGATGTCGACAAGGGAACGTCCGGCCGCCGAGCCGGACCCATCCACCTGATGGCAGCTGGAGCAACTCGCATTGAACAACTCCATGCCCTGACCGAGGTCGCCGGGGTCGTCAGCGTCTTGCGCACCGGCAGGCGCCGCTCCGAAGGCAACCAACAATCCAAGAGCGACAGTGGCAAGGAATCCGCCAATGCGAGGCCGGGCACATCGTGGGGTCATCCGCTTCATGATCGGAAACTACTGTCCGGATCTGAGCGGTGCAGGCAATCGACGCATGAGTCCACGTTCGTGACATCCTCTCCCGATGACTGACGGCGCCGCCCCAGACCCAGCTTTGATCGATGCCGCCGCCGCTGCGCTCCGCGGTCGCGTCCGGGTCACGCCGATCATCGAGGTTCCAGCAGCCGACCTCACCGAACATCCGGCGTGGGCCGACACCTCAATCGTGCTGAAGTTGGAACACCTGCAACACAGTGGTTCGTTCAAGGCCCGCGGCGCGGCCAACTTCATGGCCACGCAGACCATCGGAGTCGACGGTGTCGTCGCTGCTTCCGGCGGCAATCACGGCGCCGCCGTGGCGTGGGCAGCGAGACACTTCGGGCATGCCGCCAACATCTTCGTACCGACAATCGCCGCACCGGCCAAGGTCGATGTGCTGCGTCGTTTCGGAGCAACAGTCCACCAGCAGGGTGCCGTGTTCAGCGAAGCCCACGCCGCCAGCCTCGAGTGGCGAGCCGATGCCACAGCAATTCATCCGTACAACGACCCGGTCGTGATGGCAGGGGCGGGCACGGCGAGCCGAGAGTTCGAACGACAGGCAGGATTGCTCGACGCCGTACTCGTCGCCTGCGGAGGCGGTGGACTTGCCGGTGGCGCTGCGTCGTGGTTCGGCACCCGTGTCGAGGTCGTCGCATGCGAGACCGAAGGGACCGCTACTTACGCCGGGGCGGTTGCCGCCGGTCAACCCACTGATGTGCAGGTGAGCGGGCTGGCCGCCGACGCCCTCGGGGCGACCAGGCTGGGCGAAAACCCATGGAAGGCGCTGCACGCCGTCGATGCCCCGAGCGTCGTGGTGACCGACGAACAGTTGGCCGAGGCGCAGCAGCGGCTGTGGGACCGACTTCGACTGGTGGTCGAGCCCGCAGCCGCGGCGCCGATCGCTGCGCTGATCAACGGCACATGGACACCGCGAACTCGCCTGGCCGGGAGAGTCGGCGTGATCCTCTGCGGTGGCAACACCGACGCCGGCAAGCTGCAGTGATGAACGACATCGTCAGCGAGCGATCAAAGCGGCTGCGATCGGTGATGCGAGAGCTGGGCGTACCGGCGCTACTGACCGCTGACCCCATCAACATCGCCTACGCCACCGGCGTGCGGAACATGACCATCTTCTCGCAAATGGGAGCCAGCCGATTCCTACTGTTCTCGGCCGACGGGCCCTGTGTGCTCTGGGAGTTCGCCGGAGCCGAACACCTCGGCGTGGATGCTCGCACGAACGGCTTCGTCGACGACGTCCGGCCAGCTCCTGGAGTGACGGCGTTGAGTGGCAATGGCTACACCGACGCCGTCGAGCTGTTCGCCGCCGAGATCCGCTCGGTCCTCGGCAACGATGGCGACCGGCTGGGAGTCGAGCGATGTGATCACCCGGTCACCGATGCGCTTCGACTCGAGGGCTTTGCGCTCAGTTCAGCGACCGAGGTTTTCGTTGCGTCCCGACTGATCAAGACAACGGCCGAGATCGCCGTGATGCGCGAAGCCATGAACCGGGTCCGGGACGGCGTCGAAGGCTTGCGTTCCCAACTCGTTCCCGGCGCCACCGAGAACGAAGTGTGGTCCGAGCTCCACCGGCACCTCATTGCCACGAACGGCGAGTACATCTCGACGCGACTGGCCCAGAGCGGGCCACGCACCTTCCCCTATTTCCAGGAAGCCAGCGACCGAGTGATCGAAGCTGGCGACTTGTTCTGCCTCGATACCGACGCTCTGGGCGTCGGAGGGTACGGCGTCGACTTTTCACGCACACTCCTCTGCGGCGACGGTTCTCCGAGCACCGATCAGCGGCGGCTCCACCAGCTGGCCCTCGACCAACTGGAGACCAATGCTGCACTGCTCGCACCGGGCCGCTCGTTCGAAGATTTCGCTCGTTCGGCTTGGGTCGTTCCAGGACAGCATGCCCCCTACGGCTACTACTGCCTGGCCCACGGTCTCGGCTTGTCGGGAGAGTTTCCGTACGTGCCCCAGGCCCACAAGGGTGAGCGCTACGAGTTCCACGGCGAGTTCGAGGCGGGCATGGTGATCTGTGTCGAGAGCTACATCGGCGACGCCCACGTGGGCCAAGGAGTGAAACTCGAGGATCAGTTCTTGATCACCGAAACTGGGGCTGAACTGATGAGCACCACCCCACACGAATTGCGCTGACTGCGCGTTCGGTTCGACGCCTACGCACCCCAGCCGCCTGTGGTGAACCGGTCGACTTCCTTGGTCGGCCCTGCCACGACGAGCAGGTCCTTCTTGTTGATCTTGGTCTCAGCAGTTGCGTGGGTGAAACGCCCGCCGGCAGGTTTCACCGACACCACGGTGACCCCGTGCCTCTGGCGAAGAGCAGCTTCGGCAAGCGTCGAGCCGACCAAGCTGGGCGGTGCCTCGAGTTCAGCAACCACGAAGTCATCGTCGAGTGCGAAGTAGTCGACCACGGCGCCGGTCACGGCGTGGGCAACGCGTTCTCCCATCTGCTTCTCGGGGAAGACCACATGATGGGCGCCAACGCGTTCGAGGATTCGTCCGTGCTCGGAGGTGATCGCCTTGGCCCAGACGTTCGGGACCCCGACATCGACCAGAGCGGCCGTGGTCAGGATGCTCGCTTCGATGCCGGTGCCGATGGCAACAACGGCGGCGTCGAACTGAGCGATGCCCAACTGCCGAAGCGCATTCTGGTTCGACCCATCCGCTTGCCGGACCGTGGGCAAGATGTCAGCGAACTCGCTGACTCGCCCGGCGTCGGTGTCGATCGCGAGCACGTCAACACCCAGGCCGACGAGCGTCTCCGCCAGCGAACTACCGAAGCGACCCAAGCCGACAACGAAGACCGAGTCAGCGGAGTGGTCGTGCTCGGGCCCCTGCGGTTGGAGCCAGTCTCGAAAGCGATCGATGTACGTCATGGCTCTCCCTTATCCGACGATCAGGTCGCCGTCGGGGTGATGGTAGGCCCGCGTCTCGTGGCGGAGCAGCAAAGCGGTACCGAAGGTGATGGGGCCAACACGACCAATGAACATCAGCGCCACGATCACGAACCGAGACAGACCACTCAAGACATCGGTGACGCCCGTGCTGATCCCTGCGGTTCCGAACGCAGAGGCCGCTTCGAAGAGCAACTCACCGATGGCGAGATCGGGCTCGAACGCAGCGAGCAAGAACGTGGCAGCACCAACCGTGGCGAGTGCTGCCACCAAGAGCGCCAGGGCCTCGCGCTGGAGTGCGACCGGGATGTTGCGGCCGTGCATCGTCACCGCTCTGTCACGGCGAAACTCGGCGAGAGTCGAGCGCACGACCACTGCGATGGTCGACGTCTTGATGCCGCCACCGGTCGATGCGCTGCTGGCGCCAATGACCATGAGCGGGATGAGCAACAGCCAGGTGGCGGGCCGGAGGGCTCCGATGTCGACCGTGTTGAAACCGGCAGTCCGGGCTGTTGCTGATTGGAAGAACGCGCCGAGGAGCCGATCGACCGGGCTCAGTGCTCCCAGGGTCTCGTCGTTGTTCCACTCCAGCAGACCGATCAACACCGTGCCGCCAACGAGCAGGACGGCTGTGGTCGAGAGCGTGACCTTGGTCTGCAGTGACCAGCGACCGGGCTGGCGGAACTTCCGCAACAGCTCGAAAACCACGGGGAAACCAAGGCCGCCGAGGATGAACGTCCCGGCAATGACCAGGGAGACGAACCAGTCATCCGCGTAACGCACGAGTCCGCCCTCGAAGATCGAGAAGCCAGCGTTGTTGAACGCCGAGACCGAATGGAAAACGCCGAGGTGGAGGGCGCGAAAGAAGCTGATGCCTTCCTCGGTGGCGAAACGAATGGTGAGGACGATCGCCACGATCAATTCTGCGACCAGAACGAATCGAACGAGGTCGCGGATGAGCGTCCGCAGGATGCCGAGATCATCGAAGCCGATCTCGGCCGCTGCTCTTGCGGCGGAACCAATGCGGAGTCGGCGATTGATGGCGATGCCCACGAAGCCAGCCAACGTCATGATCCCGAGCCCACCGATCTGGATGAGGGCGAGAATCACGATCTCGCCGAATGGCGACCAGACGGTTCCGGTGTCGACCACGACGAGGCCGGTGACGGTGACCGCCGACGTTGCGGTGAAGATGGCGTCACTGAAACTGACGGCGTCGACGGCGTGGCTGAGGGGCAGCCAGAGCAGCAACGATCCAAGCAGGATGAGCCCACCGAACGCACCGAGCACCACGGCACTCGGCGCAGCAAGTCGTGCGGAGAACGAGCGCTTCACCTCGGCTGGCCGTCGACATTGGCCTCGTAGTCAATGGCCCACAGATTGCGGCTGGTCTGCGTCAGCAGGATGACCAGGGCGACCCCATTGAGTCCCAGGATGACCGGGACCCCCCACGAGAAGATCTCGGTGCCGACGATCGCTACGAAGGTGTTGAGGGCGATGTACCCGATGCGGATCTCGGTCGGCCCGATGCCGTAGTAGGCGATCTGAAACTGATTGGTCGCAGCGAAGCTGAGGAACGACGTCGCCATCATGGCGCACGTGATCAGGAGCAACAGGTAGAAGAGGATCTCGGTGCCTTCCGGGGCGAGGAACGAGTAGCCGATCACGATGCTGCCGGCGAAGCCCAGATCGAGGATGTGGTCCATGAAGAAGCCCCACTTCACGAGCCCTTGCTTGCGGTACTTGCCCAGCGAACCGTCGAAGGAATCTGTCAGCCACTGACCAAAGACCATCACCGACATGGCGTGCATCCACACCAAATTTTCCTTCGCCAGCCAGCCGAAGATGATCGTGCCAGCTGACCAGAGCACGGTGATCATCGTGAGGTGGTGACTCATGATCGGCTTGGGAATCTTGGGAATGCCCCAATCGATGAAGCGCCGCTCCAGCGGGCCGAGGAGGGACGTGCCCTTCTTCTTGTCGCCGGCAAATGCGGTTGGTGCGTTCTCGGTCATTTCAGTCCTCGGATGGCGGAGACGACCGCGTGTTGGACAAGCACACGAACGTGGCCCGGGTCGACGGTTTCTTGATCAACGCTGGCGGTTCCCGTGGCGGCCACCACGAGTGCATCCCCATCGGCGGATGTGTGCGCCGGTTGGAGGGCTCTGGCGAAACCGTCATGGCCGCTCTGCGCAGCGAGGTGACAGTCGGCCTTGGTGAGCTTGGCGTTGGTGACGACGATGCCGATCGTGGTGTTGCCGAACTCGGCATCGGGAGCAGCCCAGCGGGGGCCGGGATCGGCAGTGGTCGTGCCGTCGTCGATCCAACCGAGCGCGTTGACGGCGATGAGGGCACTGACCACCACGTCGCCACTGCGGACCGTGGCCGAGCCAAGGCCGCCAGGTGTGGTCGTGTGCGGTCCTCCCCACTTGCCAACGGTGGTGCCGGTACCGGCACCGACCAGGCCAACACGGTGTGGACCGGCGGTTGCCGCCGCCGCCGCTTGTGCACCATTCGCCGCTGTCGGCCTGATCCTGCCGTCGCCGGTCGTGAGGTCGTAGAGGCTCATGCCCACCACGATCGGGACAGGCCCCGCCTTGGTCTGGAAGCCTCGGCCTTGCTGTTCGAGCCAACCCATGACGCCGTCGCCAGCGGCCAGGCCGAAGGCTGATCCGCCGGACAGCACGACGGCATCGATGGTGGACACGAGCCTCAGAGGATCGAGCAGAGCGAACTCTCGGGTGGCCGGAGCGCCGCCACGGATCTCGCCGGAAGCGATCGTGTTCTCCGGAAGGACGATCACGGTGCAGCCGGTCTGGGCGTCGGCGTTGGTCCAGTGCCCCACCCGGACACCGGGCACGTCGGTCAGCATTCGGCGATGCTACGACTCCCTCGACGAGGAGACGACGATGGCGCCGAGTCGACAGGTCCGACGCTCTTCGCCACACGCCGCGAAGCGTTGGTCATAGTCGTCGATGAGGTTGGCCCAAGCGAATCGGCGCATCGAGCCGGAAAGACTGGGGAATGCTTCCCGGCGGCGGTCCATGTCCGCCACGACATCGGCGAGTCGGGTCCCGAATGAGCCCACCGGATACAGCGCTGAGTCGTGCAGCTCTGCCGGGATGAGTTCTGGATAGCTGAGGGCAGCAGGAAGCACCGGCACACAACCAGCCATGAGCGCCTCGGCCACCGCGACACCGAAGAACTCGTGGCCGGCACAGCTGACCACGATGTCGGACCCGAACAGCCAACGCTCGTATTCGGTTCGCTCGAACGGCCCGGCAGCAACCACCCGATCGGCATGTTCATCCAAGATTGCGGCACGAACGGGTGATCCTGCTGGATCTTCGCCCGCCAACACGAGACGAAAGTCCAGCTCAGTGTCAGCCAGCTTGCGGAGCGCTCGTTGGAAAACCTCGGGCGCCTTGTCCGGCTCCCAGCGATGCGGCCACAAGACCACCGGTGGACCAATGCTCGGCGCCCGCTCGCCCGTCGGCGGCTCGACCCCGACCGGCACCACATGGAACCGATCGGTGATCTCATGGAGGGGAAGTCGCTCGGGCTGGGCCGCAACCCAATCGGGAAGAGCGGCGACCACTGCATCACGATGAAAGGAAGAGTTGAACCACACCTGGTCCGATGCCCGCCACGACTCCCAGTTGCGCAAGGTTGCGTCTGGATCTGGTGCACCGGCAGCGGTCGGATAGAGCAGTTGAGACTCATGCATGTACGTGACGACCGGCAGGTCGGGTGCAGGTCGGAGATGGCCGAGCAGCGCAGCGACGTCGACCAGTCCGCTCACCAGCAACAGATCAGGCGGGCCGTTCTCGGCAATCTCGGCGGCAATGGCTTCTGCCAAGGGCGCAGCCCCGGCACGAAGGCGCCAGCGCCATAGCGTTGGCTCGAGCCCGACCACGGTGACCTCGTGCGCGCTGTGGCGGGCCAGTCCCTCGGCCCAAGCCCGGTGAGACCCACCGAACCAGGGCTCGGCCAGAATCACCCGCCGCCTCGTCGTCACGTGGCCTCAGACCCGTCCGGGACGGACCGCAGCCCTCGCGAGCAAAGACCGCAACATCTCGTTGACCTCGTCCGGGCGCTCCAGCATCAGCTGGTGGCCGGCATCGGGGACCACAGTGATCGTCGCATCAGACAGGGCACTGGCCAGCCGTCGGCTTTCCCGAACCGGTGTGAGCGGATCGCGGCTGCCCACGATGATCGAGGCCGGCAGATCGCAACCGGCAAGAGCGTCGAGCACATCGTGGTCGAGGATGGACGGAGCGGCATCGAGGAACTGGTCGATTTCGAGCGATTCGAACGCCGCTGCCGTCTCGCGCACATCTCGAAGGTCGGGCCGCTTGCCGAAGGTGGAGCGAACGAGGATCTGCCCAAGGTCGTTGTCAGGAATCGAGGTCAGCCGACGGGCCAGACCGGGAAAGCGAGAGGCGAGTGATTTTGCCGGTGCCGATGCGTTCTGCAGCAGACCGTTGGCCAGCCCCACCGGGCTCCGACCGGCGGTCGAGATGAAACCGAGGCCCGCCACCCGTGACTGCAACGAAGCATCTTCGAGCCAGTGGTCGGCGACGAATCGCCCAAGCACCATGCCGCCCATCGAGTGCCCCGCGATCACAGCGCCCTCGAGGTCAAGCGTTTCCAGCAGCAGAGCCAGATCGTTGGCGTTGGCCTCGATGGAAGCACCATCGCTGCCCGCATCGGAGAGCCCGTGACCGCGAAGATCGACGGCAATGACGCGAGCCACATCGGCCAACTCCCACTGACGGTGCCAGACGTCGGCGCGCAACGTGATGCCGTGCAGCAGGATCAACGGTGGCCCCGCTCCCGCTTCCACGCCGCGAATGACGCCGCCGTCCGGCGTGGGAATCTCGATGTCGATCGAGCGCTCGGGGCGTGGCGAGGAGACCGATTCGCTCGAGTCGTGGTACGACCGCGTAGCGAATTGTTCGGCCGCGAGCCCAGCAAGCAGACCAGCGCCGAGCGAGAGCCAGTTCACGATTGGTTGCTCATGACCGCATACTCACGATCGAACTCGCCGATTGATGTACTTACGGGCCACGCGATCAGTGATGCCGCAGGTGATCTCGTAGTTGATGGTGTCGAGCGCTGCGGCCAGATCGTCAGCGGTCACGGTTTCGTCGCCTTGGGTACCGATGAGCACCACTTCGTCACCGGGCTCGACGGGATCGTCGCCACAGTCGACGACCATCTGGTCCATGGTCACCACGCCCAGAATCCGGCGCCTCTTGCCACCGATCAAAACCAGCGGTGGCCCCGCCCACAGCGCCCGCCGATAGCCATCGGCGTAGCCAACGGGAACCGTCACCGCAGTGGTTGGTTCGGTCACTTCGGTCCGCTGGCCGTAGCTGACTCGGTCGCCGGCTTGGAGCTGCTTCACCAGGCTGACCGTGCTGGTCCAGGTCAGTGCCGGTTGGAGGTCGAGCACACCGGCGAGCTCGGGGCTGGGGGGCATGCCGTAGAGCGAGATGCCGCACCGGATCACGTCGCGATGGGCACGGGGCCAGGCGTGGACGGCACCCGAGTTGGCGGCGTGGGTGCGAGGCACGTCGATACCGGCTGCCTCGATGCTCGACACGACCACCTCGAAACGGTCGAGCTGTTCGTCGTTGAACGCTTCGCCTGGCACATCAGCCATGGCGAGATGGGTCCACACTGATGCGAGCGCCAGCATTGGAGCAGCAGTGATCTCCTGCGCTCGGGCGACCGCATCGACCGGCGCGGCACCAACGCGGTGCATGCCGGTGTCGATCTTGAGATGGACCGAGAGGCCGGTCCCCTTGGGTGCCGTCGGCGCTGCGGCCGCCGCCATGTCGATCCCGGCTTGGGTGTAGACGGTGGCCTGGAGATCGTAGTCGGCGACGTCGATCCACTCGCGAGACTCGGGCTCGGACAACACCCAGATCGGCACCTCGAGACCGGCGTCGCGGAGCCGGCAGCCCTCGACCACGCGAGCGACGGCGAGAATCGTCGCACCCGCGGTGACAGCAGCATGGGCCGCGGCGACTTCGCCGTGCCCGTAGCCGTTGGCTTTCACCACAGCGCAGAGCTCTGCCCCTGGCGCAGCAGCCTGCAGCACGGCGGCATTGTGCCGGATGGCGGCCAGGTCGATCGTTGCAGTGGAGCGACTCACCGATGGAAGGCTAGGACCTCAGCTCAGGAGACGGCGAGGCACCGGTCGTCTACCGTGTTTCGGTGACCCTTTTCACCGGTGACGACGCCTTGGCTGCTGCCGCCGATCAACGGATAGGTCACCTCCGCTCCCCAGCGCTCGTGATGCAACCTGCCGCGCTTGGCGCCGCCCGTCTCACCAAGCACAGTTTCAGCCGATCGATGCTGCGCCGCGCCTCCGACAGGGGATGGACCGGCCAGCGCACCATGTTCAACATGGACGATCTCGGCCAGGGCGAGGTCATGTACGAGATCAACACAGCCGAGATCAACACCGGCGAACAGGTGCTGTCGTTCATTGGTTTCACGCAGGTGATCGACGAAGCTCAACACACCGATCGGGTCATCGGCGGAGCATGGGAGATCACCGGGGCGTTGGTCGACGGACCGGTTGACGCCGCGTTGATGGACGAGCTGCGAGTAAACGTTCCACTGCAGGAGCGGGGACGGTTCGGCCCCGATGTCCTTGTCCTCACGAGAGGAAACCGCAGCGTCCGCTTCTTCGAGAGCATCATCGATCGGCTTGCCAGTGGCCGCCAGCCCGACCCCGACGAGGTCGCCGACGCTGGCTACCTCATGCGCAGCACCGCCTTCTACGGCAACGGCAAGTTCGGGATGCGATCGTTCGAGGGCTACGACCCCGACCATCCCGTCGCTGTTCCGTACCGGGCGCAGATGCTGTGCGCTTGGCTCTACCGCGAGCTCAGTTATGACGTGATCGAGCATTGCGCTCGGGCTCGGGGCGGCAAGCGGGCCGTCGGCTTCGACGACGAGTGGCGGCGTTACTTCGGCCTTGGCAATGCAACCGGGCTGGGTCTGGTGCCCTACGCCATGAAGCACCCCCGGGTGATCAACGCCTGGGTCATGATTCGTGAACTGGCACTCGCCGACGTGCGGGCGATGCCCCGGCGTCCGGAAACGATGGCGGTGTTGCAGATGTGGATCGAGCGGACCCGCTCGCACTTCGCTTCTTCGTCAGCCGACGACGCGGCTCCGTTCCTGTCGCCCCGGGAGGTCGCGTGGTTGGCTTGCGAAGTGGCTGCTGCCCTGGAGAGGTGCACGAGTGATCGCCCCTTCGATGAGCTGTATCGGTGGGCTGAGCGGCAAGGCGTCGAGTGTCGAGAACTCGTGGTCTCGGTGCTGATCGAACTGCACGATGCCGACGACGCCGAGATGGATCGGCTGCTCGTGGCCGACGAATCCGCGGTGACCGACACGCCGAGCACGGTTGCCGAAACGCTCGCGCTGTTGCGGCAGCGGTTCGACTGGCTGGACCAACTCGACTTGGACAGCGCCGAAGCTGATCACTTCTGGTGGGTCCTGAGCGACAACAACGAAGAACCTCGCCGAGTTCGGCGAAGCGCGTTGGCGCCCGAAGGAAGAGACCTTGCCGTCGACATCGCTCTCCGTATGCGCCGGTTCCAGCAGGCGCTCGAACGCTCCGACAACGACCTCGACATCAACACGTTCCTGATCGAACAACCAGGGCACCGCTTCGCACACAACCGATTGCTCACCAGCGATCGCCGGTATGGCGAGCCGCAAGACAACGTGTGTCATCGAGAGCATCTGCCGCTTCAGCTGCAGAGGTTCCAGTTGGCGATGTACGGCATGGACAACTTCAAACCCAAGTCGACCGATTGGCTGCGGGTGACCCTGTTCCAAGGGGCACCCCGACTCGCTGATCTCAACGAGAGCGCGGCCGGTGACGGCGCCATGACGGACGACTGGGTGCTTCCAGAGCGCCCGGCACCTCAAGCGGGAGCGAGCGAATGATCATCGATGGACTTCAGATCAACGACTGGTCTCGTCCGGTTGTCGAGGAAGTGCGTTCCGGTGGCGTGAACGTCGTCCACGCCACCGTCGGCGTCTGGGAGGACCTTGCCGGAGCAATGACTCGCATCGGAGCGTTCCGCCACTTCGTCCGGTCGAACAGCGACATCATTCGTATCGTCACCACGGTCGAGCAGATGCACCAGGCCGAGGCCGACGGTGTGCTCGGCATCGTGCTTGGTTTCCAGAACTCGACGATGCTGGGCGACGATCCCGAAATGGCCCAGATGTTCGCCGACGTCGGCGTACGTGTCGTGCAGCTCACCTACAACATCGCCAATCACTTGGGTTCGAGCTGTTGGGAACCGAACGATGCCGGCCTGACCCGCATGGGGCACCGCATGGTCTCTGCGCTCAACGAGGCCGGCGTGTTGATCGACATTTCGCACGTCGGCTCAAACACCGGGCGAGAAGCGGCCGAGATCAGCTCGAAGCCCATCGCCGTGACCCACGGGAACCCCCGCTCGTTCTGTGACTCGATGCGGAACAAGACCGACGATGTGATCGATGCCGTGGCAGCGGGCGGCGGCATCATCGGCTGCACGCTCTACCCGCTGTTCATGGGCGGAGCTGACGTGACTCGGCGCCAGTACTGCCAGATGTTGGCTGATCTGGCCGAGCGGATCGGTGCAGACCACGTGGCCATTGGCTCCGACGCCGTGCTCGGTTGGCAGAGCGATGCGCTCGGCTGGATGCGCAGCGGGCGATGGGATCGACCCACGGCGCCGGCCGAGGTACCGGACTTCCCACCGTGGCCGGCGTGGTTCGATGGACCAAAGGACTTCCCGTCGTTGGCTGCAGGGCTTGACGAGGTGGGCTTCAGCCCGGCCGAGCGAGACGCAGTGCTGGGCAACAACTGGCTGAGGATGTTCGGCGAGGTCTTCACTTGAGCAAGCGCGCTGTTGCCCACGTGGTCGTGGCTCCACGCGAGATCACCGACCTCGTGTACCGGTGCGCCCGCGTTGCGGGGGTTCCCGTTGGCACGGCCAAGCTGTTGGCTGCCCGGTGGACCGAGGCAGCCTTCGCTTTGGCCGAAACGGGTCCGAAAGAAGCTGCCCGCCACGGCTTGGCGGTGAATCGCGCAGCGTTCGATTGCCTCAGCCACTCAGCCGGGGCGTTCCTTGTCTCCGAACAGCTCCTGGATCAGATCGCCGAGTCCTCGCCGGGACAGCTGGCCCAGCATCAACCGAGTTGAAAGGACCAAGGACCCTTCTTTCGAGGGGCGTGACATGGTCGAGTGCTCGAATGAAACGAATCCCGATCACGTCCGTCATGAGTGCCGACCCCAGCACCATCCAGCGGGGTCAACCGATCTCCGACGCCTACGAGATCCTGAGCAACGCACCGTTTCATCATCTTCCGGTCCTCGACGGGGACACTCCGGTCGGCGTGCTGAGTTCAACCGACATCCTCCGCCTCGTCTACGACGTCGATGGCACCGACGATCGGGCCTTGAAAGTGTTTCTCGATCACCAGTTCACCATCGACGACGCTATGACCGAAGATCTTTCGACGCTGCCGGACTCAGCCACGGTCAAAGACGCTGCGGAGATCTTGAAGGACGGCAGGATCCACTCCGTGATCGTTCTGGAACAGAACGGCCGTCTCGGCGGCATCGTGACGACTACCGATCTCGTTCAGCTGCTCCTCCAACAGTTCCGCTGACCATCAAGCTCTCTCGGTCGCAGATTCTTCGCGCCCTGAAGAACACCACGTCCCCGGTGGTCCCCGACACCGGCGGAAGCTCTGTCATACCCCCTGAGTAGGGTTTCCTGTATGGCATTGGTGGAGGCGCGGGACGCGGAACAGGCGGGTATTCGCTCGGTCATCGCTGCCCGTATTGCCGGTGCCGAAGCCGTCGCGATGTTGGCCGAAGCCGAACGATTGAAAGCACGAGCCGTCGCTGGTTTGATCGACTTCGGCGCGTTGGACGCGCATGTCGCTGAAGGGTTCGCTACACCAGAACGACGCTTGGCGGTATTGGGCAATGTGGTCGATCGCGAAGCGGTGCGTTTGCAGCGGGTCGTGCGGTTCTGCGCCCAACACACCTTGGTCGCCGACGCACTCGAAGCGGGTGAGATCACCGTCGACCACGCCGACGTACTCCGCGCCGCAGCGGTGTCTGTCGGTGCTGAACTCTTCAACGACGACGTGTTGGACCTGCTCCGAGCAGCCAACGGTGTCGACTTCAGCGTGTTCAACGACCGCATCACCGACTGGACCTGGCGCAAAACCCCCGAAGCCACCGAAGACGGCATCGAACAACAATTCAACAACCGGTACCTATCGATGCAGGGCGACATCTTCGGTGGTGTCAAAGGCAGTTTCAAACTCGACGCCGCCGGCGCCGCAGTCGTGGCCGAAGCACTTGAAACCACCCCCGACCCCGACAGCGGTACTGATAGTGCCGAGCCGACCGGTGCCCGCCGTACCGCCAGCAACGTCGACGTGCTCCTCGATCTGCCGACGTTGTTGGGTGTCCCGTTCGACCTCGACAACCACCGCGACGAATCTGGTGAGGTTGATTGGAACAGCATCCAACAATCCTTCACCGCCACGGGTTCAGCACCCCGACCAGTGTTGGCCCAGTTCTTCTGCGATGCGTCGTACCGGCAACTCATCACCTCCGGCCCCCGCATCGTCCTCGACTACAACAAAGCAACTCCCGACATACCCCGTGCCCTACGACGCGCGATCCAACGCCGAGACGGTTGCTGCCAATTCGCCGGCTGTGACCGAGCCGTTCGCTTCGCTCACTACTGGAGTTGCTCGGCGAACACATCATGAGAAAGCACCCTCGAGGACCGCATCCGGTCTCAGGCGAACGAACGCATCTCCGAAGTTGAAACACCCAGCTGTCAGAACGGGCAGGGCTCGAATATGGAGCCAACATTGCGTCGGTAGATGACGAAGTCCCCGCCTCGGACCGGCACGGCAGAGATCTCGTCGTCGCTCGATCTGGTCAAGACCAAGTTGATCCGACCATTCCCGCTCGACGCTGCCAGCCAGGATTCTGAGAGTTCGTAGCGATTCGTGATGCCTTCCCAAATCGCCCCGTCAAGATCGAAGAACAGCCCTGCTCGACCACACTCGATCGGGACATGCAACGCCACCCCCGACTGACCAACGCCAAGTCCGTCCCCCGGGACAAGGATCGGAATGTCACCGAAGGGCTCGACTGACTTGCGCGTATTGTCGACGGTCGTGAGGAACGCGTCAAGGGTCGGGAACGCCTTCCGATCTGGCTCGAGGGTCAGCGAGAACTCCCCATCGGGCAGATCGTCCGGCTCCACCAGAACGACGAACCCGTACGGGTTGATGTCATCGTTGCACGCAACGTCAACGTCCGGGCCAAGGTCTGGTTCTGGCGCTGGAGCGAGCCACGGGCCCAGAGTCTCATGCTCTTCGGAGTAGCGAAGGCCGATCATGGGCCCATGCCCGCACTCCGGGGTGCTCGAGACGTTGTACACGAACGACAGCACCACCGAACCCTGTTGGAGATCGAACGGGTCGAGGCCCCGCTCGGCCATCAACAAGTCGACCTCTTGCTGGGTTGTTGCGATGTCAGTAGAACCAGCGGCGCCAGCGCGCTGCTCAGCGGCAAGCGTCACGTAGGGAACGAGCCCGTTGACTTCCTCGTCACCGCAGGTGTCGGTGACGGTGTCCACTGGCCAAGGTCCGAGGAGGATGCCTTGTATTGCCCAGACCAGGTCGGGGTCAGCTTCCACGATCGATCCCACCTCGACCGGCTCCGTCGCAAAGCCGCCGTTGCTCGGCTCTTGGCGATAGAGAGCCGGCGCTCCTCGATCGTTGGTGTTGATCGCGGCGATCGCGATCCTTCGATTATCGGGCTCCGGGCCACACGTCAACGTGATGTCGCTGCGCCACGCGGGATCAAAGGATGAGCCGTCTTCCAAGAGACTGATCGGGTTTTCCAAGTCACCGACCGCACCAGACACCGGCGGCTCTGCGTTGGAGTCTGGCGCGGTCGTGAGCGTCGCTGCCTGCTGATGGGGCACGGTCGTGACTGCGGCGGAGTCTGCCTGCTCGGCGGTTGAGTTCGTCGAGCAGCCAGACACCGTCAGCAGTCCAGCGAGCAGCAATCGCACGGTTCGAGACACCTCCGAACGCTAAGGGGAAGATCGGATGGGCGCTGCGCGCCGTGGCTATTCCTTGGATTCAGCGGGTTGACCCCCCGACGCTCAGGGCTTTCGCCAGACCGAGACGTGCGCAGGCGAGTCGCCGGTGAATGGAGCGCGGCTCCAGTCGGCCCACCGTGACTCGAGCGTCATGCCAGCGAGCTGAGCCATCAGGTCGAGCTCAGAGGGCCAGACATACCGGAACGCCCCGGACAGTGTTCGAACCCTGTCCCCGCTCACGTAGTAGTGATGCGAGATCAGGATCTGGTTGACGGGATCGACGAACTCGTCGAAGCCGAGGTGATGCGGCGTGATCTCGTTCGTACGAATCGTCTCGCCTGGCGGCAGCGAAGCGAGCTTGGGCACATTGTTCTGAATCAGGAAACGGCCGCCGGGCGCAAGGTGCGCTGCGGCATTGCGAAAGCAAGCAACCTGCAACGCTTGGGTACGAAGATTCCCGATCGTGTTGAACACGAGGTAAACGAGTGCGGCATCGTCGGCAATACGCGTCGTGGTCATGTCGCCGATCGTGACGGGCACCTGATCAGCACCCGGTTTCTTCGCCATCTGGTCGAGCATGGGTTGGGACGCGTCCAAGCCGCTGACCGAAACCCCAGCCGCGGCCAGCGGCAAGGCCAGCCGGCCAGTTCCCACAGCGAACTCGACCACCGACCCGCCGTCGGCAAGATCAGCGAGCATTCCGACCGCTGCGTCGATCAGCGCTGGTTCAAAACGCTCCGACACCGATGCGTCGTAGTTGGCGGCCACGAGCGGGTCGAGGTGCTGGTCGGGAAACGAGAGATGATCAACCATGCCGGAGCTTGGCACGCCGAACGCGGGCCGTTGGCTGAATTTCAGCTGATCGAAGGCGCTTCGGGATCTTCGAGTTCTTTGAGAATCCGATCGATGAGATCATCTCGGGTCACCTCTTGCGGCTGCGCTACGGAACTCCCTCCGCGAATGTCGTTTGCCGCGAGGTACTGCGCAATGACGTCAGCGAGCTCAGACCGCCCACTCGACCGCAGCCACGGCATCATTTCGCTGACGAGAAACCAGAGGGCGTACCACGCACGCTTCTGGCGATGCAGCCGCAACGCTGCACTGACATCGGCCGCAGGATCTCCCACTCCATGCAGCATGGCAATGCGCGCCTGAGCAGCTGCGGCCATCGACTCGGTCCAGTCGAGACCCGCCCGAGCAGCGAGCCGAACGCCGCTCGCACACAACTCATATCCCTCGAGAGGCCGACCACTGGCGGCCTCGAACAGACCGAGGGGCCCCATGGCAATGCTGCGCATCGGATTGCTCGATCCTTCGAGATACGCCCGCACTGACGCAGCGCACTCCTCCGCTCCAGCCGGATCGTCGAGCGAAAGGTAGTCAGCGAGCGCAGCTTTCTGGAATGCAACATCGTTCGGGCCAAGCGGTGGGGCGTGGAAGAGCGCGAGGACGCAGGCCTCCTTTGCACCATCGCGGTCACCTGCGGCCGCTTTCATACCTTCATCGACTTGATACACGAGGCTCGCTGCCCCGACCGGCTCGGCGATCGGTCCAATCATCTCCAGGGCTTCAGCAATCATCTCGCGGCCTCGCCGCCGCCGGCTCTTCAGCGCCACCATCGCATACGCCACCGCAGGGGCCGGTTGCATGTCGATCGCTTCTTGGGCCCAGTCCCCCACTTCGAAGTGGAACGACTCGAAGGCGTAGGTCCAAATGGACTCGAGAAGCCGCTCGCAGTGATCGGTGTCATTGGTGTGCACGGCCCAAGAAACAGCGTCGCGAACGTTGTCCCATTCCGACACGTACGTTCGCCACGCCGTATCGAACTCGAGCTGCGAACTGCCATTCCACTGCTGGTTGGTCGTGGCCATGACGTCGGCCACGAACACCAGGTGACGGTCGCGCAGCTTCGACAATTCGGCTTCATCGAGATGGGTCGACGCGTATTGACGGACGGTTTCCAGCAATCGATACCGGGTCGAGTCGCCCGTTCGAACCACCGACACCAGCGACTTGTCGACGAGTGACGCAATCAGGTCGATCACGTCGAAGGCATCGATCCCGTCGTCGGAACAGACCTGCTCAGCGGCTTCGAGACCAAATGAACCACCGAAGACGCTGAGCCGATCGAGCAGCACCTGTTCATCCGGTTCGAGCAGGTCGTAGGACCAATCGAGCGCAGCAAGAAGCGTCTGGTGACGGTCAGAAACATCGCGTTGACGAGATCGCAGCAGGCGAAACCGATCCTCGAGTCTTCTGACGACATCTCGAGGCGACATGGTCTGGAGCCTGGCCGCCGCCATTTCAATTGCCAGAGGCATGCCGTCGAGCCGAGAACACAGATGCCTGAGATCGTTCCGATCCCATGCACTCGTGTCGAGGCTGGCATCTCGTTCCGCCACTCTGTCGAGGAGGAGATCCACGGCCTCGTCAGCCTCCATCAACGGGCGGACGGGCCACACTCGTTCGCCGCTGATGCCGAGTGGTTCGCGCGAGGTTGCGAGTACGGCGACCCGGGGGCAGCGGCGATTGATTGCCGAGACCAGACCGGCGACTCCCGTGACGAGGTGCTCGCAGTTGTCGAGAACGAGCAACGCCCGCTGATCTGCCAGCCGATCGACGACCGCTTCCACAGGATCGAGTTGGTGCTGACCCACGCCCAACATTGCATTGACGGCCGGAGCGATGGCCGAGTCTTCAACAAGTGGCGCGAGATCGACCCACCACACACCATCGGTGAAATCAGCGGCGACGTTGCGAGCGATCTCGATCGACAACCTCGTCTTCCCGAGCCCCCCAAGGCCCACGAGCGTCACATGTCTCCCCGGCGCCAGCTCGTCACTCACGCCGGCAACGTCGTCTCGTCGGCCGACGAACCTGGTGACCGGCCTCGGAAGATTGTCCGGGACCGTGCTGCTCTCGATCGACGTGTCGTTGGAGAGTCCCTCGCCCAGAAGCTGGAAAAGCGACTCGAACTCGACAAACGATCGCAGAGCGTGGTCCCCGATCGATACAACCGTGCACCCGTTGGGAAGCTCGCCAGCGACCAACTCGGCACATCGGCGCGACATCAGCACTTGCCCGCCGCGCCCCATCGATTGGATGCGCGCCGACCGGTTGACGTTGGTGCCGAAGTAGTTGCCGTCGCGTTCGAGTGCTTCGCCGGTGTGGAGCCCGGCGCGCACGGCAATGGACACAACCCCAGAGGTCGCAAGGGAGAGTCCGAGTTGGATGTCAACCGCCGCGGCCACCGCATCCACTGGTCGTTGGAACGCAGCTCCGAACGCGTCACCGGCGACTGAGAAGACGAACCCTCCGTGTCGGGCGAACACGGTCCGGATGACTTCGTCGTGGATTCGCAACGCCTCGTGCATGTCGTCTGCGTGGTCTTGCCATTCCTTGGACGAACCAACGACGTCGGTGAAGAGGTAGGTCACCTCGCCCGAAGGCACGGGAGTGTCCGGGTCCGTGCCCGGCATGAATCCTGTCTCGACCGCCACGGCGGCATCGTAGGCCCATACTCACCGCATGAACCTGGCTACACTCATCACGTTGGAAACAAGCGTCTGGGAGGCGCTCTGTGCAGGCGATGCCGGGGCTGACGAAGCCCTGCTCGCCACGGACTTCCTCGGCGTGTACCCCACTGGATTCGCCGGGCGCGACGATCACACAGGGCAGCTCCGCAACGGGCCGACGGTTGCCGAATACGAACTCCTCGAGCCGCGCCAGATCGGCATTTCCGAGGACCACGCGTTGCTGGCCTATCGAGCCGAATACCGCAGGCCGGGCGGTACCAGTACCGAGTCCATGTACGTGTCCTCGTTGTGGTCCAAACACGACGGCCGCTGGATCAATGTGTTCAGCCAGGACACTCCCGTCGATCCCGAGGCCCTCCTCCCCTGAGATCAATGGCGCATGCGGCTCAAGTCAGACGAAATGCGGTCGAAACTTCAAAGAACCGACGTCCTGGAGCAAACCTCGTGAGCAAATACCGCCTCGTCACCCGCAGCGACTTCGATGGCCTCGTGTGTGCCGTCCTTCTCGAACACATGGAGCTGATCGACGACATCCTCTTCGTGCACCCCAAAGACATGCAGGACGGCAAGGTCGAGATCACCAGCGGCGACATCACGACCAACCTTCCCTACGTTGCTGGGGTCCACATCGCCTTCGACCATCACGAATCGGAAACCGTACGCAACGAGTACCGAGACAACCATGTGATCCTCCCCCATGCCCCCTCGGCGGCCCGTGTCGTGTGGGACCACTTCGGGGGCACTGCTACGTTCCCGGACAAGTGGCTCGACATGATGGAAGCCGTCGACAAGGCCGACGCAGCCCAATACTCCGAAGGTGAGATCCTCAACCCGCGAAACTGGGAGCTCCTCAACTTCATCATGGACCCCCGAACCGGCCTCGGCCGTTTCCACGACTTCACGATCTCCAACTACCAGCTGATGATGGATCTGATCGAAGCCTGCAAAGAGCAGTCAATCGAAGAGATCCTGCGCCTTCCCGATGTCGTCGAGCGCACCGATCTCTACGCCGAGCACGACGCCAAAGCCCGCGAGCAGATCGAACGTTGCTCGACCATCCACGAGAACCTCATCGTCTTGGACCTGACCAACGAAGCGACCATCTGGCCAGCCAACCGATTCCTGATCTACGCCATGTACCCGCAGTGCAACATCTCGATCCACAAGCTGTGGGGTTTCCGTCAACAGAACACGGTCTTCGCCACGGGCAAGTCGATCATCGACCGCAGCTGCACCACCAATGTGGGTGCCCTCATGTTGCGCTACGACGGGGGCGGCCACGCCGCCGCTGGCACCTGCCAGATCGACACTCCCGACGCCGACCGAGTGCTCGGCGAGCTGATCGACACGATCGTGGCCGACCATCACGCATCCAAAGAAGGCGTCGAGGAGGCTCAACTCTCGGGTTGAGGCTGCCCTTCCGTCGAGTTCAGTCGAACGTGAACGGCGACTCGGGAAGCACGATCTTCACCGGCTCGGCATCGTCGATCGTCGCCAGATGCAGCAAGAAACTGCCGATACCGGCGGCTCCTTGCATGTACCCCGTCTGAGCTTCAACGAACTCTGGCCGGCTTCGGTGTTCGGCTTGCGGCCATGAGCGAGCACCATCAACGAGTTCACTGACCGCCAAGATCACCTCGCCGATTCGTCGAGCGAACGCCAAGTAGCGCGCATCTCCCGTGAGGCGATACAGGGACAACGCATAGTCACCGACGCCGGCATCGCCACAGCACTGGCCGTAGTTGTTCCACAAACCATCGGACCGCACCTCGGGCGCCCCCGTAGTGATGAGACCGGCCATGTTGGCATGCAGATGCTGCCGCCAGATCTCGTCGCCGGTGATTTCATGCAACAGGTGGAACAACCGGCCCGTTCCCGCCGGGCCGTGACACTGTCCGAGGTAGCAGAGCCCACGAGGCCGACCCTCGTGCGAGTGCTGCACCAGGAACGCTGGCTCGTCACCCGCTGGCTCGGTCGGGATGACGTTGGCCATCACATAACCAGCGGCGGCAATGGCGGTGTCGAGCAGATTCTGGTCGCCGGTCTCGCGGTGCAGGTCGGCAAAGAAGTAGGCGACACCCGATGCTCCGTGGGCGAAGTTCGGTGCTGTGAACGGAAAGGGCTGGTCGGCCATCATCAGCCAGTTGGGACCGTCATCTGAGTCCACCGACATCTCGAGCAGTCGGTCAGCCACCCGGCGAGCCCACCCCAGCGCTCGATCATCGAGACCCTTCCGGTGGGCGTAGAGCAGCACCGTGCCGGTGCCGGCGGCCCCGATGCTGAGGTCGAGCACTTCGCGCTCCCCTGTCATGCCGGTGATGTCGGAGAACGGCATCGGTTCGATCCAGCCAATGCCCGAACCCAACGGCTGAGCGAGCGCCATGATTCGCCCGAGCACGTCGACCGCCGCCGCCCGGAAACGCGCGTCACCTGACGCCTCCGCCAGTTCGTTCAGCACGAAGACGTGGCCAGATCCGCCCGAATAGATGGCACAGGAAAGGACATCTCGGTCAGCGAGTGCCGCAACGATCTCGTCACCCGCTGCGACGGCCCGCTCGAGATAGTTCGCATCGCCAGTCGCCCGGTGCAGCTCCAACTGGAACAGGACGATGCCAGCTGCGCCGTGATAGAGGGTGATTGGTGTCTCGGGTGTGCTGAGGGTGCGGGCCCACACGGCGCCGTTTCGGCACTGTTCGATGAACTGATCCGCTTCGAGCGCCCGGTCGAGAAGCTCTCGGGTGGCCATCAGGCGCTCTTGCAGAAACGAGCAATGCTCGCTGCGGTCTCATAGGAGATGTCAGGGCACGCGATCGACAAGATCTCGGTTCCGTGGACGGTTCCCATGACGGTGCGGCACTGGGCCCGCACACCAGCTCGGACGAGCAATCGATAGAACTCGATGCCCTCATCCCGCAACGGGTCGCACTCATTGACGCTGATGAACGTGGGCGGCAGCCCAGCGACGTCTTCTTCGGTGGCGAATGACGGCCAAGCCAAGGGATCTCCGGCTTGGAACGCCTCGATGCCGTAGGCCATACGACCGCCGTTGCCATCCAGGTGCAACATGATCCCTGCGTTCTCAGTCGATGACGGGAACCGATCATCTGGCCACGACCCAGCGATGTATGGACACAGGGCGTAAAGACCACTGATCAGATCGAGATCACCATCCTGGTCGAGCTTGAGACCGGTGGCGATCGCGAGGTTTCCTCCACCGCTTTCACCAGAGACGACCACCCGTTCAGCGTCGATGCCAAGGTCGGCCGCATTCGCCACGATGTATCTGAGCCCCGACACGCAATCGTTCAGGCCGGCCGGAAACGGTTCGACCTCGGGGGCCGAAGACGGAAGCAACGCGTTGCGAAAATCGACCATGGCCACCGCCACACCCTGGTTGGCCAGGATGCGGCCCCATGATCGGTACAGCCCGTTGAAGCAAGACATGGTCTGCATGCCGCCGCCGTGGATGTAATAGACACAGGGCAGAGGTTCGTCACCCTCGGGGCGGATGAACTGGATCTTCACGGTGTTGCCGTCGGGCTGAGACTCGAACTCGATGGTCGAGATGTCGAGACCGGCCGAAGGAGCGATCTCCTCGCTGTCCACCAGTTCGAGCCCAGCGTCATAGGCCGCTCGCTCGGCCAGGGCCTCGGGCTTGTTCACGATGGCCAGCAACGTCTCACGGTCAGGAACCTGCGTTGGCTTGCCTTCAGGCAAACCGCCCATGAGCGCTTTGATGCGGGGGTCGATCCGGGGGTCGCTGGCGATCTTGTTCATGGCCGCAGAGGTTGGCACCCAAACCCGTCACGTACCCCATTCCGGCGCCAACACAGGAAGGAGGTCAGAGGCCAGGGGGTATTGCTGCCCCGTCCTCGTTCCGGCTCGTCCGTGCAGGTGAGCACCAACCGCAGCGGCATCCAACGGATCCAGCCCAGCGGCCAGGCCGGCGGCGATCACGCCGGACAGCACATCACCGGTCCCCGCAGTGGCAAGACGGGCATCGCCCGAAGTGATCAGCCTGACGTCACCGGCTGGACTGGCGACCACCGTCGTCGGCCCTTTCAACAGCACCACGGCATCGAGCGCAACTGCCGCCCGGCGAGTCGCTTCGATCCGGTCACCGCCCGGCTTTGCCCCAGTGAGCCGAGCAAATTCGCCGTCGTGAGGTGTGAGCACCACCGGGAGGCCACCGACCATCGACGGCTGTCTCGCCACGATGTCGATCGCTCCAGCGTCGAGCACACAGGGCACGCCGGTCGACACCGCAGCAGCGAGGTCGGCACCGTCGCTGGACGTGTCCAACCCAGGGCCGATCACCATCGCTCCGAATCGGCCACTGCGTGCATTCGCAATTGGACCCCAATCCTGTGCCGGCAGCTCGATGCTCACCGCTTCTCGGTGGCCATCGGCCAACGAACCCGGGGTCGACACCGCCACGTAGCCAGCGCCGGCTCGCGCCGCAGCCTCGCTGGCGAGCCCGAGCGCTCCGGTCATCCCCGGTTGCCCACCGATCACCCATACCGCCCGATTCCATTTGTGATCGGTCGCCGACCGTGCCGGCCATCCAGCGACGTCAGTATCAGTGAGTAGATGTGTCCGAGCAGCACCGACATCGAGGCCGATGTCGGCCACTTCCACTCGGCCCGCATGCTCAGGGCCGGCACCCATGAGCAGCCCAGGTTTCAGGGCAGCAAAAGTAACCGTGAGGTCGGCTCGCATCGCAGTACCCATGACCTGCCCGGTCAGACCGTGGATGCCAGACGGGATGTCGATCGCCAGCACTCGGACCCCATCGATCACCGGTGCAACAAACGGCTTGTTGAGTCCGGTCCCGACCAACCCGTCGATGACGAGATCGGGCCGATGTCGGGGCCGCTCCCCTGCGACCAACACCTCGCAACGCACGCCGGCAACACGGAGATGCTCGGCGGCAACTCGACCATCTTTGCCGTTGTTGCCCTTGCCGACAAAGACTGCGCAGCGCTTGCCGTAGGCCCCGCCGAGCACTTGCAGCGCCGCCCTGGCGACGGATCGACCGGCCCGATCGATCAAGATTTCGACCGACTCAGGGGCTTCAGCATCGATTGCTGCCATCTCTGAAGGGGTGATCACCGGCTGCATCGTCGACCGATCAGAGCATCAGGTCGAGGGCTTCGCTGAGCTGACCGTCATCGAGGTGCACCCCACCAACAACGGTGAGGCCGATGATGACCGGCTCTGTGCGGCTCCATCCCAGGATCTGCGAGCGCTGATCCTCGCAGCCCTCCCACTCCGGCTCGGGCAGCTGGCTGATGATCACCTCAGCAAGATGTTGCGCCGGCGGACCATCGAGGTCATCGAGCCAGGGACCAAGCCACCGAACCTGCGGGATGCCAGTTCGGCACAGACAGGCCAACACTCGACCGGGCTGGACGGTGGGCTCGATCGCTGTGCGAGTCCAGGTCCACCACGTGTCCAGTAGTGCTTCGATTGCTCGCCGCTCGCGGTCTGGCCAGGTGCGCCACGCTGACTCGGCCAGCAACTCGAACGGCGCAACGATGCTCATGTGTTCCAGCTGATCGGTCACCGCCAACTCGAGCAACCGGGGCACCGCTTGCATCGCCTCGCCGGCGTGGGCGCGAGCCATCGCTGCATCATCGGCAAGCGAGGGGAAGAGGCTGGTGCGATCGCCCAACTCGTTCCACATCCGATCGATTGCTTCCACAAGGGCGTTCACCTGCTCAAGCGAGCCAGCGCTGGGCGACGTCGGAGATCGGAGCCGTCAGCAGTTCGACGGTCGGCACATCGGCGAGCAGGTCATCGCGGAAAGTCGGGACCTTCTCGGTGACCACGTCAACCAGTTGGCGATAGCGATCTCGATAGCCCTGCAAGACCGAACGAGCCGTCGCTCCTCCGAGGTCTTCATTCAGCTTCAGGTGACAGAGGGTGACCCCAGTGGTTTCGCCGTCTTTTACCTCGGGGACCATCAACACCACCCGGCCATCAGATCCGACCGTGACAATCGGCGCTCGTTCAACCGTCACCCGGTGCTTGTTGCCTCGCAAAGTAGGATCGCGATCGACCCGCGACGTGATGCCAGCAGCGACGCCACCTCGGTCAGTGACGAAGATCTGAGCTCCCGAGTGGGGATCGCCTTCGATCCGATACCGGGTGAAGCCGATCATCTCGGCCACCGCTGGCGAGACCGCAGACAACGATCGCAGTGTGCGATAGCTGAGACGATCACGTGGGCAGCCGGTGTCGAGCAGGTCCTTGATGAGCGGGGCTTGCAACAAGCTCTCGTCGGCGCGAGAGATACCAACGGTGACGGTTTTTGCCTGATGCTTGATGGCATCGACCGGGCGTGTGAGCTCGTCGATGGCATCGGTGAGGACCGCCGCAAGGTCTTCCACGATGACACCTGGCGTCCCGACCTTGCCGAACTCGATCTGGTAACTCTCGAAACGCGTCCCACCGGTGGCGAAGCGGTAGAGCGAGGCAAGCTTGGCCGCAGTCGATGCCTCGAGATGGCCGTTGTAAGTACCCGAACGGAGCGTCTCGAAGAACTTCTGCGCTTGCTTCTGGATCTCTCGGCTGAACCCGGCGAACCAGTTGTCGTCGGTGGCGCCCACATAGCGCTCGATGGTGGCACGCGTCTCGCGCATCGGCCGAGCGGACTCATCGATCGCCAGGGCCGCCTCGTAGCCGAACAAGTGGCCAACCACCGTGGACAGCACAAAGGCGAGCTGAGGATGCGTCTCGGGAACCGCGATCACGTCGAGAGCGGCCGAGAAGCGATTCTCACCTTCGGTGGCGATGACGATCGGCGCCGAATTGTGGGCTCGGAAGATCGCTACTTCCTTGGCGACATCATCGGCGTTTGAACCAGTGAGGCCGGCGGCGCAGATCAAGATCATCGGCTCTGACGACAGATCGATGTGCTTCTTGTCCTCGGTCACGTCGCAGGCGATCGACTTGTAGCAGAGCTCGGAGAGTTTGATCCTGATCTCACGGGCGGCAACGAAGTTGAGGCCGTTGCCGACCATCGCCCAGTAGCGGCGGCTCGGCGCATGGCGAGCGGCCGCAGCACCGATCTCGGCCTGCTTCTCGATCGTTGTCCGCATGGCATCGGGCAGAGCGCGCAACGCACGAAGCAGCGCCTGCCGCTCAGTTCCGCCACCGGTGGCTCCTGGCTGGAACGACGCAACGCCGATCGCCAACAAGAAGCCAGCAGCGATCTGTGCGTAAAAGGCCTTGGTCGAGGCCACGCTCATCTCGACGTCTCGCCCGTCAGATGTGTAGAGCACACCATCAGACTTGTCGACGAGGTCACTTCCCCGGCGATTCACGATCGCGAGAACCACCGCTCCGCGACTACGAGCGAGGTCGACCGTGCGGTTGGTGTCGGTGGTGGTGCCGGACTGGCTGATGGCAACCACGAGCGTCGAGGACATGTCGTCGTCGAGGCCGAACCCTGACAGCTCGGTGGCCGTCGACTTCTCGACCTGAACACCCGACCCATCCAGTGCCCAGTCGAACGCAGCAGCCACCGCCTCGCCAGCAACCGCAGCGGTGCCCTGGCCGATCACGAGCACGCGAGAGAACGTTCCATCTGCAATGCGACGCTGGACCGACTCCGACAGGGTCTCCTGGCTGAGCTTCACTTCGAGCTCGTCATCGATGTCGACCAGGCGACCGCGCAGGGTCTTCCCGAACGAGTTCGGCGACTCGGTGATCTCCTTCAGGAGATAGTGCCGGTAGTCGCCTCGGTCGATGTCGCGCGTGGTGACCGCCGGCGGCAGCCACTCACTGTCATCAATCGGCAGCGGCGTTGAATCGTAGGAGAAGCGATGCAGGCCGGCTCGCTCGCCGGCGAGGCGGCCCGACACGCGAATGATCTGGCCGCGGCTGGCTGTCGGGTTCTCTGGGTTGGCCGCGGTCTCGCCATCCATGCGCAGATAACTGTGGGCATCCTCGACCACGCCGTAAGGCTCAGAGGCAATGACGAAACAGTCCTCGGCTTGGCCAACGAACACACCCTGGCCGCTGCCTCGCAGAGCCAAGTGAACATCGTCAGGTGCGGCGCTGGTGCTGATGCCGATGGCGACAGATCCCTCGAACTGGGCAACCGTGCGCCGGACGGCTTCATCGAGTTCATGACCCTGCTCGATCGTGCGACTCACGAGGGTGGGAATCACCTTTGCGTCGGTCGTGATCTCGCCAGCAATCTGCAACTTCTCGAGAGCGATCAGGTCGGCGAAATTGTCGACATCACCGTTCAGCGTCGCCGTGACGTAAGGCCTGTCACCCCCGAGTTGTTCGAGCTCGTCGGAATTCACCGGGTGGGCGTTGGGCTCACTGATGATGCCAACCGATGCCCAGCGAGTGTGACCGAGCACAGTGACCTCTGCGGTCTCGGCTCGCAACGCACGGTGGAGCAGCTCATCGCTGGTGATGGCGGCCCGCATGGCCGCAGTGTTGTCGCCCAACTCACCGATCTCGGCAGCAGCTTTGTAGATGAAGCTGAGCTGACCGTCGGGATTTCGAACGGCGCCGTCGGTGAAGAGCGGATCGGCTTGGCGCTTGGCCACGATGGCGGCCACGACCGGGTCAGCCAGATCCAGTGCATGACCACGCACCAGAACATGAACGCCTGCGCTGTCGCGACCGCGAACTTCGAGCCGATCGAGAGCACTCAGTGCCTGCTGGATACTGAGGAACGCTGCGATCGAGGCAGTGGATGGGTCGCGGTCGGTGAGCGCCTCGACGGCCCGAGCCGTGCGCAGTCGATCGCGCTCGATCGACCAGGCGGCGTCTTTGGCTTGGATGAGCGTGGCATTGACGGCTTCGAGATTGCTCAGCGTGGCACCGACGACGTCGAGGTGATCTTCGATGATTCGAAGTGAGTTCTGAGCGTCGGCCATCAGCGCATCGAGTCCGATGACGAGTGCACGATCAGAAAGCATGGTGCGAAGGCCGGCTTCGCCTCGAAGCTCCCGGTCGACGTCGGCCAGTTCGACCGCCGACGCAGCGAGGGCGGCACCGAGGTCATCAGCTCCTGCTGCTGGCAGCGCGGCGACCGCAGCGGCGCAACGCTCGATCAGGTCTTGGGAATCTGGGAGGGCACGATTCGTTCGGCGCCGAACGATGGCGATGATGCCGCACATGGTGGTTCTCTCTTCCGGCGAAGGCCGCCTGAGTCTCGAGCGAGTCTATGGATCAGCGACCGTCGGGACGGCCATGATGAGTCAGACGCCTCAGGGACTGCATTGGTTGTCCGCTACGACTCGACTCCGACGCGCTCGGCGGCCACGGCCACCAGCCCGTCACACACACGGTCGGCGGTGTCGGCATCGAGGTGCTCGACCATGATGCGCACGAGCGGTTCGGTCCCTGAGGGTCGAACAAGCACACGACCTTGCTCGCCGAGCTCAGTTTCGGCTTCCGCAACCACGTCGGCCAGGAGTTCAGCAACGTTGGGCTCACGCTTGGCCAGACGAACGTTCTTGAGCACCTGGGGATACGTGGTCATGGTGGCACGGGCCAATTCATGCAACCCGGTGCCAGCACGATCGAGCGCATCGAGGAGTTGAATACCTGCCAGCACGCCATCACCGGTCGAGGCGATGTCTCGACAGATCACGTGCCCAGACTGCTCGCCGCCCAATGAGTACGACCTGCCGTCCACACCAGCATTGAGCGCTTCCAACACGTAACGATCGCCGACCTTGGTCTCGATGACGTTCACACCGCTCTCGGCCATGGCCAAACGGAAGCCGAGGTTGCTCATGACCGTGACCACCACGGTGTCAGCGTGGAGCTTGCCCGTGGACTTCCAATCGTTGGCGAGCATGCCAAGAATGTGATCGCCGTCGACCAGGGCACCGGTCTCATCGACCGCAATCAATCGGTCGGCATCGCCGTCGAACGCCAAACCGAGGTCGGCCCCTTCGTGAATGACTCGCTGTTGCAGGGCAGCGGGGTGCGTCGAACCAGACTGGGCGTTGATGTTCATCCCATCCGGTGATGCACCGATCACCGTGACCTTCGCCCCGAGTGCTTCGAAGATCTGGGGTCCCACTCGGTAGGCAGAGCCGTTGGCACAGTCGAGCACGACCGAACGATGCTCGAACCGACGACCATCGACCGAGGCGGTGACAGCGTCGATCCATCTCTGCAACGAGGTGCTGGCTTCCACGATGCCGACCTCGCTCCCGAGCGCAGCGTTTGTGGTGGCCGCCCCCAGAAGATGACCGTGCATCGCTTGCTCGATCCGCGACTCGGTGGCGTCGTCGAGCTTGGCGCCTCCGGGGGCAAAGAGCTTGATGCCGTTGTCGGCGAAGGGATTGTGGGAAGCAGAGATCATGACGCCCTGGGCGTGCAAGGTCGCCGAGGCAACGGCAACCGCCGGTGTCGGCACTACGCCCAGCAACTCGACGTCGAGACCGCAGGCGGTGTAGCCGGCCACCAGGGCCGCTTCGAGCATGAGACCGGAGCGGCGAGTGTCTCGGCCGATGACGACTCGCTGTCGCCCAACGCCACCGGGGTTCGAGGCCAAAACGCCCGACGCCGCCCTGGCAAGTGCCAAGGCGACGTCTGGAGTCAAGTCTGTGTTGGCGACTCCGCGGACACCATCGGTGCCGAAACGAGGAAGATGCACTTCGTCGTTCGTGCCGCCCACCTGCAAGCGTCTAGCGCTTCGAGTACTGCGGAGCCTTACGAGCCTTCTTGAGGCCGTACTTCTTCGATTCCTTCTTGCGGGGGTCGCGAGTGAGGAGACCCTCAGCCTTGACCGCGCCGCGAAGCTCGGGATCGAGCAGGATCAGCGCACGGGCGATGCCGAGGCGGAAAGCGCCAGCCTGGCCGGAAAGACCGCCACCGTCGAGGGTGACGTCGATGTCGAACGACTCTTCCTGAGCAGCGACACGAAGCGGCTCAGTGATGAGCTGACGGTGCACGCTGGAGGGGAAGTAGTCGTCGAAGGCACGGCCGTTGGCGGTGATCTTGCCGGTGCCGTCTTGGAGACGGACTCGGGCGATGGCCTGCTTGCGGCGGCCGGTGGTCTGCGTGACGGTCATGACTTTACCTCTCGGCGAGCGCCGGGAATCTCGAGAACGGACGGCATCTGAGCGCCGTGGGGATGATCAGCACCGGCGTAGACCTTGAGCTTGGTGGCCATCTGGGCACCAAGGCGGTTGTGGGGAAGCATGCCGGTGATCGACTTGCGAACGGTGTCGGCCGGCTTGCGGTCCATCGACTCCTGGTACGTACGCGTGGTGAGACCGCCCGGGTAGCCGGAGTGATGGTGTACCAGCTTGCGCTCGACCTTGTTGGAGCTGAGCACGATCTTGGCAGCGTTGATCACGATGACGTGGTCGCCCATGTCCATGTGCGGTGCAAACGTGGGCTTGTGCTTGCCACGCAGGATGCGAGCGATCTCGGTGGCCATGCGGCCAAGGGTGAGACCCTCAGCATCCACAACGAACCAATCGCGCTCGATCTCAGACTTCTTTGGGCTGTACGTCTTCACTGCAGAACCTGCTCGGTTGCTCACTCAGCGAGTGAGATTGGGACGAGATGAAAAAGGGCGGCATGAGCCGACACAAGAGCATAGTTCGGCGCTACCAGCTTCCCACCTTGCAGACGTGGACCCTGTGAATGCTTCGGATCAGGGAACGACGCGAGTCACAACTTGTCGTGCACGCTGCCCACCTTGCCATCGATCGACTGCTCTCGATCGGTCCGCGTGCCGATCTTGAGTGACGTCGAGATTCTCGGTGCGCCCATCTCGTGCACGACGTCGTGGCAGCGCTTGACTGCTGCCATCACGTCGTCCCAATCTCCTTCGATGTTGGTCCCGTATGCGTGAAGCTGATGCTCCAGACCTGCCTCGACCAACACCTGCTGACAAGCTGCGATGTGGGACGAGACCGAGACGCCCACCCCGATAGGCACGACGCACAGATCAACAATCACTCGCACGGCGGGTCCTCGCTGCGTTCTGGCTCAGAGCGGTTGGTGGGTGGGGAAGGTGGCGGGGATGTTGCGCGGGCCACGGACTTGACCGCCGGCCCAGGTGACTTCGCCGCCTTCTTCCAGCTCGAACTCGGGGATCATGCGAAGCATTTCCTCGATGGCCACCTGCATTTCCATGCGAGCGAGGTTCGATCCTGCGCAGCGATGGATACCGGAACCAAAGGCCACGTGCCGATTGCGCTCGCGATCGATGATGACCTCTTCAGGGTTTTCGAATGCTGCCGGATCACGATTCGCCGCCGGGAACGACAGAATCACGCGATCGCCCTTCTTGACCTCGCGGTCACCGAGCATCGTGTCTTCCTTGGCGATGCGGGCCATGCTCACCGGAGAGTAAGCACGGAGAAACTCTTCGACTGCGGTCGGAATGAGTTCGGGCTCTTCGACCAGACGCTTTCGGTCTTCAGGATGCGTAGCCAGGTGCCACAGCGCTGACCCGATCGAGCTCCAGGTGGTGTCGATACCGGCAACGAGCATCAGCCCGACATTGCCCCGGATGACATGCATCGGCACCGGTTCACCGTTCAGCTCAGTGCCGAGCAAGAACGAGATGAGGTCATCGCCTGGATTTTCCATGCGGTTCTTGATCTCGCCGACGAAGAAATTGCGGATGATCTCGGAGTAGTGCTCGCGCAGCTCGTCGTCTTGTAGGCCCAACTCCAGAACGCCCTGCACCCAGGTGGTGAAGTCATCGGACATCTCGGGATCGATACCGAGAATGGCGGCGATGATGCGGGGCGGGATCTGGCGGGCGTAGTCCTCGGCGAAGTCGGCTTTGCCATCTTCGATGAAACCTCGAATCAAGCTGCGACAGAGTTCTTGGGTGTGCTCGCGGTACTTCTCGACCGACTTCGGGGCGAAGAACGGGAGCATGAGGCGCCGCTCGTCGGTGTGCTCAGGCGCATCGGAGGCAATGATCGAGCGAAGACGATTGCCCTGGTCGTCGTAGGTGACCGGCGTTGGCGTCACCGACACCGAGTACGAGGACCACTCGTCGGTGTTCGCTGCTACTTGTCGAGTTCCTTCGAACGTCGTTGGCATGAACGTGGTCTGGCGTCGTTCGGTCTTCGCGAACGGGCAGCCCTGTTCGCGGAGGTCTTTCCAGATCGGGTACGGATCGTCGACGAAGCCCTGATCGAAGATGTCGAAATCGTTGGCCCAGTCGTTGACCGGTTCGGTTGCAGTCATGAGTTCCCCCTCAGACAGTCAGTGCCAACCACCTTACGCCATCAGGCTGGCGTGACCCAAGACACAGTCAGGCAATTGAACGAATTCCGGCTCATCGCCCTCGGACCGAAAGCGTTTGCCGGGATGCCACAAGGTCGACGCGGCCGGTCTTGGGCTTGTGATCTGTGGTGAGAAACGTCATCTGAGCGTCGGTGGGTGCCACGAGACCGACCGTCCCGATCGCATGACCTGACCCGCACATGATGAAGTCCCCGTCGTTCACTGATGTCGGGGCAATGCTGCGCTCAACTCGATACGTCTCACCATCGACTGCGACGAGGACGAACTGCGTGCTTGCGTCCCGCCCGTCCAGGGTCTCCGCGGGGCGGCTCCACATCGCACCTCGTCCGAGGCGGCCGGGAGGAGCGAACAGCGGAAGACCCGCCAACGACACTGGCCCGAGATTGGCTTCGGCCTGTTCTCGATCCCCCGGTGACAATCCGAGTTCGTCCAGGCCTTCCACCGACGATTCATGAACCACGCCCAGCGCGTCCACCTCGATGTGGGCGACAACGTCAGACGCAGAGCGGTAGCTCTCGAGCATCTCTTCGGGTGACAACTCGCCGGGGTCTCCAGCTTGGATGACGCTCCGAGTTGGGTAGGTCCCAGCCCAGCGCCATCGATCGGCACTGGTCCGGGTGACCTCGATCTCGACATCCCAGGCAATCAGTGTCGGTTCACGCTGCTCGATGCGCGTCATCTCGATCTCGAACTCCGGCACGAGCGTGCCCGACCAACGCGCCGTGTCGGGAACACTTCCAGCGAGTTCGATCGTTGGTCCGTCGAGGTCGCCCTCGTAGATCAAGACTGGAGGTTGCAGCGGTTTGTGGCTCACCGCTTGGACTACGGAACAAGTCGCGCTGCAAGTAAGCACGATGATCCAGAGAGACCACCCATTGCCGTAGAGAGCGGCGTCGCGATTGTTGCCGGGAACGCAACCCGGACGCTACCGCTCTACGAACCAGAGAGCCCGAACCAGAGAGCCCGAACCAGAGAGCCCGAACCGGGGGCTGACACCGTCAAAACTGAGGGTCAGTAACCCGGGGTTCGCAACGCTGGGACTAGGGGTAGAGGACTTGGACCAAGGTGAGGCCGTGTGGTGGCGCAGCGGGCTCGGCTGGCTGGCGATCTCTCGCGTCGAGCACCTCCCGCACCTCACCGGCGCTGCGTTTGCCGCGGCCGACCGACACGTGGAATCCAACGATGCTCCGCACCATCTGGTGGCAGAACGCCGAGCCGGTGATGTCGAACACCAGCCGACCGTCGCCGAGATCGGTCCACTTGGCTTCGTCGAGTCGGCGGACCAAGGAGATCGGCTCTTCGCCCGGACCCACCTTCGGCCGCTTGCAGAACGAGGAGAAGTCATGCATCCCCAGGAAGGGGTCACACGCCAACTGCATCAACGCAACGTTGAGGGGTTGCGGAACCCACCACGCCGTGCGAGCACTGAACGGGTCGGCCACCGGCTGGTTGACCACGTGGTATTGGTAGCGCCGCCCGATGGCGTCGTAGCGAGCGCTGAAGCCGGGTTCGGCAAGGCGAACGTCGGTGGCCACGACCTCTGGTCCGAGCCGCCGGTTGATGACGTTCGAGATGCCCCGCATCTGCACCTTGCCAGACTCGACCATGTCGGCCCGAACATCGAAGCTCAGGACCTGTTCGGCCGCGTGCACACCGGCATCGGTGCGCCCAGACATCACGATGTCTGGGGGGTGCCCGAGCAAGGGCGACAGCACCCGAACGAGCTCACCGACAACCGTGCGAACGCCGAGGTTCGGAGCGAGCCCCCGGAAGTCTGTGCCGTCGTAGGCGATGGTCAACCGAACGCGAACGAACGGGCCCTCGGGCCCGTTCGTTTCGTCATCATCTTCGTCGAACAGTGTCAGTTCCTGCATCGCAGGTGCACCAACGACGTGCTTCTGACAGCTGAAAGCGTCACTCGTGACGCTTCTGGCTGCCAGAACGAGCCTGGGCTCGACACGTCAGTGTCAGACCAGTTCGATCTTTGCCATAGGGGCGTTGTCGCCCTGGCGTGGACCGAGCTTGAGAATGCGGGTGTAGCCACCCGGGCGCTCGACGTAGCGAGGGCCGACATCTTCGAACAGCTTGGTGGTCATCTCGACATCACCGAGGTAAGCGAGGACCTGACGGTAGTTGTGCAGGCCACCCTTCTTTGCCTTGGTGATGACCTTCTCGGCAATCGGCCGAACGGCCTTCGCCTTGGCTTCGGTGGTGACGATGCCCTCAGCGGCGACGAGCGACGCGACGAGGTTTGCCATCATCAACTTCTGGTGTTGGGCCGAACCGCCGAAGCGGGTGGCCTTTCTTGGACGTCCCTGCATCTCAGCCTCGCGATCCGCGCAGCGACAGGCCACGCTCATCAAGCTTCACGATGACCTCGTCCAGCGACTTCTGTCCGAAGTTCGTGATGGCGAGGAGATCGTCTTCTGTCTTCTGCAGCAGCTCGCCCACAGAGTTGACCTGGGCACGCTTGAGGCAGTTCCGGGGACGCTCCGAGAGATCGAGGTCCTCGATGGGCAAGTCGAGATCGGGCGAGCCCGATGCGGCGGCGGGGGCTTCACCGAGGGTGAGGCCTTCCGGCTCGTCGCTCATCTCTTCGACGAGCTGGATCAGTGACCGAAGCGTAGCACCCGCCGAGGCCAGCGCATCGCGAGGGGTGATCGAGCCATCGGTCTCGATGTCGATGATCGCACGATCGAAGTCGGTGCTCATCTCGACACGCACGGGCTCGACCGACACCGACACACGGCGAACGGGCGAGAAGATCGCGTCGATCGGAATGACACCAATGGTCGTTCCGGGCGGGACGGTCTTGGAGTTACGCCATCCGCGACCACGCTCGACCACGAGGTCAATGGCGAGACGGCCCTTTGCGTCGAGCTTGGCGAGGTGGATGTCCTCAGTGAGAACTTCGACCTCAGCCGGGCAGGAGATGTCACCAGCGGTGACATCGCCAGGACCACGAGCGTCGAGACGCAACGTGATCGGCTCGTCCGATTCAGAAGTGACCACGATGTCTTTGAGGTTCAAGATGATGTCGGTGACATCTTCAATCGCACCGGCGATGGTGTCGAACTCATGGAGAGCATCATCGAAGCGCACCGAGGTGATGGCGGCTCCGGGGACCGACGACAGCAGGGTTCGCCGAAGCGAGTTGCCGATCGTGTGGCCGAATCCGGGCTCGAGGGGGCCGATTGCAAACTGTCCGTGGCTGCTTTCGCCGTCGTCGAGTTGCTCTACTGTTGGCCGCTGAATTACCAGCATGGCGTTCCTTCCAACTTCACGTCTGCAGTATTGATGGCTGCGGGGTTCATGATGCGGTCCTCTACTTGCTGTACAGCTCGACGATGAGCTGCTCACGCAGCGGAACGTCGATCTGTTCGCGGAGGGGTTCGCTGTAGACGGTGACGGAGAGGCCGTCGTCGCCCATGTCGAGCCAAGAGGGAGCCGTGCGATCGAGCACGTCTTTGTTCCACTGGATGATGGCGTTGTCCTTGGTCTTGTCACGAATGGAGATGACGTCGCCCTTGCGGACTCGGTAGGACGGGATGTTGACCCGCTTGCCGTTGACATTGACGTGGCCATGGCTGACGAACTGACGGGCCTGAGGCCGGGTGGCTCCAAGACCAGCGCGATACAGCACGTTGTCGAGCCGGAGCTCGAGCAGACGAAGCATGTTCTCACCGGTGACGCCGGGCCGACGGACGGCCTCGTCGTAGACGGTGCGGAACTGGCGCTCGTTCAGACCGTAGGAGAGGCGAGCTTTCTGCTTCTCCTGCAGCTGGAAGAGGTACTCGGTGTTGTTGTTGCCACGGCGGCGGGTGCGACCGTGAACGCCGGGGGGATACGGGCGCTTTTCGAGCGCAGCCGCTTCACCACGGGTGCCGAAGATGTTGGTGCCGAGACGGCGGGAAACGCGGGCGCGAGGGCCGGTGTAACGAGACATGAGTGGCTCCTCTCAGACCCGGCGCCGCTTGGGAGGGCGGCAGCCGTTGTGGGGGACGGGGGTGACATCCTTGATACCGGTGACTTCAATCCCGGCATTCTGGATGGAGCGGATGGCGGTTTCGCGGCCCGAACCGGGGCCCTTCACCTGCACATCGACCTTGCGAACACCGTGCTCCATGGCCCGACGGGCGCAAGCCTCGGCGGCCATCTGAGCGGCGAACGGGGTGCTCTTACGCGAACCCTTGAAACCGACGTTGCCGGCCGACGCCCAGGAAAGCACGTGGCCCTCTTGGTCGGTGATGGCCACGATGGTGTTGTTGAAGCTCGACTTGATGTGAGCGACACCGTGGGTGACGTTCTTGCGTTCTTTCTTCTTCGGGCGACGACCGCCCGCTGCTGGTTTCGCCATTACTTGGCCACCTTCTTCTTGCCAGCGACTGTGCGCTTGGGACCCTTGCGGGTGCGTGCGTTGGTCTGCGTGCGCTGACCGTGAACGGGAAGACCCTTGCGGTGACGGATGCCCTGATGGCAACCAATCTCCATCTTGCGCTTGATGTCCTGCGACACCTGGCGACGAAGGTCACCCTCGGTCTTGCAGTTCTCGTCAATGAAGGCTCGGATCTGCATGACCTCGGCCTCGGTGAGGTCCTTGACCCGCGTGGTGGGGTCGATGCTGGTGCCTTCGAGCACCTTCTTGGCGGTGGTGTTTCCCACCCCAAAGATGTAGGTGAGAGAGATCTGCACCTGCTTTTCGCGTGGAATGTCCACACCTGCGATACGTGCCATCAGTTAGCCCTGCCTCTGCTTGTGGCGAGGGTTCTCGCAAATGACCATCACGCGCCCACGGCGGCGGATCACTTTGCAATTCTCGCAAATCTTCTTGACGCTCGGTCGAACTTTCACTTGCTGTTCCGTTTCTTGGTCCCCGTCACGACGGGGTGCCGTTTGAGTGGCGCGATGGATCAGATCGCAGGAAGCGGTCGATCGACGTCCATCTGCGAACCGCCGGGCTGGCGATTGCGGACATCGATCGGTGGCGCATGGACGAACGGGCGAAGCCCGCGGAGCCGTCGACTACTTGTAGCGGTAGGTGATGCGTCCTCGAGTGAGGTCGTACGGAGTGAGCTCCACCTGGACTTTGTCGCCGGGCAGGATGCGAATGTAGTGACGACGCATCTTTCCGGAGATGTGTCCCAGTACGGAGTGACCATTCTCGAGTTCGACCCGGAACATGGCGTTCGGGAGGGACTCGACGATGGTGCCTTCCAGCACGATGGCATCTTCTTTGGACTTTGCGATGACGGACTCTCTTTGTTCGTTGAAGCCCACGCAGTGTGGGTAGCGATGGACCACCGTCCGCGGGCGGGCGACAGTCCAACTCCCAAGGCTAGGCGCGCCCTACCACAACTCCACCTGCCTGGTGGTCACTGCTGATGACGTCGCCCACCGCCGGCCGGCATCGGCTTGAGCCAGAGCCCGCATGCCCCGATCATCAGCGTGGTCAGCAACAGCACGAGGTGGAAGGCCTCGTTCCAGCCTGACACCGAGATCGAATCGTCGGCGAATGCTGCGGCCAACTGGGCAAGAAGCGCCGCTGACGCAATCGCAAAGGACGGAACCGCCCACCGAGCTCTCCACACC
>CAYGQE010000028.1:0-68972 GCA_964351995.1 uncultured Acidimicrobiaceae bacterium | reverse complement strand
TCGCTGCTGACTCGTTCGAGATCAGCCACGAGATCCTCCACCGAGATGGCAGCGGCGGCTTCTTCGACAATGGCCTCGGCGGCTGCTTCCGCTGCCGAAGCGTTGTCAGCACCGCCGCCAAAACCGGGGTCGGCGGCGTCGCCGGCCCCGGGAGTCTCAGGCGTGTCTGACATCAGGCCTCGCCGTCCTCATCGTCCTCGACGATCTCGGCGTCGACGACTTCGTCGTCATCCGGGGCATCAGCGGCTTCGCCCTCTGCCTCTGCAGCGGCGGCTTCGTACATCTTGGCGCCGACGGTCTGCATGACGCCCATGACTTTGTCGGTGGCGTCCTTGATCTCTTCGAGATTGTCGCCAGCGATCGCAGTCTTCAGCTCGGCGAGCGGCTCTTCCATCGAGTTCTTGTCCTCATCCGATAGCGTCTCGGCGTTATCACGCAGCAGCTTCTCCGCCTGGTAAACGAGGCTGTCTGCGTTGTTGCGGATCTCGGCCTCCTCCTTGCGCTGCTTGTCTTCCTCGGCGTGAGCCTCAGCATCTTTGACCATCTGCTCGATGTCCTCTTTCGACATGCTCGATTGGCCAGTGATCGTGATCGACTGTTCTTTATTGGTTGCCCGATCCTTGGCGCTGACGTGCACGATGCCGTTGGCGTCGATGTCGAAGGTGACCTCGATCTGCGGCACACCGCGAGGGGCGGGCGGCAGGTCGACGAGCTGGAACTTGCCCAGCGTCTTGTTGTACGACGCCATCTCACGCTCGCCTTGCAGCACGTGGATCTCGACCGACGGCTGGCTGTCTTCTGCCGTGGTGAAAGTCTCGGTGCGACGGGTAGGGATCGTGGTGTTGCGCTCGATCAGCTTGTGCATGACCGAACCCTTGGTCTCGATACCGAGGCTGAGCGGGGTGACGTCGAGGAGCAGAACGTCCTTGACGTCGCCCTTGAGCACACCGGCCTGGACTGCGGCGCCAATGGCGACGACTTCGTCGGGGTTGACGGTCTTGTTGGCTTCCTTGCCGGTCATCGACTCGACGAGCTCGGTGACGGCGGGCATGCGGGTCGAGCCGCCCACCATGACGACGTGATCGATGTCGGACTGCTTGAGACCAGCGTCCTTGATGGCTGCCTCGAAGGGCTTCTTCACCCGAGCAAGCAGGTCGGAGGTGAGCTCCTGGAACTTCGAGCGAGACAGTGTCTCTTCGAGGTGGAGCGGGCCGTCAGCAGTGGCGGTGATGAACGGAAGGTTGATCGAGGTGCTCTGGGTCTGCGAGAGCTCGATCTTGGCCTTCTCGGCAGCTTCCTTGAGACGCTGAGCGGCCATCTTGTCGGCCCCGAGATCGACGCCGTGAGCGTTCTTGAACTGGGAGACCATCCAGTTGATGATGGCTTCGTCCCAGTCGTCGCCACCGAGTTGGGTGTCTCCAGAGGTGCTCTTCACCTCGAAGACGCCATCGCCGATCTCGAGGACGGAGACGTCGAAGGTGCCGCCACCGAGGTCGAACACGAGGATGGTCTGGTCGTCGTTGTCCTTCTCGAGGCCGTAAGCCAGAGCGGCTGCAGTGGGCTCGTTGATGATGCGCAGGACTTCGAGCCCTGCGACCGTGCCGGCTTCCTTTGTGGCGGTGCGCTGGGCATCGTCGAAGTAGGCGGGGACAGTGATGACGGCCTGAGTAACGGCCTCACCGAGGTAGGCCTCGGCATCGCGCTTGAGCTTCATCAGCGTGCGAGCGCTGATCTCCTGGGAGTTGTACTTCTTGCCGTCGATGTCGACGGTCCAGTTGGTGCCCATGTGACGCTTCACCGAGCGAATGGTGCGGTCGGGGTTCGTGATGGCCTGACGCTTGGCAACTTCGCCAACCAGCACTTCGGCGTCGTCCTTACTGAACGCGACGACTGACGGGGTGGTGCGCTGGCCCTCGGCGTTGGCGATGACGACGGGCTCGCCAGCCTCGAGAACGGCGACGACGGAGTTGGTGGTACCGAGATCGATGCCTACAGCTTTTGCCATGGGAGGGTTCCTCTTTCGGGGTTTCTTGATGCGCGAGTGCATCGGTTTGGGGTTCGTTGATGTGAACGAGATCTGCGGCCGAATCGACCGGAAGTTGGTCACAGTATCGGCAACGTTGGACAGATGATAACTAGTTGAGTGTACCACCATCAACTTTGATGAGTGTGAGATTGGACACAAATCTAATCGGGCCTCCACCTCGAGGTTCTCAGGACTTCCCGACTCTTTCGTTTCAACTCTGGCATTCCCGTTCAGCCGCATCGCCATTCTGGTGGCGGTCTGTGGATTCGCTGGCCTGCTGGCCGCAGCGCTCCCGGCCCGCCGAGCATCACGGCTGAACGTGCTTGACGCCATCAGCTACGCCTGACGGTCAGCTGGCGGCAGCAACAGCTGCGGCTTTCCTTTCCCTCCGGAAATCGCGGCCCAAGTAGAGCGCAATGGCTACGCAGACGAGAATGCCCGCCGCCGTTGCGCTGTACGCCACGAACCGACCAGCGCTGCCGTACAGCGCACCAACCACGATCGCCGTCGTTCCAGCGGTGATCGCCTGCGCAGCACCGATCAGCCCCTGAGCCCCAGCCTGGCGCTCGTCTGACACGGCAAGGCCGATGGCAACACCGGAGGCAGCGATCGTGAGCCCATCGGTGACCGCATGGAACATGGCAAACGCAAAGATCCAGTTGCCACTTGGCAAAAGACCGTAGGACGTCATGAAGAACGCTCCGGCAACGAGGCCGATCGAACCCATGATGAACGGCCCGACCCGCTGCGCAAGGACGCCGCTATAGGGACCCAGGAAGATCAGCGGAAGAGCGAACAAGGTGATGCCGAGGTTGGCGATGAAGTCATTCGTTCCGAGGTCTTCATGAACAACGTCCCAAAGTGCGTCGAAGCCGCCGATCATCAAGAACACACCGGCGCCAAGCATCACACCGCCGGCCACCGCTTTGTCTGACAGGAGGTCAAGGGCAAGCCGTTGAGCGGTCGCTGCCTTGTCTTCTCTGACGTTGACCCTCCACAGGTTGGGCAGCAGCATCAGTGCGAGGGCCGCGATCACGAGAAACGGTGCGGCGAGGCCAAACGGGCCAACGAGAACCGCAGAAACCGCTGGACCGAGAGCAAAACCGAACACATCAGCTGAGAGCAGCCAACCGAGATTGCGCCCGAGGTTCGCCGGATCGACCAGGATCACGATCCGGCGAATCGCCGGCGCAGCGGACCCGATCCCAATCCCAGAGATAAACCGGCCGAGCAAAATCAGTTCCACGCTGCCGCCGATGCCGATCAGGATGAGACCAACCACATTGATGAGGACTCCGAAGGCAACGACTTGTCGAGCTCTGCCACGATCGCCGATCGGCGCGATGAAAACTTGAGCTAAGAATCCAGCGAAGAAGCCGATGCCGATGATGAAACCGACCATGGCCTCGCTGATGTCGTACTCAGATCGGAAATCGCCGACCACGGTGAAGAGCACGCCGTAGCCGCTGGAAAGCGTGGCCGACAAAGCTGCGAAGACGAGGATCGTGAGCAGTGGGCTACTGGTCTGCTTTTCGACAGCGGAATCGGTCACCCGGCGACGCTACAAGCAGCGCTTCAAGACTCGAACCGGAAGTGGCGAGCTAGTGGTGTGTCGCTGAACCTACGACGGCGGTCGGTTGCAGAATCGGGCATGACCCCCAAACTGAACAGCCGGAATCAGGGTTTCGAGAACAAGACTTCGCACTCGCCGGTGCTGCAGTCGGTCCTTTTGGTCGCCGCCCGGAGATGTCGGAATCCGACACCGAGCAGCGCAACGTAGACGACACCGAACACCAGTCCGACCGCAAGCGTGTTTCGGCCAATCAACGCTCCCAAGGCGCTGCCACCGAACACGACACCAAGCACCGCCATGATCAGCGGCAAGTGGCAGGGGCAGAAGATGAACGAGATCGCCAGCCACTTCCGACCCTGCGTCTCGAGACTCTTCGCTGAGTCAACTGGCGAAACATCGATCACGGTCATGACGTGGCCATCGACTGCTCGAGCACAGTTCTTGAGCACAACCCGGGGCCGCGACCATCGAAACTGACGGTCAGAAACCCGTGGTTTGGGCGCGAATCGGGCGGGCCATCGCTGGCCCGCCCGGTCACGCTTGCTGTTCAGTTGTTGCTCGACCCGAAGGGCTGGCCAGCGTCAGACGGCGTCGGCGCCAACCTCTCCGGTGCGGATTCGCACGAGCGACTCGACCGGGGTGACCCAGATCTTGCCGTCGCCGATCTTGCCGGTCTGCGCTGCGCCAGCGATGGCTTCGGTTGCCTTGGCTGCGTCAGGACCGTCAACGACGATCTCGACCTTCACCTTGGGCACGAAGTCCACTTTGTATTCGGCGCCTCGATAGGTCTCGGTGTGGCCGCCTTGGCGACCAAACCCCTTGACCTCGGTGACGGTCATGCCCTGGATGCCAAGGGCAGCAAGAGCTTCCTTCACCTCGTCGAGCATGTGTGGCTTGATGATGGCTGTGATGAGTTGCATGGTTCAGATCCCCCTGGATCTCAGACCGAGACGGTGACATCGGGAGCGTAGCCCGGTGCGCCGTGTTCGTGGACGTCAAGGCCTTCACGCTCTTCTTGTTCGCTCACTCGGAGGCCCATGGTGGCCTTCAAGACGCTGAAGAGAATGCCGGTCGTGATCAAGACCCAAGCAGCGACGATGACAACACCGGCGAGCTGGACCAGAAGCTGGTTGATGCCGCCGCCGTAGAACAGACCGGAAGCGGTGTACTCCGTGCCGTCCTCGAGCGGGAAGGCTGCGTCGACGAAGGCATCGCCGTTCACAGCGAACAGGCCAACAGCGAGGGTGCCCCAGACGCCGCAGACGCCGTGGACGCTGACTGCGCCGACCGGATCGTCAATGCCCTTGCGATCGATGAAGATGACCGAGGCAACGACGAGACCGCCGCCGATGAAGCCAACAATGACCGCACCAACGGGGGTGATGGTGCCGGTACCGGCGGTGATGCTGACGAGGCCAGCGAGCAAGCCGTTGCCAGCCATGCCCACATCAGGCTTCTTGGTGATGGCGGTGATGGCAGCAGTGGCACCGATGGCGCCAGCAACGGCAGCCAGGAACGTGGTGACGAAGATGCCAGGGACGAACTCATCAGCGGCGAGCTCAGAGCCGCCGTTGAAGCCGAACCAACCGATGAAGAGAATGAACACACCGGTGATGGCCAGCGGCATCGAGTGACCGGGGATCGCTCGGGGGTTGCCGTCCTTGTCGTACTTGCCAAGGCGTGGTCCGAGGAAGAGCGCACCCATGAGGGCAGCCCAACCACCAGCAGAGTGGACGATCGTCGATCCGGCGAAGTCGCCGAACTTCGCGTTGCCGATCTGGAGGTCAGCGATGAGACCGCCACCCCAGAACATGTGCACGACCACTGGGTAGATGAAGCTGGTCATGACGATGGCGAACACCACGTAGCTCCAGAACTTCGTCCGCTCTGCCATGGCGCCGGAAGCGATGGTGGCTGCAGCGCCGGCGAAGGCGACCTGGAAGATGAAGAACGTCTCGGTGGAGAGCCCTCCCTCGTAGTCGCCGAGGCCCTTGAGGAAGAAGCCCTCGGTACCGACCAAGCCAGCGATGTCAGAATCGGCACCACCGAACGCAATGGCGTAACCGACAACGAAGAAGCCAATGCCTGCAAGCGACAGGTCCATCATGTTCTTCATCATGATGTTGCCGGCGTTCTTGGTCCGGGTCATGCCCGTCTCGACCAAGGCGAAGCCGGCCTGCATGAAGAGCACCAGGACCGCAGCAATCAGGATCCACGTGTTGTCCAGAATGTCCTGGGTGGTCCATTCGTAAACTTCGGCATCTTGGGCGCCGGCTGTGCCGGCGAACAGTCCGAGGAGCGCTACTGCGCCTGCCCCAGCTGTGAACAACTTGCGTTTCATCGAGATCTCCCTGTCTCCCGCTCGGGACGGTTCCCGGGCGGATGTGAAAGTTATGTGGCCCGGATTTCGGGTTCGTTAGGTCTTTGTTACTTACAAGCGACGCTCAGCTGACGCATTTCTTATGTCAACCGAGAAGCCCCCATCTGCGTCAACCGAGGCGCCATTGCCGATGACTGGCGGTTTGACGTCAAGCACGTAGCCCCTCGACCGCACTGTCCGAATGGACAATCCGAGAGGCTCAATTCGACGCCGCAGCCGCAACATGTGGACATCGAGGGCATTGCGAGTGGCGGTCTCTCCTGGCCAACCGGCCTTCGCCAACGCGTCCCTCGACACCACTGCCGATGGCTTGTCGAGCAATGCCGTCGCCAACCGCTGTTCGATTGGAGGCAACGACACCCATTGATCACTCATACGGAGCAGGCCGTCGCGGTCGATCTCTGGAAAGACGTCGACCTCGGCACCACTGCGCAATGTGAGCGCATCCAGACGAGCTCGCAGATCACGATCGTCGGCTGGGAGCCGGATCCAATCCTCGAGCGGATCACCCGAAACAGGTGCCGGCGCTTTTTCGTCAACCATCAGAAGCCGAGGGCGGTGCGCAGCGCGGAGTTCCCGCCGCTTCGCCTCATCTTCTGGCCAACGCACGAGTGCCACGTCCATGGAGAGGAACGTACTGAGGCAATATTTCCCGATTGTTTCGCCAACATGAACCAAGCAGCCGGGAACCAAATCCGGATCGGACCCGTTTCTGTCAACGCAACCTGCAGCCGGCCGATAGATGAGCCAACATGGTTGCTTCGGGTCAGCAGGGTCACTTCGATCGAGAGCACCGCACGGCCGACCAGCAGGAGTCGGTCCAGAACAGAAAGAGGGAGGGCCTCACATGGGATTGATGAAGAAGCTCCGGAATGAGCTTGTCGACATCATCGAGTGGATCGACGATTCGCGCTCGACGTTGGCGTGGCGGTACCCGCGCTACCAAAACGAGATCAAGAACGGGGCAGAACTCATCGTTCGCGAGGGGCAAAAGGCGGTATTCGTCTACCGAGGCCAACTCGCCGATCAATTCGACCCCGGGCACTACACCCTCGAGTCCGAGAATCTGCCCCTGCTCAGCACCTTGCAGGGCTGGAAGTACGGCTTCGATTCCCCCTTCCGCAGCGAGGTCTACTTCATCAACACCCGACCCGTGACCGACCTTCGGTGGGGCACGCCTCAGCCCGTCACGGTGCGCGACCCCGACTTCAAGATGGTCCAAATCCGGGCCAACGGACTGTGCTCGGTCAAGGTCGACGATCCTGCGATCTTCCTTCGCGAGATCATCGGGACCGATTCCGCTGTCGAGATCGACGAGATCACTGAACTACTCCGCCGAGTGATCATCACCGCCTTTTCCGACATGGTGATGGAAACCGGCCTCGGAGCGTTGGATCTGCAAGGCCAACAGCGGTCGCTTTCAGAGAAGCTGCGGGAGTACGTCGCCGAACGAGTCGACGACGAATATGGCCTCGCCATCCCCAGCATGGACATGAACATCACGCTGCCGGATGAGATCACTGAGGCAATGACGCGAGGCGTGGCCAAGGGTGTGGAGACCTCCGGCTACATCGACAACGTGAGCGACGTCAACAAGCTGCAGCAGGTTGCCGCCGCCGACGCAATGACCGCAGCCGCCAGCAACCCTGGGGGCGGTGGAGCGATGGGCGACATGATGGGCATGGGCATGGGAATGGCCATGGCCGGCCAGATGGCGCAGACCCTGCAGGGCTCGATGGGCGGGCCGGCACCTGCGCCAGCCGCAGCGATGCCCCCACCGCTTCCCTCGTACCACGTCGCCCTCAACGGCGAGCAGGCCGGACCGTTCAACATGGAGCAGATGCGAGCTGGCCTGAGCAATGGAACGATGAAGCCGACCGACCTGGTCTGGACCAACGGCATGGCCGGCTGGACTGCGGCCAACGAGGTACCGGCGTTGGCTGAACTCTTCGCGGCACCGCCTCCACTACCTGGCAACACCCCGCCACCCGTTCCACCGAGCAACTAGGAGGCATCGATGGAGGGATCGATCCAGCCCCCACAGCGTCCCGGCGGTTCTCCTGAACCACCAGCAGACCCCACCCCACCACCGACACCGCAGGTGGCTCCACCCGCCATGCCGGCGCCACCGTCGATGCCTTCCCCGCCTCCGGTTCCAGGGCAGGCCGCGCCGCCTGCCCCGCCGCCGCTCAACAGCCCGCAAGCAATCAGTGGGCCACCTCCCCTGACCGACCCTCCGCCACTGAACGACCCGATGCCGGCGTACACCGACATCACCGAGGCAAGGTCTGAACCCGAGACCTACAACGACCAGCAGGGCGTCGACGTTCGTCCATGCCCGAACTGCGGTGGAAACTTCGTGTTCGACATCTCTGAGCAGATGTTGAAGTGCCCCCACTGCGGCAGCACCGAGGAGATCGTCCACGCCGCTGACGCGTCGGTGGACGAAAACGCTCTCGATCGATACGCAATCAAGGCGCTTTCCGGCAAGGGAATGAGCCACATCGAGGGTGAGAAAGAGATCGTGTGCCAGAACTGTGGCGGCCACACCACCTTCATCGGCAGCACGACGGCCACTCGATGCCCGTATTGCGCCACACCCCTCCAGCGGTCAGACATCCACGAGGCGCCCGACCGGCTCGACGTCGACGGTGTCCTACCGTTTGTGCTCGATGAAAAGGTCGCAGAGGACCTCCTCGAGAAGTGGGTGAACAAGCGCTGGTTTGCTCCAACCGAGTTCAAAAAGTACTCGACCAACGGTTCGTTCTCCAGCGTGTACGCCGCCTATTTCACCTATGACGCCGAAGCGGCAACCTCCTACCAAGGTCAGCGCGGCACCACCCACACTCGAACCGTCGGTAGCGGCAACAACAAGCGAACGGTCACCGAAACTCGCTGGCATCGAGTGTCCGGCCACGTCCACAACTCCTTCGATGACATGACCATCCTCGCCAACACCGGCTTTGAAACCAGGTACGTCAACGAGCTCGAACCCTGGCCCACTCAGAACCTGCAGCCATACCAACCCGACTACATCGCCGGGCACCTGTGCCGGACCTATGACAATGACGTCACCCAGTGCTTCAACGAAGCCAAGGTCCGTATGGCCAGCGAGATCGATCACACGATCCGCAGAGACATCGGCGGCGACCAGCAGCGGATCGATCGCAAGAACACGAACCTGTCGGCAGTCACGTACAAACACGTGTTGCTACCGATCTGGTTGCTGACCGTGATCTACGACGGCCAGCCCTGGCAGGTATTCATGAACGGTGCGACCGGTGAGGTGCACGGCCAACGCCCATGGAGCAAGGTCAAGATCGGCTTCGCCATTGCTGCGGTCGTGTTGTTGATCGCCATCATCTTGGTCATCCGATCGGTTGCCGGCGGATGAGCGGGTTCATCATCGCCGTGTTGTTCATCGCCGTTGTTGGCGCTGCGGTCGGAGGCGCAGCGCTCGCCCTCGGAGCGCAACGCGTCAAACAGAACACCCAACGCAGCCAGCAGATCTCGCCGGGAACGCCCAGCGCAGTGCCACTCGGCTGGGCGGGAGCCCACACCCCCGAGGCCAAGCTCCACCGGCGACTGGGGAAAGCAATGTCTGGGCTACGCGACGCAACCGAGGACGACACACTCGTGATGGCCAACGTTGAGGTCGTGGAACGAGAAGCCCTCAAGATCGAGCAGCAGCTCGTGGCTGCTTCGAGAATGGCCGACCGGCTGAAGGGTCCGGCCATCGCCGAACTGAGCGCCGCAGTGGACCAGATCGAGAACGTTTCCGCTCAGCTGATTCAACGCTCCGCCGAACTGTCCGCAGGCGACGTCCAGACGCAATTGGCCGAGTTGTCCCAGCGTCTCGAGCTGCTCGATCAAGCCAGAGCCGAGCTCGATGAGGGACCGACCCCGGGGACATCTTCAAACGATCACTAGCACTGGCTGGGGCATGTCCGAGCTGAGGTACTAGCTTGTTGGGCGCTATGGACGCTCCCGCTTCAGAAGAACTCAAGGCCACCGATCCCGGAAACAACAGGGTCAAGGCCAGCCAACTCTGGGTGTTGGCTGGCGCGCTGGTCGCCGGCCTCATCATCACCTCTGGCATCGCCACAACGATCCTGGCCTGGACCGATGATGCCGAAGTCCAGCGAGAGGTGTTCGGGAACATCCCGACCTCCTTCAAACTGGTCTTCTACTCGACCCTGCCCCTGTTGATCCTCTGGGCTTCCGTCCAGTTGAGCTATCGGGTGAAGAACTGGGAACGAGGTGCACCGGACGACCGGTCGACCACGCCCAAGAACTTCAAGCAGCGCATGGGCGACTTCCGCGCCGGCGTCTACATGCAGACCCTCATCCGCGAGCCCGGGGCCGGCATCATGCACAGCCTCATCTACTTCAACTTCTTGATCCTGCTCGGCGTCACCACCGTGCTCGAGATCAACCACGTGCTCCCCGAGGGCCTGAAGTTCCTCAACGGCAACGTGTACCGGGGCTACGCCCTCATCGGCGATCTCGCAGGGGCTGGCTTTGTCGCCGGAATGCTCCTCGCCATTGCCCGCCGATACGGCCCACGCAGCTGGCGCCCTTACCGCATTGCCACCAAGTCGAAGCCAGAACACCTCGTGATCAACGGCGTCCTGCTCTCGATCGGCATCACTGGCTTCGGCGCCGAAGCCTTCCGCATTGCCGAGCAGGGCTTCCCCGAGTTCGAGCGCTGGAGCGTCATCGGCTGGCCGCTGGCTCGCCTCGTCGAGGATGTTGGCAATCTCTCCGGTTGGCACCAGGCCTGGTGGATCGCTCACGTCCTCACGTTCTTCGCTTTCATCATCATCATTCCCGGAACCATGATGCGGCACATGTTCACCTCACCGTTGAACATGTACCTCTCGGATCGTGAGCGCCCCAAGGGCGCCATGAAGGCCATGCCCGACCTCGTTGCTGGTGAGTCCGCCCTCGAGAACTTCGGCGCCAACACCGTCGACAGCTTCACCTGGAAGCAGCTCATGGACACCGACGCTTGCACCATGTGTGGCCGTTGCACGTCGGTTTGCCCGGCCCACGCAACCGGTAAGCCGCTCGACCCTCGCGAAATCGTTCTGAAGACCGGCGAAGTCATGGCCCGCACCGGCTCCCCCGCTGTGTCACCTCCGCTTGGCGTGATCGCCGAGATCAAGGTCGAGTCTGATTCGGTCTTCGAGCGCATCACCTCTGAAGAGGTCTGGGCCTGCACCAGCTGCAAGGCATGCGACGAGATCTGCCCCGTGAACATCGAAATCCTCGACAAGATCCTCGACATGCGTCGCCACCTCACGCTCATGGAGGCCGACTTCCCGAGCGAACTCGGGTCGGCATTCCGGGCCATGGAACAGCAGAGCAACCCCTGGGCGATGAGCCAGAGCACCAGGGCCGACTGGGCCAAGGATCTCGACGTCGACATCATCGACCCGACCGAGACGCTCAAGCACGAGTACCTCTACTGGGTTGGCTGCGCTGGTTCGTTCGATGACAAGAACCAGAAGGTCACCCAGGCCATGTCGAAGCTGCTCGACCGAGCTGGCATCGACTTCGCCATTCTCGGCCCATCCGAGCTCTGCACCGGAGACTCCGCTCGCCGTGGCGGCAACGAATACGTCTTCCAGATGCTCGCTCAGCAGAACATCGCCACGCTCGACGGTATTGGTGTGAAGAAGATCATCACGCAGTGCCCGCACTGCTTCAACACCCTGCAGAACGAATACCCGCAGCTCGGCGGCAACTACGAAGTGGTCCACCACAGCCAGTTCCTCGAGTGGCTGATCAGCGAAGGCAAGCTCGACGTCTCCGAGGCCACGCTCGAGGAGCGGGTTGTCTACCACGACAGCTGCTATCTCGGTCGCCACAACGACGTGTACCTCGCCCCTCGCAACGTCATCGGATCCCTCAAGGGCATCCAGATCGTCGAAGCGGGTCGCAACGGAACCAAAGGTATGTGCTGTGGCGCCGGTGGCGCTCGCATGTGGATGGAAGAAGACATCGGCACCAAGGTCAACGATGAGCGTTCGAAGGAACTCGTCGAGACCGGCGCCTCACGCGTCGCCACGGCCTGCCCCTTCTGCTACGTCATGATGGACGACGGTGTGAAGGCCCAGGGCAAGGAAGAGTCCGAGGTCAAGGTGGCCGACATCGCCATGCACGTGCTCGAAGCGATCGAGAACGGCGAGGCCAATGCAGCGGTCGACGACGGCGCCCGCAAAGCGGCCATCGAGAGTGGTGAGCGCACGTTCACCATCTCGGGAGACGCTGTCTCCGGAGATGTCGTCGCGGGCGACTGAGCCCGAACATCGGAAATAACAAAACAGCGGCTCGGCCGCTTGGAGGGAACCAAACAATGACAACGTTCACGAACATCTGCGTCGCCTGGCCCAAGGGCATGACTGGCATCGCAAGCACCTACGTAGCAGAGCTCGATGGCACGTCGCTGTGGCTCGGGTATCTGGGCAAGGGCGGAGCGCATGCCGAGTTGAAGGTGAAGGGCTTCTCCACCTACGACGAGGGCCAGCTCTACACCGAAAAGATGGCCCAGGACGCCCTCGGGAGCAAGATCGGCAACGCCATCGGCGGCAAGGTCGTCGACAAGTTCCGTGAAGAGATCGAAGCAAACGTCGAGCTCTACAACCAGGGTGGGCGGGGGATGCTCGACGAGCACAAGAAGACCCGCACGATTCCGTTGTCAGACGTCACCAAGGTCGAGCTGACAACAAAGACCGGCATGAACACGCCGCCAGCACTGAAGGGACTGCCCGGCCCCCACCTCAGCTGCAAGCTCGATGGCAAGACACACATCTTCTTCGCCATTCCCTCGAGCGAGCACCCCATGACCGACATGCTCCCGCTTCTCGGCGGCTGAGAGGTTCAGCGCGAGAGCGCGAGCGGCCGCTCCAGCCGTTGCATCTGGGTGAGGCAGACCGAGGCCACATCGAAGTAGCGGCGAGGCCAGCGGTGGCGAGACTTCAAGATGATGTCGACACGGGCGTACCGGTCGTGGAACGGTTGGATCTGCAACTGAACCCGGAGCACCGGAGACCGGTACGGCATTTGTATGGTGCCGTCGATGAGCCGAGGCCAACCGGGCGTCGCCCGGTGTTTGGCCTTGGCCAGTCGCCAGTCTGGCGCGAGGCGGAGACAGCCCCAGTCCTCACCGGCCGCTGCGTCGGTGAACTCGCCGGGGTCGGACGCAAACAAGCGAACCAGTCGGCTGTTGTATCGAGGCCAGCCATCGGTGCCGAGACCCCAGGGCAGCATCGGCTTTGGCTGGTTGATCGGCTGAATCGCCGGGACGGCAGAGCCTGACGGTCGAGCGGCCCGACGATCGGTGCCGAGCTGGGTTGGCAGCATCGGCTGTGGCGCAACCGATGCATCGATCAACTCGATGTCGCCGTCTACCGCGCTGTCATCACCCATGCCGTCGACGAGGTCGAAGAGCGGCGCATCGTCGGCTTCGGTGAGTTCAACGATGGTGTGGCGGGCTCGCATAAGGGCCATTGAAACACAACCAGCCGGTAACTTCCGGAGGTCGGCTGAATCAGGACTTCAAGCTAGAGGTCAAAGTTCTCCCAGTAGCGGCTGGGGCGAGGCCCCTTCTGCCCTTGGTACTTCGAGCCGAGCTTGCCGGTGCCATAGGGCTGATCGGCATCGGTCGTCATCCGGATGAAGCTGATCTGGCCGATCTTCATCCCCGGGTAGAGGGTGATCGGCAGGCTCGCCACATTGGAGAATTCAAGAGTCAGCTGACCGTCCCACCCGGCATCGACGAAGCCGGCAGTGGTGTGGATCAACAGGCCGAGGCGACCAAGCGAGCTCTTGCCCTCGATGCGGCCGACGAGGTCAGACGGGATCGCCACGCGCTCCAGAGTCGAGCCGAGTACGAATTCTCCGGGGTGCAGGATGAAAGGATCTTCGTCAGAGGCCTCGACGAGCTCGGTGAGTTCTTCGAGGTTCTGCTTCACGTCGATGTGGCTCAGCGTGTGGTTGCGAAAAACCCGAAAGTAGGAGTCGAGCCGAAGGTCGACAGATGAGGGCTGAATTGCTCTGTCTTCGAACGGCTCGATGACGATGCGGCCGGCTGCTACTTCTTCGCGAATGGTGCGGTCAGACAGAATCACATCGGAGAGGCTAGCGGCGACACCTGGGGTGGCGCCCAAGTTGCCATCCAGCCGGCCAGCGACTCGGCGAGAGGTTGATCTTCAGCAGCGGCGAACGGCGGCGGATGCTGGACGAAACTCGACAGCGGAGCGAGACGACAGAAACGAACCGTGGCATCCCGGCCCGTGATGTGAAAAGTGCCGTCTGCTGTTTGGTGCCACAAGAACTCCATCGGTGCCCCAACGAAGCGTTCGGCCCCTCCCCACGTGGTGAAGCACAACAGTGCACCATCATGGTGAAGGATTCCGCGAAGTCCATCTCGTCCTTCGGTGCGAAACTCCGCCACGCAAGCAACGGCCCAGCGGGCGTTTGGTAGATGGTCGAGCGCATCGGAGAAGAGCGGATGCGGTTGGGTTGATCGTTGGACAGCAGAGCTGGATCGACGCTCGTCGGTCAGGCGTCGGCGGTTTCCGAAAATCCTCATGTTCTGGCTTTCGACTCGCAACATCAACAGCAAGAGAGAGCAAGCCCACCCAGGGATAGGCCCAAGACCTCGTCCTCAGGCGGGTGGTTCCACCCACTGGACCGAGACCTCATTGCCGACGACAGTGAACTCGACCACCTCTTCGCGACGAATGAGGACGTCGTCATCGGTGCGCAGCGAGGTGACTCTCGTGACAGAAAGTGAGACCAGAGCGGTTCCATCGACGTAGTTCTGACCCTCGCGCTCGGTGGCGTAGCGGGTCGGCGCATGCGGCAGTCGATCGAAGATCGACGGCTCATTCCACGACGCCAGTAAGAACTGCTCGATGTTGGCAACGACCTGATCACGCCGCGGGTCCTCCGCTGCAACTGGCGACTCGAGTTCGCTGATCTCGTCCCAATCGACCACACCGGTCAAATCCTCGAATCGCTCACGATTGAGCGCCCCGTAGCCAGCAGCGAGTGGCGACGTCGGCCCGAGGTGAAGGAACCCGAAGGCAGCGGCCGCCTCGTGGGGTGCGAAGTCGTCGGCTACCAACAAGCGTTCGTTCCCATTGGCATCCACGGCATTGAACTCGTAGGCGTAGGTCATCGGACCGTCGAACCAGGCAAGGGTCGGCGGTTTGAAGATGAAGCCGCCGAACACAACGAAAACAACTGTGAGCACGACTGGCAGCGGTCGGAACGCTGGTTTGGACCAGATCGCACCCGCTGCCCCGAACAGCAGAGCAACCACGCCGAGCTCGACCATGGCCCACTCCAAGAAGGAGAACCCGTAGCTCAGGAACACGAACAGGTGAAACCCGGTCCAGCCGATGAGTGCCACCATCAGTGTTCGTCGTCGTGCGAGCAAGACGACGGCGCCGACTTCGAGCACGACGGTGGCGACGAGCAACGGCCAGCGGAACGTAGCGAAGAAGTCTGACAGTGCTCGAGCGAGCGAACCATCACCGGCGGCAAGCCAACCCTGGGCGTAACCGTTGAGCGGAAGGTTCGACAGGTCATTGTCAGCCAACCACCCATCGGCAAGCTTGCGCCGTCCAGACACGAAGAACTGAGCCGCGGTCGCCGCTGCGATCAGATTGACAAACACGTGTGTCTTGCGATCGCCGACCACGACGGTGACCAGCACGGTCGCTACCACAGCGATGAGGGCGAGGATCGGAAGGTCGTCAAGCGTTGCCCCCGACGCCAGGCCGAACGCAGAGCGGAGTGGCGCTTGCAGCAGTCGGATCTGGACGATGAAGGCCAACAGTGCAACGGGGCGCCAGACAGCGAGAGCGCCGAACAGCACGAGGCCGATCCGGTCCAGTGCCCACCACTGGCCGTATGCATAGTCGAAGTCAGCAGCCAGGTGCCGCCAGGTCAACACGAACACCAAGGCGGTGCTGAAGCCCTGAAGAGCTCGGCCCCGATCGAGTTCGGCCCAAGAGATCAGTAGCGAGCCTTTTCCGAATCGCCACAAGCCGGCGAGCGCTGCAATCGCCGCGAGAACGAGTGGCAGATTCGAACGGCCAGCCGAAGCGAGAAGCCACGATTGTGCGATCGACGCTGGCGGCAGATCGGCGACGAGGCGGGCGCCAACGGCGACGCAAGCCAGGAACACAAAGCCGAGCAGCACCGAGAGAGTCGTCTCGGTCAGCGGACGATGCAATCGCTCCGCCGCTGACCGAGAGATGCTCGATTCGAGCTCATGCTGGCGACGCAGCGGCAACAGGAGCCCCCCTTCCCTCGTTCGAACAGGTCCAAGGTTGGCCCTATCGAGCTCTGCAGGCAATGAGCCAGAAGGCCACGCAGCGGGGTCGATTCACCCAGCACCAGCGACTAACATGGAGGGTTATGCGGGTGTAGTTCAATGGTAGAACATCAGCTTCCCAAGCTGAATACCGGGGTTCGATTCCCCGTACCCGCTCCATATGAACTCCCAGGTCAGAGTGCCCAATCGGCATATTCACCCTGGACCCAGCCAGTCTCCGTGCCTAGAGTGTGCCTAGAACAACGGAGAACAGTAGGCACGCATGGGGTCCAGCAGGCCGTTCGGGAACATTCGCAAACTGAAGAGCGGGCGCTATCAGGCGCGCTACTACCGCCTCGGAAATCAGGTGCCGGCGGACACCACGTTCGCCACCAAGGCCGAGGCGCGAGCGTGGCTCGCCACGATGGAAACCGAGATCCTCGGCGGACGTCACGTCGACCCGTCGAGCGGTCGGGAAACGTTCGGCAACTACTCGCGTCGTTGGCTCGAGGCGCGTGACGTTAGGCCACGAACTCGAGACACCTACGAGTCACAGCTCGCCCACATTCTCGAAGAGTTCGAAAGCGTCGAGCTGCGCAAGATCACACCCACTGCTGTTCGCTCGTGGCATGGGCGGCAAGCCAAATCGAAGAAGCACCCCAACACGGTGGCGAAGATCTACCGACTGTTCCGCACGATGATGGACACCGCCGTCGACGACGGACTGCTCCGGGTCAACCCGGTCCACATCAAGGGCGCAGCCGTCGAGCAGATGGCCGAGCGGCCGCCTCTCGATTGGGATGACGTGCAGAAGCTTGCCTCGGTCATCGAACCTCGCTTCAGCGCCCTCGTGTGGGTGGCCGCAACCTCAGGCCTTCGCTTCGGCGAACTCACCGGCCTCACCCGGGCCAACGTCGACCTCGAGGAACGAACACTGCGAGTCGACCAAGCGCTCATGTTCATCAGAGGAGAAGGGCCGACGCTCGGCCCGCCGAAGTCAAACGCCGCTCACCGAACCGTCTCGATCCCATCGAGCACAGCCGAGCTACTCGCCGATCACCTCGACACGTTCGCCTTAGATGAACCGCACGCCTTCGTTTTCACGTCGTTGAAGGGCAGCCCGCTGCTCAACCGGTACTTCGCCCCGTACTGGAAGAAGGCGTTGGTGCAAGCTGGACTTCCAAGCACCACGCGGTTCCACGATCTGCGGCATCTCGCCGGGACATCGGCAGCAACAGCCGGCGCTTCGCTTCGAGAGATCATGTCCCGCATGGGTCACTCCTCGTCCGATGCATCGCTCCGCTACCTCAAAGCCTCCGAGAGCCGGGACGCCGAGATCGCTGCGGCCATCGAGGCCAGGATGCCAAAGAATTTGGACCTGAAACGCAACTGACCCCCTAGCGCAACGGCTCGCGGCAGTCCTTCAAGGGTTATGCCATCGGGAAGGAACCCAGATTCACCGACTAACGGACGCGGTTCGGCACGCAGCGACTGCTTCTGCCAACTTGCACATCGGCCAGCTCTCCACCTAGCGACGGCTAGGTTCCCAAAGTGCTTACACCGCGCCCATTCCGAGTATTCCTTGCGTCACCCGGGGACCTTGACGCTGAACGTCAGGTGATCCGAGACGAGGTGACTGCGTACAACGGGTTGCCCGATCGCAAGACTCCTGAGATTGCGCTGGTCGGGTGGGAACATATCAGCGGCACAACGGTCCGGCCCCAATCAGAGATCAACCGTTTCGTGGAGTCGTGCGACTTCATGATTGTCATGTTCAAGGAACGCTGGGGCAGCAATCCTGGCGGCCAGACTGGCTATTCATCCGGGACCGAGGAGGAGCTGTTCACCGGTCTGTTGGCGCTTGGCAGGCCGGAGAGTCCGATGCGCGACATCTGGGTTGCATTCATGCCCGGTCGAGAGCCTGAAGATCAAGTTCGAGCACTCAGACACTCAATGGAAGAGCATCACGCCCTCCTGTATGAAAACCCCTCGAATCCCGCCGACCTCAAAGAGAGGCTCGGAAGACGGCTGCGAGGATGGGCAAATTCTGAAGCCAAGGTGGTGCGAGCGGTCAACCTGCTTCCCGCGTCAGGATTAGACGTGCTGGGAGCTCAAACCGCTCGACTGGAAGGCGAGCGTCTGATCTCACTAGGAGTCGTGGACCTAGGAATCGCTCGGCTTGAGCGAGCAGTTGACCTTGGTGGTTCTGGTGAATTGCTGGCGCTTGCGAAACATCTCGCAAGGGTGGGCCGGATCGACGAAGCTTTGGAAAGAACCGCTAGGGCAATCGAAGTGGCGACCGCCCACCACGGAGCGCTCTGGGACATCCACACCGCCGAAGTCTTCGCTGCTCACGCAAGGCTCCTTCGCCAAGCGTCGGAGCCGCTCGAGGCAATCGAGAAGCTCAAAGCAGCGCTTCACATGCTCCCGGAATCTGAAGATGCGGCCATTGTCCGGGCTCGGATTCTCGATGATCTCGGGCTTGCCGAGAAGGCCATGGGTAGGCCATTCACCGCCATCGAACACTTCTCAGAGTCTCTTGAACTTCGCCGCAACAGCGGTTCGCCTGCTGACGTAGCACAATCGCTTATCAACATGGCGAGAGCCGAGGTGGCGCTCCAAAACCTTGACGAAGCTCACGGCCTTGCACGCGAAGCAGAGCAACTCCTTACTGGCGATCTGCCGAGTCTTCGCGCGAATTGCGCAGTTCTTCTGGCGCAGATCAGCATCCGCCAAAGCGATGCCACATCCGCGTTGAGCCATGCTGAACGGGCTCGTGCGATAAACCGCAACACTGGGAACCAACGAGGCGAAGCGATCTCGCTTCGGTTGATGGCTCAGGCCGCACGCTCCCTCGGCAATTCAGCCGACGAACGAACTTGGGCCCAACAGTGTCTAGAACTCAATCAAGGCATACGAGACGCAAAGGGTGAGGAGAAAGCCGCTTGGTTGGTTCAACGAGCGGAAGAAAGCTGACGTCGCCGATCGAAGCCTCTTGAATCAGCCATCCTCTACCGGATCTCGGACCGAACTCGATTCCCGTTCTCATCGACCTGCACCCAGGTCCGAGCTGGCCAGAAGAAGGCCGTCAGGATTCCGCCTTTGGATCCACACCCGGTGTCGACTTCGGCCGCCATCGGACCGACTCGTGGCACTGGGCCTACGTACGAGTGTGCAGAAACGGAGAATTTCCCGGTCCTTGTTCCAGCATGAGTAGCGATGACCTCTTCGTCTTCGTACGCGTCGGGCATCCGGCGTAGGAATTGCACGAGGTTGTCAGGGAAGGAATTGCGGAACCCTTCGGTCACGTTCGGTCCAACTCTTGGCCCCACGAACGAGCGGATTGTGGCCGCCCCTCCCATCCTGAGAAAGCTCGCCACCTCCCCCGTATCCAGTGCCTCCAGTAGGGCGGCCTCATGGTTGCCGCCGAGGACAGTCGCTCGCCCTGCGGTCTCGAGTTCGAGAAGGAGCGTGAGCACCTCGCGAGAGGCCCTTCCCTTGTTGATGTAGTCACCCAAAAACACGAAGTCAGCATCACTAAGGCTCTCGACGAGACCGACGAGACCCTCAAGGGAAGCGATTTGACCGTGGATGTCGTAGGCCATGATGTCGCTCCGGTCAATTCCGTGCCAGATCGGCAAGATCACATCGTTGGCACCGTCGTTCTGCCGGGCAACCAGGCCGTCAAGTTCCCACTGTGACCATTGCTTCTCAAAGAAGTGCGGGCTGAGCACGACGATCCCGAACAGGGATTGGCGTAGCCCGACGTCTATCGATCTCCGCAGGCTGTCGCCGACCCTCAGGCTGAACTCGTCGTACCAGACCTCGACGTGCTCCTCCCTGAGCCGTTCGACGAGCGGTCGAACGAAATCGTCCTTGTCCTCACTCGCATGACACACAAACACGTCGTACAGCACCCTCCGATCGTAAAGGACGAGACGGGTTGGGCGTTGGACGTCGGCACGCCGGTCGGCGACCTTGATGCGCTGACCTCAACCGAAGACATCGCAAGGCCCCGCAAGATGAAGTGACACGCCGCGGACAGGAGCGACGGGGCTTCACTTCCCAAGGGATGCGGCTCGTCGCCGGGGTCATCCGCAGCAGTCCCCGATCGTCGGGGCCAGGCGAGATCACCTTCCACCCACAACGAGCCCCGACGAGGACGGCTTCTCGCGATTTCTTGTCACAAACAGAGCCGTCGCATGCACGTAGCTATGGCATGGAGTTCGTTTTCACATACGTCCTCGACAAGCGACCGCACCCTCGGCGCATGCCTCGGGAAAGATCCAACACCCAAAGAACAGACGAGTGCACAGCTGCGCTTGTGCTCTCCCGGGCAACTTCCCACACCCTTCCCGAGGCTTGGCGATGACGGTTCGGGTCACCACCCTCAAAGGAACCGACACCGGTTCCTACTACGTGGATGCGTTGCCGAATTACTACCTCGACGCGGATGAGCCCCGGGGCCGCTGGCACGGCAAAGCTGCCGCTGCCCTCGGTCTCAGCGGTGAGGTTGGTGACGACGAGTTCTTGAACCTGATGGCCGGCGCCTACCCCCACGACGAGACGTTGCGGTTGGGGCGTGCGTATGGGGAGAACTCTGTTCGCGGGTTCGACATCACCGCCTCAGCACCGAAGTCGATGTCGGTCCTATTCGCCGTCGGAAGCGACCAGGTGCGTGCGGACGTTCTGGCATCGCACGACACCGGCGTGGCGGCGATCATCCAGTGGGTGCAGAGCACCGCACACACCCGATTCCGAATCGCAGGCGAGGTAGCGACCGTCGACGCCGAAGGGATCGTGGCCGCCACATTCCGGCAGCACACCTCCCGAGCCCTCGACCCACAACTCCACACCCACATCGTGGTCCCCAACCGCGTCCTATCCCCCGACGGCCGATGGCTCGCCCTCGACGCCCGAACACTCAAACTCGACCAACGAACGGCGTCGGCGATCTACCACGCCACCATGCGCACCGAACTCACTCGCCGGCTCGGTGTCGAATTCGAACCCGTCGTGAACGGCATCGCCGAGATCGCCCACTTCCCATCAGAGGTGTTGGCCGAGTTCTCGACCAGGACCGCAGCGATCGACAAACGTCTGGATGCCAAGATCGATCGGTTCGTTGACACCTTCGACCGAGACCCCACACCACGCGAACGATGGAGACTGGAACGCGAAGCCGTCACCGACTCCCGACCGGTGAAAGCCAAGGACGTCAACGCCGCTGAGCTCCACACCCACTGGACCGAACAACTCGTCGAACTGGGGATCGGGCCGGGGCAGTTGGAGCGGTTCGTCATCGGCCGGATTGCCGGGCGGGTGTTGACGGATCGTAATTGGGAGATCGCCTGCAACGGCGCGATGAAGGCGCTCGAGGAGTCACAGTCGTCTTGGCGGCCAGCCGAGCTCTCACGCGAGATCGCCAGGCAGCTCCCCACTTTCACAATCCAGAACACCGCAGACTTCGTCGACAAACTCGAGACCTGGACCCAGCGCACGATCGGTGAGCAGTGCGTCGACATCTCCCGACCTGTGCCTCACGGCGACACGGTCCGCCGTGATGGGCGTCCGTACTCTGAACCCGCGACCGACCGGGCCCTCACCACCGAGTTCGTGCTCGAACAAGAAGACGACCTCGCCGCCTGGGCCGACCGCCGCTCCCACGTCCCAGGCACCCCCAACACCCGAGCGGCTTCGCGGTCGGACGTGGAACTGTCTGGGCCGCAGTCCCAAGCTGCGGCAGCTGTTGCCGGTGACGCCGACCTCGTCATGATCGTCGGCCCAGCCGGCACCGGAAAGACCACCGCTCTCTCCCCTGCTGTCGCTCAGCTCCAGGCCGATCGGCGTGTGGTGTTTGGTGTCGCACCGTCCGCAGCAGCCGCCGACGTTCTCGCCTCAGAGACCGGCGTTGCAGCCGACACAATCGACAAGCTGCTCTACGAACACCGACACCCCGACGGGCCGTCGAGGCGCTTCAACCTCCCGCCCGGATCAACGCTCATCATCGACGAGGCCGGGATGGTCTCCACCAGCCACCTCGCACACCTCACGATCCTCGCCGACCAGAAACACTGGCGAGTCGCCCTCGTCGGTGACCCGATGCAGTTCTCCGCCGTCGGACGGGGCGGCATGTTCCAACACCTCATCGACACCCACGGACCTATCGAACTCGACACCGTCCGCCGCTTCCACCAGCCATGGGAACGAGAAGCCTCACTCCAACTCCGCCGAGGCAAACCCAACATCATCGCTACCTACGACGCACACGGCCGGATCCAACACGGCACCATCACCCGTATGGACCAAACAGCGATCACCGACTGGCACCAACATCGTGGAGCCGGCGCCGACGTCATGCTGCTCGCACCGTCGAACGAAACCGTCAAACGACTCAACCACACCGCCCAACAAACACTCATCACGGCCGGCCTTCTCGACGATTCGGGGGTGCGGCTGACCACACCCGCCGGTGACCGGCTCCACGTCGGTGACGAGATCGTCACCCGCCGCAACCAACGCACCATCACCACCACGCAACAGCACTCCGTCAAGAACCGTGATCGCTGGACCATCACCAACATCGACACCGACGGCTCCATCCACGCCAGCCGCATCGGCGACACCGCTGAGTCGGTGCGGCTGCCAGCGAACTACGTCCAACAACACGTCCAACTCGGCTACGCCCAAACAAGCCACGCCGCACAAGGACGAACCGTCGACCACGCCCTCCTCGTCCTCGACACCCCCACCAACAGCCCCGGCATCTACGTCGCCCTCACCCGCGGGCGACACACCAACACCGCGTACGTCACCGCACCCGACCACCCCACCGCCCTCGACACCATCAAAACAGCCGTCACCAACCAATGGATCGACCAACCAGCACGAGTCCGCCAACGCGAACTCGCCGCCGGACCACGCCTCCCAGGGCAGCTACCGGCCGATGAGATCAATCGTCTCCAACAACGACAGAACGAACTCGCCAACATCATCAACCACGCCCGACCAGAACTCGCCCAAACGCGGCGCCAACTCAAACAACTCACCACCGAACGACCCGGCATCGCCAAACAACTCGACAACGCTCGGATCAAGCTTGGCGACGCCCGAGCAATCCTCGGCGCCTACGACCGACCACTCCAGCGCCGCAAACACCGCAACACCATCAACGAAGCGAAGAAGTCCGTCGCCGAACTTCCCATCAAGATCACCGGCTTCAAGGATGACCTTGCCGCAACCGACCGAGGCATCCCGGAACTGACCGCACGAATCACCGACCTCGAAGCCGCCGTCGACCAACTCCCCGACCTCACCAACGAACGCAACGACAACACCAACCAACTCGAACAGGGCGGCGACGATCAAGCCCGATCAAGGGCGAGGACCACACTCGAAACCGACCTCGGACTCGCTCGCCCAAGCAATCAGGACCTGATCGACGCGCTCGAACGGGTCGACACCCATCGCATCGACGGACCCGATCTGGGTATCGAGCTATAGCACCCGGGCGATCGAAAGACCATCAGAGGCCAAGTCGCTACCGAGGTCGTCTCCGGCCCCTCGAACCGCCCCTGGGAAGTGTGGCGGGAAGGATCCCGGGAAAGATCGGGCCAGAAATCCGCCTTGGGAAGTCGCTCGGGCAGTTGCTCGGGAACTCACTTCACCACTGTTATGCCTACGGACCAGCTACTCGACATTGCTGGCCGCTTCGCCAGATGTCACCGCGAAGCCAGCCGGATTCCGATCCGCTGTCCGCCAACGGCTTCGAGGTGCTTCGCAGGCCTGACCGGTTGAAAGCCTTGGCCGTCATCGCGGTGCCGAAGGAGCTGACTTGTAGTGCCAGATCTTGGCTCGAGTCCGAGCGGGAGCGCTAGACCCTCCTTGGATTGCTCTCTCGTGGCCGTTCTCAGCGATGTCAACGTCGACGTCGACTCGCGCCGGATTGTCCAGCCAGCCACTCGAAGGACGCCTGAGGCAAGCTGCTCTCAAGCCGAGATATCGAGGCTTCCGCGATTCGACAGCAGATCTCCTCCCAGCCGACGGAGTGAGGCACCTCGCGGGCAGACCACCGTTGAACCAGCGTGAGCCGAGCTTGACAGGCCCGGACAGTCGTAAGGTCAGCGGGAAGGTTCTGCTTCAGATCTGTCATCGATGCTTTGTCCGCAAACATCCTTGCTGCTGCGGACTCAGATGTCGCCAGGGCGTGGTAATTCTGGAAGGATCGATGGCCTTGCTCGGTGGGGCGAACGGCTGAGAGCCGGTAGACACTGTGGTCTGTGCGCAGCCAAGAACCAACGATCGAACGAAGGGCTACTTCCGAAGTCTGGTCGCTTGACGCCCTGCGCTCTGGCGACCACTCGGCGTTCCGTTGTCTCGTCTTGGAGCTCAACCCACTGCTCTTGCGCGTGGCCAAGATGTATTTGCCGGACGCTCTCGCAGAAGAGGTGGTGCAGGAGACGTGGATCGCCGTCGTTCGTTCGATCGATGCGTTCGAAGAACGGTCATCGCTGAAAACATGGATTTTCCGCATCGCGATGAACAAGACCCGCACGCTCGCCAAGCGTGAATCCAAGATCGTTCCGTTCACGTCGATGGGCTACGACCGTGATAACACAAGGCCCGCCGTCGGTTACGAGAACTACGAGTCGACTGGCGAATATGCCGGACACTGGTCCAAGCCACCTCCGACATGGACGCTGCCTTCGGAGAAAGCGGAAGCGGCTGAACTTCGGGTGGTCGTTGATGCTGCAATCGCCGCCCTGCCCGTCTCCCAACGAGAGGTCGTGACGCTGCGTGATGTTCACGGTTGGGCATCCGAGGAGACTTGCAGCGCGTTGAGCATTTCGGCCGTCAACCAACGTGTGCTTCTGCATCGTGGACGCACGGCGATCCGAGCGAAGATCGAAAGGTATCTCACCGGTGAGTGATCTCGAGGCGTTCTACGTCGACATCCATTGCGTTGATCTGGTCGAAATCGTCACCGACTACCTCGACGGTGCCCTGTCGCCGGAGGATCTCGAACGATTCGACCATCACGTCGAGGACTGCGAAGCCTGTTCGGTCTACATCGATCAGATCAAGATGACCGTCACACTTGTTGGCGACCGTTCCGCAACGCAGTCCGAGCGTGGGGGTAGTGACGCCGACCGGCCCAGCATCGAGCTTCCCGGCAACTTCGACGAGCTACTCACTCTGTTCACCGAGCGACAGGCCTGAGCTCAAAACGCACGTTGTGCCAGCACCAGGCCGAAGTCGTTTCCGTCGTCAATGAAGACCTCGCCGCCGCCGAACCCGGCCTCGGTCAATTCTGAGATGAGGTCGGTCGGTTCGAACTTCGCTGAGATCTCGATCTGGAGTTCCTCACCGGCCTCGAGCGCCAGATCGATGTCCAGGCCCTCGAGTCGAACTTGTTCGGGCTCGTTGGCTCGAAGCCGCATGTCGATTCGCTGCTCACATCTGTCCCAGAGCGGGACATAGGAAAAGTTTCCAGCATCGAAATCGCCGCCGACCTCGCGGTTGATGACATCGAGTGCGTTGCGAATGAACGCAGCTGTCACTCCCGCCGAGTCGTCGTATGCAGCAAGCAGACGATCGACAGACTTCATCAGATCGAAGCCGAGAAGTAACCAATCGCCCGGCTCCAACACACTGTTAAGTGCCCCGAGAAACCCCAATCGCTCCTCGACGTAAAAGTTGCCGATGGTGCCGCCAAGCAAGGCAACGAGCCGCGTTCCGCCTGCGGGCAACCGATGGAGGTCCAGGTTGAAGTCGCCCACGAGCGGCTCGACCACCAACCCCGGGTATCGACGACGGAGCATCTCGCCCGCCGCGTGAAGTGTCTCGGCGCTCACATCGAGGGGGACGAACCGCTCGATGGTGCCATGAGCGACAAACGCATCGAGCAACGTGCAAGTCTTGTCGCTGGTGCCAGAGCCGAGCTCGACCACCGTCGAGGCCGCCGTTCGTTTGGCGATGATCGCGGCATGGTCCAACAGAATCTGGCGCTCAGCCTCGGTTTGGTAGTACTCCGGCAACCGCGTGATCTGATCGAAGAGCTCACTCCCCCGATCGTCGTACAACCAACGGGGAGGAACGCGTCGAGGGTGGGCGCCCAGACTTCGCCGGAGTTCGGCCTGAGCCGACGACGCAGATTGATCGGTCGGGTCAGCGTGCGAATTCATCGAGAAGTCCTGTCATCGACCGCAAGGCGAACGCCAGAGGCGTGCCAACGGGTGTGCGGATGGAAGAAGTTGCGGTAGGTCGTGCGGGTGTGGCCGGGCGGCGTGAGCACCGAGCCACCGCGAAGCACCTGCTGGCCTGACATGAACTTGCCGTTGTATTCGCCAATCGCCCCGGCCGGAATCTCGAACCCGGGGTACGGCTGGTACGCCGAGGACGTCCATTCCCAGCAGTCGCCGAACATCTGTCGTAGCTCGCCGTTCACTGGGCCAGCTCCGGCCGGGTGGAAGTTGGCGTCGCGCTGGCCGACGGTGCCGCCGAGCTCATGGTTCTTCATGCCCCCCGAAAGGCTCGCTGCGTGTTCCCACTCGAACTCGGTCGGCAATCGGGCGCCGGCCCAAGCGGCGAATGCGTCGGCTTCGTAGTGCGAGACATGCACGACCGGTTCGAAGGGGTCGAGCGGTCGGACGCCGCTGAGCGTGTGGTGAAGCCAACTCTCTGGGTTGTCCAGATCCCGGTGCCAGTACTCGGGGGCCTCCCACTGCTGCGACTGAGCCCGATACCACCCGTCCGACTTCCAGAGTTCGGGTCGCCGATAGCCACCATCGTCGATGAACGCTTCCCATTCGACGGTGGTCACCAGGCGATCAGCCAATGCGAAGTCGTAGAGACGAACTTCGTGCCGAGAAGATTCGTTGTCCCAGCTGAACTGGTCGACCTCTGGTGAGGTACCGATCTCGACCAGGCCTCCGTCGAAGTCTTTCCAACCCATCGGACCGGAGTCGATCGCTGGCGTCGTCTCACGTGCAATGTAGGCCGGTGCAACGGCGGGGTTGAGCGACAATGCGTGCTTGATGTCCATCAACAACAGCTCTTGGTGTTGCTGCTCGTGGTGTGTGCCAAGTAGCACGATGTCCAGAAACTTCCGAGCTTGATCGACGGGAAGACTGTCGATATCGGCAAGCTTGCCGAGGACTGCCTCGTCGACGGCCGCTCGATAGAACGAGACCTCTGCGAGTGTCGGGCGACTGACCATCCCTCGACTCGGGCGAGGGTGCCGGGCACCAACGGCGTCGTAGTAGCTGTTGTAGAGAAAGCGATACTCAGGGCGGTCCCATGGGAGACCGCTGGTGCCATCGGCCTCCAGTGCGAACTCGGCGAAGAACCACGTCGTGTGTGCTCGATGCCATTTCGTCGGACTCGTGTCGGGCATCGACTGAATCATCTGGTCTTCGGCGGTCAGCGGTGCGGCGAGTTGCTCGGTGCACGCTCGCACCGCCTCGAATCGCAAGCGAAGCGCACAGCTCACGTCAGCGTCCAGGTCGTGGAGGGCGGAAGTGGGCATGTCAGCTCGCTGTAGCGAGGTCTGCAGCGCCGAAGACCACATCGAACCGCACGCACCACACCACCACGGTCGGATACTCATCGAGATCGACATCAACCGGGATCTCGTAGTTTTGTGGGCCGATGTTCCCCTTCAGATCGCCAAGGTCGATGAAGTCGGCTCCGAGATCCCCTGCTGGTGCGTCAGCGGGCGCGGAGGAGAGGTAGACGTTCAGATCAGGGCCGTTGTCGGTCTCGAAGTCCTCGAACCTCAAGAACCGCTGCTCGGATCCATCGTTGAGCACGAAGGCTCGCCCCGAGGTGGGATGGCTACGGTCGATGAACAAACCCTCAACCACCGTGATGACGGCGGGCTCAGTGGACTCCTCGACGGTCATCGTTGCTGGCATCGGTTCGTCGATCTCGTTGCGGCTCGGAACCCCATCGTTCGCCATTTCCTCGTTCATGTCGCTGGCGAGGTCTTCGCTGATGACGTCGCTCGGAAGACCTGAAGCCCCGGGACCGGCGGAGAAGGCCGGCAGAGCCTCGTCGACTCGCTCTTCGATGAAAAGCGTCTGGATTGCGAAGACCCCGAATGCAAGCCAAGCAAGCACTGCGGTGCCAGCGACTGCCAACGGCAGTGAGATCTTCCAGCGCGACCGGAGAGAGGTCCACAACGACGAGAGATTCATGGGAGCGAGTTCCTTCAGACGAGATCATCGGGCCGCTTCGGTGCCGCCCCTGGTACTTGGTCTCACAACTGCTCGATTCGTTACACGACTCGCCGAATTGTTGGGTACGCGAAGTCGACGGCGCTCTCCGCTTCGAACGCGTCGAGCAGGTCTCGCCAGACCTGGTCATCGACCTTGCGTCGATCGCGAGGGTGAATGACGAAGCGGGCGGTCAGCCGAACGCCGTGGTCAACCGCATCAACATAGACAGTTGGCGTGAAGTCGGTCACAGGGATCACGTAGTGACTGGCTGCGGCAGCGAAGTCGGCTTGGGTGTGACGAGCCTCAGCCGGAGTTTGGATCGAGCTGAGCACCTCGTGGACACGCCGTTCAGCCAAGCGACGATCTGATTCGAACGTGATCACGATCGGGATTTCGTGCCAGATGTGGTTGAAGGTCTCGGTGTAGTTCGCCATCGCGTCGCGAAAGAGCCGTCCGGTCGGTACATGGACGAGCCTTCCCGTTGGCTGGTCACCTCCCACCCAATTCTGGATTTCCATCAATGTGAACCGAAGCACTCGAATGTCGACCACGTCGCCTGCGTGCGATCCGATCTCGATGCGGTCGCCGATGCGGAACGGGTGTCGGGTGACGATGTAGAACCATCCGGCGAGGTTCAAGAAGACGTCGGCGAGAGCGATCGCGACACCGGCGCTGAGCAGCCCGAGGAACGTTCCGAGGTCGTCGAAGGCGCCGGACCAGATCCGGGCTGTTGCCACGGCAAACGCCAGCGTGACGCCGTACGTGGCTGACTTGCGCACCCGGTACAGCGTGACCGTGTCCACCATCTGTCGGGTGGCCACCCGCAGCAGAAGCCACCGAATCACGAACAACACGATCGCCAGGACGATCGTGGCGATGATCTGCTCTGCCCTCACGTCGTTGACGGTCATGCGAAGGCCTTCCTACGCCTGGATGCCGCCGTAGGCGACACCGGTGAGGTGATGCATCTCTCGGTCGAACGTGGTGAGATCGTCGATGCTGAATTGATCGAGCGAGCGGTGACCACATGCCCGAGCCAGCACTTCCATCAACTCAGTGCTTGACCGGAAAAAGCGCTCGAGTCGATCGGCGGCATCCTGCACCGGCAACCGCTCACGAAGGTGCAGCTGCTGGGTCGCAATGCCGACCGGGCAATTGTTCGAGTTACACGCCCGCATACCAATGCAACCAATGGCCTGCATCGCCGCATTGGAAACAGCCACCGCATCGGCGCCGAGTGCAAGGGCCTTGGCAAAGTCCCACGGGGTTCGAAGGCCGCCAGTTATCACGAGCGTGACGTCGCCCCGACCGAGTGAGTCGAGATAACGTCGAGCCCGAGCGAGCGCCGGAATCGTTGGCACGCTGATGTTGTCGCGGAAGATCACCGGCGCAGCACCGGTGCCACCTCCACGACCATCGAGAATCACGTAATCGACGCCGATCGCAAGCGCAGCGTCAAGATCGGACTCGATGTGCTGGGCGCTGAGCTTCGCCCCAATCGGGATACCACCGGAGGCTTCGCGGACCTCCGCCGCAAGGGTCTGGTAGTCCTCGATCGTGACGAGGTCGGGGAAGGTCGCCGGACTGATCGCCGGCTCGCCCTCTTCGAGGCCTCGAACCTCGGCAATTTTGCCCTGGACCTTGTTGCCAGGCAGGTGACCACCGGTGCCCGTCTTCGCCCCCTGGCCAAACTTGAAGTGAAAGGCCTGGACCTTCTCGACCTTTTCGATCTCCCAACCGAAACGGCCCGAGGCCAGCTCGTAGAAGTAGCGACTGTTCGCCACCTGCTCCTCTGGCAACATGCCGCCCTCACCGCTGCAGATACCGGTGCCCGCCTGGTCTGCGCCGAGGGCCAGGGCGACCTTGGCCTCTTCAGACAGCGCACCGAAGCTCATATCGGAAACGAACAGCGGACGATCGAGCTCCAGTGGGCGTGCGGCGTTGGGCCCGATGATGGTCGTGGAGCTGACCGGCTCTTCATCGAGCAGCGGGCGAGTCGCCACCTGGGCGGTGACGAACTGAATGTCGTCCCACAGCGGTAACTGATCACGAGCCACCCCCATCGAGGTGGTCGGACCGTGGTGGCCGGTCTTGGTCAGCCCGTCCTTGGCCAGGTTTCGAATGAGCCCAACATGCGGCTCTTCCGGCGCGCCGTGCACGTCTTGATAGGCGCCCTGGTAGGCGTCGCGGTTGTACGGCTGGGGGTGCTTTTGTTCCCATGCACCGATCTCGTCGGCGTCAACCATCAGCTGGTTGTCTTCGATCCAACTCGAGAACTTCTCCAGCACTTCGGCGTTGTTGTACGCGCTGATACCGGTCTTGATGCCGTAGTCCCAACCGTGCAGCCCACAGATGAGATCGTCGCCGCTGAGGCTGCCGTCGGCCATGAGAGCGCCACGGTGAAGACAGCGCCCGAACAGAACCGAGTGGTTGTCTTCGTAGCGCACGATCACAAGATCGACATTGCCGACAAGCGCACCCTGCGGCTCTCGGTTCGGAAGCTCGCTCCAGGTGGCAATCGAAATTGGCTGCATGTTGGTGCCTTTCAGGTGGTGAAGATCAGGAGTCGGCGGCGATGCTCGGGCGAGCGCGCTGGGGCCTGACGTCGAAGTGCTCGCGAAGGTCGCCCCTCTTCGGGTGACCATCGAGCCAGTTGCCGTACAGACGAGCGAGCGGTGCTGCGGTCATGCCGTGCAGGATGACCGAAGCCAGAACAGTGATCGTGACCGTTGCGATCACTGTCGTATCTCTGACCATCAGGTCTTCATGGCTGAGCGCCAGGGCGAACAACATCGATGCAAGGCCTCGCGGCCCGAACCAACCAATGAAGGCAACGGTCGGGCGCCGCACACCACTTCCGGTCAGGGCAGCCGCCACCGGAATCATCCGGGCGACCGTCAATAGTACGAACGCGGTCAGGAGCATCTGCCAGTCCAAGACATCAAGTGCCGGGCCGACCATCGTCGCTCCGAACATCACGAACGCCACGATCGCGCCGAGCTGACCGACGTTCTCAGAAAACGAGAGCCACCGATCGCACAACTCGCCGGCGGCCGAGCGAAGCGCCAGACCGGCCACGAACGCAGCGATGAACCCGTTCCCTCCGACCGCGATGGCCAAACCGACCGTCGCAGCCAAAGCAGCCAACGTTGCCAAGCGGAGACGGGCTGCATCGACCTGCATCGACGAGCGACCAATGCGTCCGAAGACGTACCCGCCGAGTCCGCCGAGCAGCACGCCAAGCCCGATGTCACCCATTGCTCCCACGAGTACCCCGCTGTTCGACTCGATGCCCGAGCCGACGACGAGGGCAACCATGATCCCGATTACGGGGACGATCAGACCATCGTTCAGTCCCGACTCGACCTCCAGAGCGTGGCGAATACGAGCGGGGACCCTCGGACTCATGACCACGGCCTGTCCGAGAGCCGCATCCGTCGGTGTGAGAATGGCGGCCACGAGCGCAGCCTGCGCCCAGGTGAAGCCAGAGCTGATCGAGCCCACAGCGAGAATTCCAAGACCTGCGGTGAGCGGCAACCCGACAAGCAGCAGGCGTGCTGGCAGCGAGCCGGTGTCACGCAGCGACGCCCAGCTGATGCGTGATGCGTCGGAAAAGAGCAACACGATCAACGTGACTTCGGCAATCAACAGGACTTCTTCGCTGCCGAGCGTGATCGAGACTTGAGGACTTCCGACTGCAGAGATCATCAGCCCAACAGCGACCGCCAACATGGGGGGCGTGATCGGCAACCGCTCGAGCTGATCGCCAACCAGTGCGAGCACCACGATGAAGACGCCGATGACAACAAGCGCACCGAGGGTCATGAGGTGTGATCAGAGCAGATCGACATCGCTCATCACCTCGACCAGGGCTGGTCCGCGGTGAGCCAACGCCGCAGAAATGGCGTCGTGCAGCTGATCTGCGGTGTCGACCCGGATACCGAGTGCTCCGCAGTTCGTGGCGAACTCGGCAAAGTTCGGGTTGTGCAAACTCGTCTGCCACACATCGAACAATCCAGCCCGCTGCTCCTTGGAGATCTTGCCCAGCTCGGCGTTGTTGATCACGACATGGGTGAGGTTCATCTGGTACTTGACCGCTGTCGTCAGCTCCATTGCGTATTGACCGAAGCCACCGTCGCCAGACACCGAAACGACCGTGCGCGAATCACCGACCGCCGCCCACGCTCCCATCGCCGCTGGGAGAGCAAAGCCGATGCTGCCCAAATAGCCACTCATCAGCACGTCTTGGCGAGAGCACTCGAAGTAGCGACCGAACGAGTAGGCGTTGTTGCCGACATCCACGGCGATCACTGCGTTGTCCGGAACGGCATCGCCAAGCGCGTCGAACAAGGCCGCTGCACTGATGCCCTTCCCGAGATCGTCGCTCGCTCTGCTTGCCTTTTCCTGGCGCCACAAGTCCCAACGAGCGGCGACTTCCTCAGTTCGATCCGTGCTTGCCACTTCAATGCTGGCCAAATCAGCGAGCAATGTCTTGCAGGTGGCTTCGACCTCACCGAGAACGGGAAGCTCGACCGGGTGGAATCGGCCAAGCGCTTGCGGATCGAAGTCAACCTGAATGATTGGCTTGTAGTCGCTGACACCGGTGTGATTCGAAAACGACACTCCGAACGTGAGAATCAGGTCGCTCTCGTTCATGAACCACGACGCAATCGGTGTGCCTGATCGGCCGAGCACGCCACAACCAAGGGGGTGGTGATCTGAGATGAGCCCCTTGGCCTTGAACGTGGTCGCTACCGGAGCGCCCAGCCGCTCGGCCAACTCGACGATCGACTCCATCTTGTGGCGAGCCCCGTTGCCAACCAGGATCAGCGGCCGTTCCGCCGAAGCGATCATCCGTACCGCCTCGGCACCCACGGCGGGGTCGGGCGGACTCGCGGACACTCCGACCCGCCCCTGCGGACCGCCGGCCTCGGCATCACTGGGCGCGACTTGCACCTCGTCCGGCAAAATCAGATGACCAACAGATCGGTCGAGCAACGCATGCTTGCATGCCAACGTCATCAGCTCTGCGTGATCTGAGCCCGGCAGGACCGTCTGTGAGTAGCCCGCAACATCAGCGAACGCAGCGGAGAGATCAAGATCCTGAAAGGCGCCTCGGCCGAGGCTGGCCGATGGCACCTGACCTGAGATGGCTAACACGGGTGCTCGGTCGACCTTGGCGTCGTAAAGCCCCGTCAAGAGGTTGGTCGAGCCAGGGCCGGCGATGCCGAAACATGCCGCAAGCTCACCCGTCAACTTGCCGTACGCCCCCGCAGCAAACGCTGCCGCTCCTTCGTGACGAATCCCGAAGAACCGAAGTTCGTTGCGTTCTTCGGCATGGCGGAGGGCATCGGCGAAGCCGAGATTCGAATGGCCGACCATGCCGAACACCGCGCGTACGCCCCAGTTGGTCATCGTTTCGACGAGTACGTCGGAAACGGTTCGACCTCGTGAGATCTCCACCGGCACCTCGACGTACACCCCGTCGCTGCGCTCTTCTGCAGCGAAGCACGCCGGGGCATCAGAGAACCCCGAAGGGGGTTGGCCCGTGATCGGGTGGTAGTCGTAGCCGTGCCAAGGGCAACGCAGCCATCCATTCTCGATCGAGCCCTCACCGAGAGGTCCGCCCTGGTGCGGACATGCATTGGCAAGTGCTCCGTAGTCACCTTCGAAGTGGCTGAGGCACAGGGAGGTGTGTCCCACTGTCACGGTTTTGACGCGACCCTCGGGCACTTCGTCGAGATCTGCAACGCGATGCCACTCGGTGGGGGCCGGAGCAGCGTCGTCGTCGGCTGCCATCACGATGCCTTGATCGCAGCTGCGAGTCGATCACGACCCTCGGTGTAGAACGCCCTGGCTGCGCTCACCGGGTCAGCGACACCAACGAGTTCTGACGCTGACAACGTGGCACCCACAAAGGCGGTCGCGTTCCAATAGTCCGCAGTCTCGAGGTCGAGCCGGTCTGACCACCACGCCGACACATAGAGGTAGGGCTCAGAGGCGTTGTGATCTCCGGGGCTGGCGCCGAACGACGCCCGGGCGTCTTCAGCGCCGAACTCGACCCCGACATCGAAGTGGCCCGGCCACAGCTGCACCCGCCCAGGGTTGACCGTGGAGGGGTCACTGCGCACAGCTTCGAGTGCTGCGGTCCCCAGGCCCCACCATTCGCTGATGAACGCGGCGTGGGCCGGGTCGACGTTCAAGGCCTCATCGATCGAGCCGATTGGAGGTGAATCTCCTTCGGTCGCCGTCGAGACATCAACCGAGGAACCGAACGTTTCAGCTGCGGCGGCGATCGACGTGATCTTGGTCGAAGTGACCTCACCCGCGCGTTGGATCACCAACTCGTCGCCAATCACCCGAATCTGAACCTCGTCTCCAAAGAACGGCGTGCCAAACCCGCCACGCACCCAACGCAGACCGAACTTGCCATTCGCTTGGTGTCGGGCCGGTCCGATCGCGGCCATCGCCAACCGATGAAGCGCGACCAGCGTTTCTTGATACCCGGGGGGCGTCGCCTGAATGGTCTTGTACGGCCCGAGCCAACGTTCACGAGCAAAGTCGGCCAGACCCGGATACTCGCCTACGAGGTCTGACCACGACCGACCGGCACCGGGAATTGGCGACACGCAGACCCCCTCGCCAACGCTCGCGTTCACGGGATCGTCGGCAAACCACTCGTCGACCACTGCAGGGGGAGACGGCTCGAGCACTCTGGCCACAAACCCATCCGGCATGACGTCGTTGGCTTCGTTGATCGGATCGCTCGACTTCATGAAACTGCTTCCTTCGCTGGTCGTCAGCCGCCTGCTGGTCGGTGTTACGTAACCAGACAAGCAAGTGTCGCCGCCGTTACAGATTCCCCCTGAGCGTTCGCCCCTCTACACGAAGGCTTTGTGCCTAGAGCGTGCCTAGAAGAACGGAAAACAGGGGTTTCGAGGGGTCATTAGCGGGGCTTGATGTCGACACACGACACACACCCTGACCAGGGAAAACCCTGGCCAGAGCCTTCGCTGGCCAACTCGCCCGGCAGCTTCCCAAGCTGAATACCGGGGTTCGATTCCCCGTACCCGCTCCATTTTCCCTGGTAGACGGCTTCTCGCAGGGTCCGATTATCAGCGTCTGCGCTGAGAACTTTGCGAATTGCACGGCTGTTGCAAAGAGCGGAGCCTCTAGAGCCCTCGGTGATAGACCGGTGAGCGGTGTCGACAGGTGAGAGTGGGAAACGGCCAACTTGCCTGCTCTTGCGATGGAAGCCTGGGGTGCATCTTTGACCATAGGCGGGCCCACGCGATCGACGGTAGCCGTCAACTAACCAGCAACTAACAACTCCACACACAACCTAAGCGGTAGGATCCAACAAGTTGTATGAGGAGTTCACTTGCCTGATCTCGACACGCTTGTCCACGACGTGCTTCCCAAGTTGCGCGCCGCGAGGACCGACCTCACCACAGTCGAGGTCAAGGCCGCTGTTGGAGGTCTGTCGAAGACGATCGTCGAAACTGTCTCAGCGTTCTCGAACACCGACGGCGGCTTGATCGTTCTGGGCCTTGACGAGGACACCAACTTCTCTGTGCTCGAGGTGGATTCCGGCAAGCTCGCCTCAGACCTCGCCTCAGCATGCGCCGATCAACTCGAACCACCCATCCGACCCGAGATCGAGATAATCCAGATCGAGGGCCGCTTGGTCGTCGCTGCCATTGTCGAGGAGCTTCCGCCAACCCAGAAGCCGTGCTTCGTGAAGTCCCGCGGCATCGAGCGGGGATCCTTTGTCAGAACTTTCGATGGCGACCGGGCGCTTTCGACCTACGAGGTTCACGTTCTCCGGTCCTCGCGAGGCCAGCCCAACGATGACGGAGCCCTGGTCGAAGAAGCGACTCTCGACGATCTGGATGCAGTGCTCACGAGCGCTCTCATCCGGCGACTGCGTTCAACTCGGGGGAAGGTGTTCTCCGAGGCCTCCGACGACGAGATTCTCGACATGATGGGTGTCACGACCAGCCGGGACGGCGTTCGCTACGTGACGCTGGCTGGCCTGCTCGCGCTCGGTCGATTCCCTCAGCAGTTCGCACCGCAACTCGATGTGACCTTCGTGGCTCTCGCCACGATTTCTGGTGAACCGCTTCAGGACGGCACCAGATTTCTGGACAACCAGTCAATCGATGGCCCCATCCCTCTCATGGTGGCTGAGACCCTTGCGGCGCTGCGCCGCAACATGAAACGCCGATCGATTGTGGTTGGGCTCGGTCGGGAAGATCGGTGGGAGTACCCAGAAGAGGCGATCCGAGAACTCGTCGCCAACGCCCTGATGCACCGCGACTACCACCCGCTGGCCCACGGCACCCAGGTTCGCGTCTCGCTCTATCCAGACCGGCTCGAGGTATCAAGCCCAGGGGGCCTGCATGGTCCGGTTTCCCGCGAGGATCTCCTGGCCGAGCCCGTGTCCTCATCCCGCAACGCTCGACTTGCAAAGCTTCTCGAGGACGTCGAGATCGAATCAACAAGCCGTACCGTCTGCGAGAACCGAGGCTCCGGCCTTCTCGCAACTGCTGCAGCTCTACGCAACGCAGGGATGGAGCCGCCACAGGTCATCGACAACGTCCGCGAGTTCCGAATGGTCGTCCGCAATCACGGCCTACTGGACGATGACGCCGTCGCATGGCTCTCGACCATCGACACCGCCTCGTTCAACGACCGGCAGCGTCTGGCCCTCGCCTTCTTGCATCGCAACCAACGAATCACGAACCAGCAGTACCGCTCGGTCACCGGAACGGACTCGCTCACAGCCACGCGTGAGCTCACCGGGCTGGCAGCCGAGGGCCTCTTGGACAAGACGAGCGACCGACGCTGGGCTGTGTGGGTCCTCGCTGGCGCCGACGAATCCGAGCCCCAGCAGCGCCTGGACTTGGTCGAGAAACCACCGCAGCGTTCCCGACAAGATCGCCGACCAGCGATTCGGGCGATCCTCGAACCCGGCCCCCAGACCGCCCAGCTACTCGCCGAAGAACTGAGCATCACCAAGGAAGGCGTGCTTCGATGGCTCCGCCGCATGGAGGAAGCTGGCGAAGTCGAGCCGACCAGCAAGAAGCGCCGCAGCCGGCACAACAAATGGAAGCTGTGTGTGATCTCAGAGGACCGGGTGACGCCTGCCCCTACCGAGCAGCTGGATTAGACCGCGACACACCCTCACCAGGGAAAACCCTGGCCAGGGCGTCGCAGCAGCCAACCCGCCCGGCAGCTTCCCAAGCGGAATATCGGGGTTCGATTCCCCGTACCCGCTCCACTTCGCCTGAGAGATGACTTGCGGCAGAGGCTTGCACTGCCAGCTTTCCCGAACCGAGATACCGATCGAGTCTCGGCCACTGACGACAGTTCGATTCCGCGACGATCAGCGGTAGCAGCTCAGGTGGCAAAGTCGGTCGTAATGCGAGGGTCCTTCCCGAGACCCCAAGACTTGGACTACGGGCGTCCAATTCCAAGTTTCACACTCGAAACTTGGCGGACATCCTCGAGAATCCAAGTTCGGTGGGATCGCCCAAGCAGTCACCTACGTGAGGGCTCGACTCTTCGAATTCCTTTCCAGTTGACAGACAAGCCGAAAGGGAAACGGCCCGCTATCCAAAGGGTCGCTAGAGAAAAGGCGGCCTACAGCAATTCCCTCCGCGCCCGAGCCGGCATCGAGGAAAGCCGCATGACAATCGCACTTATCCGTATTACGTTTAGCGAGTGAGGATCCATCCGACAGCCAACAAACACGGCTTGACCGACGCGCAGATCCGCCACGCCTGGAACAACGCCATCGACCACTTCACCATCGACGCCAACACAGAACCACCAAAGAGTCTCTGCATCGGTCCCGATCCCGCAGCCAACCTTCTTGAAATTCTCTACCTCGAACTCGACGACATCGAACTCATCATCCACGCCATGCCACTTCGCCCGGTGTTCCGGGCCTACCTCGCCGGAGACATCTCATGACAACCAAAGGACACACACCCACCAACGAAGAGATCGCCAAGATCGCCGACGACTTCGCCAACCACGAGTTCAGCAACGACGAGCTCACCACCATCAAGAAGACCCGCCGCCGCACACCCACAATCGGCGACGCCGCTGCCGAAGTCGTGACCTTCCGGGCACCACCGACCTACAAAGAACGAATCAAGAAGCGGGCCGAAGCCGAACACACCTCAGAGAGCCAAGTCATCCGCGACGCGCTCGACGCCTATCTCATAACTGCCGAGTAGCCGGGGGACAAGCTGCCAATCAGCAGCTGTCTGCGCCTGGAGCGTGCCTAGAAGAACCGCTCCAGTCAGAGTTGCTCGACCATGAAATCGAGTTTCATCGCCTTTGCCGAAGGCCACTTCCGGTCAGTCGTGATGAGTTGGTCTGCGCCGGAAGTTGCCGCCGCTGCAATCACGAGTGCGTCGGGGAGCTTCAGGGTCTGATGTCGTGCTCGCAAGATTGCTGCTTGGGTAGCGATCTCTTCGTCGAGATCCACCACGGCCACGGGAAGGCGATGAACCGCTGAGCGGACGAGTTCGACTGCCTTGGCGCTGCGTCGGGCGGGGCCGACGAGACACTCCGCAAGCGCCGAGGCGGCGATGAAGAGCTGGTCGCCTTGCTTGAGCGCATGGGACAGCGCAGCGCGTGAGGTCTCGTGGTGGGAGTCGTCGCTATCGAGGAAGCCGATGATCACTCCGGCATCGAGGTGGGTCAGTCCCATTCGGAGCGAAGGTCGTCGAGTTCGTCGGCGTTGTAGGTGCCGGTCAATGCTCCGGCGAACTCAGCAATCACGTCGTGTTCGCGTTCGAGGATGACGCGACCAGCACCGTCTGCACGGGCGACAACGCGTTCGCCGGCTTCGAGGCCGGCGTTGCGGAGGGCCTCTGCTGGAATCGTGATCTGGTTCTTTGAACTGATGGTGGTAGCGCCTCGACGTCGCTTCTTTACTTCTGCCATGAATGTAAGGGTAAAGGGAGAGGTCCCGCTGGTCAAGAGGCGCCCGATCTTGTACCCGCTCCACTTTCCCTCGATCACCGATCAGGTCCGAACCGGGCCGGTTGGGCCGTTCAGTAGTAGTCACGCAGTCCATGCAGCGGGTCGACGCCAGCGAGCACCCGATACCCCGCCTCGAGTTCGGCACTGCGTTCAACTACGCAGCTCCTGAAATGCCAGCTTGGGCTCAGGGATGAGAGTGGCAGCAGTCCACGCATGCGCCGTCTCGTGCAGAACCATCACTTGCACTGGGCGACCCACCTCAGTGGCACAGATGTCGATTACGCTCACACCTTCGATCTCACGGTGTGTCCCCGCACGCCCCTGGCACGGTTCCGTCGCTCCGCCGTGATGAACGAAGCGAATCGGAGGCAGATCGAGACCGGCTTCCTCGAACAGCCCAACCGCCCAGTCAGCGACGTCCCACAGCTCGACAGGCATGTCGACCATCTCAACAGCCATGACCTCATCAGGCATCGAGGCGGCCGCCACGCTTGATGGAGAACTCACACCAAGCGACCCAGCGTTTTCCGGCTCGATCGAAACAGCAATCCCGCCGACGACCACAAGAACGCCGACGAGCCACGTAGAGAGCGGCAAACGACGGCGGGGTGCACGCTTGGATGTATGCCTGACACGGCTGAGTCGATGGTTGATGCCCATGTCGGCACCATCCGCTTCGCCCGTTTCAAGCCGCCGACAGCCTCGTTGTCACCCATTCGTTATCGGCCGAGGCCCGTCAGCATTGTCAAGGCCAGCGACGCCCTGACCAGGGAGGTTCTCCGCGATCAACGACCTGTCATCTCTTTGTGAGGCCGTCGCCGGGTGCACACCGCACTGTGATGGCACGGCCCCCATGCTCGCCAGACGGCGCCCCAGATGCCTCGCCTCGCTTCCCCTGGTCTGAACCAAGCACACAATCAGCGCAACGAATCGACCGAAGGAACTCGTTCACCTGGGAGTACCGCCAACATCTCTTCGCAGTCAGCGAAACGGGTGACTGTGCCCCGTGGATCGAGTTCTTCGCCACCGCAGTCTCCGCTGAAGCAAGCACCAGACACGATCGCATCATGCGACTGCTCTCACTGCGAGAAGAGTTCGCCGCCACCGTCCGGACAGCGAGACCGCGAGCGCGCATCGCCGTCGAGATCGCCGAGCAACTCATCGCGTACCCCATCCTCACCGCCGCAGATACCCACCGACGCCACGGCCGCTCCAACCAAGCCAACTGCGACGCGATCACAGCCCTCGTCGAACTCCGCCTCCTCGAGCCCTGCGGCGACGACCAGTACGACCGCATGTACTGGAGCCCACGAGTCTTCCAAGTCATCGACGGACGAACCGCCAAACGACAAACGCCGACCACCAAGTTCCGCCCCTCGAGCGTGCCCGGAAGAACAAAGAGCAGGGGTTCGGGCCGTCATGCGAGTCACTGTTTACGTGCTTCCCCATCATGCAGCGTCCCGACATAGTCTCCAGGGGTGACCGTGATCGAGATTCCTTTTCCTGACGACTGGCATGTGCATCTGCGTGACGACGAGATGCTGGACGCCGTCGTCAGCTACACCGCTCGCCGATTTCGCTACGCAATGGTGATGCCGAACCTGGCCAGTCCGCTGGTCAGCGTTGCAAGTGCAGAGGCGTATCTCGATCGGATCTTGGCCGCGGCCCCGTCCGACGCGCCGGATTTCCGGCCGTTGCTCACGCTCTACTGTTCGCCCAAGCTCGACCTCGCCGATCTTCGGCAGGGCCTCGAGAGCGGAACGATCACCGCCATCAAGTACTACCCCGCCGGTGCCACCACGAACTCTGCAGCTGGTGGAACGTCGATGGCTGCATTCATGGAGGTCTACGAGCTGCTGGCAGAGTTCGACGCCCGTTTGCTCGTACATGCCGAGGCCACCGACCCTGCGATCGACATCTTCGACCGCGAAGCTGCCTTCATCGAGCGCGAGCTGGTGCCGCTGTGCGAGCGAATGCCGGAACTCAACGTGACCCTCGAACACGTCTCGACTGCGGCCGGGGTTGACTTCGTGGCGGACCACCCGCAAGCCGTGGCCACGATCACTCCCCATCACCTCGCCAGGGACCGCTCCGATCTCCTCGCCAACGGCATGAAGCCTGACCTCTACTGCAAGCCCGTGATCAACTCGGCGGCTGACCAGAAGCGACTCGTCGCCGCGGCCACCAGCGGCGACCCGTCATTCTTCCTCGGCACGGATTCGGCCCCACACCCCACCACAGCGAAGTACGGCCCGACGGCCAAGGCAGGAGTCTTCAACGCGGCGTACGGACTGGAAGTAGTAGCCGACGTCTTCGACCGGGCTGGAGCGGTCGATCAACTCGCTGCGTTCGTCTCGAACAATGGCTGTGCTGCCTACCAGGTGGAGCCCCCGAGCCACCGACTCCGCCTCACCAAGACCGACATGGACAATGAGCTCGCCACGCACTTCACCACGACGGCTGGCGACGAGGTCGTTCTCTTCGGGTCCGACGAAGCCTCACGCTGGAGCGTCGAAACACTCGTCGGATAGCGGCTCTCCCGTTTTGTGAGGCACTTGAGACGCTGCCAAGCGCCCAGCAAAACCATGAACCGGTCCCCATCGGAGCCAGTTCCCGAGCACAGGAGTGAGTTCCTAGAGCACGGCGACACCATCTGCTCGGGCCTCGTCACCGGAACGAGTGAGGTAGGCGAAGGCAAAGCCGGTGAACAGCATCCAGACCCCGTAGAGACCGGGAATGATGGCCAACTCGCTGTTGCCCAACACCGACACAGCGATCGTGAGGGCCAGCGTCGAATTCTGCAGTCCGGTCTCGATCCCGATCGTGGACGCCTGTCGAGGATCCAGACCGAAGGCCTTGGAGACTCCGTATCCCACAGCAAGCGCCACCAAGTTCAGCACGATGAACGCCGGCGCGAACTTTGCCGCGTTGTCGACGACCGCTGTCCAGTTGGTTACCACGAGTGCGATCACCACGAGGGCAAGAAATACCGAGGCGAAGATCTTGGAAGGCTGCTCGAAACGGTCGCAAAGACTGGGCTTCCAGCGGCGAAGCCCCATGCCGATGAGCACCGGGATGATCGTGAGCGCCGCGATCTGCAGAATCAGCTCACCGATCGGAAAGTCGACAGACGCCTCATCGAGATCGAAGGCACGAAACGCAATCGTGAGCAGGATCGGCATCGTGATCCACACGACTGCGTTGGACAACGAAGTCAGCGAAACGGAGAGCGCACGGTCGCCTCCAGCCGCATGCACGATCAGGTTCGATGTCGTGCCGCCCGGCGATGCCGCCAACAGCACGATGCCAACCGCAAACACTGCTTCCAGAGGGAATGCCCACGCAACCGCAAACCCAAGCACCGGGAGCAGGACCAACTGGCAGAGCAGCCCCACGCCGATCTGCTTCGGGCGAGAGAGCACGCGCCGAAAGTCGGCGGCGGTGAGCGTCGCCCCCATGGCGATCATGATGACCACGATGCAGACCGGAAGGACGACCTCGGCCAGGGGGCCTTCGGCAACGAACGCCTCCTGGGCGAAGACCACGTGCAAACCAGACACTTCGCGGCTCCTCAGCTGTTGACTGCTGCTCAGCTGAGCAGTTCGAGCAACTCCGCCCGATCAGACCTCGGCATCGTAGGGACTGCAGACTCTCGCCGAAGCCGCTGATCCGTTCAAAGACGATCAATCGCTCAGCGCACGGTGTTCAACCGCTTCAGTCGGTGGTCCAGAAGTCGCGGTGTTGGGCGATGATCTTTTCCTCGAGCTCAGGGAACGGACCGCGCACCTCGACCACGTTCTTGCCAGCCGCGAACACGGTGCGGCAATCGAGGTCTTGCGTTGGGTTCAACGGGTCATCACCAGTGAGCTCGCCAAGACGTTTCTCGGTCATTCCAAAGACCAGCGCTCCGATTTCGGCCCAGTAGACCGTGCCCGCACACATGCAGCAGGGTTCGACCGAGGTGTACAGCGTCGACCCTCGAAGCTGCTCGATCGGAAACTCTCGAGCCGCCCGACGGGCGAGGTTCGTTTCGGCGTGCCCCGGTCCTTTGTCGATCAGGTATTCGTTCTTGCCCTCGGCGAGCACCACGCCATCAGCGTCAACGAGGACCGAGGCAAAGGGGTGGTTGCCCTCAGCAGCAGCCTCATCAGCAAGCTCGATCGTTCGTTCTAGGTGCTTGACATCATCACTGTGTTGCATGGTTTCAACCTCGGCTCGGAAGACTCTGCGCCGCTGCCAAGGCGACCACGGTCGAAGCTACGGATCGGAAGTTTCGCCCCTGTTGCTGCTCTGTGAACACGACCTGACGGACGAACAGTGCGTTGGAAACGCAACGTTCACGAGCCCGTTGCACGACGTTCTCACTCGCTTGGTTACCTCGCTCGTGATGACGGAGCTCGCGCCAAACCTCTTCCTCGACGTCTCCGATGAAAGCTACCTTGCCGACCCACACCCGACGTTCGATCGGCTCCGAGCGAACACTCCGATCGTGGCCGACAGCATTGGTTGGTCCACCCTCGACTACGCCACCTCTGCAGAGGCGTTCGCCAACAAGGCGCTCGTACCCGGCATCGACCCGCTGCTCGCCACCTTCGGCATCGAACCCCTCTGGGGCGAGGTCGGGCGAACGCTGACCGACTCAGAGGGAGACGATCACCGGCGACTGCGTCGAGTTGTCGGACCCTGGTTCACCGCACGGCGTGTTGAAGAGCTCCGCGACCGGGTGCGTACGTTGTGTGAGGAACTCCTCGCCGACTGCGAACCGGAGAAACCCTTCGACGTGATGGCCGACTACGCCGACATCGTTCCCGCTCGGTTGTTCTGCTGGATGATCGGCGCGCCGGAGTCAGAGGCGGACCAACTTGCTCGGCTCTCCAAGACACTGCTGACCGTCTTCACCGCAACCGCCGACATGGTCGAACCAGTGCGGGCCGCGAAACTCGAGATGGCGGAGCTCACTCACAACTTGATTGCTCAGCGACGCGCCAACCCAGGCGATGACGTCATTTCCTTGATGTTGAACAGCGTCGCCGCTGGAGAAGTGGACGAGCTCGACCTCTCGTTTTTGGTTGAGGAACTCCTCAGCGCATCGGTCGACAACACCGCGAACACAACAGGGCTGGCGATCTGGACCCTTCTCGAACACCCCGGGCACCTCCGACGTATCGGCGACGACCCTGCCTTGGTCGACCGTGCGGTCGAAGAGTGCGGCCGCTTCGAACCGGCGATTCGACACACCATCAAATTCGTCACTGAGGACACCTCGGTGGGAAACGTCGGGATCACTGCCGGGGAATTCGTGACGATCCGGATCGCCGCTGCGCACCGTGACCCGGCCATCTTCGACGACCCCCATCGTTTCGACATCGAACGGAATCCACCCAAGCAGCAACTCGCCTTCGGTCTCGGCCGCCACTTCTGCCTCGGCGCGGCCCTTGGCCGGATGGAGATCAACGAGATGGTTCGGGCGATCTCGATCCATCGGCGGAATGCCGTGATCGGCGATCACGTGAACATGACCAAAACAGCTGCCGGACTCGTCCACCAGCTCGATGTGATTCCGGGAGCACCAACATGAACGATCCGCAGTGGGAACGCCCCATCCCTCACTGGTCGACCGATCCATTTGCCGGCAAGCAGACCATCCATGGCCTCCCCAGCGACGAGGTTCGCTCATCGATCCATAAGTACGTACGGCTAGGCGATGCGGAACAGGCGATCCTCGCTGCACTCGAAATGGCCCGGACTGATGCCGAACACGAGGCTGAGATGTGGCGACGACTGCAAGTCCTCGCCGCCGAGGACATCGGCATGGGCGAACCGGCGTCGATCACGATCGTCAAAGCCCTCCACGACAGCGCTGATGACACCGAGCCCGGGTCCTACGACCGTCTCGTTTTCGCCGCTCAGGCGGCCGGCTACCTGGCCAGAACCATCAAGGACCCCATCAACGGCGAGCTGATGCAGCTCGCTCTCCACAACGACACCGCCCCGACGATCCCCGACGTTGCCCTGTGCATCCACACTCGACGCGGGCAAGAGATGGGCCGGACGATGTACGACTGGTTTGCCACCGGCACCGAAATCCGGCCTGAGGTCGAAGATCGGGATGTGGGCCCGCGAGATGAGTTGCTTGCGATGTACCTCGAACTCGATCCACCGTCGGCGTGAGTATGGACGTCCCCACCATCGACATCAGCGACTGGAACAGCGATCCGCAGCGTGACCGTGCGATTGCTGAGGCTGTCGATGCCGCCTGCCGAACGATCGGGTTCCTGAAGATCGACGGCCACGGCGTCGACCCAGAACTCATCGACCGGCTTTTCGAGGTCAGCGGCCAGTTCTTCGCGTTGCCTGAAGGAGAGAAACTCCAGTACGTCACGGCGCCCGAGATCGACCGGGGCTACACCCCACCGGGACGCGAAGCGCTTTCCTACAGCATCGGGGTCGACACCCCACCTGATCTCTTCGAGGCGTTCAATATCGGCGTTGGTGAGCTGCTCGGCATCGACGAATCAGCGGGCTCCCTGTGGGCCAACGACGTCTGGCCAGAGTCGCCGAGTGACTTCCGCTCGGCCTGGCTGGCCTACGCAGAAGCCATGTACGAACTGTCCGACCGGATGCTCGGCATCTTTGCCGTGGCGCTCGGTCTTGATGCCCATTGGCTCCAAGACTGTGCCGACCGTTCACCAGACGTACTCCGCGGCATCAACTACGAACGGCGGCTGGGCGATCCCGAACCACTCGAAGGACAGCTGAGGTTGGGCGCACACTCGGACTACGGCACGTGCACAATCCTGCTGGCCGATCCGGTTCCCGGACTGCAGATTCTCGGGCTCGATGGCGCCTGGCACGAGGTCGTGCCCACGCCCGGCACCTTCCTCGTGAACATCGGTGACCTGTTGGCAGCCTGGACCAACGATCGCTGGCGATCGACCCTTCACCGCGTCGTGCCTCCTCCCTCAGATTTCGATGGTGCAGCGAAGCGGCGCTCGTTTGCCTACTTCCATGAAGCCAACCCCGACGTGATCGTCGAGCCGCTACCAACATGTGTCGATGGCTCGAACCCGGTGCAGTACGAGCCCTTCTCGGTCGGTGATCACCTGACCGGAAAGGTGGTTGGCCCGAAGACACTCTCGGCTTCCGAGGCCACCAGCACCGTCGGTGATCGGGCAGATCACATCATCGGCGTCAGCGACCGCACCCAAGAGGTCAAGGAGCATCAACCATGACGAAGACAGACGATTCCCCCGCGGCCAGCATTGTCCCGTTGATCGACATGGAGCAGTGGCGGTCAGGCGACCCCGAGGAGCGTCGCCAAACCGCTGAGGCCGTCGATACTGCGCTCACAGAAGTGGGCTTCCTCATCATCACGAACCACGGTGTCGCCAACGATCTCATCGACGATGTGCGAAGCGCCTGTGCCGACGTGTTCGCGCTACCGGCCGAGAACAAGCTCCGCTATCGCCAAGGTGATGGCATCGGAGGTCCCGGATGGACGCCCATCGGAGCGGAGGCCAACGCCTACGCAAGCGGGAAGGCGAGCCCTCCTGATCTGAAAGAGACCTGGACCGTCGGACCGTGTGCTCCTGGGGCGGTGGCCGCCGATCTCCCGCCCGAGACCTTCAATCTGCAGTGCACACCACCGCTGCACAACCTGAACCTCACGTGGTATCCCCCGATGACAGACGGTGACGACGTTCTTGAGCCCGAGCCAGGCCAGTTCCGCATCGGACCACACAGCGATTTTGGAACGATCACCATCCTGCAGCGAGAGGCCTCGGACCCTCCGCTCCAAGTCGAACTCGTCGATGGCACGTGGGCCGACCTTCCTCACGTCCCCGACGCATTGATCGTCAACACCGGCGATCAGGTTGCCTACTGGTCTGGTGGACGTTGGCGCTCGAATCCGCATCGTATTCCCGCACCGACAGGTGAGGCGGCTCGAGAAGGGCGCCTGTCACTCGTGCTGTTCTTGGAAACCGCCATGGGTGCCGTTCTTCAACCGATCGGTCGACCCGACGACGAACCGATGGACGCCGTGCAGTTCCTGATCGACAAGCTCGTCGCTATCGACACAGCGGTCGGGTGATGACCCACACATACGTTGACAACGTCACACCGGGCCTTGGTCGGGCCTGGCTTCCGGTCGCTCTGTCGTCTGAAGTCACGACCGAACCCATCAGCGTCTTGCTCCTTGGAGAGCCGTGGGTCGTCGTGCGACTCAACGGTGAGCTGTTCGTCGCCCGAGACCAGTGCCCGCATCGCCTTGCTCCCTTGAGCATCGGGTCGGTTGTGGGCAACACGCTGCAATGTCGGTATCACGGCTGGCGGTTTGGTGTCGACGGTGCCTGTGTTCGCGTTCCTTCAGCCCCTGAGACGACCGCGATTCCACCCCGGGCCCGGGCCTCGATGCCTCACGGGGTCGCCGAGTATCTCGGCATGGTCTGGATCGCTCCCGACGAGCCCGTTCTGCCGCTTCCCGAGATCCCCGAGTGGGACCTCGCCAGCTTCGATCAGATTCACACAGTGCCTCGGCGGACGACGGCTGGAGCGGCCCAACTCATGGACAACTTCGTCGATGCAACCCACTTCGCGACCGTCCACGTATCGACCTTCGGAGTACCCGAGAACACCGAGGTCGAGAACACCGAGGTGATCAGCAACGACTGGACTGCGTCGACCCACTACACGACGTGGTACATGAATCACGACGACCCACTGGTTGCGACCGGTGAGCACGAGTTGGCACAGCCGCACACCATCGACAAGACGGCGCTCGCACCGTTCTCGGTGTATATGCGTCTGGGCTTTCCACTGACTGATCAGGTCATCTCGATCCTCTACGCGATGCAACCAGAGTCGAACGAGTCCACGCGCATCTTCAAAGTGATGGCCCGCAACGACTTTGCTGGCGACCCAGAACTGATCGCCGACATGCTCGACTTCGAAGATCGCGTGCTTGACGAAGACCTCGACGTGCTCGAACGATTCGGGGCGAACGTGTTGCACCTCGATCCAAAGGTCGAGGTCCACACCCGTGCCGATCGGCTGAGCGTGGCGTACCGACGTTTGCTGGACGAAATGGTCAACAAGGAGCCCGGATGACCGTCCCAACGATTGATATCGGTGCCTGGCGATCTGGTGACGACGCAACACGAGCAACCATCGCAGCACAGGTCGACGATGCGCTTTGCACATCGGGCTTCCTCATGCTCATCAACCATGGAGTTCCCACCGCCCTTGCTGCTGCCGTGCGGCAAGAGGCTCATCACTTCTTCACCCTCGAGCCCGAGCAGAAGGCTGCGCTGCAGGCACGCGTGGGCGAACGAGGCTGGATCCCACCCGGAGCTGAGGCAAATGCCTATGCGTCGGGTGAGGAGTCACCGCCCGACCTCAAAGAGACCTTCAAGGCCGGGTACTACCTCGATGATTCACCGATGGCGAACCGCTGGCCTGATGAGGTACCGACCCTGCGCCCAGCCGCCGAGGCGTACCTCTCCAAGGCCTGGCGGCTCGCACTCGACTGCTTCGACCTGTTCAATGACGCGCTGAAGCTGGAGCCGGGCACGTTGACAGGCGACGCCTCCGCCGAAGAATCATCCCTGAATCTGAATTGGTACCCGGCCCTCGAGAGTGTGGGTACGCCGCTGCCCGGACAGTTCCGCATCGGTCCGCACAGCGACTTCGGTGTTCTCACCCTCCTCGACCGCCAAGTTGGCTACGGCGGGCTGCAACTACAGACCGTTGATGGGGAGTGGGTTGATGCCCCCTACATCGAAGGAGCGTTGACCGTGAACGTTGGCGATCTGCTGGCCCGGTGGACCGGCGACCGATGGCGCTCGACGGTGCACCGTGTCCTCCCGCCGAGCGCAGAGGATCCCGGTGAGCAATTGCTCTCACTCGTGTTGTTCTGCGGTATCGCTGCCGACGCTCTCGTCGAAACACTCGACGTTGGAGGGCCCGCGACCTACGAACCGATCCTCGCTGGCGACTACCTCCTCGAGAAGCTGCAAGCCATCGACACGATGTAACGCCGCCGACCACTCAGCCGGAGGTTCTCAGGGCCGTCCCACTCAGCGGAGTCATGCGTTCACGATGTCAAGGTCGCCTTCGCTTCGACCGTCAACTGGAGCTCGCGTCCAATGACGAAGGACGGCATCTTGTCCACACCGATGCTCTTCCGGTCGACCGTGGCCGCTGCGGTGAACGAGCCAGCTTCGCCACTGACCTCGACATTCGACACCGTGACCTCGACCGGAGCTGACTGGCCTTTCATCGTCACGGTGCCTGCGGCGACGTAGCCGTTGGAACCCTCGACGACGCGATCTGCCCGAAAGACGATGGCGGGGTGGCTCGCTGCATCCAGGAAGTCGGGGCCGATCACATGTTCGTTGCGTTTCGGGTTCTTGCTCGTGTAAGACGCAGCATCAGCGATGATCTCGACGTTCACCACCTCATGACTGCCGTCGATCTCGACGCTTCCAGAAAGGACCGTGAGCGTTGCCGGAACCTTGACGAAGCCGAGCTTGGTGACCGAGATCGTCACCGTCGTGGCAGAGGGGTCGATCGCCCAGATGCCGGTTGGGAGCGTGGTCATGTCGGTCATGCTGCCACCTCCGCTGCGCTGCCGAGCGTCGCCAATGCCGAACGGAACTGTGCGTCGAGATCGGGATCGGTCAACTTCCCGGCCTCGCTGTCGAAGTTCTCGTAGAAGCTCGGGATCGAGAGGCTGGCCTTCACGTCGTAGCCGAAGAATTGCCCGGACATCACGGCGGTCTGCAAAACGTTGCCGCCACCTCGGGGACCGGGAGAAGTCGCAAAGAGGACCGTTGGTTTGTCTTGGTAGACCCGCATGTCGATCCTCGACGCCCAGTCAAAGATGTTCTTGTAGGCAGCGGTGTAGAAACCGTTGTGTTCGGCGAAGGACACCATCACGGCATCGGCCTCGCCGATCTTGGCGTAGAACTCCTGAGCGAGATCGGGAACTCCGCCGGCGAGCTCACGATCAGCGCTGTAGATCGGCATCTCGTAGTCGTTGAGATCGATGATCTCGATGGTGACGTCAGCGACCAGACCATCGCCGAGCAGTTCGCTGGCGTAGTCGATCAGCTGTCGATTGACCGACTGGGTGTTGGTCGTGGCGGCAAAGGCAAGCAGTTTCATGGGTGAGACTCCAATGGTTCTTCGGGTGAGGGTTTAGGTGGAAGATCGGTGGATCAGACGGTGCCGACGGCGGTGATCGTGCCCATCCGTCCGGCGTTGAAATCGGTGATCGCCTCGGCGATCTCGTCTTCGGTGTTCATGACGAATGGCCCGTAGCGCACCATCGGTTCGTTGATGGGTTCGCCGGTCAGGACAACGCAATCGAACGGACGGTCGGCGTCGTCGGCGACGACCAGGGTCAACTCGTCACCATCTCGCGTGAGCACAGCGAGATGGTGCGCTGCAAGCTGGCCGTGACCCGGCGAGCCAATCGAGGCGGTGCCGGCAAAGGAATAGACCAAGGCGGTGTGCCCCTCGATGACAGGGATGCTCAGCGTCGCACCTGGCTGCATGGTGACCCGTGCGAACCCGATGGGTGTGTGCGTTTCTGCCGGGCCCTCGACTCCGAGCATCGAGCCGGCGACGACGTGTGCGGTCCATCCAGTGCCGGCGACCTCGGCCATACCATCGGCAACCAGCGCTTGATATCTCGGTTGCGTACGGCGCAGCGCCGCTGGCAGATTCACCCACAACTGGAGCCCGTGCCCGACACCGCCCTCTGTTTGCACCCGTGCACTCGGCATCTCTGAGTGGACAATGCCGTCACCAGCCGTCATCCACTGGACGTCGCCTGGCCCGATGAGCCCATGGTTTCCCGCAGAATCTCGGTGCTCGACTTCGCCCTGCAAGATGTAGGTGACGGTCTCGAAGCCTCGATGCGGGTGAGGGGGAGCACCCACGGCTGCGCCCGGCTCGACGTAGTTCGGCGCCATCTCGTCGAGCAACAAGAACGGGTCGAACCAATCGGCCAACCGTCCCGGGAATGGGCGATACACCTCGAAGCCGCCACCTTCGATCGTGCTGGACGCCGGAATGATTCGTTCGACACTTCGGAATGTAGCCACATGCATCCTTTGCTTGACAGGTCAACTATCTACTTGAAGAGTCAAGCTATCAGAAGAACTTGCCGTGTCAACCAATTTCGTCAGAAGGGCTAGTGTCGGAGCATGGATGAACCGCGATGGCTCGATGAGACACAGGCCCAGGCCTGGCGCGCACTCCTGGTGCTCGTCAATCGAGGCTTGCCGCAACTCGAGCGAACACTCAAAGCTCACGGCTTGCTCGTCGTGCACTACTCGATCCTCTTCACTCTTTCGGACGCTCCCGACCACACCATGCGTCTGTCAGACCTGGCCGACAATGCGAACCTGTCGCAAAGCCGACTGACCCATCGCCTCCGCACGATGACCGAGCGAGACCTCGTCGACATCACCGCCGACGCCGAGGACGGTCGAGGCAAGAACGCAACGCTGACCACAGCCGGGCAACAACTGCTCGACACCGTGGCCCCAACCCACGTCGACGACGTCCAACGCCTCATCTTCGACCACCTCGACGACGCCGAGACCGCTGGCTTGGCGACTGCCTTGTCGAAGGTCGCCACAACCCTCTGCGACCACGAGAACTTCACTCCCGATCGCCTCTGACCCCGTTTCGCCGACTCAACCGCCAACCGAGAGCCGCAGGTCTTGCGGGATCCAGTCGGTGGAAAGCGAGGCGCTGGCAGGGCGGGGCGTCCATGGCCTCGATGCCTCGACGTGCTCCGGAGCGGCGGCAACGAAGTGCTCGATCGTCACAGCGAGTTCCGTGCGAGCCAGCGGAGCACCAACGCAGGTGTGAGGGCCATGGCCGAACGCGACGTGACGATTCGGTCGACGCTGCATTGCGATCCGTTCAGGACCATCGAACGCTCGAGGGTCATGATTGGCAGCGGCAAACCCGAGGCCGATCCGTGCCCCTGAGGCGATGGGACAACCATGCACCTCACCCTCAGCAACGGCGGTCCGGCCAATGAACGGAAGTGGTGAGAAGTATCGGAGGAACTCTTCCACCGCCGCTGGAATCAAGCTGGGGTCGGCGCGGAGTTGCTGACGCTCCGCTTCGTGTGAGGCCAGGAACCAGAGCGCCCCAACGATCGCGTTGATCACGGTGTCCCGACCGCCCGCCAGAACGAGCGACCCGATACCCAGCATCTCATCGCGAGTGAGCAAGCGGTCAAACACTTCGGCCTCGACCAGGTCGCCGAAGAGATCATCGGCACCGTTGGCTCGAGCATGGTCGACACGCTCATTCAGATACGCGTCGACATCGCGGTTTCGCTCACGCTGTCCCGTCCGAGGATTCACGAACACGTGGACGCCCCACGACTCGATGCGGCTGGCATCCTCCGGCCGACCGAGCGTCTCGGCAATCGACCGGGCGACGATCGGCAGAGCAAGATCATCGACGACCCGAAGTCCGCCCGCAGGCCACGGGGACAGTGACGAACGGGCAAGGTCAGCGACCGTCGACGCCAATCGGCCGGCCGCCGTTCGACTGAATCGCTCCTCGATCAGCTTGCGATAGGCCTGGTGTTCCGGAGGATCGGACTCGATCGGGAACTGCTGCACGTCCCGTAGGTCAGACTCATCGGGGATTGGGACACGGAACGGCGTGTTCGACGAGTACGCCCGCCAATCCCTCGCAACCTCCCGCAAGGTCTGGTAGCCACACACGATCGGCACATCGTCAGCTTCGACTCGGGCGACGATCACTTCATCAGATTCGACAGGAGTCACCGTTGCACGCTCCAACGCCACGTCGGCCTCACGACGCCGCACCGTACTCGCCGCTCGGGATCCCCTGCGCTTCCAACTGGCACTCGCCGACACAGCAACGTACGTTCGCCGCCGTGGAAGGATTCGCCTCATGACCAAGCCCATCGTTCTCGCTGGCCAGTACGGCTCGCCGTACACGTTGAAGATGCGAGGCGTCCTCCGCTATCGCCAGATCCCGTTCCGCTGGATGCTGAGAACCTCGAAGTGGGACGACCTGCCCGCACCGCCGGTCCCGATCATCCCCGTCATTGCCTACCCGAACGAGGACGGAACTGGGTACGGGGACATCACTGTCGATTCATCTCCCCAGATCACCCGACTCGAGAGCGAACACTCCGGGCGAGCGCTCACGCCAACCGATCCTGCCCTTGCCTTCATCGACCTCCTCATCGAGGACTTCGCCGACGAATGGCTGACCAAAGCCATGTACCACTACCGCTGGGCCTACGCACCCGACATCGACAAAGCCGGCAAGCTCCTTCCACTTTCAGGCGATCTGCAGCTCGACTCGGATCAGTCACAGCAGATGTACGACTTCATCACCAACCGCCAGATCACGCGGCGGGCGCTCGTGGGCTCGACCGACTGGAACGCTCCGCTGATCGAAGACTCGTACCGGCGGATACTCGAGGCAATGAGCACCCGCTTTGCGTCCGGCGATTTCATGCTGGGCGACCGACCCGGTCGTGGCGACTTCGGCCTCTACGGCCAGCTCACCCAGCTCGTTCGATGGGAGCCGACCTCGACGGCGGTCGCCATTGATATTGCCCCCAAGGTCATCAACTGGGTCGAGCGCATGGACGACCTCGCATGGCTTCCGGTCGAAGGCGATGACGGGTGGGCACCACTCGACACACTCGATCCAGGCACGAGCAAGCTCCTGGCAGAGGCCGGCCGCACCTACGCACCGTTCATGGTCGCCAACGCCGAAGCATTGATGTCCGGGGCGGACGAGATGACCTGCGAGATCGACGGTCACGAGTATCGCCAAGGTCCGTTCGGCTACCAGGGCAAGTGCCTGCAATGGCTTCGCGAGGCTCACGCTGCGCTGGAAGACAACGACCGAGAGCGAGTGGACGCGGTGCTTGCTGACACCGGCTGCGAGAGGCTGTTCGCATAGTCCCGCTCACCGTGCGGTGGCGGTGATTCGGAACACCGGAAATCCGGGTGCGATCGCGGCGAGTTCGGCATCGGTCGAGTGCTTGTCGACACCGTCGAAGAACTTGCCGACCTCGAACTCCCAGGCATCGAGGTAGGCCCGCAACATCGGCACCTTGTCGGCATCAGCGAGTTCGGACACGGTGACATTCTCGAGCCGCCGCCCCTTGCGGAGACGACCGCCACCCGCAGCGCGGATGTTCCGTACCCACTGCGTCGTTCCTCGAGGCGCCACCAGGAATCGCTCACCCTCGAGAGTCAGCGGGTTCACCGGCACAGACCGCCACTCGCCCGAGGTCCGACCACGTACCTCCAGGACTCTCGAGCCGAAGATGCTGATGCCCAGTTTCGTCAGGCCCGCGACCAGCGGGTTGAAGACGTACTTGGAGAACGGATCCGGACGGATGTAGCGAGCGGATGTCGTGGTTTTGATGGTCATGGGGAGGGTTCCTTTTCGTTTCTTGAAACGAGAGCACTGCTCTCGCTTTGATCAGTCAACATGAACCTCCAATGAAAAGCAAGAGCACTGCTCTCTTTTCTGCCATGATGCGCCCATGACGGCGAAGCAAACCCCGCGGGCACTGGCTCGGGAGAAGACCACCGCAGACATCATCGAGGAGGGGCGACGACAGTTGGTGCAACACGGCGCCGCAGGCCTCTCGCTGCGATCGGTCGCACGCGAGCTCGGGATGGTCTCGTCTGCGGTCTACCGCTACGTCGAGAGCCGAGACGACCTCCTGACTCGTCTCATCATCGAGGCGTACGACTCGCTCGGCGAACTCGTCGAAACCTCTGTGGCGTCAACCACTGACACTCCACCCCTCGAACGTTGGGTCTTGGCAGCACACCAAATTCGCGACTGGGCGCTCACTCGCCCGCACGAGTACTTCCTGCTGTTCGGCACACCGGTCCCTGGCTACGCCGCCCCAGACATCACGGCGTCCTCGGGCACACGCGCGACTCGTGCGCTGGTCAGCATCGTGACCCAGGCCAAGATCGACAAGCAGCTGAAGCGTCATCGAGGAAGGCCGACCATCCCGATCTCGGATGAGCTGACCGAAGACTTCAAGCAGCTGCGAGCCAACGTCGCCGACACCGACCTCCTCGGCGACGATGCGCTTCTTGCCGTTCTCACCGCGTGGACCCAGCTGTTTGGCCTGTTGAGCTTCGAACTCTCCAACCAAACTCGGGGCGTCATCGAGCACCATCGCGATCTGTTCGACGCGTCGGCCCGGCTGATGGCCGCGAACATCGGGATTGGACAATGACAGTGGACTGGTGCCAGAGGTGATCGTGCAGCAAGCTCTCTGCTTCGACTGCTGATGAAGGACGTGCGAACGTGAATCGACTTGATGGCAAGGTGGCGTTGATCACCGGAGGCGCACGTGGTCAAGGTGCGGCCGAGGCCGAACTTTTCGTCGAAGCCGGTGCTCAGGTGGTGATCACTGACATTCTCGACGAAGAGGGTGCGGCAACTGCCGAGCGTTTGGGCGATGCATGCACCTTCCTTCACCACGACGTGTCCTCGGAGGCCGAATGGGTCTCGGTGGTCGAGGCGGTCATGGCCCAACACGGCCACATCGAAGTACTCGTCAACAACGCTGGCATCTTCATCACCGCCGGCATGCTCGATACGTCGATGGAGTTGTGGAACCAGATGTTGGCCATCAACCAGACCGGCGTCTTCCTCGGCATGAAGACCGTTGCGCCGGTGATGAAAGAGAACGGAATGGGCAGCATCATCAACATCTCGTCGATCGCCGGCATGAAGTCTGCCGCTGGCGCCCACGCATACGCTGCGACCAAGTGGGCGGTACGAGGAATGTCGAAATCAGCAGCGGTCGAGCTCGGCCCTTCAGGCGTTCGGGTGAACTCGGTCCACCCCGGCATCATCGACACCGACATGCTGCAGCAGTTCGGACCTGGCGTGCGAGAGCGCATGGAAACGCAGATCCCCATGGAGCGCGTCGCCAGCGCTGATGAGGTTGCGCTGCTCGTGCAATTTCTCGCCTCTGACGACTCGAGCTACTGCACCGGCCAAGAGTTCGTGGTCGACGGCGGCATGACGAGCTGAACGTCGAGCCGAACGCCAGAACCGGTTGACATGCCCCGCTTCTGACGCAACGCCATCGCCTTCCTGCTCAGGCAAGCACACCGCCGTAGGCGATACCGGTGAGGTGATGCATCTCACGATCGAACGTGGTGAGATCGTCGATGCTGAATTGATCGAGCGAGCGATGACCACACGCCCGGGCCAACACCTCCATCAACTCGGTGCTTGATCGGAAGAAACGCTCGAGCCGGTCGGCCGCATCCTGCACCGGCAGCCGCTCACGAAGGTGAAGCTGCTGGGTCGCAATCCCAACCGGGCAGTTGTTCGAGTTACACGCCCGCATACCAATGCAACCAATGGCCTGCATCGCCGCATTCGAAACCGCCACGGCATCAGCACCCAGCGCCATCGCCTTGGCGAAGTCCCACGGCGTGCGCAACCCGCCGGTGATCACCAACGTGACGTCGCCCCGACCAAGTGAGTCGAGATAACGACGAGCCCGAGCGAGCGCCGGAATCGTCGGCACGCTGATGTTGTCCCGGAAGATCACCGGCGCAGCACCCGTGCCACCCCCACGACCATCGAGAATCACGTAATCGACACCAATGGCCAGCGCCGCGTCGATGTCGGCCTCGATGTGCTGAGCGCTCAACTTCGCCCCAATCGGAATACCACCCGACGCTTCCCGGACCTCGGCCGCCACCACCTGGTAGTCCTCGATCGAAACGAGATCAGGGAACGTCGCCGGACTGATCGCCGGCTCGCCCTCTTCGAGGCCTCGAACCTCGGCGATCTTGCCCTGCACCTTGTTGCCAGGAAGGTGACCACCGGTGCCCGTCTTCGCCCCCTGCCCGAACTTGAAATGAAACGCCTGAACCTTTTCGACCTTCTCGATCTCCCACCCAAAACGGCCAGACGCCAGCTCGTAGAAGTAGCGGCTGTTGGCCGCCTGCTCTTCCGGCAACATGCCGCCCTCACCACTGCAGATGCCCGTGCCGGCCTGATCAGCGCCAAGCGCCAAGGCAACCTTGGCCTCTTCCGACAACGCACCAAAACTCATGTCGGAGACAAACAACGGACGATCGAGCTCCAGCGGACGAACGGCGTTCGGCCCGATGACCGTCGTGGAACTCACCGGCTCCTCATCGAGCAACGGCCGAGTCGCCACCTGAGCGGTCACGAACTGAATGTCATCCCACAACGGCAACTGATCGCGAGGCACACCCATCGAGGTCGTCGGACCGTGATGGCCAGTCTTGGTCAGCCCGTCATTCGCGAGGTTTCGGATGAGCCCAACATGGGGCTCCTCCGGCGCGCCATGCACATCCTGGTACGCACCCTGATAGGCGTCACGGTTGTACGGCTGCGGATTCTTTCGTTCCCACGCACCGATCTCGTCGGCGTCGACCATCAACTGGTCGTCTTCGATCCAGCTCGAGAACTTCTCCAGCACCTCGGCGTTGTTGTAGGCGCTGATGCCGGTCTTGATGCCGTAGTCCCAACCATGCAGACCACAGATCAAATCATCGCCACTGAGGCTGCCGTCAGCCATGAGCGCGCCACGGTGAAGACAGCGACCGAAGAGCACCGAGTGGTTCTCTTCATAACGCACGATTACAAGATCGACATTGCCGACAAGCGCCCCCTGCGGAACACGATTCGGAAGCTCGCTCCAGGTGGCAATCGAGATGGGTTGCATCGGGGTCTCCATGATCGTCAGCGGCCAGCAGTACACCACACGAAGGTGCCGCACGTGCTCAGCAAACCAACCGGGTAATCCGAGCGATCATTCCTCCAACTTCGCACACGGCACCCCCGAACGAATACACAAATGAAGTTGAAGACATACTTTCCAATAGGTATGTTGTGAAGATGGCATCACCGACCTCGGACCACCCAGCATCTGTCACCCTTGCGAAGGGAGACGGCATCGGGCCAGAGATCACCGATGCCGTTTTGTCTGTCCTCGAAGCGGCCGGGGCTCCTTTGCGGTTCGATGAGATCGAGATCGGGGAGCAGGTCTACAAGGCGGGCCACACGTCAGGCATCGCGCCTCAAGCTTGGGAGACGATCCGCCGCAACCCAGTGTTTCTCAAGGCCCCGATCACCACACCACTCGGTGGTGGCTACAAGAGCCTCAATGTCACCATTCGCAAGACGCTGAATCTGTACGCCAACGTTCGCCCGACCAAGGCGTATGCACCATTCGTCACCTCTGCCCATCCCGGCATCGATCTCGTCATCGTCAGGGAGAACGAAGAGGACCTCTACGCCGGCATCGAACATCAGCAGACCTCTGAGGTCACGCAGGTCCTCAAACTGATCACCAGGCCAGGCACCGAGCGCATCGTTCGCTACGCCTTCGAATACGCACGGGCCTACGGCCGCAAGAAGGTCACGTGCATGACCAAGAACAACATCATGAAGCTGACCGATGGCCTGTTCGCCCGGGTCTTCGAGGAGGTGGCTGCTGACTACCCCGACATCGAGTCAGATCACCAGATCATCGATATCGGCGCGGCTCGATTGGCCGCGCAGCCCGAACTCTTCGACGTGATCGTCACGCTCAACCTCTATGGCGACATTCTTTCAGACATCGCCTCGCAGATTTCTGGCTCGGTAGGCATTGCCGGCTCGGCCAACATCGGCGAAGGCATCGCCATGTTCGAAGCCGTCCATGGGTCCGCCCCGGACATCGCAGGCAAGAACGTTGCCAACCCATCTGGCCTGTTGGTCGCAGCGACACAACTACTGGTGCACGTCGGTGCCGCAGACGTCGGCGGCCAGATCAAGAACGCCTGGCTCAAGACGCTCGAAGATGGCGTGCACACGCCAGATGTCTTCCGTGACGGCTTGAGCTCGGAGCGAGTCGGCACCAAAGAGTTTGCCGACGCCGTGATTGCCCGCCTCGGCGACGGACCAAGCCATCTCACCCCAGTGGAGTACAAGACCACCGGCATCTCGGTTGCGGTGACCCGACAGGATCCGAAACCCAAGGAACTGGTGGGCGTCGACGCCTTCGTCGACTGGACCGACGCCGACCGACACGCCAACGTGCTCGGCGCGGCGCTCGAGGCTGCGACCCCCGAAGGTTGGGCGCTCAAGATGATCACCAACCGCGGCGTCAAGGTCTACCCCGATCCCATGCCTGAGACCTTCTGCACCGATCACTGGCGCTGTCGTTTCAAGCCGGCCGGCGACAACTCCGTGACGAACAGCGACATCGTTCGGCTCCTCGCCGCCCTCGATGCAGCAGGCATCGACGTCATCAAGACCGAGAACCTCTATCGCATCGACGGCCAGCTGGCGTATTCGCTGGGCCAGGGCGAGTAGCTCACAGGACCGCGGTTGCGTTGCTGACCGGCTGGCGGTGAACTGGCGACCCACACCGAACGGGGAGTCGTCATGACAGTAGTGATTGCAGGCGGCGGCATCGCTGGACTGACGTTGGCACTCACGTGCCACGAGATCGGCGTTGAGGCCGTGGTTCTCGAGTCAGTGCGGACCGTCGCTCCGCTCGGCGTCGGCATCAACCTCCAGCCAAACGCCATTCGCGAGTTGCAAGACCTCGGCTTTGCTGGTGATCTCGACAGCATCGGTGTCGAGGCCAAGGAGTGGGCGTTGGTTGGTCGAGGCGGTAACGATGTCTGGGCCGAGCCTCGAGGCCGCGCCGCCGGCTACGACTATCCGCAGTACTCGGTTCATCGAGGCAAGCTGCAGATGCTGTTGCACGGTGCCGTGCTGGAGCGGATGGGGCCGGATGCGTTCCGAAGCGGTCACCGGGTGACCGGCTACCGCAACACGTCAGACGGTGTGGTCGTCGAGGTCGACACCCGCGACGGCAACACGACCGAAGTCGTTGGGTCGGTGTTGATCGCAGGCGACGGTCTGCACTCAGCGGTGCGAGCACAGATGCACCCCGAACAGCCCGAACCCCAGTGGGGAGGGCAGATCCTGTACCGCGGGGCAGCGTACGGCCCGCCGATTCGGTCCGGTGCTGCGTTCACGTTGGTCGGCACGATCGATCAGCGATTCGTGCACTACCCGATCTCCTCGATTGATCCAGACACCGGGTTGCAGCTGCAGAACTGGATCGCCGAGATCACCGTCGATGCCAGCGAAGGCCTGGCCGGCAGTGACTGGAACAAGCCCGTCGACATCAACGCGTTTCTGCCCGCCTTCGAGGATTGGACGTTCGATTGGCTGGACATCCCGTCTCTGGTCCGAGCTGCACCCACCGTGTGGGAGTTCCCGATGGTCGATCGTGATCCCGTCGACCGCTGGGTCGACGGCCGGGTCTGTCTGATCGGCGACGCCGCTCACGTGATGTATCCCGTTGGTTCAAATGGTGCGAGCCAAGCCATCGTCGACGCACGTGTGATGGGTGCGAACTTCTTGGAATCTGGCATTGGCCCTGATGCCCTTGCGGCCTTCGAGGAGCAACTGATCGAACCGATCTCGGCCCTCGTGCTGCGCAACCGCGGCCACGGTCCCATCGGCATTCTCGAGCTGGTCGGCGAGCGCTCAGGCGGCTACTTCGATGACATCAACGACGTGATTCCACGGGTCGAGATCGAAGCCTTCATGGCCAACTACAAAGCGGCGGCCGGGTTCGCAATGGAAGCACTCAACGCTGCCCCGCCCACGATCGCTCCCGGTTCGAGGGTCTGATCGCTACACCTCGGCGTCGACGTCGCCCAACTCGGCGTACGGACTGAAGTGATCGAGTACCGCAGCTGCATCTCCAGACCAGTCCAGCGCCCCGACCTGGGTCCGGCTCCGGCGGCCTGAAACTGAACGCAGGAAGTCATACGGCGTGGCACGAAGCACGAGGTCGGCTTCGCCTTCGGAGGGCGAGCGGAAGCCGTCGCTCAGTTCGATCGAGACCTGTAGACCGGTGCCCGCAGCCCAACGATCGGGGATGCGCACCGCATAGACATGTGCCGCGCTCGCAGTGGCCGCGTCAGACTCGTCAATCGTGAGATCGAGCGCATGCTGCACGTCATGCAGGTGGATCACGAGGTCTGCAGCGAGCCGCTGCTCCAAAAGAGGAACTTCGGCTGTCGCTGCCTGCATCGCTGCGTCGTACCCACGCCACTCGTCGCAGACGTCTTCCAAAGACATTCCTGCACGAGTCGACACCTGAGCCGACGTTCGCTCGTCGGTACCCAGACCTTCGACGGCTCCGGCAATCACATCTGCGTTGAGGCCACACACGTGAGCCACGACCTGCTCGATGGTCCATCCCGGCGTCAGAGGCACGGTGCGATCCCGGTCGGCGGCATCCAAGGACACGACGAGCGAGATCAGCTGCTCACGGAGTTCGGGGTACAGAATCCAGGCCTCGTCCATTGTCGCACCATAGGACGTCAGTTCGACCTGCTGCCTTCTGTCCGCTACGACATAGCGCAATGTCTTCTTCCCATGCCGGACACGCTCATGCTCACGAGGGCCACGAACACGCCCCGGCGCCGACGATGCGCGAAGAGCGCCGACCTCCGCGGGACGACACAGAGGAAGTCGCCCCCGGTGTGTTGCGCATCCAATTGCCGATCTCGCTTCCTGGGCTGGGTCACGTCAACTGCTACGCCATCGAAGACCGCATGGGCATCACGCTCGTCGATCCAGGCCTGCCTGGCCTGCCGACCTGGCGCGCCCTGAAGAAGCGGATGGCGGCAGCGGGTCTGCCGATCTACCGGGTCCACACCGTGGTCATCACCCACTCGCACCCCGATCACTTCGGTCAGGCCGCCACCCTGCACCGCAAGTTCGGCGCCGACATCGTCACCCACAAACGATTCCGTACGTTTCTCGACCCTGAAGCAGAAGCCGACGACGAAGAGACCGAGATCACGACATCGGCCGATGAAGCCAAAGCAAGCGTCCACGGCGACCGGCCATCGGCCAACAGTCCATTCGAACGCAACACCCCATGGGGTGGAGAGCGGCATCAGTTGCCGCTCGCCCGTCGGCTCCGCTACCGGGCCATGCAGGTCGCGGGCGGCAAGTTCATGTCGACACCGCAACCGACCAAGCGAGTCGACGAGGCCGATGTGATCATGATCGGCGACCGCGAGTGGGTGTCGGTCTACACCCCAGGCCATACGCCCGATCATCTCTGCCTCATGGATGTCGACAATGGCGTGATGATCAGTGGGGATCACATCCTCCCCACGATCACGCCGCACATCTCGGGCATGGGCGCCACCGTCGATCCGCTCGCCGACTTCTTCGAGAGCCTCGACCGCATGCAGTCGTTCGAGTCGGTGAAAACTGTGCTGCCCGCCCACGGGCTCGAGTTCGCCGATCTTCCCGGTCGGGCCAAGGCCATCCGCACCCACCACGAGGAACGACTCACGGTGCTCCAAGATGCGTCCGACGAGATCGGCAACGGCACGGTCAACGACTACATGAAGGCGTTGTTCAAAGAGCGGTCATGGGGGTCGATGGCCGAGAGCGAGACCTACGCTCACCTCGAGCATCTCCGCCTCAACGGCGACGCAGCGGTCACCATCGAGGGTGCTCAGCTGCGCTACGAATTACGCTGACATCGCGCCAGCTCGAACCCAAGATGCACACCTCGACCGCACGAGAATGGGTCCGCATCGGCCACGCGCTGCGAGAACTCCCACGGATCGATGCCGCGTTCGGATCCAACGACATTTCCTACGCCAAGGGGAAGAGCGGATAGGCGCTGCGCGCCGTGACTATTCCTTGGATTCAGCGGGTTGACGCACTGCGTGCTCTCCCTATCCGCTGAAGTCCTAAAGCTCGGATCCTCACCCGCTGGGCAGTCCCCGACAACGAAGCGATGCTCCTCGAACTCGCCGAGAAGCGCTCGGCCAACCGTCTCACCACGGCGATCGCTCGTGTGCTTTCGCTCGACGAAGCTGACACCGCTCGCGATCAGCGACTCCACGACGACCGCAGTTTCACCAGCTACACCGACGGCGACGGCATGTGCATCATCCGAATCGCACTTCCGCCGTCAACCGCCAAGCCGATCATCGCTGCGGTCGAAGAACTCGTTCGCCGCATCGCCCAAACTCCGAGCGAAGATGCCACCGTTGCGTCCGCGGACGCGTGTAGGTCACACACCGTGACTGACGTTCCTGAATCGACCACGTCAAGAGAGGCACCCGCGTCCGCGGACGCATCACGGGCCTCCCGAACACCGCTTCCGCAAACGCTTCATCGGCTTCGCAGGTCTTGGCAGCCAGCATCCGACTGGACCATCCCCACGCTCGCCCAGCAGCACGCCGATGCCTTCACCGTGTTGTTCCTCGACCTCGACATCGCACTCACGACCGAGGTGGTGATCCACGTTCGAGGCGACGGAAACACGTTCGACGACGGCACACCAATCACGACCAACGCCATCAGCCGCCAACTCGACCGTTCCTTCATCCGGCTCCTGATCCACGACGCCGAACGTCGACCGATCAACGCGTCCAGCCGCCGACGCCACTCGACCACCCGACAGAAGCGGGTTGTCATGGAGACGCATGGCCACGAATGCGTTGAGTGTGCAAGCACCGACCTCATCGAACTCGACCACAACCCGTCGTACGAGATGACTCGACACACCGTCACCAACGAACTCGAACCGCGTTGCGCGCCCTGCCACCGAGCTCGACACCGCTCCGCCGCATGATCTGCGGCGAACTGCCCGGAAGATGACCACCCGGCGGTCAGCTCAGCAGGGCTGCGGTGACGACAGCAAGCGCAAGGCCAGCGAACTGTTTGCGATCGAGCCGTTCGCCGAGGAATGCCACAGCAAGAAGCACCGTGGTGGCCGGAAAGAGACTCACGAGCGCACCAACCACGGCGAGTTCACCCTCCAGCGTCGACCAGAGGAAGAGTCCGTTCGCCGTCATGTCGAGTGCACCACCAACAACGGCGATCGACAGAACAGACGGCGCGGGCTTGCCTGGCCGAGTGACCATTGCCGCCAGGACCAGCATCGCCACCGACGTCAGTCGCGCCGCCAGCAGCGGCACGGCACCGGCATCGTCGGGCGTTTGAGCGAGGAGCGCAAAGAAGGTGCCAAACCCGAGACCGGCGCCAACTCCGAGGAGCAGTGGCCGCTTCGACGAGCCGATCATCTTGAGATCGCCACCTGCCACGAGCCAGATGGCGATCGGGGCGATACAGAGTCCCATGATCGCGAGAGCATCCGGCCGATCATCGAGCGAGACGCCGACGGCGACCGGCACAACGGCAGCGATCACCGCGCTGAGTGGGCTGACCAGGCGGTTGGGTCCGTCAGCGAGACCCTGGTAGAGCAGGACCAGACCACACAGACCGGCGAACCCACTGACCGAACCCCAAACAACGGCCGACGTCGTCCACGCGCCGTCGATCAAAATCACGAGCACGAGCGCAAGGAGCGCCCCCGCGACATTGGTGGTCAAGGTGACAGCGACAACGGCGGCCTTCCGCGTGGCCAGCCCACCGAGAAAGTCAGCGACACCGAAGGTGCACGCGGCGGCCAAAGCGAGAAGTGCGGGCACGGCCAGCAGCGTAGGGCCGCTTGAGCACCTCGAGTCCCTTGACTAGCTTGCCGGAACGGGGATCAACGACAGGAGCACCATGAGCTACGGGACAAGCGAGCACGAGGCACCGCCGGTAACCGACTGGGTCAACGACTGGGACTGGCTCGATGACCAATGGGGCTCCAACGCCATCAACATCTGGAATGACGTCCGAGAACAGTGTCCAGTGGCGACCACCGAGCGTTACGGCCGTGCGTTCATGCCGGTGTCGATGGAGGCCATTCAGCAGGTGTCGCACGACACCGAGAACTTCTCCTCGATCTGGGTCAATGTGAGTCGGCCCGATGCTCCTCGCATCCCCGCTCCCCCGATCACGTCTGACCCACCAGACCACAAGGGCCATCGCCGGCTGTTGCTGCCAGCGTTCAACCCCAAGCGGGTCGCACAAATCGAAGCGGACATGCGCGAGTTCTGTCGGGGGCTCATCGCTGATCTCGACGGCCTCGACATCGTCGATGCATCCGCGGCCTACTCACAGCACATCCCCGTCCACGGCATCTGCGTGCTCACCGGTATCCCGGAAGCCGACGCCGACATGTTCCGCGACTGGATCCACCGCAACTTCCAGCTCGCCCCTCGCGACAACTCAGTCCGCAAGCAGGTCAACGCGGAAATGACTGAATACATCGACGGCATCCTCCGCGATCGGCTCGACAATCCGCAAGACGACATGCTGACCGACATCGCCAACGCAGAGATCGATGGCGAAGAGGTCGAGTGGGACCTGAAGGTCGGCTACGTCCGCCTCCTCATCATCGCTGGCATCGACACCACCTGGAGCGCCATCGGCTCCGGCCTGTGGCACTTCGCCCAGAACCCCGAGGACGTGCAGCGGCTCCTGGCCGTCGACAACGACGATCTGCTGTGGGAGACCGCCAACGAAGAGGTGCTTCGCTATTACGCACCCGTCACGATGGGCCGCAAGGTACTGACCGACACCGAGGTCGCCGGTTGCCCGGTGCATGCGGGTGACCAGATGTTGCTCACCTTCCCTGCGGCGAACCACGACCCGGCCGCATTCGAGAACGCCGATCAGTTCCAGATCGACCGAGCCAAGAACCGTCACGTCGCCTTCGGCCTCGGCATCCACCGTTGTGCCGGGTCGAACCTGGCGAGGCTCGAGATGCTGGTGGCCTTCCAAGAGTGGCTGCGAGCCTTCCCGAACTACACCCTCGATCCCGAGCAGGAAACCAAGTGGGCCAATGGGCAGGTCCGCGGACCTCGCTTCCTCCCCGTGTCGTTGAATCGCTGAGTTGCTGATTCCCTTGCGCTGGTGAACACCACCGAACAGGAGGCGGTCGAGCGGTGGTTCATCCGCCGTGGGCTCCCGAACCTGATCAACAACTACCAAGCATCGACCGATGTCTTCACCAGGGCAGCACCGCTGCTTGCCGTGTTCTGGGTGTTCGGGCTGACCGGTGCCTTTGGTGACCGGTTCACCGGTTGGTACCAAGTCGGCGCTGCCTTGGTTGGCGGTCTGTTCCTTGGTGCCGTCGCTGCTGGGGTCAACCGGTTGCGGGGCCGTCGCCCACTGCAAGTTCCCGACCGAGTCGGCCGTATCGAACTTGCTGCCTTCGTGCTCGCCCCTGCTCTGCTCCCCGTCCTCCTCGACAACAGCTCGATCGGCGACTTCGCTCTCGAGGTGCTCGGGAGTCTCTTCTTCCTACTGTTGATCCGGCTGGTCTACGGCTTCGGGCTGCTCTCCATCATCGTGTGGGCGCTTCGCCATCTCGCCCATCAGGTGGGCGACATCGTCGGGCTGATGATCCGCTCGCTCCCGTTGCTGCTCATCTTCACCATGTTCTTGTTCATGAACGCAGAGCTGTGGCAGGTCGCGGACGGCTTCACCACGCCGCTGTTCCTCGTTGCCTCAGGCGGCCTCGTGTTGATTTCTGCGCTGTTCGTTTTGATTCGACTGCCGGTCGAACTCGAGAACGTCGCCCGATTCGACAGCTCAGCAACCGTCAGCTCGATCGTCAACGAGACCAACGCTCCGATCGAATGTGGCGCAGCTGACCCAGAGCGCACCCCTGCATTGTCTCGCACGGATCGCGTCAACGTTGGCGTGCTCGCCCTTTTCACCCTCGGCGTTCAGATCGCCCTGGTCATGGCCATCGTCGGGGCCTTCTATCTGGCCTTCGGACTGGTAACGGTGCGACCGGACACGATTGCGCAATGGACCGTCGGTGGCGCAGATGGCATCGACCGAATCATCGACCTCGAACTCTTCGGGGCAGAGATTCCGCTCACCGCCGAGCTTTTGAAAGTCACCGGATTCCTGATGGCATTCACCGCTCTGCAATTCACGGTCTCAGCCCTGACCGACCAGGCCTATCGCGAAGAATTCTTCGACGACCTCATCATTGAAATTCGCCAAGCGCTCGCCGTGCGTGTTGAGTATCTAGACCAGATCGGTGCCGCCGATCGGCCCAGAACTTCCAGCAAGCACATCACTTCCAGCCAGTAGGGAGATCCGCCATGAAAATCGAACGCATCACGCCGCCCGTCGGGGCCGAGGTCACCGATGTCGACCTCAACACCCTCGACGACACCCAGTTCGCCGAAATCCACACCGCCTTCTTGGACCACAGCGTGCTGGTGTTCCGTGACCAGGACCTCGACCCCGAAGCGCACCTGGCGTTCGCCCGCCGTTTCGGCGACATCGACGAGTACCCGTTCATCAAGGGCAACCGACACTTCACCCCTCACCCCGACGGCATCGAAGGTGTGGTTCGGCTCGAGCACGATCACGCGAATCCTGGCTATGAAAACCAGTGGCACATCGACATGACCTGGCGGGCCGAGCCCCCGCTCGGGTCGATCCTGCGTGCGATCGAGCTGCCCGCATCGGGCGGCGGCGACACGATGTTCTCGTCGTTGGGGGCCGCGTATGAGTCGCTCAGCGTTGAAGTCCAAGAGTTCCTGCAACCGCTGACCCAGGCCCACGACTGGATGCGCACCTTCGGCCGAGGGATGTCTCCCGAAGATCTCGCAGGGTTCCGAGCCGATCTGCCAACGGTGCACCATCCCGCCATTCGCACCCACCCCGAGACCGGTCGCAAGAGCTTGTTCGTCAACCAACCCTTTGGCATCGGCCTGAGCGGTGTCGACGCAGTCCAAGGCCGGCACTGGCTGGACCACCTCTACGAGCTCACCGCGACGCCAGAGTTCCAGTGCCGTGTCAAGTGGGCGCCGGGCACCGTGGTGATGTGGGACAACCGCGCCGTGGCCCACTACGCCGTCAACGACTACTACCCCGAACGTCGAGTGATGGAACGCGTCACCGTCGCTGGCGACAAGCCGTACTGATCTCGACAGACAAAAGCGGTGGTCGTGCGTCATGCTGTTGTGTGGCCACGAATCGATCCAGCACACGCATCGTTGCCGCCTTCGTCACAGCGTTGCTGGTGGCGACTGCATGCACCGCTGCGGAAGACCAGGCCGCCAGGGGGACTCCGGCAACGGCCGCTGAAGGTGTCAGCCCTGCAGCACCGGAGCCCACCACCGCTCCGACCACCGCCCCACCAGCTTCGCTCATCGTGGCCAATGCTGGCGCCGACTCGCTCGACGATCCCTACGTCGGGTCAACCGGCAACGGCGGCTACGACGTCGTCAGCTACGACCTCGGCCTCGCTTGGGACCCGGCGACCACCAATCTCGACGGCGAGACCATCATCGTTGCCGAAGCAACGCAGGATCTCGGCAGCTTCAACCTCGATCTGTTCGGCCTGACGGTCGAGAGCGTCACGGTCGACCAGCAGCCAGCAACGTTCACCCAATCCACCGGAGAGCTGGCGGTGATGCCGGCATCGC
>CAYGQE010000027.1:0-75230 GCA_964351995.1 uncultured Acidimicrobiaceae bacterium | reverse complement strand
TGCTCCATGGCGTCATCGGCGACGTAGCCGTCTTGTTCCTGTGCCAGGTGCAGCAACGGGATCAGCGCAGATTTTTTTCGGGGATAGCGAGCGATGACGTCGTGCGCAATCGCTTCGTTCTCAGGGGAGAGTCGACTCACGGTTACCTGTCTACTTCGCCGAGGATGGGATCAACACTGCTGATGACAGCGACGGCGTCGGCGATGAGCGAATCGGCCATCATGTGCGACATGGTCTGGAGGTTCACGAAGCTCGGGCCTCGGAAGTGCATGCGATAAGGCTTTGATGAACCGTCGGAAACGATGTAGCAACCAAGCTCGCCACGAGGAGACTCGACGGCGACGTAGGTTTCGCCCTCGGGGACCTTGAAGCCCTCGGTGAAGATCTTGAAGTGGTGGATCAGCGCTTCCATGGACTCGTCGATGCGAGCTCGTGGCGGCGGCGTGACCTTGGTGTCTTGGACGCGGTAGTCGCCACGGGGCATCTGATCCACGATTTGCCGCACGATGCGCATCGACTCGCGAATCTCGTTGAGTCGAATCGCGTAGCGATCAAAACAGTCGCCGTAGGTGCCGACGACGACATCGAACTCGACTTGGTCGTAAGCGAGGTAGGGCTCGTCCCGTCGGAGATCCCACGGAACACCGGCGCTGCGGAGCACGGGCCCCGTGGCCGAGAGAGCAATGGCCTCTTCCGCGGTCATGGTGCCAACGCCCTGGAGACGGTCGCGCCAGATGGGTTGACCGGTCATGAGGATGTCGTACTCCTCGAGGCGAGGAGGAAGCATGTCCATCAGTGCCAACACTTCATCGCGCCAGCCGTCAGGCAGGTCGGCGGCCACACCGCCGGGGCGGATGTAGTTGTGATTCATCCGGAGGCCGGTGACCAACTCGAAGAAGCGGAGCACCTGTTCGCGCTCACGCCAGCCATAGATCATCATCGAAACGGCGCCGAGGTCCATGCCGTTGGTGGCCATGAACAACAGGTGAGACGAGATGCGGTTCATCTCGCTCATGAGCATGCGAATCCACGTGGCACGCTCGGGGATCTCGACCCCGAGGAGCTCTTCGACGGCAAGCGAGAAGGCCAGCTCGTTGAAGAACGGCGCCGCATAATCCATGCGGGTGACGTTGGTCGGACCTTGTAGGTAGGTGAGGCTCTCGGCCTGCTTCTCCATACCAGTGTGCAGGTACCCAATGACTGGCTTCGAGCGACGAACGGTCTCTCCGTCGAGTTCGAGCATGAGCCGCAACACACCGTGGGTCGACGGGTGTGAGGGACCCATGTTGACCAACATGGTTTGATCGTTCTCGCCGTCGAGTGGCTCGTCAACGAGTTCGGCGGCACGAACCTCGGACATGCGCAACACCGCGTTGCGACGCGGCAACTTGTCGAGCTGGGTGAGCAGGCCGTCGTCGCCAACGGTGATGGTGCTCGGAGCTGGAACGGCAGCTGCCGTGTCGGCAGGTGCGGTGTCGGGAGTGGGGTCGGTGACAGTCATGAAGAGGTCCTCAACGAGAAGCCGGAGCGCCCTTGAACTGCACGGGAATGGCGCCGGTTGCGTAGTCCTTGCGAAGTGGGTGGCCTTCCCAGTGCTCCGGCATCATGATGCGAGAGAGGTCTGGGTGGCCGACGAACGAAACACCGAGGAGGTCGTAAACCTCGCGCTCGAGAGCGTCGGCACCGGGATAGATCGAATAGAGCGACGCTATGGAGGGATCGCTTTCGGGCACTTGCACCCGAGCTCGGATCCGTTCGCGACGCTCATGGGAAATGAAGCCAGCAACGACTTCGAATCGCTCGCCATCGATGCCAACTGGCAACGGACGCTGGCCACCAAAGGTGAGATAGTCGACCCCAGTGACGTCGACGCACATGTTGAAACCATCAGCGAGCAGGGAGGAAGCCAAGACAAGCCATTGATCACGTGTGGGGTGGATGACTCGCTGCGCTCGCGAGTACGAGACTGGACAGCCGTAGGCCATCTCCATCTCGGGCGAAAACGCTTCTTCGGGCGCCTCTTCGTCGATCGGCTCTTCGGCCATCAGCGCTTTCCTAGCGTGATGAGCTTGGGTTCGCCTTGCCCATCGCGTTGTTCCACGACAATGCCAGCACCGCCACCGTTCGCCGCCCGGCGTCGCATGATCTCACCGGTCTCGATCTGGTGATGCAGGGTCTCGATGGCATGAAGAAGTGTCTCGGGGCCTGGGGGGCAACCGGGTGCGTAAACATCCACGGGGACGATCTGATCGACACCTTGCACGATGGCGTAGTTGTTGAACATGCCACCGCTCGACGCGCAGACGCCCATGGAGATGACCCACTTGGGTTCCATCATCTGGTCGTAGATCTGACGAAGGACTGGCGCCATCTTCTGGCTGACCCTTCCAGCCACGATCATCACGTCAGCTTGGCGAGGGGACGCTCGGAAGACTTCCATGCCAAGCCGTGCGATGTCGTAGTGGGAACCGCCCGTCGCCATCATCTCGATTGCGCAGCAGGCCAACCCGAACGTGGCTGGCCACGACGACCGTGATCTGGACCAGCGGACGAGGTTCTCGACCTGGCCGGTGACGATGTTGTGGTCGAGACCACCCAAGCCGTCGTTTTGGACATCGGTGATCAGACCCATCAGGAGCCTCCGGTGGTCTCGAGCGTGCGGTCAGGATCCGACGCATCGGCCAGGACACGTTCGGGTTCGGTCGAGGCTTCCCGGCCGGGGCTTGCAGAGAAGCTCTGTTCGTAACGTCCTTCGAGGCCGACACGGCGCACCGTCGATGACGACGTGCGCTGGGCACCAACCGCTTCGGGCTGGCGGCGGTTGACCTGGAGCGGGCCCCAGTCGAGGGCGCCCTTGGAGATGAGATAGAGGAACGACTCGAACACCATCGCCGAGAACAGCAGAATGGCGAGCAAGCCGTAGAGACCGAGCTCGCTGTGCACCATTGCGTACGGGTACAGAAAGATGATCTCGATATCGAACACGATGAAAAGCATCGCCACCAGGTAGAAGCGCACCGGGAACCGTTGCGGCGGCTCGCGACCCGGGATGATGCCGCACTCGTACGGCGCGTATTTCGCCTCGGTTGCCCGGTTGGGGGCGAGAAGCTTGGAAGCAATGAGACTGATCAGCGCAAAGAGAGCGGCGAGGACCAGCAGCGCCGCAACCGGTAGGTACTGGGCCATGAAAATTCCTTCCGGCGATCAGGCGACCGCTGCGCGAATTTCGCGTTCCTTGTGGTCTCGAATGTGAAGTACCCAGGAGATCACGGCAAACAGGATGCCGTTGAAGAGCACGAACATGAAGGGGACGAATCGAGATCCACCCACCAACGCTGGGATCGGTCCACCACGATCGCGTTCCATGATCACGCTGACGGTTGCCTTGGACGCATCCGCTTGAGCCACAGGAGGCGCCAAACCGGGCAACGTGGGCTCATCGACGACACCCTGGAACTGAATCACCACGAGCTCTTGTGGGTGCCAGAAGTGGATGAACGTGGTGTCGAACTTGTGCCACAAACGAGCCGGCAGATCAGTGAACGACTCGATGTATGCGTTCTTGTCGGGATCGTCAGCTGAGATGTCCGGGTCTAAGCGAGGCTTGCCACCGAAGTTGTAGGCGTCGTAGGTCAGGGGGATGAACTCGGCGGTATCGGCGAAGACACCTTCTTCGACGAGGAATTCCTCTGCGGATGCCGAGGCTTCACCGCGCTGAGGGTCAGCTGCGGTCAGGTAGCGCCAGTCGGCAAGCAGTTCGGGGTTCTCTCGAGCAATCTGCAGGGCTTCGGCCTGCCGGAGATCTGGATCATCGCTGGTGATCGCCTCTTCGAGGTTGAAATTTTCAAGCGCGACACCGAGCTGCTGGACGTCTTCTTCTTCAGCAAAGACGAGTCCGTCGGCATCACGGACCGGGTTGTCGACATTGATCTCTGCCAGTTGCCATGACTCGCCCTCGCCAGTCCAGCCAATGGCGTAGACCACCCAGACAATGCCCATCAGGAGCAGCCAGCCGAAGAGCTGACCCGCTGCGATGAGCCCGCCGAGCCGAGATCCCGAGTTGGTGGCCACGAGAAGGTACGTGCCGCCGATGAGGACGACGACACCGACCAGGACGCTCAGGAGCCCTCGGAAGAACGGGTCGAAACCGACACCGTCAATGAAGGCAAGCGTGTTCATGAGTTGCATCAAAGACCCCGGACGTAATCGACAACAGCCTCGATCAGCTCAGGTGGAAGCTGACCAGCGAATCCCGGCATCATCCCGGCTGCACTGAGGCCGCCACGACCATAGCCGGAGCCGGCATTGGCGCCGCCCTGGATGAAGTTCAACATTGCGGTGCTCGTGCGCTCTGGCATGTCGATGACCACGCAGTCGTCTCCAAGACGGCCATCGCCGAACTCGATCACATTCCCCGTGAGGTCATCGGCGGTGATCTCGGTCGGGTAGATGAATTCTCCCGTCTCCGGGTCGAGCTGAACGACGTCGCCGAAAGCGAACGGATACGAGTCGCCCGTCGCTGGCTCCCAGAGGTTGGAGACCGATACGCAGTCGGCAAGATCGCCGTTCTCAAGAATTCGATAGATCTCTGGGGTGCCGTCAGCGTTGTCCTGGCCGGTCAACGGGTTGCCGGCATTGTCGAGCATGATGCGCTCGTCGTTCATCGACAAGTAATAGGCCTGACCATTCTCGTCGGTCAGACCACCGAAGGGAGCCCAGGAGCCATCGGGCAGCTTCCACGAGTCCGACGGGAAACGGTTCAGCACCGACCCGTTGCACAGGTTGAAACCAATGCCAGACGGGTAACCGCCGCCGCATCCAGCGACGCCCTCATCGAGAGGCTCGCCTGCAGGGTGAGGAACGCTGTCACCCAACGACCAACCGGCGGTGTGGCAGCGAGCGCAGCTCAACGAACCAGCAGCGAAGTTTGAGTAGTAGCCGAGATTGAACACGGCCTCACCAAGCGAGTCGAATTCTCCGTCAGCGATGGAGCGGTCGACTTCGGTGCGAATACCGTCGGCGATGAGATCGGCGGCCTCTTGCGCTGCCAAGCTTTCTGGATCATCGTTGTCGGGCCCACCAGCGTCAAGGATGGCAATGGGATCGAGGCTTTGGATCTCGAACGTTTGCATGTACTCGATGGCGTTCTGGACCTGTTGTGTGGTGAGAGGTCCGCCACCGGGAGTGCCCCATGCTGCCATCGGCGAGCCAGGTCGCCCGTACTCGAGGATGTAGGTGACTTCCTCCTCGGAGTAGCGGTGGAAGACGTTGTTCAGGGCCGGAGCAATCCAAGAAGCGTTGGCCAAGAACTGACCATCCGCGTCCTGCAGCACATACGGAGCGCCGCCACCGACGCCGCCCGCTGCGTGGCAGTTCACGCACTGAGCGCCTTCAAGATAGACACCCTCACCCCGACTTTCGAAGTTGAGCTGGTAGGCATCGACCGCACCCTCTTGACGACCAGGCTCGGCCAGCCAGTAGAACGGTAGGAGAAGCGCCGTGAGCCCGAGGACTACCAAAGCGAAGCCAAGCGAGTAGTCGAGTTTGCGACCTTCGAGCTCCTCATCGGAGAGATATGGCTTCTTGTTGGCGGCGAGCTCGATCTCTGATCCGAGTTCGGCGCGAGCCTGGAACGAGTTTCGGATGAAGAGCAGAACGAAGCCAGCGAGAACAACAACGGCAACGGTCAAGCCGATGGCGCGGAAGTTCGTTGCGAACATCGCGGTGGTGGCAACTACGGGGGCAGAACTCATCAGTGACTCGCTGCTCCGATGCAGTTGGGGCCTTCAGCTTCTTGCCCCGTGGTGTTGGTGCCGATTGCAGGGCCTTGGATGATCGTGCCGGTGTCGACGAGCAGCTCATTCGCTGCATTGACGGTCATGGGGAATCGATCCATACCACGAGGTGCGGGGCCGCCCTTCTTCTCACCGACACGGTTGTACTGCGAGCCGTGGCACGGGCATTCGAACCACTGCGATGTGCCACACTCGGGAACACGACAGCCGAGGTGAGGGCAGGTCTGGAAAAGAGCCGTGACACCGGCCTGAAGACCCTGCTCGACCTGGGGATAGAAGCCGTAGCTCGTTGCGGCGTTTTCGATCGACTCCGCCGGGAACTCGGTGATCCACATACGACCTTCGGGGGCGTAGAAGAATCCACCACCCGCCTTGATCGAGGCTTGGATGTCAGCCACGCGGCCGACGTTGATGACCGAACCGAATCCGCTGGCGCCTTGCGGCCAGAGGAAGGCAATGCACGCAGCACCAAAGCTGGTGAGGCCCAGGCCGAACGTTGCAACAATCCCCCGGTTGAGGAACTGGCGACGAGCAACACCGATGGTCTCGGGGTCTGGCGGCACGTACGCCACCGGAGCAGCGGAACCTGCAGCGACAAGCGCACCGGAACGGTCAGCGCGAGCGGCAGCCTCGACAGCCTTGCCGGTGACGACGAGTTCTTGCTCGGCTTCGTCTTCAGTGATCGCAATGGCGCGGTCGCGCTTCACGGTCTCTCCGGACAGTTGGCCGATGGCCGATGCGGAATCTCGAGTGCGCAGTGATGCAGCAACAGCGAAAAGCGCTGCGGCGGCGAGGACGGCGACGACGATGATCAAAACAGTCATGTGCGTTTCCTCTTTCTCTCTAGAGCTCGAAGAACAGTCCGGCTTCCCAGGGGAAGACGAAGTTGAAACCGGGGCCACGGAAGAACGAACCGATGATCGTGAGCACAGCCCACAGCATCAGGAACATCGTGAACAAACTGACCGCAAACTTGCGGTCTTCCGGCTTGTTGGATGGATTTCGGTCGATGTAGGGAGCAATGGTCAAAATGATCAGACCAATACCGGGGATGGTCACACCAGCAACCATGGGATGGAACCACACCAGGAGCTCCTGAAGACCAAGGAAGTACCACGGCGCCTTCGATGGATTGGGAGTCTCGTTGACGTTCGCGAGCTCGAGCAACGGGGCGTTCACGAAGATCGAGAAGATCGTCAAGAACGCCGTAATGGCCAGCGCTGCCCCGAACTCGACCACGATCAGGTGCGGCCACGTGTGGACCTTGTCGAGCGGCTTGGACTTGATGTCCTGGATCGAACCGGACTTCACGACCGTGAGCAGCCGTTGAGTGTGACCGGCCGGGCCCGTCATGACCGGGGCGTCAGCAACAGCAGTCGCTGCTGCAACGGCGGTTCCGATCCCGCCGCCAGCTGGCGCCACGGCGGTTTCCGCCTCTTTCTGCTTGGCGGACTTCGATCGTTGAAGAAGGTGGGCCGGAATCTTGCTGGCCGCTGGGTCTGTTGACGCCGAGTCCGCAGCAGCGGATGGCGCCGCCGCTTCGGCTGCGCCCTCGGCCTTCTTGCGAGCCTCTTCGGCTCGCTTGCGGAGGTGTTCGGGGATTTCGGTCATTGCGAATCCTGTCCGGGGTGTCCAGTAAAGGAGTTGTGACGGAAAACAAAGAGAAAGGGGAGATGGAAAAACAACGGTGAGTGAGTGTCGGCCGCTTAGAGCGGACCGGAAATGCCACCGTCTTTGCGAACTCGCCAGAAGTGAATGGCCATGAAGATGACCGTCACGAAGGGGAGCATCAAGACGTGGAGCACATACCAACGCAGGAGCGTGTCGGTGCCGATGACCTTGCCACCGAGCAGCACGAACCGAACCTGCTCACCAAACACGGGAGTGAAGCCCATCATGTTGGTGCCCACGGTGACTGCCCAGAGCGCAAGTTGATCCCAAGGGAGCAGGTACCCGGTGAACGAAAGCAAGAGGGTGAGCTGGAGCAGGATCGTGCCGATCACCCAGTTGAACTCTCGGGGCGCCTTGTAGGCACCGTGATAGAAGACGCGAGCCATGTGCAAGAACACGGACAACACCATGAGGTGGGCGCCCCATCGATGCATGTTGCGGACAAGAAGCCCGAAGGTCACCGAGGTCTGGAGGGTGTAAATGTCATCCCAAGCTGCCGCTGCTGTGGGTCGGTAGAAGAACATCAAGAAGATGCCGGTGACTGTGAGAACAATGAACAAGAAGAAGCTGAGGCCTCCGAGACACAGCGTGTAGCTGACCTTGACGGCGTGTCGCTTCACCTTCACCGGGTGCAGGTGGTAAAGCACCGAGTTCATGATGACGTAGGAGCGGTTTCTTGGGCTGTCGGTGTAGCCCTTGCGGAACACTGAACCAGGGCGGAAGATCGAGTTCCACACCTGGGAGCCCTGCACGGAATCAGAGGCAGTCGCTGCGCTCGACGCAGCACGCTCTGCAAGCGTGGGCTTGTCCTTCATCGACTTTGCCATGGGAGAATTTTCCTCGAGTTGCGGGAGGTCAGGAGACCGGTTTCGAAAAACGTTCGTCGGAAAGACGAGCGAGCCTAGGCCAGGCGCATGCCATAGCCGTAGCCGTGTGAATCAGTACGTTGGTGATGGTCACCAGTGGCGTTGGCCGTATCGGCCACCTTGCCCAAGATGATCACGCCAGTGGGGCACCGATCGACGCACAGCGCACAGCGAGTGCACACGTCGTCGTCGATGGTGAAAATGAATGCGTCAGATGGGTCATCGCCGGGTTTGGCGATGCCGAAGCTCTCCGAGATGGCCTCGGTGGGTTGCATGTGAATGCACTTCCACGGACAGATATCGACACAGCCTTCACAGGCAATGCACTCGGATTGATCGATGTGGATGAACTGCTTGGGCTTGACCGCCTTCGACAGATAGTCGGCGTCGACTTCCACCAAGACGTAGTCGTCGCGGAATTCTGGCAGAGGTGGATTTGCGTCAGTCGTGACCATGGGGGCTCCTTCTCTCCTACAGACCGGCTCAGCCGCGCTTCACGAGCGGGCGGCCGTAGGTGCTGGTGGGAAGCTCGGCTTTCTTGACTTCGCCTCGACCCTGCCACTGCGTCCACATGACGATCATGGCCCCGAGGTAGACGATGTAGATGAGCGCTGCGATCGAGTCTGACAAGACCCGGTAGGTGACTTCGAAGGGGAACCATCCACCCTGGCTCTGCGCCGTGATCAGGCCCCACGCATCCCAGATGCGGTCGGCACGGAAGCTCCACTCGTTCTCAGCGAGCGTCAGCCACTGATGGGGCACAATTCCGAAGATGATGACGATCAAACCCATCATGTACACCGACAAGACACCGGACTCGCCCCAACTCATGTGGTTGTCGGGACCGCGACGGTTCGACCACAACATGAACAATCCAACCATGGCGGTCGAAACAAGGATGGACACGATGAGAGCGGTCACGATGTACCTCGGGGAGCGAACAGACTTGCTGAGCAAACGGAGCTTGTGAACAGTTGCACAATCTAATCGAACGATTCCACCTCTCCGCAAACCGCGCGAGAAGCGACATCGAACGTGGCGCCGAACGACGACGCCTGACGTGCAGAGAATCGGCACCAAATCGCCAGCCATCAGGGAGAGCCCTTGAAGCGTGCGACTCACGCCGACACAGAACGGCCCGATGCTAGTGCCAAGATGTTCGACTGTGCCTACCTCACGTTGAAAGCGTCACGAAAGCGTTCCCGCGTTGGGTTGGATCGAGGCGGAGCATCTCCATTTCTCCGCCGGCCAGCCGACAGGAAGCAAGCCGGGAAACGGCCTTCGTTACGACCTGGCGTGAACTCGCTGTTCGACAGAATTTCCGCCTACAGTTCACGAGTCGTGTGTTGCCCCTGACTCCGGGTGGCGAACACGTAGCAATCCTTCTTTCCTTTCTCTGTCTTTCCTGCTCTCAGCTGATCAGCTCCCACCATCGAGGGTCACGTGACTGAAATCCCCGAACACCTCCTCAAGCGCAGCCGCAAGGCCAAAGGCACAGACGAAGCCTCCGGCGATGCCGGCAGCGCAGTCGAGGCCACAACGGCGACGGCCGCAGCACCGACGGCGTCCGGCCCTCCCGCCATCGCCGCTGCAGCAGCAGCGATCCCGAAGGATCCCGAGCCGGCACCGGAACCCGATCTCCCGCACTACATCGTGGCCGCCAACAAGCGCAAGAAGTTGCCCCTGTGGAGCTTTCTCCTCGTCGGTGCTCTTCCCCTCTGGGCGATCAGCTTCGCTGGAACGATGCAGCAGCCTGCGGTCGAAGATCCGCTGTTCGAAGAGGCGGAACTGGCCTACACCGCTTCCGGTGGTTGCGCTGGCTGTCACGGCGCCGGTGGAGGCGGGGGCATCGGCTACAAGTTCAGCGATGGCGAGATCATGAAGACCTTCCCCGAGCCCATCGACATGATGGCGCACATCGCCCGAGGCTCCGGAGCGATCAACGGTGAGCAGTACGGAGACCCCGATCGTGAGGGCGGAGCACACGTCGCTGGCGATGTCGGCGCGATGCCCGCCATGGTCAACGTCCTTTCCATGGCCGAACTCGAACTCGTTGTTTTCCATGAGCGAGCCATCCTCGGCGGTGAAGACACCGAGTCCGAGGTCTACCAGGAGTGGATCGAGCATCTTCGTGAGGCGGCAGAGGAAGGCGGCGGCGATCCCATCACGCAGGCCGACGTCGAACTCATCCTTTCCTGCGCCGATCCGCTGTACACCCCTGGCGCCACCGGTCCGGCGGTCTTCGACGGGGAGAGCGACGAGGAGAACCCATGCCCCGGTCCCCACGGCTCGGTGCTCGGCGAAGGCGAAGAAGTCGCTGCCGGTTGATGCGCTCCCCGGTCGGTTGATCCAAACGGATCGTTGACCTGACACCACGTCGTGCCGACACTCATGTAGACCATAGGTTCCTCTCTACCTCAGGTCTCTTGCCCGTCGACGAAAGTGCCCATGAACGGTTCCGCTGACACCCTTCCATCGGGCGTGCGTCTTTCGACCCCTCGATTGATCGCGGCATTGGTCGTCTTTGCTTCGTTGCTGGTGCCCTTCAACGGTGCCGCCGCACAGGCCACCGCAACCTCATCGCAGAACACGTTCTCGTCGGAAGACGACCGTTCCGACAAAGAACCATCGATGCTCCCGGGTGAGATGGTCGTCCACAACATCAATCCGGCGGTGGACACATCGACACCTGAGATTGCAGAGGCAATCGCCGAACTCCGGACGGAACAGCGGCTTCGGGCCGCCCTCCAGCGTCGCGTTGCCCCCAGCCGGACAGCGCAGGCGACGTCCAATGACATCGCAGTGTCCTACGCCAACCCGAACACTCCGAACGACGTGCGCGCCGTCGTTGATGCTGCGGTGGCCGATTGGAACGATGCACTCGTGACGAGTGCGAGCGGTCCGGTGCTGATCAGGTTCGACTGGGATGATCTCTCCCAGAGCCTTCCCGGCACACTCGGCTTCGCCGGCCCCACCGGGTTCCTCCGTCGATCCGACGGGCTGTACTACCCGGTCGCCCTGGCCAACACGCTCGACCGCCGCGACTATCGGCCCGCCGAGGCCGAGATCGAGGTCACGATCTCGAGTTCGTTCTACAACCGACCGGGCGGGTGGTTCGTCGACGCCACCAACACCAGTGTTCCTGCGAATCGCCTCGACCTGTACGCAACCGTGCTCCACGAGATCGGCCACGGTCTCGGTTTCCTCGGCTCGGCGGAGAACCGAGCGGGAGTCAATCGCCTCGAGTCACCCCCAGATCGCTATGACACGCTGGTCCGGCACGAGGGCTCGAGGCTGGTCGACCTTCCCAACAGTGGCGCACTGCTGACCAGCCAGAACCTCTTCATCGACATCGGCGGCGGCCTCCTTCACGAGCTGTACGCCCCATCGCAGTTCTTCAACGGCAGCAGCTACTCACACTTCGACGAGGCGGCGTACCAGAACGGCCAACCCGGCTCGCTCATGACTCCTGCGCTCGGATCAGGCGAAACCGAGCGAGTCATCGATGCACCAACGCTCGGCGTGCTCATCCAGAGCGGCTGGCAACCCGAAATCGGCCTTCTCGAACCCCAAATCGCTGGACTCACAGAAGGCTCGAACTCGCTGGCGGTCGAGTGGGAGATCGACCTGACGCAGAGCGGTGTCATCCCGCAGTCCTATCAGCTCGAGGCCTCTCGGGCCCTTGACGGACGTGTTGATGCTGCAATGTCTGTCTCGGGCACGACTCGATCTGCGTCGTTGGAGGGTTTGTCCAGAGGAACCTGTTACAACCTCGACATCGCTGCCATAGGTTCCGGGGGAACCATCAGTTCTACATCAATGACACGATGGCTCGACGCGCCGCCAGCCGCACCGACGCTTGTCGCCGTCAACGGTTCGGGTTTCACCCGCGTCATCAGCTGGCGACTCGATGATCCGGACCAAGGTTCGGTCACCCGATTTGATGTCGAGGTCTCGACCGATGATGGACCGTTCGTTTTCCTGGGCAGCACCTCGACCACACAGCTCAACACCGGCTCGTTGGGCAACAACGTCTTCCAGTTCCGAGTTCGAGCCGTCTACGACAGCGGAGCCGGTTCGTACGGCTATTCGCTCCCGACGGGTTTCACCGACACGGTCGTTCGGCCACATCCCCTCGACGGCGAAATCGCCCGGCTCTACCAGGCGTACTTCGACCGCCTCCCTGATCCGAGTGGGATGGCGTTCTATCTCGACGGTCGAGCCGAGGGTCGAAGCCTCGCATCGGTGTCACAGGAGTTCCTCGGGTCCACCGAATTCGTCAAGACCTACGGCAGCCTCGGGAATCGTGACTTCGTCGAACAGCTCTATCGCAATGTGCTCGGCCGCAACGGAGACCCCGCCGGAATCGAGTTCTGGACCGACCGCCTCAATAGCGGGCGATCCCGTTCCGGGGTCGTGATCGACTTTGCTCAATCACCGGAATTCGTTGACCAGACCGGCACCGCAACGGTCCAGACTTCAGACGAGGGCTCGATCTATCGGCTCTACCTCGCCTACTTCCTTCGACCCGCTGATCCCCAGGGATTCGCGTTCTACAAAGAGCAGGTTCGGCTCCGATCGCTCACGTCCATCTCGAACGACTTCGCCCTCTCTCCCGAGTTCATTGAGCGATACTGCGGCCTCGACGATCGGGAATTTCTCGATCTCGTTTACGCCAACGTGCTCAGCCGAGTACCCGACGATGCTGGCTACGCTTTCTGGCTCGACCGAATGCAGAGCGGAACCAGCCGTGGCAGTGTGATGTTGGCGTTCTCCGAATCACCTGAATTCGTGGTTCGCACCGGCACGACGCCGTAGTCGAGGCGTCGCAGACGACTGGAACCGTCAGCGAGCGGGCAACGCCGCAGCGGCCACACCTGAGGCTTCGATGGTTCGGGAGATGTCGGCCTCGGTGTGGGCGAGGCTCGGGAAGATCGCCTCGTAGGCACCGGGAGCGAAAGCGATGCCCTGGTCGAGCATTGCATGGAAGAACGGCGCGTACAGCCCAGAGTCAGCTGATGCCTTGGCATCGTCGTAGTTACGGACGGGTGCATCAGCGAAGAAGATGCCAAGCAACGGACCGACACGGGGCACTTGCACAGCCACCCCGGCTGAGGTGATGGCATCAGCCATACCATCAGCCAACATCGTGGCCTTAGCAATGAGTTCGTCGTAGCGATCAGGGGTCATCTGGTCGAGAACTGCCAACCCGGCCGCAGTAGCCAGGGGATTCCCCGACAAAGTGCCCCCTTGGTAGACCGGCCCGAGCGGAGCGACGTTGGCCATGACGTCGCGAGAACCACCAAAGGCGCCGACCGGCAGGCCCCCGCCGATGACCTTCCCGAACGCCCACACGTCGGGGGTCACTCCGGACCACGAGGTGGCGCCTCCCTGCCCGAGACGGAAGCCGGTGATGACTTCGTCGAACAACAGCAGAGCGCCGACGCGGTCACACTCATCCCGACACGCCTGGAGGAACCCCGGCTCGGGCTCGACCAGGCCCATGTTTGCCGCGACGGCCTCGATGGCGAGCACTGCGGTGTCTTCATCGAGCGTTGGCACGACGTTGTACGGCCACACAACGGTGTCGGCTACCGAGGCTTCGGTGACGCCAGCAGAACCGACGAGCCCCTGATTGGCAACACCGGACCCTCCGGCAACGAGGAGCGAGTCGACGTGGCCGTGGTAGCAACCAGCGAACTTCACGATCTTGCTCCGACCCGTTGCCCCGCGGGCAAGACGGATTGCAGACATTGCAGCCTCGGTGCCCGACGAGGTCATTCGAATCATCTCGATGCCAGGCACCCACTCGGCAATGCGTTCAGCCAACTCGATCTCGCGCACGGTCGAGGCGCCGTAGGTCGTGCCCTTGGTCGCTGCAGTCTGAATCGCGGCGACGACGGTGGGGTCGGCGTGGCCCAGGATCGAGGCGCCGTAGCTCTGGACGTAGTCGAGGTATTGATTGCCCTCTGGGTCCCACACATGGGCACCTTCAGCCCGGTCGACGAAGTACGGCGTGCCACCCACAGACAGGAAGGCCCGCACCGGCGAATTCACGCCACCCGGCAACACCTTCTTCGCTCGCTCGAAGAGTTGCTCGTTGGTCGTTTCTGGGGCAGCGGCGTCGGTCACCGCAACAGTGTGCTCAGGTACGGAGCATCTCGGCCACCTCGGCGGCGAGATAGGTGAGGATGATGCCGGCGCCAGCCCGCTTGATCGAGGTCAGTACTTCGAGAGCAGCAGCGTCGCCATCGATCCAACCGTTGGCAGCCGCAGCCTTGAGCATCGCGTACTCGCCACTGACGTGATAGGCCGCCACGGGCACATCGACGTCAGCCCGTACCGCAGCGATGAGGTCGAGGTAGGTGTGGGCTGGCTTGACCATCACCATGTCTGCACCTTCGGCGATGTCGAGGCGCACTTCTTCAAGCGCCTCTCGGGCGTTGCGGCTGTCCTGTTGGTAGCCCTTGCGGTCACCACCGTCAGCGATCGTGACGTCAACCGCATCGCGGAAAGGACCGTACATGGCGCTGGCGTACTTGGCTGCGTAGGCGAGAATGGAAACGTCGTGATGACCGTACTCGTCGAGTGCCGAGCGGATCGCTGCGACCTGTCCGTCCATCATTCCCGACGGGGCGACGACATGGGCGCCAGCCTCAGCCTGAGCGACTGAGATCTTCTGATAGTTGACAACGGTTGCATCGTTGTCGACGACACCATCTGCGTCGACAATGCCGCAGTGGCCGTGTGAGGTGTATTCGTCAACACAGAGGTCGGCCATCAACACAATGTCGTCGCCGAATCGCGCTCGCAGTTGCCGTAGCGCCACCTGCATGACTCCGTCGGGATTCCAGGCTTCGGAGCCCTCGTCGTCCTTACTCAGCGGGATCCCGAACAACATGACCGCCGGTATACCCAGCTCGATCAACCGGCCAACTTCAGCCTCGAGTGAAGCGAGCGAATGCTGCGACACGCCGGGCAGCGATTCGATCGCCACCGGGGCGTCGATGCCCTCGCGCACGAACAAAGGAGCGACGAAGTCGTCGACCGACAGCGAGGTCTCGGCGACCAGACGGCGAAGTGCCGGTGTCCGACGGAGACGGCGAGGCCGGCGTTGAGGCATAGTCATCTCGAGAGCGTACGCACGACGGCAGCAATGAGGCCATCCACGGTCGGTTCACGGGCCTGATCTGCAACCTCGAGGCCAGCGCCGACGATGGCCGCAGCCGATGTCGGTCCGATCGCCACCAACGGAGGAAGCAGCGACGCATCCACCAGGCTCGTGAGCCGACGAATGACCGACGGGGCCGTGACCAACACCGCATCACTTGCGAGCAGTCGCTGGCGGTCAACAGGCGAGAGGTCTGGCGTGACGGTGCGGTATGCAATGACCGCCCTGACGTCGATGCCTCGAAGCTCCAGCCCATCCACAAGCTCGTTGCTGGCCAGCTCGGCGAGCGGAGCCAGCACCGTGTCACCAACCGGCAGAGCAGCGCCGAGTCCGGCAGCCGTTGCCACCGGTGACACGAAGTCGACCTGCCAGCCAAGCATTCGAGCACGATCGGCGGTTGCTCCGCCAACCACAGCGATGCGCCCTCGTGGCGGTCGGCCCTCGAGAACACCGCTGACGGCGTCGATTCCGTTGGCAGACGTGAACGCCAACCATGTCGAGGCGTCAACGGCCTGGACGCGACGGCGAAGCTCAGCACCGCCGTCCGGCGGAGGAACGACCCAGATCAGCGGAACATGGACGGGCACGGCTCCGAGGCCGGCGAGGCGATCCAGCAGCGGAGCTGCTTGATGAGTTGCTCGGCAAACAACGATGGAGCGGCCGGCGATCGTCACGCCAAGAGCTCGACGAGTCGTCGTGCCGCCGATCGACCGAGCGCCTCTGGCCCATCAGCTGCGGTAGACGAAACTGTGACACGTTCAAGCCGGGACTCGTCTGGGGAACACAACATGGCGCTCAACGCCATCGAGCCGTCGGGACCGATGACCGCATTGGCACCAGCAGGAAGGTCGCAGTCCCCGCCGAGCTCAAGCAGGAAACCACGCTCAGCCTCGAGCATGCGACGCGACGGTGCGTGATCGATCGCTTCCAGCGCAGCAATGAGCTCGCTGGCATCTGACCGGCACTCGACCGCAAGCGTCCCCTGACCGACCTGCGGAATCATCTGATCGGCGGTGAAAACGTCGACGGCGTCGAGATCCAGATGAAGCCGCTCGATGGCGGCGTTGGCCATGACGAGAGCGTCAAAGGTCCCGAGCTTGGAGAGCCTCGTACCGATGTTCCCTCGCAGACCAACGAAGGACAGGTCTGGCCGCAGCGCAGCGAGCTGGACCCGTCGTCGGTTGCTCCCGGTCGCGACCACGGCACCGGGAGCCAAGTCAACGAGTCGAGACCCGACCAAAGCATCGCGCGTGTCTCCTCGCTGCGGAACGGCGGCGATGATGAGCGGGTCGGGTGTTTCTGCCTGGAGGTCCTTTGCTGAGTGGACCGCAATGTCAGCCGCCCCAGCCAGCAGAACGTTCTGCACCTCCTTGCTGAACGCACCCTTGCCGCCAAGCTCAGAGATGGGAATGTCGAGCTGGAGATCCGCAAACGTGTCCATCGTGACCAATTCGGTGGTGATCGAGCGGTCACTGGCCGAGAGATCGGCGGCGACACGCTTGGCCTGCCAGAGGGCAAGCGGGCTCTTGCGAGTAGCGATGCGGATCTTCACGTCTGCGTCACGACAGATCGAACAACTCGCGCACCGACTCGACCAAGCGATCGCCTCGACGAGAGCCGCCAGCGTCCTTGAGACGGGCTGACGGGGGATGCAGGAGCTTCTTCACGACCGCCTTGGTGAGCGCGTCGACAGCTTCGGCCTGCTCGGGAGTGAGATCTCCGAGATGCTTGTCGAATCGCTCGATCTCGTCATAACGGATGGAGTCTGCCCAGCGGTACAGACTTCCCAGGAGCGGATCGACCTCGACGGCGCTGGCGGAACGTCGGAACTGCTCGATCTGATCTTCCACGACTCTTCGTGCCGCAGCGACTTCCTTCTGACGTTCTTCAAGCCCACGGTTTGCGAAGGCTTGGAGGTCAGAGAGGACAAGCAGGTCAACCCGATCGAAGGCAATCACGGCAGCGTCGACGTCACGCGGAACTGCAAGATCGAGAATGAGGAGGCGGCGGTCGCTGTCCGCAATTGCAGCCTTGATCATGTCGGCATGGAGCACGACACCAGCAGCGCCGGTGGCACTGACGATGACATCAGAGGCAGCAACTGCCTCGGCAAGCGATGCGAAAGGAACGACTGCGGCCCCGATCGGTCGAGCAATCTCGACCGCTCGGCTGTCTGTGCGGTTGGTGACGGTGACCTCGGCGGCACCGGTTTTGGCCAATGCGCCCGCCACACCCGCTCCAACTTCACCGGCGCCAACGAGCAGCACCCGCTTGCCTGTCAGATCTCCCAGACGTTCGGTGACGAGTGAGACCGCAGCATGCGAGATCGATGCTGTCCGGCGGCCGATGGCGGTCTCGGTGCGAACACGCTTGCCAGCGGTGACTGCGTGTTCGAACACGGGATTGAGGAGCGAACCCGAAGTGCCTTCGATACGGGCACGGTCCCAGGCTCCGCGAATCTGGCCGAGGATCTCGTGCTCGCCGAGCACGGCGGAATCAAGACCGGCAGAAACAGCGAAGAGATGATCAATGGCGTCTCCATCGAAATGGACGTAGAGGTGATCGACGAACACGGAGGAGTCCAGACCCACCATGACCGCCAGGGCTTCGCGAACGTCTCGATACGCATCATGAAAACGCTCGGCGTGCACGTAGACCTCGGTGCGGTTGCACGTCGAGAGCAGCACGGCCTCGTTGACCACGGGGCTGGAAGTGATTTCAGCCAGCGCCTTGGGCACATCGTCAGCTGAGAGCGTCATCTGCTCAAGCACCCCAAGCGGAGCGGAGCGGTGATTCAGCCCGATGGCGATGACGGTCATGAGTCTCCTCGACGAATGCGTTCCGAGCTTTCGAACTCCGAACCTATCCAGTCTCGCAGTTCTGCAGCCAACTTCACCACTCGTGTTGACATGCAACCCGTCACGTCTGGTTCTTCTTCCGCTCGATCGGCACGCCAACCCCATTCCGAGCACCGTTTGCTCGCTGTTGGTAGAAGCTCAGGATCTGCAATTCGGTTGCGAGATCCACTCGCCTGACTTCAACAGTCTCGGCCGCCTGAACGGCGATTGCTGTGAAGTTGAGGAGCGATGTGATGCCGGCTGCGACCAACCGATCGGCGGCATCCTGAGCGGCGGCTGGCGGTGTCGCCAGAACAGCGACCGTCGCACCTTCGCGTTCCAAGATCGCAGCGATGTCATCGAGATGCTCGACGATCAGACCGCTGACCGTTGACCCCACAACATCTGGCGCAACGTCGACCAGCGCCCGAACGGGAAAGCCGCGCTCTTCGAGGCCTGCGTAGTTCCCCAGTGCTCGACCCAAGTTGCCGACGCCAACAATGACGACCGGCCATTCCTGATTCAGACCGAGCACTCCTCCGATCTCGAACACGAGATACTTCGTGTCGTAGCCCACCCCGCGGGTACCGGCGATTTCCAGGGATGCAAGATCTCGCCGCAACGTGGCTGGGTTGACACCAACGAGTTCAGCGAGCCGATCGGATGAGATGGTGGCTTCGCCCGCCTTGGCGGCATCAATGGCGCTCTGCAGGTATTGGGGCAGCCGGGCGACCGTCGCCTCAGAGACTCGACTGTCAGCGCTCATCCCAACAGACTAGGGATGCTTTTCACAAACGCACGAACGGTCACGCGCCGTGAGACAGCACGAAACGCAACCTCAGTCGCCGTGATCGACAAGTGCGCTGCGCCGGACCTTTCCAGCCAAGCCGGTGGGGATCGCCGAAGTGAAAACCACTCGCTTCGGTGCCTTGTAACGAGCCAACCGGCTGCGGCAATGTTCGACGACGTCGCCCTCAGTCAGAACTTCGCCCTTGCGCAACACGACGTGGGCGACTGGCCGCTCCCCTGTTGCTGGATCGGCCTCCCCAACCACGGCAGCCGCCTCGATCGCGGCGTGAGAAACAAGGACTCGCTCGATCTCGGCCGGGTGAACGTTGAACCCGGACACGATGATCAGATCTTTGAGCCGGTCGATGATTGCCAGGTTGCCGTCATCATCGACCACCGCCAGATCGCCGGTGATGAGCCATCCGTCGCCGGTGCGAGTTCGCGCCGTGGCTTCGGGGTCATTGAAGTAGCCAGGCGACACCATTGGACCACGCACAAACACCTCGCCAGAATCGCCGATGAAGACATCGGCACCGTTCTCGTCGAGGAGGCGCACCTCAACACCGGGGAAAGGTCGTCCGACCGAACCGAACACCGGTTCCATGCCGAGCGCCGATGACACGATTCCTGAGGTCTCGGTCAACCCGTACCCCTCGGAGATCACGATGCCGAATCGGTCAGTGACGGCCTGGGCCACGACCGGATCGAGAGGCGCAGCCCCCGACACGGCGAATTGCAAAGAAGCCAACGACGCATCGTCGATCGTCTGATCAGCGAGCAGAGCCACCCAAAGCGTGGGCGGTCCAGAAACAATCGTCACGCCGTGCTCGACCACCAACGATGCTGAGCGCTCCGGGCTCAGATGGTCTTCCAGCACGAGGCTCGCACCGATGGCGAGGCCGAGGTTCACCACCAGGTTGAGACCGAACAGGTGAAACAAGGGAATGACCGCCAAAGCCACATGATCATGGCCAGCCAACGGAAGCCCCAGCGAGAGGACGGCATCCAGGCTCGAGGCGAGATTGCCGTGAGTCAGAGTGGCCGGACGTGGCGTGCCAGCAGTACCCGAAGTAAACAGCAGAACTGCGGTGTCGTCGTCTTCGACCTCGACGCCTGGCACCCATGCTCGATCGGCAAATGGGTGAGCCCCGCTTTCGTGAGGCGGCACCACGATGTCGATCGACGCCCTCACTGCCTCGTCGACCTGCGACCAAGCATCGGCCCCGACTGTGTCGAACACAACGGCCCGGGGTTGACAGCGATCAATTTCCCCACTCAGTTCCGCACCGGGCACCAACGGGTTCACCGGCACCGTCACTAACCCAGCGCTGAGGCAGGCGAGGTACGTCACGACAAATGTCTCAGAATTGCCGGCGATGATCATCACGCGATCGCCGGCCACGAGACCCGCCTCGGCGAGGCCGCCCCTGACCGATCCAACGGTTTGTCCGAGTTCGCCGTAGGTGACATGGCGATCGGCCAGGATCAAGGCAACTCGGTCATCGGGTTGCAGCGGAAATCGACGCGCCAAGCTGCTCATTCGTGGAACGCCACGACCACGGCCAGACCAGACTCTTCTTCGACTGAGGGCCCGTTGCCTTCCGGAACGAGGACCAGAAATTGCAGCGCAGCGGCACCGAGGATGCCGAGCAGCAGAACGCTGATGGTGATCACGACACTTGGCCTCATGATGGGTCCTCCGGCATTGGCGGTGTGGTCGTTGGTTTCGCTCCGAGCGAAACCGCCACTGGGGCGACGCCTCCCTCGGCTGGCCGCAACGTGAGCGCATCGCCTTCGTTGATCTCCAGCTCGAATGCTGCCGAGCCTCGATCGACCGCAACTGACATCAGCCCATAGGAATCGACGATCAGGCCGACGCTTCCCGTGGAGATCTCGGCAAATGCGTCGACCCGTTGCGCAGTTCGATTGGTACGCCCGCCCTCGATCGACACGTGGTCGGGCCAATCGGCCAGGTCTGCTGGGTCGACGTTGAGTTGAGCATTGCCGAAACGATCGATCCAGAGAATTTCGGCCTTGATCGAGCCATCGTCGGCTTGATCGCTCACCGCAAGCACTCCCGGCAACAAGCGCTGGGGGTCAATGGGCGTGCCGAGCTCGTTCATCGGGATGCCGTTGCAGAGATGGGCAGCTACGGGGGCGAAGATGTCGCGGCCAGCAAACGTCGGCCCCGGCGAAGGCAAATGGAAGTCAGGGTTGTCGAGCACGACGGCACCAGTTGCTCCACCAACGAGTGAAACGGCGGGAGCAAACAGCCCATTGTCCGGGCCGACGAGGTAGCTCTGGCCATCACCGACCTCGACCACAATGGCCTTTCGTTCGGTGGCGACGCCGGGATCAACAACGGCAAGTACGACGCCAGGCGCCATGTATTGCGCCGATCTGGCGAGCGCCAAGCCACCAGCCCGCACATCGTGCGGCTCGATGTCGTGCGTGATGTCGATGACCAACACGTTGGGGCTGATGGTGCGGATGACGGACTTGGTCACGCCAACGAACTCATCGGCGAGTCCGTAGTCGGAAAGGAAGGAGATGGTGGTGAATCGCTGGTCGGTCATGACGAAGCGCCGAGCTCTCGGGCGCGGTCAGCGGCGGCGGCAACGGCGTCGATCACGGCGGCCCGGACGGCTCGCTCCTCGAGCACCCGCAGGCCAGCAGCCGTGGTGCCGGCAGGCGTGGTCACCCCGATCCGGAGATCGGTGGCTGAGGAATCAGTTTCGGTGAGCATCGTGCCCGCCCCTCGAATGGTGTGATGAGCAAGTTGTTCGGCGACTGGACGGGCAAGGCCGGCGGCCACCCCAGCATCGGCCATGGCCTCGGCCAGCAGAAACACGTAGGCCGGCCCGGAACCGCTGAGCCCGGTGACCGCATCGAGCTGAGCCTCGGTGACCGCAACGGCAACACCGACAGACTCGAACATCGACATCGTCCAAGCAAGATCGTCGTCGTTGGCGTGGGTTCCCACCGCAATCGCCGAGGCACCAACACCCACCAGAGCCGGAGTGTTCGGCATGACCCGGAGCACTCGAGTCCCCGGGGCCATCGCAGCCTCGATGGCGCCGATGGTGACCCCAGCAGCAATCGAGACGACGAGCCCTGGATCAACGAGCGAAGCAGCAACGTCAACGACGGCGTGCGGCTTGACTGCCAGCACCGAAGGAACGCCATGCAGCGGAGTGTCGAGAACGGCAACCCCAGGCAGGAGTGCGGGGAGCTGATGCCGAAGGTCCGCCGATACTTCGACCACCGCAGCATCATCAGGCGCAAGCCAGCCAGCATCGATCATCCCCCCGAGGAGAGCCTGACCCATCTTCCCGCCACCGATCATCTGGAGCTTTGTCACGGCCGACAACTTACCGGCTGGCCGGACGGGGCGAGGAAGCCAACGAAAGCAACCAAGCTCTCGGGTCACTTCCAGAGCAGCGCCGGGTGCCGGTGGAAGGACTGAACCCCTGTGGACTTCCCCGACCCCACGGATCCGGCCACTCCCACCGACATCAGTCAGGATAGATGTAAATAAGAGTATTTACAACCGTTTAGGAAAACTTCGACGCATATCCGATGCGAAGCGCTGGCTGGAAGAACTGCTCTACCCAGGCGTACATCGATCCGAGCACCCGATCCAGCTCATCCTCGGCAGTGACCAACTCGTTGTGAAGCGCACCCCTCAAGAAGATCGCGCCTTCTTCGCCGATGGCGAACGCACCACCGAACAATCCCAGATTGCGCTGGAGCAAGTGTTCATAGAACCGCTGATGATTCTCCTCCGGCGGCGGCATCACGTACGACTCGTAGCTCAGGGTTCGCTGCTGGAGGTGGAAACGGATGGTGAAGACGTCCTTCGACTCACCGCGGACCCGCACGAACCAGCGCCGGGTCCCCGGCGCATCACGCTCGACGGCACCGATCATTGGATTGTCGAGCAACTGCTGACCGAGCCATCGATCGATGTAGGCCTCGAGCTCGTCGAGCGCGGCAACGTCAAAGGGAGCAGGCATCAGCCAACTGTGCTGTGACCATCGTGCTCGACGCCAATCAGGTCGATCTCGAGGACCGGCTCGGCGCAGGGTGAAAGCGGCCCTTGCGTGAGATCCTCGAAGAGTCGACGCAAACGAGCAGCCGAGGTCGACCAGGTGTAGCCCCGAGCCATTGCGGCAGCCGAGACAGACAAACGTCGGGCCAGAACGGGGTCGGCAAGGATGGCATCGACCCAGCCTGCGTACTCGAGCGGGTCTCTGGACTCGACGAGATAGCCGGTGTGCCCATGCTCGACCAAGGTGAGCAACCCGCCGACGGCGGAGGCAACCACGGGAACCCCGCAGGCAGCTGATTCAAGAGCGACAAGGCCAAAGGATTCCGAACGGCTCGGCACCAGCACCACATCGGCAGCTCGGTAGTACGTCGACAACAGATGATGAGGAATCGGAGGCTTGAACTCGACCCGGTCTTCAACACCGAGTTCCTTGATCAACGCACGAATGCGTTCGACCTCGGCGTCGCCAGCCGCACCGGAGGCTCCGCCGACGATCCACAACCGGGCGTCGGTGCGTTCGATGGCCGCAAGGGTCTGGACGGCAACGTCGACACCTTTCAACGGCTGGATACGACCGACGAAGAGCAACAGCGGGCGATCGTCAGCATCAACCGCCCAGCGGGCGCCGCCTTGATGTCCAGGAGAGAAAAACGCCTGATCGACTCCGGGTGGCACGATCTCGATGCGGTTTGGGTCGGCGTTGTAGAACTGGACGAGTTGTTCGGCTTCAGGAACGCAGTTGGCGAGCACGGCATCGGCGCACGCCATGACGCCAGCTTCCGCCTCTGCCCTGCGCTCGGGTTCTGGGTCGCCACTCTCAGCTTTGACACGAGCGAGCGTGTGGAAGGTCGTGACGAGTGGGAGGTCGACCATGCGTTTCAGCGCTTGTCCGGCGACACCAGACAGCCAGTAGTTCGCATGGATGACGTCCGGCTGAAAATCGACAAAGTCCTCGGCGACCCAGGAAGCAAACGGGCCGACGAGCCCTTCGAGCTCTTCTTTGGACGCATCGACTGGGCCGACCGGCACATGCACCACCTCGAAGCCCGGCTCGACGTCGACGACCTCAGGAAGCTCGTCAGCCCACCGCCGGACGTAGACCCGACACTTGAGGCCCGCTTGGGCCATCGCCGACACGAACTCGCGAACGTACACATTCATGCCACCGCCGTCGCCCGAGCCCGGCTGCACCAGAGGAGAGGTGTGAAGGGAGAGAATCGCAACGCGGCGCGCGGTCAACACCGTTTCCCGTCATCGTGCAAGACGCTCCACTTCGTACCGGCCATAGCTGACCATCTTCTCTGATCCTTCGTCGTTTCACACGGTCGGGCGTTTCAGTGTTCAGGTTCGGTGATGAAACTCCGGTAGACCCCGAGCAGCGCCTTCTTCTGGTCGGCGTTGAGTTCAGGGGCCCGTCGAACAGCCTCTTCGACGTCGCTGACGGGAGACCCAAAGTCCTCATCGAGGATGCCAGCACGTACGTAAAGCGTCTCGGAGGAGATCTCGAGTGCTTTGGCAATCTGCTGCAGGATCTCGGCCGACGGCTTGCGGAGGCCTCGTTCGATCTGGCTCAGATAGGGGTTGGAAACACCTGCGAGCTCGGCGAGACGACGGACGGAGAGTTCGGCGATGCGCCGCTGCTCTCTGATGAAGACACCAAGGTCGAGCGGATTGGTTTCCGACTTGGACATCAGCGTCCGAAGGAGTCGAGCGACGCTTCCCCGTCGCGGTATCGGCGACCGATCTCTTGTTGCACTGCGTCGATGCGGTCATGCAGTTTGCGCCGGATCACCGAGAGCTCTTGCTCCATCTCGCTGACGTTCACGAAGCTCGAGTTGAGCCTCTCATCCGACAGATCACCCACACCTGACAGCTCCCCAGGCGAGATCACCGAGTCCAGTCGCGTCCCGAGGTACGCCGCGGTGACCCCGGGGTCGTTGATCTCGACCGCTCGGCCCGAACGAGCGACCGTTGCTTCTGACGGGTCGGTGAGAATCTCGGGCAAGTCGTAGAGCAAGTCATCCAACACGGCGACTTCGTCGCTGCCCTTCCGGCGCTGGACCTCGTGCCCGATGATGTCGAGTCGCCCTTGGGCGATCCGACGCACGAGCGACACGTCGCTCTCCACCTGGCCGGCTTGGTAGCGGAAGCTGCGAAGGTCGCCGATCGGGCGGGTACCGATGTCGGCAAGAGCGTCGTCGGCCAGAAGCGTTGCAAGGGGGTCTGAGTCGGTCACGCGCAGCAGGCTACTTGTGATCGGCGGCCGCGCCGGTGAACGCCAGGGCGGTGCTGCGGTCGCCAACGCCGAGCGGGCTGTTCAGACTCTCGGCAACAGCAAGAGCCAGAGCGGCGCGACGAGGAGATAGCTGTCGAGGCGACGAAGTGCGGGGGCCCACGCCACACCTCTCGGCAAGACTGCCGAAGCCGCGATCTGCCCGAGTGGCGCACCGACCGCAGCGAGGGCCGCAAACAGCGGGTAGCTGTTCGTGTCGAACGGGGCCGGCAGCAAGACATAGGTGGCGGCCGCAGCCACGACAAGGGCGACCAAACCAGCAACGGGCCCTTCCACTGCGTTCGATGAACCGGTGCCGATCACGAAATCACCGACTTCGTAGGCACTGACCAGAATGACCAGCGCAATGAACGCACCGAACTCGAGCCGTTCGATCGCGACGAGCGAGGCGGCAGCAACACCGGCAGGAAGGGCCGAGCGGGCCAACAGCTCTGCTCGATGCACCATCGAGTCCATCGGTGGCAACTCGAGACCGCGAGGGTCGAGAACTGGGACCGTCGACGGGAGCCCAGCAGCGACCAACAACGTTGCGAGGGCTCCAACGATGAGTGCGACGCCAAGACCGAGTGCCCCGAACACGCCCGACAGGCCAATCAGACCGGCGAGAGCAGCCGCCAGCATTGGCTCGACGAACGGCCGGAAAGACTGGCCAACTTGGAACCCGGCGAACGCGGCGATGACTGCGACGAACACCCCGAGGAGAGGTGTTGCAAGCCAGCCTGCTCCGACGACCGCAGCGCACCACAGCACGCCGAGGGTGATCTTGGGCCCGTCGGTTGGATACGGGACAGCAAATCGCTGCTGTTCCCATCGCTGCTGACGCATGAGGTTGCGCCGACGATTCGATTCGTCCCGCCGCTCGCGCATCGAGTCGATGCTGCGCGGGCGCTGCTTCGCGGTCATCCCCCGGAAACAGGCGGCAACACGGCCACCTCATCCTTCGGCCCCACAGTTTCTGACAGATCAGCAGGGGCACCGTTCAGCCAGACCTTGCTTCCGTCGAGCACGGCGCCAAAACCCTCGCCGAACTCGGAACGGGCCATGGCCAACACCTCGCCCACGGACGCAGCATCGAACTCGACGGACCGAGTTCCCGCAGCCTCGCGAGCTTGGGCGAAGAGTCGGAGAATGGCCACGCCGGGGAGTCTAGAGCTCCCCGGCTACCGAGGCATGGCGATCCCATGCTCAGATCACGAGCCGACGATGCCACCGTCCTTGCGAGTGATCACGAACGTTGCATCCCGAGGAATGGCCGAGCCGCCAGAGCCGGCGATCGGGAAGTTGGTGGACTCAGGGTCACCGTTACCCGGATGTTGGGTGTTGATGAACATCGTCCGGTGATCGGGCGTGAAGGCGATACCGGTGATCTCATCACCGTCGACGCCAGCGAACAGGCGGCGGATCTCGCCGGTGTTCGTATCGGCCACGAGCATCTGGTTGTTGCCGTTCGGCTGACCACCATCGGTCTGGATGAAGAGGCGACCGTCGCGGTCGCAGTAGAGACCGTCCGGATCGGTGAACTCGTAGTCGGTCTCACGCGTCTCACTGGCCAGCAGGAAGATGTCCCACTCGAAGCTGGTGCCGACGTGACGGTCACCGTCTTCGATCTTGATGATGTGACCGTCTGAGTTCGGCGCCTGCGGGTTGGCGGCGTCGGCCACCTCGCGCTGCGAGTTGTTCGTGAGTGCCACGTAGACGTCGCCGTTGGGGGCCACCGTGGTCCACTCGGGACGATCCATCGGGGTGGCGCCGAGGAGATCGGCGGCGATCCGAGTGTAGATCAACATCTCGCCCTCGTCGGCGAAGCGCTCAGCCAGGATTGGATTGTCCATGGTGATCTCGAGCCACTCACCGCTGCCGTCGTCGTCGAAGCGAGCAACGTAGAGCTGACCTTCGTCCAACGGACTCACGCCACGGGCCTGCATCGACTTCCAGTTGTCCGACGAGACGAACTTGTAGACGTAGTCGAAGCGCTGATCATCACCCATGTAGCCGACGACTCGTGCGCCGCGGCCGACGGTGAGAGCGATGCCTTCGTGCTTCATTCGCCCGAGCGCGGTGCGCTTGACCGGCTTCGAGTCGGGGGCCATCGGGTCGACCTCGACGATCCAGCCGAAGCGATGCTCTTCGTTCTGGTAGTCGGGGTTCGAGATGTCCCAACGCTCATCGAAGTTGTACCAGTTGTAACCGAAGCCCTCGGAGGAGAAGCCGTAGCGATCGCGCTCCTCGGTCTCGAAACCTTCGGCGGTGGCGCCGAAGTAGCCGTTGAAGTTCTCTTCGCAGGTGAGGTAGGTGCCCCACGGCGTGTAGCCGTTGGCGCAGTTGTTGACCGTGCCAGCGGGAGCGTTGCCGGCGGGGGTGTCGAGCAGGGGGTGACCGGCGACGGGACCGCTGAACTCGACCGGGGTGTTCGGCGTGATCCGACGATTGAGCGAGCTGGGAGCGACCTGCCACTTCCCGAACCGGCGATAGATCTCGACCACCGACATCCCATGGACAGCTTGACTGATGCGCACCTGTTCGAGGCTGGCCGGCACATCACCCACCGTTGTATCTGTCCGCCCGAATTCGTGGTTGATGCAGAGGACGCCCTTGTGACTGAGGCTGTTGATCGGGAAGAACCACATGCCGTCGTGACCCGCCCCGATCTGCGCCAACGCCTCAGCCTCCGAGGCCGGGCGACCGCCGTTGATGTCGGGGCCGCCGGGCTGGAGCGGGCTGCCCCACGGGATGATGACCTGGTATTCGTACTCCGGCGAGATGACAGGATCTGGCCCTCCAGGGTTCAACGCCGGGGTGAAGCCGATCAGTGGTGATGTCGCCGGCTTCCGGCCTTGAGCGAGCGGCATCGACCCGACAGGGCTGGTCGCCAGGAAGAGTGCAGCGGCAGTTGCCACACCTCCGGAGAGCGCAGCGCGGCGCGTGAGCGATGTGCTGAGCACCTCCTGGAAGTGACGGTTGCCGGATGTGTTCGTGATTTCGTTGTCGACGGGCACGGGTGTGGGTCCTCTCGGTTTGGGGCTACGGGAGGCAAACTAGAAATCGCATATGGACCCGAACCCGACGGTCGGTGAACAGGGGTTGGCCAGCGGGTGAATGCTGCTCTGCGGCGATCAGGCGGCGGCGACGCCGAAGGTACGTCAGACTGACCTCATGCAACTGGGGATCTGTGTGGCATCGAAGATCGACGACATCAACTACGTGGTGCGAGCTGAGGAGCTCGGTTACGACAGTGCGTGGATGGCTGATAGCCAGATGATCTGGAGCGATGTCTACGCATCACTCGCTGTTGCGGCGCATCGAACCTCCCGGATTCGGGTCGGAACCGGGGTCGCCGTGGCGGCAACTCGACCAGCACCGGTCACCGCAGCAGCGATCGCTTCGATCAACCAACTTGCTCCCGGTCGAACGTTCCTCGGCATCGGCACTGGCAACACGGCCATGCGGATCATGGGCCACAAGCCGATGACCATGGCGGCGTTCGACGGTTACCTCGGCGCTCTGGCACCTCTGCTCCGTGGTGAGGAAGTGAACTACAAATGGCGGGGCCGCTCCTCCCCCATTCGCCACATCATGCCCAGCGACGGCTTCGTGAATTTCGCTGACGAAATTCCCATGTACGTCTCCGGATTCGGACCGAAGTCGCTCGGTTTGGCTGGCAAGCACGGGCATGGCGCCGTGCTCTCGGTGCCGCCCCATGCAAGCTTCATGGAACGAGTGTGGACCGGTATCGAGCGGGGTGCCGCCGACCAAGGCCGCTCGATCGAGCGGTCGGAGTTCTTCACGTGTTCGCTGACGACCATCGTCGTCTTGGATGACGAAGAAGCCGTCGACTCCGAGCGGGTGAAAGCCCAATGCGGCGCCTTCGCCATTGCCTCGCTCCACTACACCTACGACCAGTTCCGCAACTTCGGAAAGATCCCAACCGCCGGGCCGATCGCTGCGATCTGGGACGAATACCGGGCTGTGGTCGAAGCCACGCCGGAGGATCGTCGCCACCAGCGGGTGCACGCCGGCCACAACTGCTGGGTGCTGCCCGAGGAAGAACGCTTCGTGACCAAGGAGCTGATCGAGGCCACGTGCTTGGTCGGCACCCGCGACCAACTGATCGAACGACTCCGCGACCTCGACGAGGCTGGGCTCGATCAAGTCATGATCCTGCCGCCGTTCGATCCTCGCTATGAAGTCCTCGAAACCGTCGGCACCGAGATCCTCCCCTACCTCTGACGTACTTGGTCAGAGGTTTTCGGCGAGGAAGTCGCCGACGACGGTGATGGCTTCGGCCATGTGCTGACGACCGTTCTCACCGGTGTAGTAGTGCGTTGCGCCTTGCACCTCGTGGAGACGCTTTCGGTCGTGGCCGATGGCGTCGAAGATGCGATGGGTGTGGCTCGGCGTGCAGGCGTCGTCAGCGGTGTTGCCGACCACGAGCGTTGGCACCGAGATGGTCGCTGCTGCGATGCGGGCATCTGCTCTGGCATCGTCATGACTCCATTGGCTGAGCCAGCTCCGCAAGGTCGAGAATCGGGCAAGTCCAACAGGTCCGTCGTTCACGATGCGAGGATCACCGAGGTAGCACCAGTTCGGCTGGCGATCTGACGGGTCGACGGTGGGATCGAGCCAGCGAGGGTCGGCCATCGTTCCGTGCACCGTGAACGCGAACTCCTCATTGGCCCGGCCCGCGATTCTGAGATCCTCGAGGCGCTGACGGACATCAGCGGTGATGCGCCGATTCCTCGCCACTTGAGCCGCTCGATACGTGTCGAGAAAGTCAGCTGAGTACGCAGGCTGATTCGGGTTGGCCGAATCGTAGATGTTGAGCTCGACATCGCGAACGTGGGGAGCCGACTCATCGTGGATGGAGGCATCCATCCACTCGGTCAGCGTGCCATGCCGACTGATGTGGGCCGCCATGACCAGCAGAGCATCGGCTGCGGGCAAGCCGGCGGCCGCAACTTCGTAAGGGTCACCGGCAGCGGTATCGCTGATGCCGTTGCCGGCCTCGGCGAGGGACTGATACCAGGTCGACAACGAGCCGCCGCCAGACCAACCAGCGAGCACGACCTTGTCGTAACCCAGACGATCGCGAGCATCCGCCACCGTGGCTCCGAGGTCGGCCGCCACCTTCTCCATGATCAACGCGAAGTCGGCCCCCCGGTAGCGAGAGTTGGCCCAGATGACGTGATGCCCAGCCATTGCCATACCTCCAACGATGGGCAGGTACATGCCACCACCAGTCGGATGCATGAAGATCACCACGGTCTCGGACGGGCGACCGACTGGCCGCACCAAGTGGCAGTCGAGCCCGATGATGTCACCGCCCCCGCCGTAGGTGTCGCTGAAGCCTGACTTCTCCCGCCGACCAAGAACGTAGGCGATGCGCTCGCAACCCGGTGGCGTGCCGGGAATCGACGCCGCCGAGGTCATGCTGCGGCCGGCTTGTTCGGTGGGTCAGGGAAGCTGGCGTATTTCAGAATGACGTCGTCTGGGGTCTCCATCATCTTGGCGTAGTCGTCCGCCGGGTAGGCCAAGTGTGGCTTCGCCGGGTCGATCGGTGGCTGGGCGACGGTGCCACCTTCGCCGTCGTAGGGCGCCGGGTTCCGGTAGCGCTGGACCTCTTCAGCCGACATGCCGTAGACCTCGAGGACCTCGGGGTCGATCCAGGCATCGGCATCGATGGCTTCGGTCGAAGTTGCCACCTCGAGAACGAGCCCTTCCGGGCCAGCAAAGTAGATCGAGTGACACATGCCGTGATCGATGTCGCCCATCACGTTGACGCCGCGAGACCTGATGCGATCGCGAATGGCTCTCAGCTCGTCGAGCGTGTCGACATTGAACGCCAAGTGCTGCGTCGTGCCTGGGGCAGAAGGCCCGGCGCCCGTGCCAGCGTGGGTGACACCAAGCTCGGCTTCCACCTCGTGATTTGCTGGCAGGTCGACGAACGACATCGAGCAGAAGTCGTTGAGTCGCAAGAAGCAGTGCTTCCCCCCGGGGACGCCGTGCATCCAGAACAGGCCAACCAACTCGGCGCCGAGCACGTCGGTGAAGAACTCGATCTGGGCCTTCATGTCGGCGGTGTTGACCGCCAGGTGGTGGACCCCGTTGATACGCGTCGTCATCGGATGATCGTGACACACCGACCCGGCGCCGTCACAGTCCCTCGGTACGCTCCTGTCGGTGACCACCCTGTTTCTCGCCCGCCACGGGCAGTCCACATGGAACGCCCAGCAGCGCTGGCAAGGCCAGGCCGATCCGCCGCTCTCCGAGCTCGGGCGCCAGCAGGCATGGTCAGCCTCAGCCGGTGTCGGGACGGTGGACTTGATCTTTGCGTCACCTCAGCAACGCGCGCTCGAGACGGCCACAATCATCAGCCAAGCGGTCGGGGTCGGCCCCGTCATCGCCGTCGAGGGACTCCGTGAACGGTCAGCCGGAGCCTGGAGCGGTCTCACCAAGGACGACATCGAAGAGCAGTTCCCTGGATGGCTCGACAACGACCAGCGACCGGACGACTTCGAGTCTGACGAAGACCTTCTGGCTCGAGTCATGCCAGCGCTCGACGCCATCGCTGTTGAGGGCGCAGGCGGCGCCATCCTCGTGGTGTGTCATGGTGGGGTCATCAAAGCCGTCGAGCACCACCTCGGACTCGAGGATGGACGAGTGCCCAACCTCTCTGGCCGAGTCTTGAAGTCCAAAGAGCCCGGCAAGTGGCTCCCAGGACAGACGATCCAACTGCTCGAGACCGGCCAAGCAACCGGCGGCGATGGGACACGCGTCTGAGATGAACCAGCAGCTCCCCTTCGACCTCGTCGCAGCTCCCGTCCAGGATCCAGTCACGGTCCAGGTGATCCGAAGCGCAAAGCGCAAGAAATCCAGTCAGGCCCAGATGCGTGGCGATGTCCTCGAGGTCCGAATTCCATCCTGGTTCTCCGACGGCCAAGAACGGGAGACCGTCGACCATTTCGTCGAAAAGTTTGAACGAGCACAATCGTCGAAACTCATTGACCTCGAAGCCAGGGCTGCTCATCTCGCAGCAGAACTCGACCTTCCCCTACCGACCAGCATCACGTGGGTCTCGAACCAGCGGGATCGGTGGGGTTCATGCACACCGGCGCATCGCACGGTGCGCATCTCGGACCGGCTCGCTGGTTTTCCACCATGGGTGATCGACTACGTCGTCGTCCACGAGCTGGCGCACCTGCTCGAACCGAACCACAGCGACCGGTTCTGGGCCATCGTCTCCCGGTACTCGCTATCGGAACGGGCGCGCGGTTACCTCTTGGCGAAGGGCAACGACGGCTGCTGAGGAGTTCAGGTGGAGAGCTGTATGGGGCCGTCGATCTCGACGAGTGTCGAATCGACACGATCGAGATCAGAGGCCAGACGATCGAGATCGGCCATCGTGGGCAGAATCTCGACGGGCTCCGTTGGCGAGGTTCGAGCGGGCCGCTGATCGTGTGCATCCACGGACGGAAGTGTAGACACATCGGTCGTCAGTTGTCTTCGGCCACCGGCTCGGACTCGGGTTCGTCCCCGGGCACCGCCGGTTCGGCAAGGAGCAGAGGAAGCCGGGCGAAGCCGACATCCTGCACACCTTCGAGGCCAGGAATGATCGTCTCGACCTGATCAGCAACCGTGACCAAGCCGACCTCTCGTCCGGTCTCGCCTGTCCGCAGAAACGCAACTCGCCGACCGTCATAGGAGAGCGACTCGATCTGCTCACCGGGCGCACCGACAATGCCGCTGAAAAGCACGGCGCCGGATTCGAGTTCGAGCACAGTCAACACGCTCGAAGCAGGCAACCCGTCTGCGCGATAGGCAACCTCGGTGTATGCAACGACTTCGCCGCCAGGACTCATCGCAACAGCCCCGAAGTAGGGCCGGCGAGGCACGGGGCACACAGGATCACTCGGGCCACCGAGGTCGACCCTCTGGCCCGAGGTGTTGAAGAACGCGAGCGATCCACAGGCGTCGTCACCAATGGCAACGGCCTGGATGCCGTTGCTCGACGAGAAGGCCACGACCGACGCTCCGTCCTCGAATCGGGTGAAGGGTTCTCGTTCTCCGTCGACCAGCTTGATTCGATCGATGCCGCCAGGGACTTCCACGAAGACCTGCACAGCAAGGGTGTCGTCGATGAAGCCTGCGTCGAGCAAGCTGCCCTCGTTCGCCGACACAAGCGTCGGCGCGGCGCTGTCGGCAGGCAACCACTGCACGATGTCCCCCTCGAGTTGGGCAACGATGCCACCCAGGAAATCGTCGACGACCCGTTCGATCGGTGCCCCGGGGAACCGCTCGCCGAGGTCGGTGATCGTGTCGTCCTCGACCAAGACGAGAGTCGCTCCCAGGCTCGCAAGAACACCAGGTACGTAGCCATCTGGCCTGGGGGGAGAAAAGACCGAAGACACATCGGTCGAGATGACGTCCTCGTCGAGACGCTCAGCTTCGTTTGCGTCCTCCACAACGGTGCTCGAAGACGCACTCACGCGTTCGCCCAGGTAGGGCTCACCGATCTCCGCACAGGCCGAAGCGCCGAGCGCTACCACCAGCACGGTGGTGAAAAGACAGCAGGAACGAATCGACGACACCCCGCCATGTAAGCAGCTCTGGTCCATCACAGCGCGTCAGGTGAAGGGGCGGAGCCGAGAAGTGTCTTCGCTACCATGCCGGAGCGGGCCGCTAGCTCATCTGGTTAGAGCAGGGGACTTTTAATCCCAAGGTGCCGGGTTCGAGTCCCGGGCGGCCTACGTATTTCATCGTGTGAAACGGAACGATCTCGATTCCGCTGATCACGTGCAAAGACCACCCGAGGTCCCCCGGCCACAGATCGGGGAGATCTGGACGTCGGTCAACACGACGAACGCGACATCCTGCGCACCCTCCTCGCCTGATGCCTCATCGAACACGATCTCGACATCGATGCGGATCCGCTCGCCCTTGACCGAGTCATCACCGAGATCGAGCACATCGACGACGGCAAACCCGCCGGTCTCGAACGCCAGCGGCTCGCCGGCGAAGACGATGCGCGAAAGCGGATCCTCGCTCGCTCGCGTCTCGGCCACGGCCAGAGCAGCGGATTCGACGTCTTCGAACATGAGGACCCCGAGTTCGCCCGCCACCTCGTCAAAGCGGTTCTCGGTGGCGCCGAGGCCACCGAGGAACGCCTGATTCGCCCACGCCTCGGTTCCCGCAACGTTGACCTTCCACCACACGCCAGAGGGTGCGGCCCACGCCTCGCCGAGCGCTGACATGTCAAGATCTTCCGACAGCGGAGCGATCGATTCGAGCATTTCCGCATCTGGCGACGGCGCCGCTCGGAAGTTCAACGTGTCATCAAACGCGACTCCGACGATGGCCAGGCCGGAGCCAGCGCTCGGTCCGAAGTCAAGCGGTTCGCCCTCGGGCTGTTCGTCAACTGCAGTCGTGGTCGATGCACCTTCGGTTGTCGTGGTGATCGCTTCTTCACCGCCAGCGTTTACGTCGCCAGCGTCGTTGGTGACAGCGTCGTTGGAGACAACGGTGCGCTCGGCGCTCTCGCCCGACGCAGTCTCATCGATCAGCGTGGTCGCGGCATCGGCGCTCGTCGAGGTCGTTCCTTCCTCTCCGTCGCTTCCACACGCCGCAGCAAGCAAACACACACTGACGACAGCGCCGGCAAGCGCTCGCGCCGGCCTCCGCTGCTGCGCTCGACCTCTCGAACGTTGGTCAACGCTCCTCGAATCAGGACTGGTGCGATCGAACATCGGGTTCCCTCCTCAAGCGGTCGACGCATCCCTCGAGTCGAACGCATGAATCAACGTAGATGATGAACACCATCTCGCATCGGCATCATCAATGACTCGATGAGCGTGCGATCTGTGCGCCGAGAGTCGTCGGTCGAACGCGTGGCGACTACCCTCGGCCGACCGAACACCTTCGTTTCGACGCATCGTCGTCACCACTGCCCCGGAGTTCTTCAATGCCGAAGAAGACAATCGACCTCGACACGCCGTTCAAGCGGGGTGAAACCGTCATCACGACACGATCGCACCGCAACATTCCCGACGGCGCCGAGGGCAAGGTCAAGCTCATCAACGGCCTCGAGACTCTCGATGGAGTGAACCCATGGATCCGCTACTGGGTCCGTTTCAAGGACCACGGGCTGGTCGGGCAGATCAGCCACGAGGGTCTCACTCGGCCTTTTCAGTTCGGACAATGGCTTGATCGCGAAGAAGAGCGAGTGCGCGCCGAACTGAACTCCGCGTCAGCGGCCACCGCCGAGGAGGCACCAGCCGCTGCTGCGGTCGGCGCCGGTGACGGGATCGCAAGTCAGATCCCCGCCCATCTCCTCGAGCGCAGCAAGGCTGCGAAGGCCCGCCTGCTCGGCGCCTGATCCACCGCTCGCTCATGCACATCCTCTTGTGAAGCGTTCAGCGACCCTCTTCGCCGCCGCGTTCGCGATTGCCTCATGCTCGGCTGCAGAAGCTGAACTCGCTCGCATGGAGGAACTCCCACAGGTCATCGCCGTCGATGCAGAGAGCGACGACGAGGCGGTCGAGGTGGCCGAAGCCGACCCAGAACCAGCCTCCGAAGAGCAGCCCCAGCCTGAAGTGTTCGGCTCGCCAGAAGCAGGAGCCGACGACGAGGCAGTCGAGGTTGCCGAAGCCGACCCATCGCCTGCGGACGTGACAACACAACCGGCGCCACCCGGTGTGCCCGTCGTGACCCCCACCATCGTCGAGCGCTACCCGCACGACAGCGCAGCGTTCACCCAGGGGCTGGAATTCAGCGATGGGCTGCTCATCGAGAGCCTCGGCCTCGTGGGCGAATCATCGCGACGCAAGGTCGAGCCGACCTCAGGCGACGTCATCGGTTCTGCGCCGCTCGACAGTGACCACTTCGGTGCTGGCCTCACCGTGGTCGACACCAATGTCATTCAGCTCACGTGGCAACAAGGGGTCGCTGTCGTCGCCGACCTCGTCACCCTCATCGAGATGGGCCGCTTCTCGTTCGAGGGGGAGGGTTGGGGGCTCTGCGGCCTCGACGACGGCCGACTCGCCATGAGCAACGGCTCTGGGTTCTTGACGTTCCGGGATGCAACGAACTTCGAGCCAACGGGTGAACTCGAGGTCACTCGTGATGGCGAGACCGTCCAGAATCTCAACGAACTCGAATGCGTCGGCGACAGCATCTATGCGAACGTCTGGCTCGAGAACGACATTCTCGAGATCGATGCAACGACCGGCGTTGTCTCCCGCGTCATCGATGCAACTGCGTTGCTGCCACAAGACCGAGCCCCCGATGACGTACTGAACGGCATCGCCTACCGGGCCAACACCAACACGTTCTTCTTGACGGGCAAGCGGTGGACCGTCATGTACGAAGTCAGCTTCGACTGACGGTGCGTAGCCACGTCCGAGCGACCAACCACTTCGCGTCGATCACGGTCCACTTCGCTGTGTTCCTCGCTGCCTTGACCGGACTCAATGGGTGTTCGAGCACAACCGACACGACCCAACCAGCGCTCACGACGGTTGTCGATGCCGCAGCATCCCCGGACCCTGCAGCCGAGTCAACGCTCGAGGAGCAAGTCAACACAACGGTTGCTGACCCAGAACTCGGTGAGCAAACGCTGAGAGGCTCGCTCGTCGCAACGATCATCGACACCCACCCACATGACAGCGACGCCTTCACCCAAGGCCTCGAAATTCTCGACGGGCGTTTCATCGAGAGCACCGGGCTGTACGGCGAGTCCGATCGACGCATCGTCGACATCGAAACCGGAGCGATCGCCCTCATCGAGCCCATCGACCCCGACCTCTTCGGTGAAGGGCTCACGCGCGTGGGCGACGAGCTCATCCAGCTCACGTGGAAGGCAGGGATCGCCATTCGTTCTGACGCCTCGACGCTCCAGGAGATCAGCCGGGACAGCTACGAAGGCGAAGGTTGGGGCCTTTGTTTCGACGGCGAATCGCTGGCCATGAGTGATGGCTCGTCGCGCCTGACCTTCCGCGATCCCGAAACGTTCGATGTCACCCGGACCATCGAGGTCCACCTCGATGGAGCACCCGTCGAACTCCTCAACGAACTCGAATGCGTGAACGGTCAGGTCCTCGCGAACATCTGGCTCAGCGACCTCATCGTGGTCATCGACCCGACCACTGGCGAGGTCGTGGCGAGCCTTGACGGCAGCTCGCTTCGCCCCGCTGACCTGCCGGTCGAAAACTCCAGCTTCGCGCTGAACGGCATTGCCCATGACCCCGACACGGGGCACTTTTTTCTCACCGGCAAACTCTGGCCTGTGATCTACGAGGTCGAACTCTCCTGATCTGCCAGCACCAGCGGGAGGTGCACCAACAGGCGGTCGAAGATCAGCCCGCCCGCCGGAGCCAGAAGGTGATCAGCACCATCGAGCAACACGACCTCGCCGGTGCCGGCAAGCATCCGGACCATCTCGCTGGCTTGCGCCGGCAGGATCTGATCGTTCGTCCCGTGGAAGAACAGCAGATCTCGATCACTGAGGAGGGCCGCGTTCTCGCACCCAGCTGACTGTGTTGCGAACGTGACGACACCGGGTACCGAAGCTCGGTCGAGATGCATTGCCGCCCGGATCGCTACGGCGCCGCCGAAGGAGTGGCCCAACGGCACGAAGCGCCTTGCACCATGCCGACCGGCCAGCTCCATCGCAGCGATCGTGTCCAATTCGCACATCGCCAAGTCGTTGGGGCGGCGGTAGTCGACCCGCATCACCCCGATACCAAGCTCGGGAAGGGCGTGGCCGAGTCGCTGATACAACCCTTGATCCGGGCCGAGCAAGCCTCCCATCGCACCGCCGACGCACACCACGACGGCTTCGGCATCCGCTGACCCGTGCCAGAGAATGCTCAGCAGACCCCGCGATGAGTAGAGCTCGAGGTGGTCGAGCTGATCATCGACCGCCACCGACTGCATCGCCATCACACCGAGCGAGTCGAGCGGCGACATGCCTTCGGCATCAGGGAGTTCGGGATCGGGGCTCTCGGTCATGGCGTCTGATCGTAGGCTCAGCGGTTGTGAAGGTGCTGGCGGTGCATGCTCATCCGGATCCCGATTCGTTCGGCGCTGCGATCCGTGACGCTGTCCTTCGGGGGCTCGCCGGCCACGAGGTCACGTTGCTCGACCTCGAAGCCGAGGACTACCAGCCCTGTCTGACGACCACCGACTATGACCGCTACGACATCAGCGCGTCGTCACATCACGACCCCGTTGTCGCTGGTCACATCGCTGCCCTGTCCGAGGCGGAGGCTCTGGTCTTCACCTTCCCTACCTTCTGGTCCGGCTTGCCCGCCGTGCTGAAGGGGTGGATCGACCGAACGATGCTGCCAGGCGTAAGTTTCTCGGTCACCCCGAAGGGCCGCCTGCGAGGAGAGCTACGCCAGGTGCGCCACGTCATTGGCGTCACCACCTATGGCTCGCCGCGGTCGTACCGCTGGATCGTTGGCGACGGGGGTCGACGAACCCTCCGCACCGTCCGAGCGAACTGCGGGTTGCGTTGCCGCATGCACTGGCTGTCCCTCGACACGCTCGACGGCCGGCCGGACAAGGACCGCCGCGAGTTCCTCGACTACGTCGAGCGGAAAATGGCAGGCCTGTCATGACGCGCACACTGGTGGTGGTCACACATCCACACCCCGATGGGCTTGCTCGTCGAGCGTTCGCTCACGTGGTGGCCGGACTCGAGCAGGGGCGGCACGAGACCCGCGTGATCGACCTCGATGCCGAGGACTTCGATCCTCGCCTCACCGTTGATGAAAAGCGGCGCCACCTCGACGACCCAGCCACCAAACCGTGGGTTGCTGAACACGCCGCCGCTTTGCAATGGGCCGAACGCCTCGTCCTGGTCTACCCAACGTGGTGGGGAGGGGTTCCTGCCCGGCTCAAGGGCTGGTTCGATCGAACCTGGATCACCGGAGTTGCCTACACGCTGCCTGAAGGATCGAGCCGAATCCACGCTGGCCTGAAGAACATCAAGCATCTCGAAATCGTGACCACGCACGGCGGGTCTCGACGGTCGAACCTGCTCGGAGGACGGCCCGGAAGACTGATCGTCTTCCGAACGCTTCGTCTTCTCTGCCATCCGCTGTGCCGACGCCGATTCCGAGCGTTCTACTCAGCGGCGACGGCCTCCGACGCAGACATCGATGCATGGCTCGACAGCCTCGAGACCGCGTACGCCAAATCCTGACTCGGGTTTGGACGACGTCGAGAATCAGGAAGTTGCTTGCAACGCCTTGGCTTCGCGCTTGGCCTTCATTCGAGCTGCGACCCGACCGGTCTTCTCGATGTGCTTGATGGTTCGCTCACGCGCCGCATCAGCTTCACCATCGAGACCTTCGAGATCCGCAATCTTCCAGAAGCCCATCACCACGGGCTCGAGGATCTGTTCGTAGTGATTGATGAGGTCGTAGATGCCAGCGTTGGCGATGAGCTTGGAGTGGGCAGCGAAATCAGGAATACCGGTGCCTGGCATCGCGAAGTCGATGACCTGTCTCTCGAGCGCCACCATCATCTCTGAGGGATTCCGTTCGAATCCGGCCTGCGCGATGTCGCGGTAGAACAAGAAATGGTGGTTCTCGTCGATGGCAACCCGGCGCATGATGTCGTAACCAACGCGATCTTGCTCCTCGATCATCTTGCCGGTGTTGCGGTGAGAGATTCTGGTGGCGAGTTCCTGCAGCGTGACGTAGCACATGCCATCGGCGGCGCTGGCGGGCTCGGGCACCTCACCCTTGCTCATCTGCACCATGCGGCCGCGCTCGAGAGCCACGGGATCGATGGCGCGAGTGACCGTGAGATAGTCACGAATCGCCACAGCGTGTCGCCCCTCTTCTGCGGTCCAGCGACGGACCCATTCGCCCCAGGCACCGTCCTTGCCGAACATTCGCTCGATGTCTCGGAAGTAGTACGGCAGATTGTCCTCGGTGAGCAGATTCACGAAAAGCGCACTGCGGATCTCCGGGCTCAGATTGCTCTCTGACGGATCCCACTCATAGTCGGGCTCGAAATCACGGCCTCGACTCCATGGAACAACCGCATGTGGGTGCCACTCCTTGACTGAAGCAAGGTGGCGTTCGAGAAGCTGTTCCGCCACCGATTCGAGCTCACCGAGAAAGTCAACGTCTGCGTCAATCACCATGTCTTCAGCCTACCGACCGGTAGGTAGGTGGCGCAGCATCGGATCAGAAGAGTTCGAAAACCATGCGACGGGCCAGGATGTGGCCTTCGCGGCATCTGGACCTGCTGCGAACATGCGATAGTGAGGCGGTGCCGGCCCAGGACGACGATGCGACGGTGACCTTCCCGGCCACCGAGACCTTTGCTCGTCTCGGTCGCGTCACGGCGTCAGGCCTGACCCTGCGGCTCGGTCTCGACATCGCAAGGCTCGAAAAGCTCCGCACTGCCGTTGACCTTGCGGTTGCTTCGATGCTCGGCGATGGCCAGATCACGCTCCATGCGCGCTGGCACGAGGACTTCATCGAGATCGCCATCAGCAATCCCGACACCACGGCAGCCAATGTTGGCGGCGCGTTGACCGTGCAACTCGCCCAACTCGTCGACGACGCAAGCGTGGCGCCACACGAGATCACGCTGGTCCTGCAGTAGGTCAGAACTGCGGGATCGCAAGCGTCACTCGTCGGCCAAGTAATTGCGATGCTCGTCGCTCACCGTTTCACCGCTGAATCGAACGGCGTCGGCCTCGCCGAGCACTTGGAACGTAGCTGTCGACGTGACGCACACCAGCCCCTTCGGCGTCTCGATACGTCCCTTGGTGGTGACTCGCTGTCCAAGACGCTCGACGACCTCACCGATGGCCCGATAGCTGGTGTCGAGTCGCACCGGTCGAGGGAACGAGGCCGAGGTCTCGACCGTGACCGCCCACGAACCGGCAAGGGCAATGACGGCCCACGCTTGCACCTCGTCCAGCACGGCCAAGCTGATACCGCCGTGGACAAGCGTCGGCGCACCACTAAACGTCGCCCCGAGGCAAAGATCGGCCCACACCTGACCCTTGTCATCATCAGCCCACAACTCGAGTTGCAGCCCAGAAGCATTCGCCGCTTCACACACGAAACACGATGAGTCGAGGCCCCAATCGTCGTTCGTGAGTCGGCGAGCAGTCACGCGCCGGAGCTCCCGAACCCGGCGTCACCCCGTTCGTCGGGCGCGTCAGGCAACTCATCCACAGGGACCAGCACGAAGGGGGGCATCTCAACGACCATCAGCTGAGCGATCCGCTGACCTCTTGCGATGTCGACTGCCTCACCTCCGTGGTTGATCAGGATCACGCCGACCTCACCTCGATAACCCGAGTCGATCAGGCCCGGGGCATTGAGCACGGCAACACCATCGTGGAGTGCAAGACCGGATCGAGACAGCACGAGACCTGCCGAGCCGAGAGGGATGGCCACGGCGAAACCGGTCGGCACGAGCCGACGCTCGCCGGGCTGGATCGTGCAGTCGATGGCAGACGGGAGATCGGCTGCTGCATCACCTGCTCTCATGCGGTCGGGAACGGCAAGCTCGCTGTCCAGGGGCTGAATGGGCACCTCGAACGATTCGGTCGGCATGCGGCGGAGGCTACCGAGGACTTCTGCGCATGAAGAGAGCACGAAGTGCATCCGCAAGCGGAATGCAAGGAAGCGCTGCGGCGCAAAGCGCCCAACACCGTTTCCCCTAGGATGGCGTCGTGCTTGCCTGGATGGATCTCGAAATGACCGGCCTCGACCCGAAGCAACACGTGATCGTCGAGATCGCCACGTTGATCACCGACGACGACCTCAACATCATCGCTGAGGGACCCGAGCTGGTCATCCACGCCAACGAAGACGAGCTGTCACGGATGGACCAAGTCGTCATCGACATGCACACCAAGTCAGGCCTCCTCGACCAGGTCCGCTCGTCGACCGTGACACTCGAAGCGGCCGGTGCACAGACCCTCGCATTTTTGACCGAGCACCTGGACGCAGGCAAGGTGCCGCTGTGTGGCAACAGCATCGGCATGGATCGCCGTTTCCTGGCTGAGTACCTGCCCGAGATCGAGCACTATCTGCACTATCGGTCGGTCGACGTCTCGACGATCAAAGAACTCTCACGTCGCTGGTTCCCTGATGAGCTCAAGGGTGCCCCTCGCAAGGGGGCCGCTCACCGAGCACTGGACGACATCAAGGAGAGCATCAAAGAATTGATCCACTATCGGTCAGTGGTCTTCATCAATCCGCCCGCTCCGAAAGCGGCGAAACCGCCGCTGACGCTGCCGGCTGATCGCTGACTTCCCACCAGAGGTAACGCTCGCCTCCTGCGTCTGCGGTCACGATCGTGACGTCATCGGTCGGTCCGATGCCAGCGCCGTACTCGATCGTTGTTCGACTCGGCATCGGCCCAGGGCGAGTCGAGAGATCCTCTTCGATCACTGCCCAGTAGGCCGCATTGTTCATGTGAGCAAACGTGTCGAAATCGACCGCTCGCAGCGGCCAAGGACGTCGAGATTGATCTGCTGAAACTGCAGCGGGCTTCGGCACCGTTTGCTTGGCGCTGACGGTTCGACCCATGGCAGCCTCGCCATAGTGACCGAGGAAGTCATCCGAAAGTGCCAACGGACGCCCGGACTCGATGTCGATGTGCACCCAGAGCGTGGCGACCTCGTAACAAGCGCCCTGTGACCCAATCACGTTCAGACGGCGCTCGGCCCAGCGCTTGCCGAGTCGGCCGCAGAAGGTGCTGATCGTGAGGTCTTCACCGAGTACGCCGGCCTCGTGAACATCGACAGTGGTCGTTCTCACCACGAACGCAAGGTCGTCGGCCAGCCCCGCATCTCGGGTGTCATCATTCGAAACGTCTTGGGTGTAGCGAGTCAAGGCGTCGAAGCGCAGACGACCCGATGGATCGACATCGCCCAACCGGACTCGCCGTTCCCCGGTGAAAATGCGGCCAATTTCCGGAGCGGGGACCATCTCGAAGCGTGGCCGTTCGACCCTTCCAGGAGTAGACGCGGCGGGGTTTTGTGCGGTCGCTGAAGACGCAGAATCTGACACGTCGACAAACTACTGCCGTTAATTCGGTTGACATCGCTGCGGGATCGCACTTCCCTATCACCACTGCCCCATGGTCGGGACGGCGGAAAACGCCTGCCCACCAACCGACACACGCACCCCTCAACCACCGCGAGGTCATCACGATGATCAACTCGATGCACAACACGCAGGTCGCCACAGCGCCCTCCTGTTCGCGCCTCGATCGTGGCGTGGAACTGGGTTATGCGGCGCTCCTCGGCGGCCGCAATCACGCGATTTCCGGTGCAGCCACCGGTGGATTCTGGGCCTTTGGCCCGAAGACCACCAAGCACCACCACTCCCAGCGGGAGCGAAGGACCTGACCTTGTCAGGAATTGTCCTCGAAGCCGCTGGGAGCCTTGCTCCCAGCGGCTTTTGTGCTTTTCAGGCCCTGACGCCTGACTCGCACCTTCGAGAAATTCCGGACATGACACGAACAACGCAAGAGACCAACACCGCAAGCCAGACCAACCAGCAACCAGCACCAACGAACGAGCAAGGAACTCCCATGACCATCTTGGAAATCGACCCACGTCCACCCAGTACCACCGCCAGCGTCGCAACGCCGGTGGCCTTCGGTACCACCGATCTGGCCGCTGTCAACGACGACTGGCAGGCCAGCGCAGCATGCGCCACCGTGAGCAACGCAGGTGATCTGTTCTTCTCCGAGGAGTTGGGCGAGATCGCAGCAGCAAAGCGGATTTGCGCCGAGTGCCCCGTGATCGCTCCCTGCCTCGAAGCCGCCATCCGGCGGGCCGAGCCGTGGGGTGTCTGGGGTGGCCAACTGTTCTACAACGGTCGCATCCTGGCGAACAAGCGTCGTCGGGGCCGCCCACCGAAGAACCCCCGCCCCGAGGATCAGCTGCCGGAGATCCCGATCCCCGAGCACTTGCAGCGGTTGATCGCCTGAGCATCGCACCGCACGCCCAGGTCACAACGACCGGTGAAACAAGCAGGACGAGCAACGACCCATGTGTCGACCTCGTCCCCGCCGCTTCACCGGTCGTTGCCGCGTCTGGCGGAATGCCGCATCGATGAGTTGGGTTCAGATGCAGAATGAACGGGACCTCGTTCCCTATCTCCTGAACCTGTCGTGAACAAACGTGTTCGGTCACCACTTCTCCTCACGACGAAACGAAGATGAACCTGCCATGACGAACCATCCGACATCCGACGATGCCTTCGAGGGCTCGGGCGCTGGTGACCCCACAACACCATCGGCCCCAGATCCTGTCGCTGCGGGCGAGGGGGAAGTGGTCGGCGGCGGTCTCCCTCGTTGGATGCCGCTGGCTGTCGGATTCGTTGCGGTGATTGCGTTCTTGGGCTTTCTCAGCACAACGGCGGGCAACAGTGACGACGGCCCAACGGCCCTGGATGAGTTCACCTTCCAAACCATGGACGGCGGCACGGTCACACTCGCAGACTTCGACGGACCGATGGTCGTCAACTACTTCGCCGCATGGTGTCCACCCTGCCGGGCCGAGATGCCCGAGTTCGAAGAGGTGTCGCTTGAAACGGCGGGCGAGGTCACCTTCGTCGGTATCAGTCGAGACAACATCACCGATTCCTGGCGTTCGCTGATCGATGAGACCGGGGTGACCTTCCCCACGGTCTATGAAGGCAACGTCCAAGGGTCGTTCGCGTTCATCAATGGCACCTCGATGCCCACCACGCTCTTCGTCGCCGCCGACGGAACCATCGCCCACACCTGGAGCGGTGCCCTCACCGACGACAAACTCCGCGAACTCATCGCTGAGCACCTGACCTGACCATCGCGAGCCGATGCTCGTATGACCTTTCTGGAGACCCATCATGGGAGAACTGTTCGAAGCCCGAGCCTTTGGCCTCGGGATGATTGCCCTCATCAACCCGTGCGGGTTTGCCTTGTTGCCGGCGTATCTGGGGTTCTTCCTTGGACTCGACGACGACCAGGCGGGCGAGAGCCGCATCGTGGCATTGAACCGGGCCCAGATCGTCGGCCTCTCGATGTCGCTCGGCTTCCTCGCCGTGTTCGGAATCCTCGGATTGGCCTTCGCTGGAGCATTGACGGCCATTGCCCCGGTCCTGCGGTACGTCACCCTCGGCATGGGTGTTCTTCTCGTCATCCTCGGCATCGCCATGCTGCGCGGCTTCCAGCCAATGGTGAAGCTTCCCAAGCTCGAGAAGGGCACCGGCAGCAACTCATCGGCCTCCATGTTCCTCTTCGGCGTTTCCTACGCCATTGCCTCGCTCTCGTGCACCATCGGCCTGTTCATCAGCGCCGTACCGACCGACGGCACCAGCTTCTCCGAGCGCCTCGGGGCCTTCCTCTCCTACGGCCTGGGCATGGGCCTGCTGGCCACGGTCCTCACCCTCGCCGTGGCGTTCGGCAAGAAGGGCATCGTCGGCAAGATGAGGAACGTGCTTCCGAAGATCAACTTGATCTCCGCCATCGTTCTCGTCATCGTCGGCACCTACGTCGCCCTGTACGGCTACTGGCAGATCCAAGTCTTCAATCCCGACATCACCCCGACAGGCTGGATCGACGCCATCGTGCTCGAAGTCGAGAGCTGGCAAGCCTCGCTCTCCAACACCGTGGATGGAGCGGCACCGACACTTGGCGTGGTCTTCCTCGCTGTCAACTTGGCCCTGGCCGCCGCCGGCTATCTGATCAGGACGCAGGGAACGAAGCCATCGACGCCGGCGGAACCATCGGTCAACGCCTGACCTCGTACGCATCGCTCACCGTCCGCATTGAAACGCCCAGTCAAGGTTCGAGCCGAGCGATCTGGCAAGCTCGCTCGGTGCAAGACGTCGACCGAACGCCCATCACGTTCACTGAACTCTTGGCGCTCCCCGGCGTCGAAGAAGAACTGACCCTGCGATCGACGTTCGGTTTCTGTGCCTTTCACGGCGGCAACCTCGAACGGCGAACAGACATCATCGCTCGGGAAGCGGCCGAGAGGTCCGGCGCCTCCTACTACGGGGTGATACAACCCCGCGGCACTCGACGCCACATACCCTCGAAGCTCGTGTCCCCTGCAGAGTCGGAACACTTGGCCTCCTTCCTCGATCACTGCGATGTGGTCGTGGCGATGCACGGTTACGGCCTTCGGGGCCGATGGATCGATCTGCTGTTCGGCGGGCAGAATCGACCGCTGGCGCAACACATGGCGCACCACGTGCGACGCACGGCACCGCAGTACCGCTGCATCGATGACCTCGACGAGATCCCCCAACGACTCCGCGGTGTGCATCCTGACAATCCCGCCAACCTGCCACGGTCAGGGGGAGTACAGATCGAGCTCCCGCCTCGCATTCGAGGGTTGACCCCGATGGCGATGTTCTGGCCTTCTCATGACTACAAGACCGAACGCTTCCCCCACATCGAGTGGCTCATCGAAGGCTTGGCCGAAGGTGCGCTGGCCTGGACAGCCGCGGGCTGATCCGTTGCGGGCTGACGGGCGACCCGAACTAGGTTGCTGCCGTGGACTACCGAATCTTCACCGAACCCCAGCAAGGTGCCAGCTACGAGACGCTTCTGAGCGTGGCTAAGGCCACCGAGCAACACGGTTTCGACGGCTTCTTCCGCTCCGATCACTATCTCAAGATGGGCGATGTCAGCGGTCTTCCCGGGCCGACCCACGCCTGGCTCACCCTCGCTGGTCTCGCCCGCGAGACCGAGCGCATTCGCCTCGGCACGCTCGTGAGCCCGATCACGTTCCATGACCCCGGTACGTTCGCAATCATGGTCGCCCAAGTCGATGCCATGAGCGGTGGCCGAGTCGAGTTGGGTATCGGCGGCGGCTGGTACGAGGCCGAACACAGCGCCTACGGGTTGCCGTTCCCCGATCTTGGCGAACGCATGAGTCGCTTCGAGGAGGGCCTCGAGCAGATGGTGGGGTTGTGGACCACGCCCGAGGGTGAGACCTACGACCACGCTGGCACATTCCACCAGTTCGTTGATTCACCCGCACTGCCGAAGCCGCAGCAGCTGCCGTATCCGCCGATCGTCATCGGCGGTCGGGGCAAGAAGCGCACCCCGGCGCTGGTCGCGAAGTACGCCGCTGACTTCAACCTGCCGTTCGTTCCATTCGACGATGCCCCCAAGGTGCTGGACAACGTCAGGCAGGCATGTGTCGACATCGACCGCGACCCCGAAAGCCTCGTGATGTCAGCCGCTCTGGTCGCTTGTGCCGGGGCAACCGAAGCCGACGTCGAGCGCCGAGCTGCTGCCATTGGCCGAGAGCCGGCCGAACTGCGAGAGAACGGTATCGCTGGCTCACCGGAACAGATCGCCGACAAGCTCGGGCGCTATGCCGACATCGGTATCAGCCGGGTGTACCTACAGATCCTCGATCTCGACGATCTCGGTCACATCGCCCACCTCGGCGCCACCCTCCCGACGTAGCGGCCCGCTCCCCCAACCGGGGGCGCATACCATCAAAACTGAGGGTCCCAAACCCGTGGTTCGGGACCTACGTTTTCGAGGGTCTCAGCCCCCGGTTTGTACTGCCCCCGCTCTCACGGGGAACGGCGGTGTTTGCTCCAGGTGCTGGTCTCTGAGTCGAGGACGTAGGCGATCCGGTCGTGGAGACGGCTCGGTCTTCCTTGCCAGAACTCGATTTCGGTCGGCACGACGCGGTAACCGCCCCAGTGCGGGGGCCGCGGAACAACACCAGGGAACTGTTCTTCCAATGCCCCTTCTCGCTCCACGAGGACAGACCGATCAGAGATCATCGTGCTCTGTTCCGACACCCAAGCCCCGAGTTGAGAGCCTCGTGGCCGGACAGCAAAGTACTCATCGGACTCGTCGACGGTCAGGCGGGCGGCGACGCCACGAACCGTCACCTGACGATGCAATTGGAGCCAAGGGAACGCCAGAGCGACCCTCGGCTCCGCTGCCATCTCTGTACCCTTGCGGCTGAGGTAGTTCGTATAGAACTCGAAGCCACCGAGCGAACGCCCCTTCAACAGAACGTGGCGGACTGACGGGGCTCCATCGCCATCCACCGTCGTCAAGGCCATCGCATTCGGCTCAGCCACCTCGGCGCTCACGGCTTCAGCAAGCCATCGGTCGAACAACCTGAGCGGGTCATCAGGGCAGTCCGACTCGTCGAGACCGGCAGATTCGTATTCATGGCGCATTCGGGCAAGATCCACGACTCCAAGTCAACCCCATCTGTCCCGCTAACGTGACGCCGTGCCCTCTTCGGACTCTACGGACTCTTCGGCTGTCCCCTCGGATGACACCGTCATCGACCTCGCAAGCGTCACGATTCAACGAGGCGAGACCACGGCATTGGCCGAGGTCGACCTCACGATCCGCAGGGGTGACATCGTCGGAATTCTCGGACCGAACGGAGCGGGAAAGACCACGTTGCTCGAGTCGATCCAGGGATATCTTCGCCCCGACGCCGGTTCTGTTCGGGTCTTTGGCGCCGACCCGACCGTCGAGACACATGCGTTGGCGAGTCGCTGGGGCGTCATGCCCCAGAGCTCGGGCCTTCCAATGGGGCTGACCGTCAGGGAGTCGGTTCAACTCTTCCGAGACCTCCACGGCTCCGAGGCATCGGTTACCGATGTTCTCGCGATGACCGACCTCACCGCCCTCAGCAAACGGCGGTGGCGTTCACTGAGCGGTGGCGAGCAACAGCGCCTCAGCCTGGCGATCGCGCTCTGTGGCGGCACTGAACTACTGATGCTCGATGAGCCAACGGCGGCGGTCGATGTCGAGGGACGCGACCGAATTCTCGACCTCATCGTCGAGCTCGGACGCTCCGGCTCAACGATTCTCCTCACAACGCACCGCTTCGAGGACGTCGACCGACTCGCATCGCGAGTCGTGATGATCGACCGTGGCCACATCGTGGCTGACGCCCCGATCGACGAACTCACCAGCGATCGGGAGCATGTCCGCTTCCAGGCCTCGCCTGGCATCGACCTCAGCTCGCTCACTCCGGTGCTCGGGCCCGCAACCGAGATCACGCCTGGTTCGTATCGAGTCGAGGCCACTGCAGCACCGGCGAGTGTTGCCACACTTGCTGCCTGGCTGGCCGACCACAACATCGAGGCCACCGCCATCGAATCGGGACGAGCATCGCTCGAGGATCGATACCGATCCCTCACCGGAGGCGAAAAGTGAACACGCGTATTCTGGCGCTACTCCGTATCGACCTCCGAGCCGCTGTCCGGGACAACGAACAACTGCTCCTCACGATTGGTATCCCGGCCGCTCTCCTCATCTTCTTCAGCTCGGTGGACGTTCTCCCCACCGGCGACGGTGACCCGGTCGATTTCTTGGCCCCAGGAATTCTGGCGCTTGCTGTGTTGTCCATGGCCTTCGTACGGCTCGCCATCGGACTCGGCTTCGATCGAGGTTTCGGAGCCATTCGCCGCTTCGCAGCCACGCCGCTTCGAGTCAGCGAATTCTGGTTGGCGAAGCTCATTGCCACGATCATCCTCGTCGTGGGCCAGTGTGTCGTACTCGGCGTCATCGCTCTGGCCCTCGGTTGGTCGCCGTCGGTCCACGTTGCGCTGCTCGGAGCTCTTGGTCTCGGCGTGGTGGCTTTTGTTGGCTTGGCCTTTGTGATCTCCGGGCTGACCGACGGGCTCAAGGCTCTGGCGTTCGCCAATGGGCTCTACATCGTGCTGTTGTTGGTCAGCGGCATCGTGTTCGAACTCGACCAATTGCCGAGCTGGCTCGAAGCGACCGTCAAGTGGCTTCCTTCTACAGCGCTCGCGGAGCTCCTCCGTCAGAGTCTCGACGGTGCCGGTGGGCCGTCCTGGGCGTGGATCACGCTGCTGCTTTGGGCCATCGCCAGCCCCCTCCTCGCCGTACGCGTCTTCAATTACAGCTAGGACACCCAACCGGGGGCTGAGACCATCGAAACTGAGGGTCACAAACCCGGGGTTTGGGAGAAAAGCGCTGCCTCTCGAGGCAGGAACTACTTTTCGATGGGGGCGGGGGTGGACTCGAACACGTCGTTCACGCTTTCGAAGGTGAGGTCGGCTGCGGCCTTCTCGGAGCGAGCGACTCGGTCAAGACGATCCTGCTCTTGTTGCCCACTCGCCCACCGGCCGAAGATGACCACGATGATTCCCCAGAGGAAGAACCCACCAACGAGCTTCATCACGACGCCAGCCGCTTGCTGATCGGTCAAAACATCAATGCCGAACAGCCGGTCTGGCGTGTCGTAATGGCGGTACACCACACCTTCGGCGAAAATCAGCCAGCCACTCGGAACCGTCGGGATGATCGACATGATGAACAAGAAGATGCATTGGCCGAGAGGCTGAAGGCGCCACTCGGTGATGGGTCCAATGATGGGCTGCCACATGAACAGGCCAGCCACGAACACCATGAGATGGAAGGCGAAATGAACCGGGCCGCTATCGGCAGACCATTGCACCACGGCCGACCAGTGCAGAACCAGCGTCAGCGCATTAAAGATGCCACCGGCGACCAGTGGCTTGGAGCCCTGCTTCAGCCACCTCCAGAGCTTGCCCTCAGGGTCGATGACGAGTTCGAGCAACCAACGCGGCGTGGCCATGACAAACGCAGCGGGCAACAGCATCGAGAGACCGAGGTGCTGGAACATGTGCACGAGGTACAAGTGGTCCTCGGCAACGTCATGGACGGGCCAGTCTGACACCAGCCACACACCAGCCACGCCAACAACGAACCAGAACTTCTGCTGGCGCGAGATCGGTGGGTAACCAGCTTCGATGGCCTTGGGCTGTACCACCTTGCTTGCAAACCAGCCGAGGGCAATGGCCGAGACGACCAGGAACCAGACCTCAGGATGTGCTTGCCACGGAACGCTTGCTGAGGTCGAGACCTCGGCTGCAATGATCATTGGACAGCGCTCACAGCGCCACCTTTCAACCGATGGGCCAGACGACCGTCACCAAGAGCACGGCATACACGAGGATCGCCAGGACAAGACCAAAAGCGAAGACGAAGGAGAACACACTGCCGTTGCGGATCGAGAGATCGAACTTGAGGTGCATGAAGATGCCGGCGACGAGGATGAACTTCACAACCATCATGGCGATCAGCGGAAGCACCAGTGCGGGCCCAGAGAGCCCGAGGTAAGACCACAGGACCTCCAGCGCGGTGAGCACGGCAAGCACCGCAAAGATCACCCAGTAGTTCTTCTCGGTGGGGTGATCGGCGTGATCGTCGTGGTCGGAAGTGACCTCAGCGTCGAGTGTGGTGTCAGACATGAAGTGACCCTTTAAGGAATGAGGTAGACGATCGTGAAGATCAACACCCAGATGATGTCGACGAAGTGCCAGTAGAGACCAACGAGTTCGACCGTTTCGGCACGGTCAGACTTCAGCTTGCCCCTGAACGACAGAACCAGCAATGACACCAGCATCAAGATGCCGCCGGTGACGTGCACCCCGTGGAACCCGGTGAGCGTGAAGAACGCCGAACCGAAGAGGCTGCCGCCGAAGGTCAGGCCCTCACGGTAGAAGGCCGTGAACTCGTAGATCTGACCACCGATGAAGACTGACCCCAGAAGGGCCGTGGTCGCGAGCCAAATGCGCTGGTTCTTGTAGTCACGGTCTTCGGTGGCCTTGTGAGCCAACACCATGCAAAGCGAGCTCATCAACAGCACGAACGAGCTGAACGAGGTGAACGGGATGTCGAAGATCGGTTCGACCGTGTTCTCCAGGACCATCTCGTTGAAGATCTCCGGGAGATCAGAGAATGATCCGCGAACGCCTTCGTCAGCGAGTGCTTGAGCTTCCTCAGCGGGAAGCAACCCCTCGATGACGTTCGGGTTGCCGGCGGTGAGTTCGGCGATGAACCGAGCCTTAGACAACAGATACGTGCTGATGAGGGCACCGAACAGCAGACACTCTGATCCGAGGAAGAGCCACATCGCCAACTTGGAATTGGACAGTCCGAGCGACGTCGGGGCGTGGTCGCCGTGTTCGTCGTGATCGTGATGCGGGTCGTCGGCGGCTGCGCCGTCGTCGACAGGTGTGGCCAGGTCGGTCATGCGTTTGCTCCTGCGAGCTCGTCGTGGGACGGACCGTGATGGTCGTCGATGTCGAGGTCATCAGCCGGCTCGAGAGCCCAGCCGTAGAGACCAGCGAAGAGAAGAAGCAAGCCAGGAATGGCGAGCCAAAGGGTGAAGATGATGGCGTAGCCGAGCACGGGCATTGCCAAGGAAAGCACCAGCGGCCAGTAGGACGGAGCGGGAAGGTGAACGCCTTCGCCGTTACCGGGCTGAGCGATTTCATCGCCAGTCGCAACACGACGCAGCTTGCCGTCTTCGACTTCGGCGTACTTGCGGTGCCAGAAGTCGTCGAGCGAGGTGATCGTGGGCGTGTAGTCGAAGTTGTGCTCCGGAGCAGGCGATTGGATCGACCACTCGATGGTGCGAGCATCCCACGGATCGGCGCCCACGTTCGGACGACCGGCCTGGGCCCAAGCCCGGTACGAGATGAGCGCATTGACCAGCACCCACAGCGTTCCGACAGCGAGGATGAACGAACCGATAGTGGCGACGAAGTTCCACAGGTTGAAGCCCATGGCGTCGTCGTAGGTGTGCATTCGTCGTGGCATACCTTGGAGGCCAAGGATGTGCATGGGACCGAAGGTCAAGTTGAAACCAACGACCATGGCCCAGAAGTTGAACTTGCCGTGCGCCTCGTTGAGCTTGTAGCCGAAGGCCTTGGGCCACCAGAAATACATGCCCGACATGAAGCCGAAGAGCGCACCACCGAACAGCACGTAGTGGAAGTGAGCGACGATGTAGTAGGTGTCGGTCTGCTGGGTGTCCCACGGCGCAATGGCGTGCGAGACGCCGGACAGGCCACCGATGGTGAACTGCGTGACCAAACCAATAGCGAAAAGCATGGCCGTGTTCAGCGTGATCTTGGCTCCCCACATGGTCGCGATCCAGTTCAGCACCTTCACACCCGTCGGCACCGCGATGAACATCGTGGCGAAGGAGAAGGCGGCAACCGACAGCGGTCCAAGGCCAGAAACGAACATGTGGTGAGCCCACACGCCCCAACCCATGAAGCCGATGGCGATGCCGGAGAAGACCATGAACGGATAGCCGAAGATGGGCTTGCGGGAGAACGTCGGGATGACCTCGGAAACAATGCCGAAGGCAGGAAGGATCATCAGATACACCTCGGGGTGACCGAAGATCCAGAAGAGGTGCTGCCACAGAAGCGGGTCAGCACCGAGGTCGACAGCAAAGAAGCTGGCGCCGAAGTTGCGATCCATGATGAGCAGGATCTGCGCCACGGTGAGCACCGGCACAGCAAAGAGCAAAAGGAACTGCGTGACGAGGGTCATCCACACGAAGATCGGCATGCGCATGAGCGTCATGCCAGGTGCCCGAAGGTTCAAGACGGTCGTGATGAGGTTGACCGCACCGGCGAGTGAGCCCATACCGGCGATCAACAGGCCAACGTTCCAGAAGTCGATGCCGCTCGAGGGCGAGTAGGCAACGCCGTTGTTCGGGGCGTAGTTGAACCAACCGCCGTTTGCGCCGCCACCGAGGAACCAGCTGGTGTTGAGGAGCAACCCACCGAACAGGAACACCCAGAAGCTGAAGGCATTGATACGAGGGAAGGCCACGTCTCGGGCGCCCACTTGGAGGGGCAAGAGATAGTTGGCGAACGCCGCACCGATGGGCATGACGACCAAGAACACCATCACCGTGCCGTGCATGGTGAAGATCTGGTTGTACGCATCAGCGGACAAGAAGCTGGAGTTCGGTGTGGCCAGCTGGATGCGAATGAGCAGTGCCGCAGCACCACCGATCAGCAAGAAGAACATGGCGGCGGCGCCGTACATGATGCCGATCTTCTTGTGGTCGACCGTGGTCAACCAGTTTTTCAGACCCGTGTACTGCCGGGGCCTTTTGAAGACACCAAGGGGGTTTTCTACACCCGGCCGGTCGCCGGTTGGGAGTGCAAGTGGTTCGTTCTCGATGATTGCCATGTGGTTCAGCTCCTGCTCAATCGAGCGTCGCCATGTAGGCGACCAGTGCTTCGAGATCTGCTTCGGTCAACTGCGGGAAGGCCGGCATGCCGAGCCCATTGTCTGGGTCCATTGCCTTCTGGGAAGGCGCATTCGAGATCCACCGCTTGAGTTGAGCTGCATTCAGACGGAGTTCGTCAGAGAGCTCGAGATAGGGCGTGTCGCCGAGAATCTCGAGCAGATGATCATCATCTGCATCGACCTCGACGTACTGGCTGTAGATCGCACCGGCATAGACAGTGCGAGTGGCAAAGTGTGTGAGATCCGGTGCGGCGCGTGCCACCAACGCTGCTTCGAAGTTCTGTGGATATTCGAAGGCGACGCCATCGGTATCGGTGGGATCTTCCCGAACGACGTGGCACGACGTGCACTGCGCCTGGAAAATCGCCCGACCTTCTGAAGCCAGGTATTCCTCTTCCTGTTCGAAGAAGGCTTCGAGAGCCGAGCCTTCAAAGTCGGAGGCCACCGGGCGAACCTCGCCTTCAGCCAAAGCCGGTCGAGCTTCGGGAATGTCTGCCGCCTGCAGTTGATTTTCGACCCACGCATCGAACTCGTCAGCCGGAAGAGCTACCGAGCTCATACGCATCCGGGCATGAGAGAGGCCGCAGTACTCGGTGCACCAGCCGGTGTACTCACCCGGCTCGTCGGCTTCGACCGACCACGTGTGAATACGACCCGGAACAGCATCTCGCTTGCCGTTGAGACGGGGAAGCCAGAACGAATGAATCACGTCTCGTGAGGTGATGGTGAGATCAACCTGTTCGCCTACTGGCATCACCAGCTGGTTGGCGATGACGAGATCATCGTCGTCAAGAGCAATCTCGAGCGGCCACTCTCGGTCCGTGTCATCGATGACACCGTCGCCATTGACATCTTCGAAGAAACCATCGCAGTCGATGTCGTAGCGGTACTCCCACCACCATTGTTGGCCGATGACCATCACGTCGAGTTCACCAGAGCGTGAGCCATCTTGATTGAGGCGGCATTCGCTCTGGGCGGCCGGCGCTTCGTTCTTCTCTTCCAGTTCGAAGACCATGATCATGGTCGGCACAGCAACAATGGCGAGGATGATGGCCGGAGCGGCGGTCCAGCCCCACTCGAGCTTGGCGTTGCCGTGGATCTGCTCAGGGAGATCGTCGTAGTCGAAGTCTTCCGGCTTGACCCGGTTCTTGACGGCCAGCCAGATGCTGCCACCAACGACCAGGAGGAAAATGATGCCCATGATCGGCCAGATGTAATAGGAGAAGTCCTGGATCATCTGAGCCTGCGGGCCACGCGGCTCGTTGGTGTTGAGCGGCTTGTCCTCGGCGCAAGCAGCAGCGAAGACGGTGAGGCCGAGCAGCCATGGGGCTGAGCGGATGATCGTTCTTGTCTTTGTCATGGAACTCTCAAGAGTGGTGGAGTCGGCGTCATGATGTAGAGCCGGACGAAGCGTGTCATTCATCACAGTGCAGCGACGAGGCCAGGAAGAAGTGACATCAGCCCTCTTCTTCTGAGTGGTCTTCGCCGTGGTGTTCGAAACTGCGCTCGCCGACGGCGGCGCCAACAATGCCGCCAGCCAAGATGGCCAGGGCTCCGAGCGCAACGATGCCGTTCACGACATTGCGCTTGAGATCGACCTTCGACATCAGCACTGCTGCGCCGAACACGAAGACCGTGAAGATCGAACCGGCGATGGTTGCGCCGGACTTGGACGTGGCAAGGAAGACTCGGCTGACGCCAATGGCGACTGCCGCAATGGCCAGCATGCTGAGCATCGGCAGTTCGACCGGCCCGAGCACACGGCCACGAATGACCCGGTTGGCTTCGACATCGCCCGTCGCCCGGTCGGCCCAAGCCTGAACTGACCACATGAGAGCCGTGATGGCAAGCGCTGCGATGCCGAGCGCATAGAAGATCGGGCTGAGCGCAAGGCCGATGATCAGTGCGCCAACGCCGAAAGCGGAGATGGCACCCCAATAGGAAGGATCGGCTGGTTGCTGGACGGGAGGAACCAACGCCACACCCGCTCGAGCGGCCATGACCTCAGCATCGCCATCGCGGACCAAGACGCTGATGAAGGACATCAGGGCCAGACCAGCAGCGGCCATGAGCAGAATGGTGTACCCAACGTGGTCGCCGACGTCGCCGACGAGCCCGAGAAGTATGACCCCGAGGAGGTCGCCGCCGGTGACCAGGCCATACGCGATGGCACCGCCAATTGCGCCAGCCGTCAGGCCGATGAAGAATTTGGAACCCCAGGTGAACATCAGTGACCTACTTGGTGATGTAGATGGCGAACCAGACGACCATGTACAAGAAGACGGTGACGTACCAGAACATGGCAGCCGAGTAGACGCCCTCGCGATCCTTCGAGGAGTACTCGCCACCGAGTGCTCGAAGAGTCATGACGGCAACAAAGACCATGGCAGCGCCAAGAATGGCCAGATGAGTTCCGATGACGCCGTAGATCAGAGGCGCCCGTACGTCACTGGCGAGTTCGAGGTCCATGATCGTGAGGAGGTAGCCGGTCTGAGCGATGACGGCGAAGCCCATCAGAAGGACCAGACCGAGCGCTACATAGGCCATCGCCCGATCACCGCGGCCGAGTGACGAGATCGCCCAGATCATGATGAAGACCGAGAAGACCATGGTGATGGCCATCATGTTGGGTTGCGTGAGGGGGATCGTCACACCACTGGGCAGCCACACGGCGCCAGATGCGATGACGCTGGCCCGAGTGGTCAGGTAGACGCCGATCAGGCCAGCCATCAACATGATGGCGGCAGCGCAGGCGAAGCTGGTACCGATGATGAGAAGACGAGGTCGGGCCGGGGCAGCGGCCGGCAAGCCGGCCGACAGCGTCTCCCGGACGCTAACGCCGGGGTCGTTGGTCGTGGACAGTGCGGTACTCACGAGGCCACCTCGTCATCAGTTGAGTCAACAGAGGCGGCGAGCGCCATGTCGATCAGCGGAGTGTGGGATGAGACCACGGGGGCCTCGGCGAAGTTCTCGGGCGCCGGTGGTGAGGCCGTTGCCCATTCGAGCGTCGCTCCAGTCCACGGTTCCGCAGCGGAACCAACTCGACCAGCGACGACGCCAGCAACGTTGAGCAACAGCAGAGCCACACCGCCAGCCACGAGCGCACCGCCAGTGGCCGAGATGACATTCATCAATTCGACCGTGCTGTCACCGGCGCTGTCAGCAGCCGGGAGACCGGGCTGATCAAGGAAGCCAGCAGCGATGGAAGAGGCTCCCCATGCAACGGTGCCTCCCAAGGTTGCCAGTACCGAGAGGAAACCAATGCGATCGTCAAGTGATCGACCCCAGATCTTGTGGCCCCAATGGTGAACGCCAGAGATGATGCCGAGAGCGACGGCACCAACGACAAAGGCGCGAACACCCCAGTGGAACGAGGTGCCGGCGAGGTCGACAGAGAAGTCGATCGAAGAATCGGCGACCTCTTCGATGAAGGAGATGATCGGATCAACGGTGCCGAGGATGGCCGTGACGGTTCCGGCGAGCAGCATCATGCCGCTGAGGAGAGCTGCGGCGAGCGGGGTGTTGATCTTTGCTTTGCCCTTGGCCACCGAATCGCCAGCGAGCGCCAAGGTAAGCAGGACAGGCAGAGCACACGCCACCGTTGCAACGACGAGCAGCGCGTTGTCGAAGGCGAACGGGCGTCCTCTCCAAGCGAAGCTGAGCATGTCGGCCCCGTAGGCCAAGAACCCGAACAGGCCGATGATCGCCAGGATGCTGCGATGGAAGCGAGCCGGGCGACCGGTGTGCACCCCAATGATGTCGACGGCCATGGCCAAGACAGGAACGGCGATGAAGTAGAGCGCCGGAGCGAGGTTCACCGAGTTCATGATGCTGACGAGCACCTCTCGGTCGCCGTTGGTGGCGAGGAACCCGAACTTGACATCGATGTAGGCGAGGATCAATTCGCCGAGCAGAACGGGGAGGGCGAGGATCGAACCGGTGGCGAAAACCAAGAACCCCCAGCTGGTGACTGGAGCCATCTCGAGCGACATTCCGGTGGCTCGAGCCCCCAAGACCGTCGTTGCGATGCACACCAGCGCCCAGAGGATGGCGGCGACCATCACACCGAGTGCGAGGGTCCAAAGCACGACGTAGTCGACGCGGCCACCGCCCGGTCCGCCATTCATGATGTACGAGATGACCAGGATGATCGTGGAGAGGGCCCAGATCCAGAAAGCCGCAGCAGCGCCTCGAGGGAATGCAATGCTGGAGGAACCAACCTGCAGTGGCACGACAAAGGTGCCGATACCGATCAGCACCGGGATGAGACCGCCGAACAGAAGAAGGTCTCGCCCGAGGGACCAGTACTGCGTGAGCTGTCCCTGACTGTCAGCGATGGCGAACCCAGAGAGGTCTGCGATCTCAGCGTTGGAGAGAAGGTCGAACACCAGACCGGCGATGAGGAACAGCAGCCCTCCACCTATCCAGAGGCGGCCAATGGTCTTGTGATCGCCAGTACCGAGAACCGAGTCGACGGTCGGAGATGCCAAAGCGGCAGCAGGAGCGTCGACCTCGTGGTCGGTTTCGGGGCGAGTTTCCGTCAAAGCCATGAAAGCGGGGACCTCATCGGCGGTGGTGAATCGGGACGGTGCAAAAGAACACCGTAGAGAACATCGGCACTGAACAGCATCATTCAGGGTCGATCAAGGAAAATTTGAACAAAAACCAGGAGATGTTGACTCGTCAAGCGAACTGACGAACAACGGACATTGGGTTAGCGAGTGCTGCGTTCCAACGGCACGAGGGTGCCAAAGGCTGCAGAGCGCCGCCGTACTGTAACCGCCTTCGACGCCACAATGAAATGTCTTCAGACGCCCCAACCAACGAGCTGGTCGATCGCCACCGCCCCGAAGAGAACCGTGAGGTGCGTGATGGAGAACGAGAAGTAACGAATGGCGAGCTTTTCGAGACGAGCTGGGTCGGCTTCGCGCACCATTTGGGCGGCGCCGCCGGTGAACATCGCACCGATACCGATCGCTGCGATGAGATAGATCCAGCCCATGTCCGCAGCGGGCCAAAGCCACAGGCTGCAGCCCCAGACAAAGATCGAGTACACGAGGATCTGCCTGGCGGTGGCCTTTTGGCCGTCGACGACCGGCATCATCGGGACGCTCGCCTGGGCATAGTCATCGGAATAGCGAATGGCCAGCGCCCAGAAGTGTGGCGGCGTCCAGAAGAACACGATCAGGAACAAGATGATTGCCGGCAATTCCACGCTGTTGGTCACCGAAGACCAGCCGATCAGTGCCGGCATGGCGCCGGCAGCACCACCGATCACGATGTTCTGTTTCGACGTGCGCTTCAGCCAGATCGTGTAGACGAACACGTAGAAGAGGCATGCGGCAACCGCCAACGCTGCAGAGAGCAGGTTCACGAAGGTCCACAACCAGACGAAGGCGATGACTTCGAGTCCGATGGCGAAGACAAGCGCCTCGGTCGGCTGAATCTCTCCGGTGACAAGTGGACGATTCTTCGTGCGTTCCATCTCGCCATCGATGTCACGATCGACGTACATGTTGATGGCGTTGGCGCCGCCAGCGGCAAAAGTGCCACCAACCACCGTCGCCACCATCAGCCACAGCGACGGCATGCCGCGTTCGGCCAGAATCATCGTTGGCACCGTGGAGACCAGCAGGAGCTCGATGATGCGCGGTTTCGTAAGCGCTATGAACGAACTGGTACGAGAGCGCGTCGACAAAGCAGTGACAGCCACGGCCCAGAGACTACCGAGGTGACGACACCGGACCGAAGCCGCGGGGAAGACGGCTCAAAGAAACTCGCCAACGGACTGCCCACAACCGGCACCGGTGACATAGCTTTTCACTCATGTCTGACAACGGCACGGACACAGCAATCGACGATCGCCCGTCTCGGGGTGTCAGCCCGCGGGCCTACCGGCGTGTGGTCCTGGTGGCCGGGACGCTCCTCACACTCATCGTCTTCACCGGAGCCCTGGTCCGATTGACCGAGTCCGGCCTTGGTTGCGAGGACTGGCCCACGTGCAGTGAAGAAGAGTTCGCGCCCGAGTGGGGGTTCCATCCGTGGATCGAGTTCGGAAACCGTCTGCTCTCCGGTGTCGTCAGCTTGGGCGTTGGTGCTGCTGTGCTTCAGGCATACCGGCGATCTCCCCGTCGCAGCGACCTGATCGTTTGGAGCTGGTACCTCGTTGCCGGCGTCGCCGCCCAGATCGTTCTCGGCGGCATCACGGTGCTCATGGATCTGCATCCTCTGCTCGTGAGCTCCCACTTCTTGCTCTCGATGGTTCTGCTGTGGAGCACGGCGGTGCTGTTCTTCAAGGCAAAGGGCGGCCAGGGCCGCCCGACGTCAACGCTCCCACCGCATCTCACCAAACACAGCCTTTGGACCGTCATCGTGACCAGCGTTCTCCTCGTCACGGGCACCGTCGTCACCGGGACCGGTCCGAACAGCGGCGACTTTCGAGCTGATCGGCTGAATTTCGACCTCGGAGACGTCGCCCGACTCCACGGCGTGACCGCGTGGATCACGTTGATGACCCTCGTGATGCTCGCCGTCCGCATGCAGCGTGAGGGCATTCCACCGACCGCCCTCCAAGCTCCCATCGCCGTCGCCGTCGCCCAAGGGATCCTTGGCTATGTGCAGTACAACCTCGGCCTGCCACCCGCGCTGGTCATGGTCCACATCGTTGGCGCCGTCGTGTTTTTCCTTCTCGTACTGCGGATGCACCTTGGTTTCTTCGAGCGTCCCGTCGAGGACCTCGAGCCGGCGACGCTCACCGCCGACCCTCGCCCTGAGCGCGACCTTGCCCATGGCTGATCCCATCCTGCCCGAAGGCGCACAGGAGGCTGAGGGCGACACGCTCGTCGCCACCGACCTGCCGTGGATGGTGATCGTGTGGAACGATCCGATCAACACGACCTTTTACGTGACCTACGTGTTCCAGAAGCTCTTTGGCTTCAGCAAGAAGAAGGCAGAGCGGCTGATGCTCGATGTCCACGAAAAGGGCCGTGCTGTTGTTTCGTCAGGCGATCGAACAGAGGCCGAGGCCGACGTTCACAAGCTCCACGGCGCCGGACTGTGGGCAACCATGGAGCAGCAGAGTTCATGAGCTCCATGATTCGACGACGTCGAGACGGCACCTTCATCCAGGCATTCCACAGCGGCATCCCCGACCTATTGGTCGATTTGGGCGAGCAACTGGACGACATGCTCGACTCCGACACCCCGGAGTTGCGCAGACTTTTCCCTACTGCTTACACCGACGATGAAGAGAAGGATGCCGGCTATCAGATCCTCGCCCGTTCGTCGCTGACCGACCAGCGGCGAGCGTCCATCGAGACCGTGAGGCGTACGGCGGGCAGCGAGGTTCTCACCGAAGACGAACTGACCGACTGGATGGCGCTGACCAACGACCTTCGACTCGTCCTTGGCACCCGACTCGACGTTTCAGAAGACGACGACGGCTCCGAACTCGACCCGGACAGCCCTGAAGGACACTTGATGGAGATCTACCACGTGCTCGGCGCTGTCTTGCACGAAATCGTGGCGGCACTCAGCGGCACGCTCCCCCGCGGCGGCACCGAGTAGCGATCAGTGTTTCTTGCTCTGAGTGTCGCTCAGGCCGGAAACGAGAACCCGCCGACGGTGTTCGGGCCGGTGTGGGCCGCAATCGATGGGCCGACTCGGTAGTCGATCAGATCGACGACGGTCGGAGCCTCGCGCAAGCGTTCAACGAGTGCGTTCGTGACCGGGTCGGTTGCCGCGGAAGCTCGACCGACCGCCACCACCACTCGGGGCGCTCGGCTCAGCAAGTTTTCTGCCATGAGGTCGACACCATCGGTGATACTGCGAACCTCACCCAGAGACGACAGCCCTTCGGGACCCGATGCCAGCACGGGAACACCCGAGCCGAGGTCGACCTCGTTGAAACGACCCGAGCGGCGGGCCAGTTCCGTCCCGTCGATCATGAAGACCGAGCTCGTCACCGCTGCTCGATCCAGCGCTGCTTGCTTTGCGTTGGCAAGCGTCGCCCCGGAGGCAACAGCCGATGCCGCCGCCAACACTGCGCACGAGATACCGAACGAGGCGGTCTGGGAATCAACGATCTCGACAGTGACGTCCGGGAAGCGAACACGAACCGTTCGGGCTGCAAGCTCTGCGCTGTTCACCGCCCCGGAGTAGGCAGAGCCCACGAGAATGGCAAGCACCGCAGAGGCACCGGCGTCGATCTCGGCTTGGAATGCAGACACGAACGCAGAAGCTGATGGCTGGCTCGTCGTGATCGTTGGTAGTGCCTCCGCTCGATCGAGCATGGCGTAGAACGAGTCTGCGCTGAGCGTCACGCCTTCGAGGTGATCAGAACCATCGATCGTGACCGTTACCGGCACGACCCTCACCCCCAGCCGACCAGCAAGCGCCATCGGCAGCTGCGAAGCCGAATCGGTGATCAGAGAGATCACGATCGGGCTCCATCGAGAAATCGTCGGCAGATCACGGCCGACGAGGCGAACGCAGCAAGTGGTCGGGTCGGTCCAGGGGCCGGCCCCCAGGCATTCGGCCATTGCCGACGCCACCACAATGCGGCGCCCAAGATCCAAGCAGCAGATGCCGACATCGTTGCTGCGAAGGCTCGCTGCTTCCACCACGGCAGTGCCGACGTTGCCACGGCGACCGCAACGTCAACTGGGAAGTAGGCGGGCAAGGTGGCGAGCACCTGTCCAACGCTCGTGGCGACACCTTTGCCGCCCTTGAAGCCAGTCCACACGGGGTAGCAGTGGCCGACCACAGCGAAGGTGGCCGCAAGGTCCGCCCCAACGGCGCCACTGAGCCGGCCGCCAACTCGCCCAGCGGCAGCACCTTTCGCGATGTCGGCAGCGAGAACCAACAAACCGGCCAATGGCCCGATGACTGAGGCCACATTGGCCGCTCCTGGGTTTCCCGAACCAGCCGACCGCGGGTCAGCTCCGGCAAAGCGTCGAGCAACGAGATCTGCACTCGGCAGGGTGCCGAGCAGATAGCCGACGCCAACCGAAACCAGTCCACGCCGAACCCGAGCGACTGGCACAGATCGAGTGAAGCGGCAGGCCGGGCTGAACACGGAGTGACCCTAGCTGGGCTGGCCAACCCGAACCCGTCAGCAGAAACACCCGTTGGACCACTCATCGGCAGTGCTAACATGTCGCCACCCCGTATTGGGGTGGAGCGCCCTCGGGCACTTCTGGCCCCCATCGTTCAGCGGCCTAGGACACTGCCCTTTCACGGCAGTAACACGGGTTCGAATCCCGTTGGGGGTACGCAGTGACGAGGGAAAATGTAGGAGAGTCACAGTAGAGCGAAGTCGAGTTGTGGCATTCGCAGAAGTTTGAGGCGAAACCGCTCACAACCCCTATAGTCACCGGTCTCTCACCGCAGGCTTGCTTGCGAGGAGTGGCGAGGTCCCGTAGTGCAGTCTGGAGTGCACGCCGCCCTGTCAAGGCGGAGGTCGCGAGTTCAAATCTCGTCGGGACCGCTGGAACTTCGGCCCTAGCGGGCCTCAGTTCCTTGAAGAATCTGCTAGCGCAGATTCTTCGTCATGTGCGAGGGGCTTGCCCAGCGCAAGCTCAGCACAGACCCGAAGTGGTGACATTCGCCCCGGCGAATGTCACCGGTTTGAGAGAGAGCCCCAGGGCCCGAACTCAATACACGGTCGGGTAGCTCAGTTGGCAGAGCGACCGCCTGAAAAGCGGTAGGTCACCGGATCGACGCCGGTCCCGACCACACATCAGCAGGCCAGGGCTCACGCCCTGGCCTGTTGCCATTTTGGCCCGTTCCGATTTGGACTCGACCAGGCCGTCGCCACGCTGGTGCAGCAGTCATGATGATGCTTGGGCCGACGCCACTTCCTGTCTGGTCCCGACTCGCCCAACCCAGTCCAAGGAACAACAATGCCATTCCGACTCGCAAACGTTGCCGGCCGATCTGCTCTCGTCGACCAACACGGCAACTGGTTCGACGCCGCAGCCTTGACCAACGGCGCCATCGACTCGAACCCGATGATCGCCATCACCAATCCCGCAGCACTCAGCGACGCTTCCGCAGGGCTGAATGCTGCGACGCCAAGCGGGACGCTCGCAAAAGCCGACGTACGGGCCCCGATCCCCGAACCTCGCAACGTGTTCGCCATTGGCCTCAACTACCGGGACCATGCGGCTGAATCGGCCATGGAACTGCCTGCGAACCCGTTGGTGTTCACGAAGTTCCCAAGTTGCATCGTTGCTCCCGACGCCGATGTCGAACTGCGCTCGACGACAGCGGACTGGGAGGCCGAACTCGTGGTGGTGATTGGCCAGCCCGGCCGCGATATCGCAGCGGAGGACGCCTGGAACCACGTCGCTGGGCTGACGGTTGGCCAAGACGTGTCCGATCGCGCCTTGCAGTTTGCGGCGAAGCCTCCTCACTTCGACCTCGGCAAGTCCCGTGACACGTACGGCCCGATCGGTCCTGTGATGGTCTCGACTGATGCGTTCGATGATCCGGCAGACCTCGCGATCACGTGCGACGTCAACGGAGACACGAAGCAGTCCGATCGCACCTCCAACCTGATCTTCTCGATTCCGGAAGTGATCACCTACCTTTCCGCAGTTTTGACCCTTCGCACCGGTGATCTCATCTTCACCGGCACACCGTCAGGCGTCGGCGCTGCGACTCAGACGTTCCTCCAGCCAGGAGACATCATCACCACCACCATCGAGGGAATCGGCACCATGACCAATCACTGCGTGGCGTGATCTCCACCGCTCGCGGCGAGTGAGTGGGTGCCCAGAAGCACATCAGAAGCTCAGAGTTCGGAGCCCTTACACGACCTTGTCAAAGCGCTGACGATCTGTTGCGACTGATCCGGGATCGTGACCTCCATGAGCATCATCACCGAACGTTTCAGGAATCAACCCGCTTGGGCCGCTGTGACCGAGATCTTCATTGGACTCGGCTGGCTCCGCGCTGCGGCGGCCAAATCCATCGATGCCCAATGGTGGAACGGTTCTGCCCTTCAAGCGTTCCTCTTCGAGCATCAGAGCGCCGGACTCGGTTGGTACCAACCGTTCGCCGACCAGATCGTCGCTCCGAATGTGCCCCTCTTCGCCTTTACCGTCCTCGCCTTACAAGCAATCGCGGCGGCGAGTTTGCTGAGCGGCCGCCACCGCGCCGTCGGCCTCGGCCTCGGCATCGCCATGAATCTCCACTTCGTTGCCGCCGGGGCTGTGAACCCGAGCGCGTTCTATCTTCTGGCCCAAGGTGCACTCGTGCTGTGGATGATCGAGCAGCGGCCCTCGTTGCCGTCGATCGACTCGCTCGTTCGCACGATGGCGGCAGGGCTTGCGATGGTCGGCTTCAATCTGCCGTTCATCCGCACCCTCGATCCCAAGACGGTGATCGATGACCCCGCCATCATGATGGCAACCGTTGGCGGCCTGACGTGTCTTGCCTGCATTGTCATGATGCAGCAGGCACCAGCGAACCATCGTGAGCAGGTCTTGACTCTTCAGTGATGTCCCGCTCAGACCGCCCGCACTTCAGCGAGGCGGTTGACGGCGTACTCATCGTCCCAACACACAGCGGCTTCCCACGCTGCCGAGGCTTGACTTGCTCGGTCGTGGGAGGCCGCCTCGAGCTGTGCTGCGTTGTGGGGCAACACCAAGTCGAGCTCTGCAGCGTCGACGTGGGCTTCATCCCAGTCGATCAGGGCGACCCGGTCGCCCGTCATTCGGATATTGCCTGGATTGGGATCGCCATGCACGACGCATACCGGTGCTCCGTCGAGCCGCGCCCACGCGGCGCGGCATCGAACGATGGCTTCGGCAGGCATCTGGGCAAGGTTGATCTTGGTCCCGAGTTCAACGTGACAGAGATCCGCTGATGACCGCCAGCCCGGCCGCTGGGGCCAGTTCACAGTGAGCCGATGCAGTTCGCGGAGCGTGTCAGCAACGCGGAGCCAATCAGCTTCGGATTCGGGCGGCTCTCCCTCGACGTACGTCATCACCACCAGCCCGTCCGCAAACAACCGACCATCCATTGTGGGAATTGGCCGAGGCACGATCAGACCTGAGCGGTCGAGGTGTTGAAGCAGCTCGGTCTCCCATTGAAGATCCGCATCGCTTCGATGACCCAGTCGGGCGACGGCGATCTCACCATTGATGCGAACACTCCACACGTCGTTGGCGATCCCGTCGGGGAAGCGATCCACACGAGTGACGTCCCCACCCCACTGTTCCAGGGCGTTCCAGCCAGCGTTCAGGTCGTGGATCACCAAACGAGCGTACGGCACCACGTTCGTCGCTCAGACCAGATCTGCTGCCGGCAAACGGAAGCCGACTCTCGCACCACCTCGAGGAGAATCGGTGGCGATCGTGGCGCCACCGTGTTGTTCGATGATGCCAGCCACAATCGAGAGCCCAAGCCCCGAACCGGGCTTCGAACGGTCCTCATCCCGGCGGTAGAAGCGCTCGAAGACGAGCTGCTGCTCCTCAATCGGAATGCCGGGGCCACTGTCATCGACGAAGACACCCCGAGGCCCGACCTCGACCCCGATCGGCGTTTCCGCGGGGCTGTACTTTTCAGCATTGCTCATCAAGTTTGCGACGGCTCGAGCAAGAGCATCTGCATCACCCTTGACGATGAGTGGCGAGACATCGGCGACGACTTCGCGATCGGAGCGTCGCCGGAATTGTTCGATGACATCGTTAACCAGTGGACCGAGGTCGACTGGCTCGAGCGTTGGCGGTTCATGAGAGTCCGTCGCCAACTCGATGATCTCCGCCATCACGTTGTTCAGTTCGCCGAGTTCGCTTCGGATGCTTCGCAGAGCCTCCTCACGCGCCTCGCCGTCCAAGTCAGGAGCTCGCATCAGCCATTCGACGTTGGCCGTGATGCTCGTGAGAGGTGTGCGCAGTTCGTGCGCTGAGTCCTGCACGAGCCGACGCTGTTGTTCCTGTGACTGCTGGAGCGCTCCGAGCATTCGGTTGAAACCGCTCGCCAGCCGACCGACCTCATCACGGCCAGAGGCAGGCACCGGGATCGAGAAATCACGAGTCGTGGCAACCTCGTCGACCGCCTCGGTCAGAGCGCGAAGCGGTCGGGTGGTGCGCTGTGCCACGATCCAGCCGATGGCCCCTGCGGCGATGCCGAGAAGGCCGGCGATCAGCAGGATGCGCGTTTGCAGAACATCGACCAGGCCAGCGGATTCTTCCAGAGACCTGGCCACCTGAACCGCACCACCGCTGCTGAGGTGATCGGTGATCATGCGGAAGTCGGTGCCGTCGATCACCACCGTCCGGAAGCGAGCGGCCCCATCCTCAGCAGCGAGGAGCACATCGGCGGCATCCACGGGGAGGATCAAGCTCGAGTTCGTCTGGATCGCGCCGTCCTTGTCGAGCACCTGCACCTCGGCATCCGGGCTGAACGGCAGGTCATCGTCATCGCCTCGACCACCGCGGTCTTCACTGCGATCTCTTGGTTGCGATCGCAAACCGTCATCGATGTCTCTCGCCCGCTCTTCCAAGAAGTCATCAAGCTCGGCAGTGACTTGCCGGTCAGTTGTGACAAACGCAGCGCCGCCGACAAGCAACGCAGTGGCAACCGCGACGCCCGCAAACACGATGGCCAACCTCGCACCGAGGCCCATCTCAGCCCTCCGCCCGGAGTACGAAACCAATGCCCCGCACGGTCTCGATCATTCGGGGCGTGCCATCGGCTTCCATCTTGCGCCGCAGGTAGCCCACGTGAACATCGAGCGATCGCGAAGAATCGCCAAAGTCGTAGCCCCAGATGCGGTCGTAGATGACCGAGCGTTCGAGCACGATCCCTGCATTGCGCATCAGTAGTTCGGCGATCGAGAACTCGGTGCGAGTCAGCTCGATCTCGCCAGACGGGCCGGTCAGCTGGCGACGAGGAACGTCGAGTGTGAAGGGCCCCTCGGCGATCACTTCACCAATGGAGTCATCCGCTCGCCGCACGAGCGCACGAACCCTCGCCAACAGCTCGTCGAGTTCGAACGGCTTCGTCACATAGTCGTCGGCTCCGGCATCGAGACCGGCCACTCGATCGCTGACTTCATGCCGAGCGGTGAGCATCAAGACCGGTGTTCGATTGCCTCGCTCCCTGATCCGTCGACACACACCGATTCCGTCGACGAAGGGCATCATCACATCGAGCAAAATGGCATCGGGTTCGTGCTCCTTGACGGCTTCCAGCGCCGCCGCGCCATCGTTGGCGGTGATGACCTCGTACCCCTCGTAGGTGAGGATTCGATCGAGAGCCTGGCGGATCTCAGCATCGTCTTCAGCAACGAGCAGGCGGTGCGGTCGGTTGATTGAACTCATTGATTCCTCGAATCGGCTTCGTCAGGAGCAGTCTGGCAAGAAACGCCGCAACTCCGGATCACTGGGTGATCCGGAGGACGAGCGCAAGGGAGGGCGCTGTTGGCGGGGGCGTGCTGTTGTTCGGTTCAGGCAGTTGCCTCCTCGGTCACACCGTTCACCTTGTTGGTGATCTTCTCGGTGGAAGAAGCGAGCTTGGCGTCCGCCTCTTCCTGGGTCAGGCGACCCTCTTCGACCTTGCCGGCAAGGCGTTCGGCCTTTTCCTCGACGAGTGCGTCGATGACGGTGTCGGCGTCGACGCCGTTGGCTTCTGCGACCTCGGCGATGGTCTGGCCATCAGCGATTGCAGCTTCGAGCTCGGCGGTGTCGATGCCGATGGCTGCCGCCTCGTCATCCAGGTTGCATCCGCCGCCATGGCGACCGTCTCGGTCACCGTCGTTTTCGGTGGTCTCGCTCTCGGTGTCGTCGCCTTCGGTGTCTTGGACCTGCACGATGTTGTTCGAGACGTCAGCCTCTTCGGTCGAAGCCTCAGCTGCTGGTGCGTCCTGCTCACCGCCGTAGCCCTGGGCCGATGCGACCGAAGCGACCGAGAGACCGCCAAGCGTGAGTCCGGCGAGGGTGGCGAGCGTGAGGAGCTTCTTGTGCTTCATGGTTTCATTCGCTTTCTCTCTTCGTTGGAAGAGGTGTTGTTGTTGTTATTGACCACTCTGGGACCCCTCTGACAAGCGCTCGGTAGGCGAGTGACAAGACTGTGCAAAGGCTCAGCTCTTGAAAGTCTTCTCCGGTGATGGAGGGGCGAAGACCCACGTCGAAGGCATCTGCGGACAGGTCGTCTCACGGAGCAACCACGAACGCGACAAGAACGGAGCTCGATGAGGCCCCTACGTACCTTCTGACCACTTAGGACTTCTCTTTCGTCGCCTTCAGTCGCTCGGCGACGACTCGCCGATCAGAGGATGGCTTCGCCTCGATAGCCAGAGGCGTCCGGGCGGGCCGCCACCTGGGACGCAACAGACGCAACAAACGTCGTGATCTGCTGATCAACCGAACCGAGCAAGTCTGATGCATCGCTGATCATTGCCGAAAGGTCTGCCGCTGTTCCCGGGAATCGTTCGTCTTCGCCCAGCTTGGTGACCAGCAGCGAGCCGTCGGCCTTGCCCTCCCGCATTGCCAGGGCCGTGGCGACGGCATGTTCCTTGATGATCTCGTGTGCGGTCTCTCGACCAGCCCCGGCACGAACTGCGTGCATGAGCAGCTTGGTGGTGGCCAGGAACGGGAGGTAGCGCCGCAACTCGGTCTCCACCACAGCCGGGAAGACACCGAACTCGTTCAAGACAGCGAACGTGGTTTCGAAGATCCCATCGATGGTGAAGAACGCGTCTGGTAACACCACGCGTCGAACCACCGAGCACGACACGTCGCCTTCGTTCCATTGATCGCCTGAGAGACCAGCTGCCATCGTCAGGTGCCCCTTCAAGATCACTGCCAGCCCAGAGATGCGCTCGCACGAGCGGGTGTTCATCTTGTGCGGCATCGCAGACGAACCGACCTGGCCAGGCTGGAAGCCCTCGGTGGCGAGATCGTGACCGGCCATGAGACGTACGAGCAGTGCCAAGTTGGCTGGAGCCGCAGCGAGCTGCACCAGCACACCGACCACGGCGTAGTCGAGCGAGCGTGGGTAGACCTGACCGACCGCCCCGAGCACGTTCGGAACACCCAACTGGGTCGCGATCTTGGCCTCGAGGGAGTGGGCGGCCTCGGTGGATCCGAGGAGGTCGATCTGGTCCTGTTGGGATCCGACCGGCCCCTTGATGCCTCGAAGCGCAAAACGGTCCCTTACCGACTGCAACGAACCGAGCGCCAGAGCGAGCTCTTCGCCAATCTGGGCGAAACGCTTGCCGAGCGTGGTCGGTTGGGCCGGCACGTTGTGGGTTCGCGCGACCATGACGGTGTCGGCATGGCGCACGGCATGCTCGGCGATCTGTTCGAGAAGCGCAACCGCTCTCGCTTCGAGGAGATCGAGCGCCTGCCATGACAGCAGTTGCTCGACGTTTTCCGTGACGTCTCTCGAGGTGAGCCCCTTGTGGAGGTGCTCATGACCCGCAAGGGCGCAGAACTCGTCGAGCCGAGACTTCACGTCATGGCGAGTGACTGCCTCCCGCTGCCGGATGGACTCCAGATCAACGTCGTTGATCACGGCCCGATAGTCATCCAGCACCGCAGCATCGACGTCGAGACCCAACTCGATCTGGGCTTCGAGAACTGCCACCCAGAACTCTCGCTCGGTTCGGATTCGATGGATTGGATCGAACAACGACGCCATGGTCGAGCTGGCGTAGCGATCGGCGAGAACATTCGGGATGGTCATGTTGACTCCTCAGTAGATGAGACGGACTGCCCAAACGCTCAAGAGAGGCCCCCTGCCGGTCGATTGGAGCCAAGAGAAAAGATGGACGGAACGCCTTGAACGATCGCTGCCAAAAAGATGCGCTCGACAGAGCCGAGGATATCTGCGAACTGTGTGGACATCAGTTCTGCGCGGGTTGTCTTCTGTTCCCTCGTGGCCACCGCAGCCCACCGACGTGTAAGACCTGCGCTCTCGAGCACAGTGGCATCCGTGGCGGTTCGCCCAAGCGCCAGTCGATTTCAAAACGCGAATACAAGAAGCGGAAGAAGGAACTCCTCACGCAACTCGAAGAGGTCGAAGAGCAGCAACCGGTGATCGAGTTCTTCGAGCTGAAAGACCCGTCGCAATTCGATCAGTCCACTGAACTCGACCGCCGCCAGGCGATCATCGACGAAGAACCGACCATTGACATTCTTGCGTCGAGCAACGCTTCACCAGCGCTCATTCCACCAGCGCCACAACCGACACCTCCTCCCCCAGCAACGCCACCTCCACCGGCACACGCTTCGCCGGAGGCCCATGCGCCCGCCGGGCTTGCGCCTGTCGACACCTCGATCAACCCCCTGGCATTGGGACAAGCTCCCCCTCAGCCCGCTCCGCCTGAAGCGGCAACTGGTTCCCACCCAAGCTCGAGCGCTGCTGAGCTTCTCGCAAGGTTGAAAGCCGATCAGCCAATCCAGAGTCAGTTCAATGCAGCACCGATTGGTCTGGATACCGATCCGTTCGCTTCGCCGACCTCTGATCTCGTCGCTCGCCAAACTCCGGCTGAGCTTCCCGTGCCGGCGTCCCTGACACCTCCGGCGCTGGTCACAACGGCCCCCGTCAGCCCGTCGCCGTCGACTCCTGCACCTGCGGCAACCCGCCCCAAATCCGAGCCCTGGTCACCTCCCAGCCCGCCGCCTCGAGGGTCGAACCCCGATTCGATCGGCAACGAGTCGGCAAGCGCCGACACGCCGGCGGACCACGCTCCGTTCGCAGCATCACCGTTCGCTCACGCCCCGTCTCAGCCGAGCCCGACCGACGAGCGCAACCTCATGCGGAGGAAAGCTGACACCGACAACGCTGGTGAGTGGATTCCTCCGAGCTTGCGCGGCATGTCGGTCTCAGACGAGCGAGATCCGCTGCCCAAGCGTCGAAACTGAGTCAGTCGACCTTTGACCAGTGGAAGTACTGGTCGCGGCCAGGCCCGGTCGAGGCCATCGACACCGGCACCTTCACCCGCTCTTCGAGCGCCCGAAGATATGCGGCAGCGTTCGGGTGGAGATCTCCTGGTTCCCGAGCGTGAGTCTGATCGCTCTTCCAGCCGGGGAATTCTTCGTAGATCGGCACCGCACGATGCAGGTCTGACTGGTGATAGGGCAGTTGCTCGACGCGCTGACCGTCAATTTCGTAGGCAACACACATCTTCACGGTGTCGAAAGTGTCGAGTACGTCGAGCTTCGTGATGGCGATCTCTGTGAGGCCATTGATTCGTGCAGCGTGGCGCATCATGACGGCGTCGAACCAACCAGGGCGGCGTTTCCGGCCGGTGTTCGTGCCGTACTCGCGGCCGATCTCTACCATTCGGTCGCCGTCGTTGTCGAACAGTTCGGTGGGGAACGGTCCAGCACCGACACGGGTGATGTATGCCTTGGCGATACCGACGACGCGATTGATTTCCTTCGGCCCGATACCGGCACCAGCACACACACCACCGGCGATGGGGTTGCTTGACGTCACGAAGGGGTACGTGCCGTGATCGAGGTCGAGGAAGGTCGCCTGCGCTCCTTCGAACAAGACGTGTCCGCCCCGCTCGAGTTCGTCGTGGATCAAGTTGACCGAGTCAGCGATGTGAGGTGCGAGGCCTTCGAGGCAGTTGGTGAGCACGTTGTCGGCCAGCTGATCTGGATCCATCGGCAGACGGTTGAAAACCTTGGTGAGCACCTTGTTCGTGTGTGTGAGCGACGCATGCAGCTTCTGACGGAAAATTTCCTCGTCGAGGAGATCTTGCACTCGAATCCCGACCCGCATGGCCTTGTCGGCGTAGGCCGGGCCGATGCCTCGCTTGGTCGTACCGAGCTTCGCCTTGCCGAGGTGCCGCTCGTGCAGCGCATCGAGCTCTTGGTGATACGGGAGGATCAGGTGAGCGTTTCCTGACACCTTCAACCGGGAACAGTCGATGCCTTGCCGTTCGAGTTGAGCCTTCTCCTTGAGGAGCACGAACGGGTCGACGACCACTCCGTTGCCGATGACCGGAACGATGTGGTCGTAGAAGACACCGCTGGGAATCAGCTGAATCTTGAATGTGTCCTCACCAATGACGATGGTGTGACCAGCGTTGTGACCACCCTGGTAGCGCACGACCATCGACATCTCTTTGGAGAGGAGGTCAGTGAACTTTCCCTTCCCCTCGTCGCCCCATTGCGTTCCCACCACGATTGTTGCTGGCACGTTGCACGAGGGTATTGGTGGCTGGCCGTCATTCCCCCGAAGCCATCGTTTGCGCCGAGCTCAATCAAACGTCGGCGGGCTCCGCTTTGGGAGCCGGCACCACAAACATCGCTGCAGCAGCAATGATGGCGCCTACCCCAACCACAACCACGGCGAGTCCACCGAGCCCACCCACGAGAAACGATGCACCAGCTGCTCCGGCCATCATCGACAAATTCAACGTCGATGCAGCTGCGCTGCGGTTTGAGGAACGCACATGCTGGTGCAGCGCAGTCGACAGCAGCGGCAACAGGGCGCCGAGAATGAAATTGACACCCACATAGGCCACGAGCGCCGTCCCCCACGGGCCGTAGCCCGCCGGCAGTACGAACGCTCCGACCGCCACCAACAGCACACCAGAGGAACGCTGGATGGTGCCGAGTGCCCGCTCCAGGCGCTCGGTCAAGACCGACGACACGGCAGAAAAGACCCACGAACCAGCGACGAGGGGCCCGTAGATCACGAGCGCTCGCTCGGTTCCCAGGCCGTCGGCCAACTTGAGGGGCGTGAGCAACTCGACACAAGCGATCGACCCACCAACCACGACCATGGCGAACGCAGTCCAACGAGGCCCCCGCGAATCGAGCGCGTTGCCGACGCCGGCGAGTGTCGTTGACCACACACCCCCCACCGCAACACCTGCTGGCGGCCGATGCTCTTTCATTCGCCGGAGGGTGATGGCGATGTCGATCAGCAGCATGAAGGCGCCCAGAACGAACACAGGGGCGAAGATGAACTCGCTTTCGACCGAGTCTGCGTAGACCTGAGGAGACACGGCACCCGTCAACGAACCAAGACCAAAGCCCACGTTGTGGGCAGCTTCGGATCGCGAGATCCCTGCCAGCAGTCGCGGGTCCTTGGCATCGCCGATCTCGTCGACGTACCACGAGTCTGCCGCTCCGGAGAACAGTGCTCGCCCGATGCCGAGCAGAGCGGATGAAAGCGCGACGTCGAACAAGCCATCCGCTGTCGCCAACAACAAGTAAGAACCCGCCATCACCCACGACGCGAGCAGCTTCGTCTTCCGGCGACCCCAAACATCGGAGATCGCCCCCGACGGGACCTCGACGAGGGCGATCAACACCGAGTACGACGCCATGATCACGCCGATGGTCTGGACGTTGAAGTCCAGAACGTCCATGTGGAGGATCCGAACCGTTCCCGCACAACCGAACGCGAAAGACGTCACGAACCGCATCGTTGACAGAACTTTGGTCAGTTCGGCGACCCGAGCCTGCGTCGCCGGCGGAGTGGAGGCGTCCAAGCGGGTCACCGTAGTCACAGGATCGATGTCTACGTACGTGGATCCATGACGTAGTCGAGCTACGTCATCGGAATACGTCATCTGACGGATCCGCTACGTCGCCGAATCGATCAAAGTGATGATCACACCCCGAGCAACAAAGAGAGAGGAGAAGCAAATGAGCGCTGGAGTCTGGACCTGAAAAGCAAGCAAGCGAAGTCAACCA
>CAYGQE010000026.1:0-76704 GCA_964351995.1 uncultured Acidimicrobiaceae bacterium | reverse complement strand
GAGATCAGGCCGTCTCGAGATCAGGCAATGAGGGCGAGCGCGAGTTCGAGTTCGGCTCGGTCGAACACGTTGTCGATCCGGTCAGCCACGATGCCGTCTCTGTCGATCAAGAACAGCGACGGCTCGAAGTCCAAGCCGATCTCGGCCAGTTGCGAAGCTGCGCGCAGGTTGCTGAGACTGCCGTTGGCCTCGTCGGTGTTCTCGTAGACCTCGAGGTGGAGGGGCCGTACCGACGGGAAGCTGCCGGACGCTTCGATGAGCGTTTTGACTACCGGACCGCAGTAGGAGGTCGAACAGAACTGCGGCGTTGCGATCAGGAAGGCCAGCGGATCGCCGTCGGCCAATACGTCTGCCACCGTGTGTTCGTGGAACGGGCAGGGCCCGTCGAACAGCGTGCAGATCGAGTCCATGGCTCCCGGCATCGCAATTGTCGGAGTGATGAGCGCGGGGAATGGTTGTCCTACGCTGACGACCTTGACATCGGTAGGGGCGAACGCTTGGACTGGCACGACGATGACTTGGCCATCGATGGAGACTTCGAGGTCGTAGATACCGGGATCGGGAAGCGTGGTTCTCAGCGGGAAGTAGCGCTGGATGTCGGCATGCTCGTGAGGGATCTCGCCCTCTCCCTCCACATGATCGTGGTTCACGACCCGAGAGGGCACCGTGACCTCATCGATGACTGCATCGTTGAAGAGCACGCGCACGTCGACGCTTGACCCCTCGCCGACCACCGGGGCGCCGTTCGCAATCACGCCAAAGGGCAGACGCTGCTCGATGCCAGCCACGACCACGCTGTCAGAGCTGAAGAGCCGAACGAGTTCGAGCTGCACGGCTTCGGTTGTTGACGAACATGCGGTGCCGAGAAGGGCCAGGCCCGCACCAGTGATGCCGGCATCTCGAAGGAATTGGCGACGTGAACGGACGGGTGCCACAGCCGTCAACCGTATCCTCAGCCCGTGGTTGATGAATCATCGCTCCCCGAGCTCGAAGTCACTGTCGATGGTGAACGGGTCTCATTCGTCGAGGTTGGCCAGACCCTGCTCGACGTGTTGGCTGCGGCGGGGATCCGATCGGTCAAGGACGGCTGTAGCCCACAGGGGCAGTGCGGCTGCTGCACGGTGCTCGTCGACGGTCAGCCTCGAGTCTCGTGCGTGACACCAGCTCGGCGCGTGAAGGGGCGGGCGATCACCACCGTCGACGGGCTCGATCCCGACCGGGCAGCGACGTGGGGACAGGCGTTGTGTGCAACTGGCGGAAGCCAGTGCGGGTTCTGCACCCCCGGCATCGTCGTGAGGTTGGACGCTCTCGACCGCAAAGCCGGTCTCGAACCAGCAAGTGTCGACCAGGCATTGCTGGCCCACCTGTGTCGGTGCACCGGTTGGCAGACCATCACCGAAGCGGCTGAACGTTTCGTGACGCTGCGACGGGCCGAGGGGCCGCCGTTGCAAGAGCGAGATCTCGAAGCGGCATCTCGACGGGCGGCGATCGAAGGGGGCGCTTCTCAACGCGTCGCACCTGACGTTGCGCTCGGGCACGGCGGTTTCGCCGTCGACACAGCGCCGGCCGATGCTTTGATCGCTGTGCCCGCCACCGACGGGTCGTGGGCGGTTGGCGACACCATCGCCGAGGCAAGAACCAACGCCGGCAAGATCCAGGGTCGTCGCACGACCATGGAGCCGACCTGGCCGGTCGAGTTGCCCGAACATGACCAGGCCGAAGTGGCTGCATCGCTCCGTACCACGTGGGTCGAACCCGCCTACCTCGAAACCGATGCTGCGTGGTGCGAGCCCGGCGGCGAACCGGCTGACCCCATCGCGAACGGTGGCGCCTTCGGAGCGAAACGGCAATCCGATGTTCCCGAAGTAGCCCGTCGTTTGGCCGAACAACACGGCCGCACCGTGTTGGCGCTGGCCAGCCGTGAGCACACGGTGGTGCACGGCGCCAAGCGCCCTCCAGTTTCCGGGTGGGTGCGGGCCGATGGCACCGGCGCCATTCGCGTGGCTCGCACGCCAGGTGTCAAGGAAGCAATCAACGCGGTGGCCCCGGGCTTGGTCGTCGAGGAACGTTCGGTCTTCGGGCCGCCGACCTCGATGGATCTTCGAGCGGTTGGTTGGGCGGAGGCCACCATCCTGCTCGCCGGCGCAGCCGGCGCTGCCAGCCCCGTCACCTCACCAGAGGGAGCTATCGCCGAGGCGTCGTTCGGCGATGACGGAACGATCAACGTGAAGGTGCAATGCGGCGAAGTGCTCGATGAGATCGTGCTTCGTTCGTACTGCATCGGCGCCGCCCACATGGCGTTGTCTTGGCTGACCAGCGAAGGACTCGCCGTCGACGACGAAGGCGAAGTGCATGACTTGACCATCCGCAGTTTCGGAGTGCTTCGAGCAGTCGACACACCCACCGTGAACGTCGAAATCCTTCCCGGCGATGGTCCGGCAGTGAACGGCTCAGATGCAGTCTTCGTCGCCGTCGCCGCTGCGGGCTGGCTGCGTTCCGGCTGTGTTCGAGATTGGCCAATCGGAGCGCTGTTCTGACGTATCCTGCTCAACATGCCTGATGAGACTGTGAAACCCGTTGGCCCGTACACCCCGCTGGTGAAGGCCGGGCCATGGCTCGTCTGCTCTGGTCAGATCGGCATCTCTGACGGGGCGATCGTCGAAGGCGGTCTCGATTCGCAGCTCCGCCAAGCGTTCGTCAACCTGAAGGGCTTGCTGGCTGCTGAGGGCACAACGCTCGACGTCGTCACCAAGACCACCGTGTTCCTGGTCGACATGGCGGACTACGCCGCGATGAACGAGGTCTACATCGACGAGTTCGGCGACCACCGGCCCGCAAGGTCAGCGATTGCCGTTCATCAGTTGCCGCTCGGCGCCCTCGTCGAGATCGAAGCGTGGTGCTACGTCGGCTGACGTGTGGCACACTGCCCCCATGATCGGAGCTCTCATCCTTGCCGTTGTCATCATCGTTGTGATCCCTGTGGGGTTCCTGATGACGACGGCTGCCGTGGCAGGCATCATGGGCTTTGCCTTGAAGACGAACGCCGACGCTGAAGCCGATGGCAGCGAGCTGATCGATCTCAACTACTGAGGCTGGCGGAATCGCAAGCCAAATAGCTCACCTGGCTCGGGTTGCTCCCGCTACCTTGTGGCGGTGATTGATCTACGTCGTTTGCGTGAAGAAGAGACCTACCGAGCCGGAGTGATCCGCAAGGGTGCGTCGTCTGATGCCATCGATGCGGTGCTCACGCTCGAGGCGTCCCGTCGCGAAGCACTCGCTTTGGTCGAGAACAAGCGAGCCGAGGCCAACGCCGCTTCCAAAGAGATCGGTCGATCAGCACCCGAAGAGCGTGATGCCAAGAAGGCGGCGGCCAAGGAGCTGAAGGACGAGCTGGGCGGGCTCGAAGCTACGTTCAACGAACTCGACGCTGCGCTGTCCGAGCAAGCGCTGCCATTGCCGAATCCGGCAGATGATTCCGTTCCCGACGGTGGAGAAGACGACTTCCGAGTGGAGTCGACCTGGGGCGACGCCGGGCCAGCGCCGGCCATGGACCACGCCGAAATCGGAGCGCACCTCGGCATCGTCGACACCGACCGAGCCGTCCGTATGTCCGGTAGTCGTTTTGCGTACGTCTTGGGCGATGCCGTACGCCTGCAGTTCGGCCTCGTGCAGTACGTCATGAGCAAGTTGATGGGGCACGAATTCATCCCCGCCGTCGTTCCTGTCCTGGTGCGCGAAGACATGATGGTGGATGCAGGCTTTTTCCCTGCCGATCGTAACCAGGTCTATGAGATCGAGAAGGACGAACTGTTCCTTGTTGGTACCGCCGAGGTCGGCTTGGCTGGCCTGCATCGGACCGAACGGCTCGATGCTGAACAACTCCCGCTGAAGTACGTCGGCTACTCCACCTGCTTCCGGCGCGAGGCCGGCACGTATGGCAAGGACACGGCAGGCCTGTTCCGAGTGCACCAGTTCGACAAGGTCGAGATGTTCATTTACTGCCACCCCGACAACTCGTGGGAGCAGCTCGAAGGGTTGCGCGCTCTCGAGGAAGAGATCTTCACCGAGCTCGAGATTCCGCACCGGGTAATCACGGTGGCCGCTGGCGATCTCGGCAATGCGGCAGCAAAGAAGTACGACATCGAGGCCTGGATTCCCAGCCAGCAGGCGTATCGAGAAGTCACCAGCTGCTCGAACTACACCGACTACTCGGCTCGTCGAATGAGCACCCGGGTGAAGGACGAGAACGGTACGCAGCCGCTGCACACCTTGAACGGCACAGCCGTGGCGATCGGTCGCACGCTGCTGTCGATCTTCGAGAACCACCAGACGGTCGGCGGCACCATCTCGGTGCCCGAAGTGCTCCGCCCCTTCTGCGGCGGTCTGTCCGAGATCACACCCCGCTGACCTTCGGCGCGGTCGTCAGCGGCCGCTACTTGTGATGGTCCCATCGGCGGCCAGAGAGCTGGTCGTGTCATTGCTGTTGACGATGGTGATGCTGCCGTCGGCGGCTGGCAGGAGGTCGGCGAGAGGCGTTCGGTAGCCAGTGCCTCCGGCGGCCTCGCAGGTGTTGTCGGTGTCGTGGAAGAGCTCGTAGACACCACTGTCTGTTGTCGGGACGAGCGCCATGTGCTGGTAGGACGCGCAGCCTCTGGTGCCGCCGACGGCGAGGTAGGCGTACTCTCCGTCGGTGCCGAGGAAGCCCGCTCCGGCATCGAGGATGCCGCCACCGAGTGCGCGGCCGGGGAACTCCACAACGAGCAGCTCGGCAGTGATCGCCACGGGGATGCCGTCGATGTCGAGCGCAGGCTCGATGGGGTTGTTCCAACTGGTCGGGTCCGAGGAGAGTGCTGGCTCGCCCAGAGTGAAGGGCACCGAATCGATGAGTGAGTTGGTCGCGGCGAAGAACGGCTCGCTCGCTACGAAACCGACGACCTGTGAGTCGAGCACGATGTCGTGATGTTGGAGCTCAAACACCAGATCGATGCCGTCGAAGCAGCCCTTGCACTCACCCTCGGGTAGCCGGTTGACAAGGGCGTTGAAGTCTGTGGCGTCGGCGATCTCGAGCCAGCTCGTGACCAGTGCCGGGTCGATCAGCGTGGATTCGTTGATGCTCTCGGATTCGTCCCAAGCGATCAACACCGTGCCGTCGCCCATGATGCTGATGGTTCGGCAGTTGGGACCTGCCATGAAACAACCTCCGCTTTCGCGCACGACGAGAACGGCGCCGTCGACAGGGTCGGGCTCGTCGGCGGTCGTTGGGTTGTCCAGCGAGACCGGCACGTCCGTGGTGTCGATGCCAGGTTCCTGGCCAACAATGACCTCGGCAGAACCACAGGCAGCGAGCAAGACGCTGGCGAGAAGCAAACTGAGCACGATGCGCTTGTTCATGTCACCTCTGACGGTCGGCGGCCGATGCTGGTTCCTGAGCTTCGAGGAATGGGTCGCACGATCCAGGCGTTGGGTCGCTCGATTCCCTACGCTCTCGGCGCGACAAACGTGCAATCAGAACTGCATCACTCGACGATGGGTGGCTGCTGGAGAGGACCCTTCCCATGGATGAGCGCCGGAGCCTGCACGAGACGGCTGTCGACCAGTTCCAACGAGCCGCTGACCTGATTGGATTGGAGGACCGCTATCGCTCCATCCTGAGTCACCCGAAGAACGAAGTGATCGTGAATTTCCCGGTCCAGCTGGACAGCGGGGCATGGCAGGTCTTTCGCGGCTACCGAATCCAGCACAACAACATCCTCGGCCCCTACAAGGGGGGCATTCGCTTCCACCCCGATGTCGATCTGGATGAGGTCAGTGCGCTCGCAGCATGGATGACCTTCAAATGTTCCCTCGTCGGGCTTCCGCTCGGTGGCGCCAAGGGTGGGGTCACCATTGACCCTCGCCAGTTCTCTGCTGGGGAGTTGCAGCGGATTGTTCGACGGTTCACGCATGCACTCGGGTCCAACATCGGTCCCGATCACGACATCCCTGCCCCCGATGTCGGGACCAACAGCCAGATGATGGACTGGATCATGGACACGTTCGCCAATCTGTCGAGTCCGGCGAACCGGCACTCGGTCAAGGGCGTCGTCACGGGCAAATCCATCCTCACCGGTGGCTCGTTGGGGCGTGAAGCCGCCACCGGCCAGGGCGTGCTGTACGTGCTTCGGCATTGGTGTGGCGAAACTGATCATCGTCTCGATGAGCTGAGCATTGCGATCCAAGGATTCGGCAATGTCGGCGGCCACTTCGGCCGCTTGGCCGCCGAGAGCGGCTGTGTGATCAAGGCAGTGGGTGACCACACCGGCACGATCATCGACGACGGTGGTCTGGACATCCCCGCACTTTGGGATTGGGTGGGAGCGAACGGCGGCGTTGCCGGTTTCGAGGACGGCCGCCCGACAGTTCGGTCCGCATCAGCCGAGGAACTGTTTGCCGTTGACGTCGACGTGTTCGTCCCCGCTGCGCTCGAGAATCAGGTCACGGCGGAACGAGCCGGGGTGATGAAGGCAAAGCTGATCGTCGAGGCTGCCAACGGCCCGACGACTCCGGAGGCCGAAGCGAAGCTCGGTGCCAGCGGCGTCGAGATCATCCCTGACATCCTTGCCAACGCTGGCGGTGTGATCGTGTCGTACGCCGAGTGGCTCCAGAACAAGTCGGCTGAGGCGTGGCCGGAAGAGCGAGTCGACGATCAGTTGCGAGAAATGCTCTGGGAAGCCAGTGACAAGGTCGCCGCCGCCATGACGTCGTTTGGTTGCACCCGCCGCGAAGCCGCCTACGTGGTCTCGCTGCGACGCTTGCAGGACGTCTACGGTCAGCGCGGGATCTTCCCCTAGGTCGAGCGGACGATTCATCGCACTTGGCCCGTGAGAATTTTCGGTCGTCTGGCACACTAAGGGGATGACCACCTCAGCGGAACTCGATCAGCGCATTGAGGGACAGAACGTCCCGAAGCGCTTCCTCACCAATCTTGCCACTCGTCCTGACACCACGGTCGTGAAATGGAAAGCCTCCGACGGCAGCTGGGAGTCGCTCACGCTTGCTCAGGTCGCCGAGGACACGGCTCGTTTGGTGACGGCATTCAAGGGTCTCGGTGTCGGGCCTGGCGATCGCGTGGTGTTGATGCTCGCCAACCGCCAAGAGTTCCATGCTCTTGACCTCGCGGTGTTGTTCTGCGGCGCAACGCCGGTGTCGATCTACAACTCATCGGCACCGAACCAGATCGAGTACCTGGTCAACAACTGCGGGGCGAAGGTTGCTGTGGTCGAACACGCTGACTTCCTCGACCGCTTCATGTTGGTCAAGCCCCAGCTCGAGACCCTTGAGCACATCGCAATCATCGATCCCGACGAGTCCATCGGCGACGACGTCGTTCGTTACAGCGACATGATCGCTCACGAGCCTGCCGATCTCGAGACTGAAGCCGAGACCGCTCAGCCAAAGGACCTCGCCACCATCATCTACACCTCGGGCACCACCGGTGACCCGAAGGGTGTGATGCTCTCTCACTACAACGTTTGCTGGACCCTCGAGTCAGTTGGTCAAAGCATGCGGGAGCAGACGACCATTGACGATTTCGCCGGCAAGCGCCACGTCTCGTACTTGCCGATGGCGCACATCATGGAACGCCTTCTCGGCCACTACTACATGGTCGACTTCGGCACTGAGGTCACCTGCTGCCCCGAGACCGCTCAGGTCGCGGCCTACGCCGCCGAGGTGCACCCGCATGTGTTCATCGGTGTTCCCCGTGTCTGGGAAAAGATCTACGCCGGCGTCAACGCCGTCTTGTCCGCCGACCCAGAAAAGGCCGGCCCCTTCAACGACGCAGTCGAAGCAGCACTGCCGATCATGGAGAAGATGACGGCGGGTACAGCAACCGATGAAGAGATCGAGACGTGGAATTTCCTGGATGCTGTGGCGTTCAGCCAGGTCCGTCCGCTGGTTGGGCTCGATGAGGCAGAGATCTGCATCAGCGGTGCCGCTCCCATCCCGGCCGAAATTCTCTCGTGGTTCCGGGCGATTGGCGTGCCACTCACCGAGGGTTACGGCATGTCAGAAACCACGGCCGTTCTCAGCTGGTCGAACGCAGCCAAAGCTGGCTTTGTCGGTCAGGCCGCAGCCGGCGTCGAGATGAAGCTCGCCGAGGACGGCGAAGTGCTCGCTCGTGGCGGCAACATGTTCGAGGGTTACCTCGGGCTGCCCGACAAGACCCTCGAGACCAAAGACGTCGACGGCTGGGTTCACACCGGTGACATTGGTGAGCTCGACGACGACGGCTACCTCAAGATCGTCGACCGCAAGAAGGAACTGATCATCACCGCTGGTGGCAAGAACATCAGCCCGGCAAACCTCGAAGCGGCACTCAAGATGATTCCGCTCGTCGGTCAGGCGTGCGCCATTGGCGAGAAGCGCCCATTCGTGTCGGCGCTCGTCGTACTCGATCCTGATGCGTCGGCTGCCTGGGCTGCGGGTAAGGGTCTGTCTGGCGAGGACGCATCGATGGCTGCCTTGTCGCAGAACCCCGAGGTGATCGCCGAGATCGAAGCAGGCATGATCGAAGCGATGTCTGGCTTCAACGGCGCCGAGTCGGTCAAGAAGGTCAAGATCCTCGGCGAAGAGTGGATGCCGGACTCTGACTTGCTCACCCCGACGTCAAAGCTCAAGCGTCGCGGTGTGAATACGGTGTTCGAGGCGGAAATAGAAGCTCTCTACGCCAAGTAGTCACCCTTTCGTTTGGGTCAAGAACGCCCCGAGTGAAGAGTGTTCTCCTTCGCTGCGGCGGACTTCGTCCGAGTCCTCGCTCCGGAGACACTCTTCACTCGGGGCTTTCCCGTTTTGGGGTGGCTCGCAGGCTGCGGTCGGGGCAGGTCCGAGTCCTCGCTCCGGAGACACTCTTCACTCGGGGCTTTCCCGTTTTGGGGTGGCTCGCAGGCTGCGGTCGGGGCTCGGCTCTGACACCGCTCGAGTGAAGAGTGTTCTTCTTCGCTGCGGCGGACTTCGTCCGAATCCTCGCTTCGAAGACACTCTTCACTCGAGCTCTCAGCAGCCTCGCCGAAGGTGGCAAGTTCTCGGGCGGTGTCAGGGTTTGGTGCTGGCGCCTCGTGGCAGTTCGAGGCCTTCGGCGGCGCAGGGACGACCGTACAAGTAACCCTGAAGGTCGTCGGAGCCCATGGCAGTCAGAGAATCTGCTTGGAGGCGGGTCTCGATGCCTTCGGCGGTGATGGTGGCGCCCAGCAAGTGTCCGGTGTCGATGATCAACTGGACGAGCGAGGCTGCCGACTCGTCGTTGGTGAAGCTGCGGTCGATCTTGAGGATGTCGATCGGCAGGCTCTTGAGGTGTGCAAGTGACGTGTAGCCGGTGCCGAAGTCATCGATGGCGGTTCGAATGCCGTGCGACCGGAGTGCCTGCAACTTGGAAGCGGCACCGTCCAAGTCCTCCAGCAAGGCGCTTTCGGTGATTTCGATGATGATGCGCTGGGGGTCGATCTCGGCATCTTGAAGTGGCGACATCACGTCCTCGACGAAGTCGGGGGAGGCGAGGTGTCGGCCGGAGATGTTGATGCTGATTGGTAGATCGGGGTAGCGGCCAGCAATGTCCCAGGTGCGAATCTGTCGAGCGACGGCGCCCAGGACCCATTGGTCGATCAACACGATGAGATCGCTACGTTCAGCGAACGGGATGAAATCGTCGGGCGGCACCATGCCCTTGGCTGGTCGGTTCCAGCGAATCAGGGCTTCGAATCCATGGAGCGAGTCATCTGGAGGCTTGACGATGGGCTGGTAGTGGAGGAGGAATTCGTTGTCGTCAATCGCCTGTCGGAGTGCCTTTTCGAGATCGGCTCGTTCCAGCATCGCCGCTCTGAGGTCGTCGTCGCACAGTTCGATTCGTCCCCGACCCTCGCTCTTTGCCTTGTAGACAGCGAGGTCGGCGTCGCGAAGTAGCTCCGTACCATCGGCCTGCTCGTCGACGGGTTTGGTGAAGTCGTCGCTCATCGAAACGCCGATGCTCGCTCCGACGGCGAGCATCGCTCCGTCACACAGGATGGGTTTGGCGAGAGCAGCCAAGAGTCGCTCGGCGAGTTCGAGCGCAGTGGCCATGTCCTCGACCGGCTCGGCGATGACGACGAACTCGTCGCCGCCCAGCCGACCGACGTGATCGCCTGCTCGGACCGTGTTGACCATGCGCTGGGCGATGGTCCGGAGCACGGCGTCGCCAGCTCGATGCCCGTGGTTGTCATTGACCGCCTTGAAGTCGTCGAGGTCGATGAACAAGACCGCGAGGGAAGCCTCAGAGCGTCGAGTCCGAGCGAGACCACGGTTCAGTTGCGCCAGCGATGCATTTCGATTGGCGATTCCAGTGAGCCCATCGTGGGTCGCCTCGTGAGTCATCCGCCGACGAAACTCTTCGCGTTCCTGCATCGATGTGGCGAGGGCCCCGACCGCATTCTGAAGCGCAGCGCCCAGTTCGCCTGCGTTCTGGTGGGAGAGGACGGGGTGATCGAGTTCGCCGTCAGCGAGTGCTTTGGTCTGCTGTTCGGCGAGATGGAGGTGTTCTGCGGCATCGTCGAGGGCCCGCCCTGCGGAGCGGATTTCGACTGGCCCGCCGGCGTTGGAGAATCGCGCCGACGAGTCACCTGCGCTGATCCGGGAAGCAACCTGGGACAAGAGACGCACGGGTCGACGAATTGCCCTGGTCGCAGCGAACCCGATGAGCAGCGAGACCACGCCAAGGGCAGCGATCCCGACGAGCGCCTGCCTTTGCTGATCGGCGGCGTTCGCTGACAGTGCGTCGCTTGCATCGAGTGTGTCAGTTCCGGCGGCATCAACGAGCTCGAAGTAGAGGTTGGTCGTGGCGATGCTCGAGGTGAAATTGTCCACCACGCCGCCGATGTCATCGAGGACCGCCTCGATGTCGCCGTTCTCCGCCTCCAGACGTGTGGCCAACAGGTCCGCCACGGATTCGTCGAACAAGGCTGCTTCCGGGGACTCGGAGATCATTCGAATGGTCACATGGACGTTCGATCCGTCGATGGCGAGCCGTCGGATGTCCTCCTCAGCGCTTGCTCGTACGGCTCGCTGCTCGATCGTGGCATTGAGCTGCGAGAGTGAACTCACCGTCCCGGAGAACTGCGCACTGAAGAATGTTGTGATCTCGTCGGAAATCGCCTGACGTGCCTCGGTCGATGCGTTCAACACTCGAAGTGAAGTGATGAGTTGGTCAGCCTCGTCGAGGGCCCCCGCCCGCTCCATCAGGCTGTCGAGGGTCTGCTCGCTCTCCACGTTCAGGCGAGCTTCGATCTCGTCGTACTGAGCGGCAACGGCGATGAAGTCGATGGTGTCGTCGGCTCGAATGCTCTGCAGCTCGGCATCGATTTCAGGCATGTCGAGTTCAATGAAGAGAGCGTCGACCTGCCCTTGCGAACGCTCGAGTTCGGAGAGCAGGTTGATACCGATGAAGGTCTCCACGAAAGCGAGGTCGACGCCGAGCTGGTTGACACTGCCGATGGCAGAGAACCAGTTTCGTTCATCGAGCAGTTGGGCTCGCAGTTCGGTCAGCGCCACCAATCGGCGGGTTGATGTGTCAACGGTCGTTGCTTGTGACCGTTGGGCTGACGCTTGCCGTGTGTCATCGATGGCGAACCAGGCAGCCCCGGCGAGGGGGACGGCGATCAGGAGCGCGAGAAGCAGACTGATTGGGTAGCGGAGCGGAGTTCGAGACCCGATCGACAGATCTTGGAGGTGGTCGCTCAGGGGGTCCGGTGTCATGGGTGTGGATGAAGCCGTTCCGATTCGACGATCAGGAGACGAAGACGTCGACGTCGATGCCGCAAGAGTCGAGCAGGGGCGTGAGTTGGGCGACTTGTTCGGGAGCGAAGAGAACTCCGTCGACTTCGCCGCCGAGGAACGACCCAGCGGCTTCGACAAGGATCTCGACCGGAATGGCATCGAGCAGGCACCCAGCTTCCTCTGGGTCGATGCCGACCTCGCCGGCAATACTTGAAATCAAGAGGCTTCTACCAGCGTCAGTTTCGAGCATCCCCTCGAACATTTCCGGGGTCAGCTGAGACTGGGAAGGGGCGGGCTCGCTGGCTTCCGGCGCTGTCGTCGAGGTGACGGGTCCCTCGTCGACAGCCGCCACCGGCTCGACGAGCGGCAGACTCGACGGCGTTGCGCTCTCACCGCTGCCGCCGCCGCAAGCTGCCAACGAACCGAACGCAGCGAACGTGACGGCAATGGCCATCATTCGTTGTCCAGTGTGCTTCTTCGAGTCCCAACCGTTCGTCATTCCCTGAGCTTCGACCAAAGCCCCTCAGAAATGAGCCAGCGCCGCCCACCACCCAATTGGTGGCCTCTGCTGCGCAAGTGAGGCGAGAGCCAACTCGCTCGACGCGCCGGTGGGTCCTGTCATGGGAGGCGACGGAGCCGGAGGTATTGCGGAGCGAGGATTCGGACGAAGTCCGCCGCAGCGCAGCAGTGCGTCTGGCGCAGCCGCCGCTCTCGACGAGATGAAGGACTTACCAGCGCGACTGACCGAGTTTGTAACCCACCGAGCGCAGCGTTTGGATCATGTGTGCGTGCTCTTCACCGAGCTTCGCTCGGAGGCGCCGAACATGGACATCAACGGTGCGTGCACCGCCGTAGTACTCGTAGCCCCACACTCGGTTCAGCAGCGTTTCCCTGGTGAAGACCTTTCCAGGATGACTGGCCAGGAACTTGAGCAGCTCGTACTCCATGTACGTGAGGTCGAGTGGATGGCCGGAGATCTGGGCCTGGTAGGTCTCCAGGTTGAGTGTGAGCGGCCCGTATTCGATGAGATCCGGGCGCACACCACGACCAACCCGCCACAACAGATGCTTCAGCCGCGCCTCGAGCTCGCGAGGATGGAACGGCGTGATCAAGAAATCGTCGAACATGTCGTCGCGCGCCTCGAGCTCGTCAAGCTGAGAACCAGAGACCATCAGCAACAGTGGCTCGACCGGTACATCTCGCTTACGTAGCTCTCGACACAGCGCCCACGCTGTGGCCGGGTCTTCGTCCGCGACGATGATGGCGCCGGACCAACCAGCGTCGGGTTCATCTGCGTCGAGCTGTTCAACGGTCGAGACCGCAGCCCACTTGTAACCGGACAGATCGAGGGACCGGACGAGGTCCGCTGGGGGTGGGGCAGGAAAGATCAGAAACGACTCGGTCATGATCAGAAGCTGGGGAGGTAGCGCTCGAGTTCCCATTGACTGACATGTGCCTTGTAGTCGCTCCACTCGCTGCGCTTGTTGCGCAGGAACCACTCGAAGATGTGCTCTCCCAAGGCTTCACGAACGAGCTCCGAGCCCTCCATGACGTCGAGTGCCTCAGCCAACGAACGAGGCAGGGGCTCGACGCCCATGCGCTTGGCATCGCTCGGGGCGAGCTCGAAGAGATTCTCGGTGGTCTCCGATGGGAGTTCGAGTCCTTGGCGAATGCCGGACATGCCAGCAGCGAGGATCACCGAGAAGGCGAGATAGGGATTGCACGCCGGGTCGGGCGATCGGAACTCGACTCGGGTCGAGCTCGGTTTGTCGCGCTTCGTGACAGGAACTCGGACAAGCGCTGATCGGTTGTTCTGGGCCCAGCTGACCCACACCGGGGCTTCGTAGCCAACGACGAGACGCTTGTAGGAGTTCACCAACTGATTGGTGACAGCGGTGATCTCCCTGGCGTGATGGAGGAGGCCTGCGGTGAACTGTCGACCGATCGCGCCGAGCCCGTATTGCGCGGTCGGATCGTGGAACGCGTTGCCGTCTTCGCCGTACAGCGAGAGGTGCAGATGCATGCCCGAGCCCTGGATGCCGGGCAGCGGCTTGGGCATGAAACTGGCGAACTTGTTCTGCTCCATCGCCAGCTCTCGCACGACGAGGCGGAACGTCATGATCTGGTCCGCCATGGTCAGCGCATCGGTGTAGCGGAGATCGATCTCGTGCTGAGACGGTGAGTCTTCGTGGAACGAATACTCGACCGGAATGCCCATGGCTTCGAGCACCGAAAGCGTCTTGCGTCGAAGGTCAGAAGCCACATCGCTGGTGGTGAGGTCGTAGAACGACCCGCGGTCGAGCGGCATTGGGGCCGACGACGGATCCCCGTCGGCGAAGTAGAAGAACTCCATCTCGGGTGCGACGAAGAAGGCAAAGCCCTCGTCTTGCGCAGCCAGCAAATTCCGCTTGAGGACCGCACGGGGATCGCCGTCGAACGATGTCCCGTCCGGTGACTTGATGTCGCAGAACATACGTCCGGTCGAGCCGCCGTCGGCCCACGGAATCATCTCGAATGTGCTTGGATCCGGCATGGCCAAGACATCGGATTCTTGGATGCGGGAGAAGCCATCGATGGCTGAACCATCGAAATGCACGCCTTCTTCGAAAGCGATCTCGAGGTCAGCCGGCGAGATCGCGACCGATTTCAGTTGACCGAGAACATCGGTGAACCAGAGACGGATCAGTTTGACGTGTCGTTCTTCAACGCCCTTGAGGACGTATTCCTGCTGTCGTTCCACACCCCAAGTCCTACCAGTGGGAATGGCGAACACCGCGAGTGAAAGGCCCTACAGGGGGTCCGTTTCACATTCCGTTCACAAACGAAACATTGGAATCAGGGACGCAGAAGTCTTGACTGGGACAAATCACACACGCACTCAAGGGTGCATCGGAGGCCTTCACCGGCCAGAGCTGGAGCAAGACGTGAAAATTCGTGCGGAGTACATCTGGATCGACGGCACCGAGCCGACCCGAGAGGTTCGCTCGAAAACCAAGATCATGGAAAAGGGCGACGAGCCCGGCATTTGGGGCTTCGACGGTTCCAGCACGAACCAGGCCACCGGCGACAACTCTGACGTCGTCCTCAGTCCCGTGTTCATCTGCCCCGATCCCATTCGTGGCGGCGACGACATTCTCGTACTGTGCGAGACGCTGCTCACCGCTGACCTCTCCCCTCACCCCACGAACACCCGGGCCCGAGCCGCTGCGGCGATGGAGAAGTACGGCGATCAGGAACCGTGGTTCGGTCTCGAGCAGGAGTACACCCTCATCAATCCGGGCACCGGCTGGCCAGCAGGGTTCCCGCCAAACGGCTTCCCCGCCCCGCAGGGTCCGTACTACTGCGGCGTTGGTGCGCTGAAGATCCACGGTCGTGACCTCATCGAGGACCACACCAAGGCATGCATGGATGCTGGTCTCCAGATCGCGGGAACAAACGCCGAGGTCATGCCCGGCCAGTGGGAATTCCAGATCGGCCCGGCCGACACCGTCACCGTTGGCGATCACCTCTGGGTTGCCCGTTACCTGCTCTACCGCCTCGCCGAGGATCACGGCGTGGAAGTCAGCATCGAGGCCAAGCCCATGAAGGGCGACTGGAACGGGGCAGGCATGCACACCAACTTCTCCACCAAGGCCATGCGCGAGGGCTACGACCCAATTGTTGCCGGTTGCGAAGCATTGGGTGCCGAGGGCGTGCCGGCAAAGCACCTGCTCGAGTACGGCGTCGGCATCGAAGAACGTCTCACGGGTGCTCACGAGACCCAGCGATTCGACCAGTTCAGCTACGGAGTATCTGATCGTGGCGCCTCGATTCGTATCCCGTGGCAGGTTGCTCAAGACGGCAAGGGCTACCTCGAAGATCGTCGCCCGAACGCCAACGCTGATCCTTACAGCGTTGCTGCGGTCATGACCGAGACCGTCTGCGGTGCTGCTGCTGGCGAGTGACCTGGTCTGACCCCAGCCACACCTGGTGTCGATCCTGCACGGGCGCTCGTCTTCGGACGGGCGCCCGTGCACGTTTTCGCCCTGGTTTGGGGAACTCGAGCATCGGAAGTGGGTCGAGCGTTCCTTGTCCTGGCGAAAAGCTCGTCGGGTGACGCCCTGATCAAACGCTGATGGGGCCCTCACATTGCCCTAACGAAGCACGTCGAAGCTCTAGGCATCCCCCCAAACGAAGGAATGCCACCAATGGTTGACCAGAACGACTCCATCTCCCCCGAAACCAACACGACCGCCCCGGCAGGCAAGCGCCTCTTCGGGGTCGGCATGCTCGCCGTCGGGATCGCCGCCGGTGCATTGTTCGCTCCCTCCAGCTTCGCCGGAGCGCAAGACGATGGTGGCGACGCCACCGACACCGAGTCCACACCGACCGGGCACCGCGGTCATCGCGGCGAGTTGCTCGAGTCCCTCGGTATCGACGCTGACGCCATCCAGGCCGGCATCGACGCCGATCAGACGCTGGTCGAGATTGCGGCCGATGCCGGCGTGAGCGAAGCCGAACTGATTGCAGCGCTCGAAGCCAGCATCGAGGGCCACCTCTCTGATGCCGTCGAGAGCGGCCGCCTGACCCAGGAAGCTGCCGACGACAAGCTCGCCGATCTCACCGACAACATCAGCGAGCGGGTGAACACGATCCCCTCCGAGCGCTCAGAGCGCGGCAGCCGTGGCGTACGCGGCCGCTTTGGCGGCGGTGAGGTGCTCGAAGAACTCGGCCTCACCGTCGAGGACATCCAGGCCGGTCGCGAAGCGGGCCAGACGCTCTCTGAGACAGCAGCCGCAAGCGGTGTGAGCGAAGCGGACTTGGTCGATGCTCTCGTCGCTCAGGCAACTGAGCGGGCGCAAGCAGCAGTCGAAGCGGGCCGTATTGATGCCGATCGGTCCGCCGAGATTCTCGATGGGCTCGAAGACCGGATCAGCGAGCGGGTGAACGCCGAGCCTCGTGAGCGAGGTGAGCGCGGCCTCCGTGGTCTCCGCGGCACCCAGGGCGATGTCGAAGAGACCGTCGCCAGCTTCTGATCAAGATCCTCGGCCCTCCCTGGCCGAGCGCGTCCCCCAAGAGGGACCTTTCCTCACTGGACCCTCCACCAGTGAGGAAAGCAGCGCGTCACCCCGGACGTTCGGTGCTCGGGCCGGCCGTAGACTCCTCCGATGCGCAGGCTTCGAGTAGCGACGTGTCAGATCAACACCGTTGTTGGTGACATCGATGGAAATGTCGTTCGTGTCATGGATGTACTGGAAGAGCTCGAGACCCAAGACGTGGACGTTGCGGTGTTCCCTGAGCTGACGTTGTGCGGCTATCCGCCGGAAGACCTGGTGCTCAAGCCGGGCTTCGTCGAGGACTGCATGGAAGCGGTGCAACGTCTCGCCTCTCGCACGAAGAAGACCGCCGTGGTGTTCGGCTCGGTCGAAGGCGATCGAGACATCTTCAACACCGCATACTTGGCCGTCGACGGCGCAGTGCAGCTCACGCATCACAAACGCCTGCTACCGAACTACAGCGTCTTCGATGAACGTCGCTATTTCACCCCTGGCACCGATCAGCTCGAGCTTGCCGAGGTCAAGGGCGTGAAGGTGGGTATCGCGATTTGCGAAGACATCTGGAGCGCCACAGGCCCGCTGCTCGATCTGGGTCGTGGCGGAGCCGAGGTCGTGCTCGTGCCCAATGCCAGCCCGTTCCGCAAGGGCAAAGCACTCGGTCGTGATGTCATGATCAGCTCACGATCTGTCGACAACTCCTGCGCCATCGTCTACGTCAACCAGGTCGGCGGTCAAGACGAGCTGGTGTTCGACGGCGGTTCGGTGATCTTTGATCACGAGGGTCAATTGCTCGCTCGTTCTCCGCAGTTCCGCGAAGACATCGCTGTCACCGACCTCGACATCAAGCCCGCCTATCGCAAGCGTCGTCTTGACCCGCGTGGTCAAGAGACGCCGGCGCCGCGCTTGCCGGTGAAGGTGCTGTCAGGTCCAGTCAAGGTCACCGAACCGCCGATGCAGGGCAAGATCGAAGACCTCACCGAACCGCTGCAGGAGGTGTGGGAGGCGCTTGTCCTTGGCACCCGCGACTACGTCAGGAAGAACGGCTTCTCGAAGGTCGGCGTGGCGCTCTCGGGCGGCATCGACTCGACCGCTGTGGTCACCCTCGCTGTCGACGCCGTGGGCGCCGAGAACGTGAACGCCGTACTGATGCCGTCGCGCTTCTCGAGCGATCACTCGGTGACTGACTCCGAGACGCTGTGTCAGAACCTCGGTGTGGCGTACCGGACGATCGCAATCGAGCCAGGCCACCAGGCATTCCTCGACATGCTTGCGCCATCGTTCGAGGGCCTCGAAGACGACACCACGGAGGAGAACCTCCAGAGCAGAATTCGTGGCGTCATGATGATGGGGCTGTCGAACAAGTTGGGTTGGCTCATCTTGACGACGGGCAACAAGAGCGAGGGTTCGGTCGGCTATTCGACGCTCTATGGCGACACCGCCGGCGGCTTCGCCGTCATCAAGGATGTCTACAAGACGCTGCTCTACGACCTCTGCCGCTGGCGCAACGAGATGGCCCGCTCCGAGGTCATTCCGGTCAGCGTCATCGACAAAGCGCCGTCGGCCGAGCTCCGCCCCGACCAACGAGACGATCAGAGCCTCCCGTCCTACGACGTCCTCGATTCCATCCTCGAGGGCTATGTCGAGAACGATCTCACAGCGACTGAGCTCATCGCCCGAGGCCACGACGAAGCCATCGTGCGCCGCATCGTTCGGTTGGTCGACATCGCTGAGTACAAGCGCCGTCAGAGCCCTGTTGGCATTCGCATCAGCTCGAAGGCGTTCGGACGTGACCGGCGTGTCCCCATCACGAATCGCTACCGCGGTTGACTCGGTCGGTCGGGCTGCGGCCTGGCAGGCAGATCAACCCAGGCAGGTGGCCTGCCCTGTGCTGGGTGGGTCGCAGTGACTAGCCTCACCTCGTTGTGACATCTTCGACGAGCGCCCGACCACCGCGACGTGTGTCACCGCGGCGCGGGTCGAGCCGAGGCTGGTCGCTCAAGCGAGTTGTTGTCGTCTTGGCGTGTGGGCTGTTGCTCGCCGCCACTGCCGGTGTGGGCCATACCCAGACAAACGCCGAGATCGACCGTATTCGCGAAGAACGTCGAGCCGCCGAGGCTGCAGCAACAGCCAAGGCAGGCGAGGTCGACGTGGCCGATGCTGAGCTCGAAGAAATCTCGGCTGCGCTCGCTGCGGTCAATTCATCGGTGAATTCCCAGCAGGGGCGAGTTGACAATGCACAGCGGCAGTTGGCCGACGCACAGCTGACGCTCGAGACAGCGGCCGCTGCGGTGCTCGAGGGCGAGGCGTTGATCGCGGCGCTCGAAGACCGTCTCGCGGCCCAAGCGATCTCTTCGTTCGTGAATCAAAACGAGACGTCGACCGTCATCGTCGAGAGTGACGATCCCAACCTCGGTCTGCGGATGCAGGTGCTGGTCGACGAAGTGACCCAAAGCGGCGTCGACGTGGTCGATTCGTTGCGAGCGGCCCGCGAGGACCTCGAGGTCGAACAGGGCATTGCCGAACAGGCAGCACGTGATGCCGAGACGCTCAGCACTGAACTGGCCGCTGAGTTGACCACGCTGCAAGACAGTCAGGCCGTGCAAGCCGAACTCACAGCTGCTGCGGAAGAGAAGTTCAATTCGCTGCTCGCCGAACAGGCAAGTCTCGAGGCGCTCGGGGTGGAACTCGCAGCGGAGGAACAACAAGCCCAGGCTGATCTTGCCGCCGAGCTCGCTCGGCAGGCCCCTCCCGCTCCAACGTCGGGTGGCGGCAGTACGCCAAGCACACCGGTGACCTCCAGCGAGATCGTGAGCGTCGGAAACGGCATCTGGGTCCACAACTCGATCGCTGAGAACATTCGACGGTTGCTCGCTGATGCCGCAGCTGCGGGCGTGCCTCTCGCTGGTGGCGGCTATCGAGATCCTGCCGGTCAGATCGCCGTCCGAAAGAACAACTGCGGCACGAGCAACTACGCGATCTACGAGATGCCGGCCAGTAGTTGTCGACCGCCAACGGCACGCCCGGGCACGTCGATGCACGAGCGTGGCCTCGCCATCGATTTCACCTACAACGGGCGCATCATCGGAAGTCGGTCCGGCGCAGCCTGGAACTGGCTGAGCGCAAACGCTTCGAGCTACGGGCTCTTCAACTTGCCCAGCGAACCGTGGCATTGGTCAACATCCGGGGGCTGAAAGAATTCAGGCCGACTGTCCGGATCTGTGGGCTCCGTTCGTCATGAGGCCAACACTGCGTCAGTCGGCCAGTGAAACGAGGAGAATCCCATGAAGTACATGCTCATGTTGGTCAGCGATCCCAGCGACGAACCGACACCGGAAAGCGCCGAGTTCGGTCCTTACATGCAAGAGTGGGCCGACTACAGCTCGGCGCTGGGCGAGATCGGGGCGATGGTCAGCGGCGAGGCGCTGCAGGGAACCGAGACCGCAACCACCGTGTCGATGCGCAACGGTGAACGTGTCGTCACCGATGGTCCGTTCATCGAATCCAAGGAGATCATCGGAGGCTTCTACGTGATCGATGTCGCCAATCTCGATGAAGCGCTCGCTTGGGCAGCCAAGATCCCGAATGCTTCCTTCGGACACGTCGAGGTCCGCCCGGTCATGGAGTTCGACGACTGAGCGGCTCGCAAACCTCCGCTGCTCAGGTCGCTGCAGTCTTTGACCAGGAGTGGACGCGGCTCGTCGCGATCTTGGTCAGGGACTTCGGCGATGTGGCTGCTGCAGAAGATGCGGCCCAAGAGGCATTCGCTGAAGCCAGTCGACGGTGGGAGTCCGAAGGTGTGCCGCTGAAGCCAGCGGCATGGCTGCTCACCACTGCTCGACGGCGAGCAATCGACCGGCTGCGACGAGTGCAGCGTTTTGATGCGTTGATCCCGTTGATCGGCGAAGAGGATGCGAAGCGGAGCGGCGGGAGTGAGGTCGAGTTCGATGAGGCATTGGACGATCAGTTGGCGCTCATGGTCGGGTGCTGCCACCCGGCGTTGGCACCCGAAGCTCAAGTTGCCCTGACGCTTCGGATCGTGGGAGGGCTCTCGACACTGCAAATCGCCAAAGCATTTCTGGTGAGTGAAGCCACGATGACCCGTCGGATTTCTCGTGCAAAGGAGAAGATCCGTCTCGCTGGTATCCCGTTCGAGTCGCCGACAGTGGAGACGCTTGCCGAGCGTCTGCCATCGGTCTGCGGTGTGATCCACTCGATCTTCACCGAGGGGCACCTGAGCACGGGAGCCGGTGAGCTGATCCGCGGCGATCTGTGCGACGAGGCGATCTGGCTCGGCGAACTCCTGCACCGTTTGCTGCCTGGCGAACCTGAAGTAGCTGGCCTCCTGGCGTTGATGCTGCTGATCGACGCCCGTCGAGCGACTCGCGTTGACCAGGTTGGTCTTCCCATTCTTCTCGTCGACCAAGACCGCACCGAGTGGGACTGTCAGCAAATCGATCGCGGCCTGGCGGTGCTGGGCCGGGCGTACGCAGCACGCCACGCTGGGCTCTTCCAACTCCACGCGGCGATCGCTGCGAAACATGCGACCGCCCCGAGCTTCAGCGACACCGACTGGGCCGGAATCGTTCGGTTGTACAACGGCCTCCTGCGTCGTCAGCCGTCCGCACTCTTGGCGCTGAATCGCGCGATTGCGGTCGCCGAGGCAGTCGGACCGGAGCAGGCGTTGGTCGCTCTCGATGCCATTCCACTGGCCGAGGATCTCGACGGGGACCTCGTTGCCTACCCGTACTTCCACGCGGCCCGTGGCGAGTGTCTCGCCCGATTGGGCCGCAACGCCGAGGCCGTCGCGGCCTTGGAACAAGCACAGCAATGCTGTAGCCATGAGGCAGAACGCCGACATCTCGAACGGCGACGGGAAGCGCTCGCCGGTCGAGCCTCGATGGAGGGCGGCTGAGCAACGCACTCGTTCGCTCCGGCACGGTGTGAGCGGTACTGTCCGAACGCTCTCGCAGTTCGTTGCTGCGACTCGCCATTGTCGAAGGGGACTCACCATGGCCGACTCGTCCAAACCACGCACACCGTTCGCTCCGTGGGATCGGCGCGAACTGCCCGGCCGGTTTTCCGTTGAAGAGACAGCAAAGCGAGCCGGTCACTACAAGTGGGTCGAGATGAAGATCTTCGAGCTCATGGGAGGTTGGGTGGCCACGATCCCAGAGCTCGACATCAAGCTTCGCCTCGGCACCCATTGCTACCACCACGCTTTCCACTCCGAGCTGTGGCACAAGCGGCTGCCCGAGTTGCGAGAAATGAGCCCGGAGAAGGTCACGATCCCGGCGAACGACGAGTTCGTGGCGTTCGTCGAAGCTCTGTCGGCCCCGGAAGCTGCAGATCAGACCATCGAGAAGATGGTGGGGATGTATCGGGTGCTGCTCCCGCACCTGATCGCCGCCTACACGTTCCATCGGAACAACACGTCGTTCATCACCGATGCTCCGACCATCCGCTCGCTCGACTTCTGCCTCCAAGACGACATGGATGAGTGGCGTGAAGGTGAGATGATCCTGCAGTCGCTGATCGAGACCCCCGAAGATGCGCAGCGAGCAGCCGATCACCACGCCAAGCTGACGTCGTTGATGTTGACCGCCGGCGGCGTCACTGGCCCTGGGTCGGTCGGTTCGTTCGCCATGGACGCCGATGCAGGCGGGACGGCCGGATGATCTCGGTCGCACCGAGCACGTTCACCAAAGTCGAGTACCGGCTCGATCAGATCGTGCCGGTGGTCGAGGATGTGCAGTCGAGGATCGGCGGAGGCACGAGTCTCGAGGGCGCGGACGTCGAGTTGGTCATCGACGAAGATCAGCCGACCGCTCGCATGGCCATCACATCACTGGATCCAGTGATCTTCGCCATGGACAGCGGTGCGTTCGAAGACACGCGCAAACCCCGAGAGTTCGGTGTCGAGATTGCATCGGTTTCGCTGGCATCACTCTTCATCGAATACCTCGACCGCACCAGCGATGGGTTCGGCGCCCCCGACATCGGCGAGCCGAGTGATTTCGCTGACAAGATCGCGTGGTCGGTCTACACCCACGCCAGGGTGCAGCGAGCTGGCTACCGGGTGCACAAGCCGAAGCACCTGTACAACTTCCGCAACCGTCATGGTTTCAGCGATGCCGCCGACCACGCCTTCGAGGAGCTGTGGGCCGGAACCGACTTGACGTACCAACAGATCTTGGAGTGTTGCGCGCCTCGCTCCTGACCAATCCACGTTGGACAAGTCGAGATCGTGGTCAGTCGAGATCATGCATGGTGACGGCCTCGTGCAGGTCGATGTCTGGTGGGGCGCTGAGCAGTCCCTTGCAAGCGCTCGCCATCTCGACCATCACGATGCTGTCGAAGTGCGCCTGCTGAGCAGCCTCGGAGTCCCACTTTTCGATGATCGTGAAACGGCCAGGTCTGGTCACCGATGCCACGAGGTCGATGTTGCGAGCTGCAACGTCCATGCGGCTCAGCACGACGTACTTCGACAGCACCGCCAGCAGTTCGGTGACCTGTTCGGTCTCGAACCTCATGGTGACCATCACGGGCTCGATCTCGTCGCCGGTTGCCTGCAGCGACCTCTGCTCGGAGGTCTCGTTCATGGATGATCCTGTCTCTCAAGGCGGGGGGCATTGGTGCCGACACCTCTGTCGTACCGCTTACACCTGTAGGTGGAACTTCATTCGATAGCACAACTACGAGGGACACTCGGTAGTCTCGAAGGACGTTGTGCCGTTGCCGATGGTGAATTTCCACCATCAACGAGATCGGGGATTGTCTTGGCGAAGGAGCGAGTCGAGCGGGACGAAGAGGACCTTGTCAGGCTTTACCTGACCGATATTGGTCAGTACCCGCTGCTGACAAAAGAAGACGAAGTGCGTCTTGCCCAGGCCATCGAGGCTGGCAAAGAAGCGGCTGAGGAACTCGAAGCTGCCGAAGCACCCACCCCTGCACGCAAGCGTGAATTGCGTCGCACTGTCCGGAAAGGCCGCGAAGCCGAGCGCACATTCGTGCAGTCCAACCTTCGTCTCGTGGTGTCGATCGCGAAGAAGTATCAGGCATCGGGACTTCCCCTGCTCGACCTGATCCAAGAAGGCAACCTCGGTCTGATGCACGCAGTCGAGAAGTTCGACTGGCGCAAGGGCTTCAAGTTCTCGACCTACGCCACATGGTGGATTCGCCAGGCCATCACGCGTGGTATCGCCAACACCGGTCGCACCATTCGACTCCCCGTGCACGCTGGCGACACGCTCGCCCGGTTGCAGAAGGCGCGTGCTCGGCTCGAGCTCAAGTACGGCCGCCCGGCCACGCTCACCGAACTCTCGGTCGAAGTCGAGATGCCCGAGGACAAGGTGACCGAGGCACTTCGCTTCGCTGCCGAGCCGCTCTCGCTTTCAGAACCGCTTCGTGAAGACGGTGACGCAGAACTCGGCGACGTGGTCGAAGATCGCGGCGCTGACTCACCGTTCGAGGTTGCAGCTACTGCGCTGCTTCCTGAAGAGATCGCCCGCTTGTTGGCGCCTCTCGATGAACGTGAACGAGAAATCCTCAAGCTCCGCTTCGGGCTCGATCGCGGCGAGCCTCGCACGCTCGAGGAGGTGGGCGAGTACTTCAACCTCACCCGTGAGCGCATTCGTCAGATCGAAGCCAGGGCAATGTCGAAGCTCCGTCACCCCAGCTCCGACACCGGGGCTCGCGACCTGCTCGCTGTCTAGAACTCGATGTCGTTCGATGTGAACCCGGGGCCTCCCATGGCCTCGGGTTTTTCTCGTGCGGTCAGTAGCCAACGCGGTCAGTAGCCAACGCGGTCAGTAGCCAGTACGGAAGGGGCTGCTGCCGTAGGGGCGCTGCTTCTTGGCCAGTTGGTCCCACTCATCCTCGGTCCACTGCGGCCGAAGCTGTCCGACGATGAAATCTACTGTCCACACGACCATGTCGAACCACGGGAACTCGGCGCTCATCGTCTCGGTGAACGCCAGGCCTTGCAGTACGAGCGCAGCATCCTCGATGTCGAACTCGATTGGGCGATCGTCGGCCTTCATCGAAGACCACTCCTCCTCGTCCCACGCCTCGAGGATCTTCAGATTCAGCGAGGCCGAGCGGTAGGGGTCCTCTGCTTCTCGGTGGTCTTCGAGGATGGCGAGCGTCTCCCGTAGGGCGGCACCGGCCTCGATGGGCAGCGTGATGGTCCGTTCGAGCACGGATCCTTTCTAGTTCGTCGCGCAAAATCTGGTCCGATCGGCTCATGAAATCGGCCAATTGTGCCGACGGAGTCGTATGACTGATTCGTCCTCAGGAGAGAACCGACCCACCAACATGTGGGAAGAACTGAATCGGCCCAAGGATCGCGGAGCAGTGCCTGAGCAGCGCGAGGAAGAACGCGATGACAAAGCAGGGGTTCCGCTTGCCGGGATCATCGGCGGGGCCGTCGCCATCGCCGCTGTTGCTTTCGCTGGCTTCATCGTCATGGGTGGTGGCGACGACGGCGCTGAGCCCGAAGAAGCAACCGTGCAGAGCGAGCAGCTCGCACTCGACGACACCGCACTCGACGACACTGACGCAGCGCCTGGTGGTACCGACGTCGACGAGGCCGACACCGACGTCGCTGATCTGGTGGCTGAGCAGGATGCAAACGACCTGGCACCGAGCGATGCAGTGGACGAGACCTCTGACGGCGAAGAAGCTGATGCTGGCGACGTTTACTCGCCCGCCATCCCAGCCGGAGCCGAAGGCAGTTACTCCGTGCTCAGCCGCGGCAAGTTGTATTTGCGTGGTGAGATTCCCAGCCCGCTGATCGAGATCGGCGCCGTGAATGCGCTGGAAGAGATTCTCGGCGAAGGCAACGTCATCTCTGAGTACGTGATCGATCCTGATGCACCCTTCGAGATGGGCCGTGCATCCGACGTCTTCATCGAAGACACTGTGCTTTTTCAGTTCGGCAGTGCCGAGATCGCCCCTGACTTCTACCCGCTGCTTGGCCTCGGTGTCGTACTGATGGAGATTCAGGAAGGCGTCACCATCGAGGTGTACGGCCACACCGACTCTGCCGGCTCCGACGAGACAAATCTCGCACTCTCGCAGTCCCGAGTCGATGCGGTCGAGGCTTTCTGGGTGTCTCAGGGCGCCGACCCAGACCGCATCACAGCGGTTGGTCTTGGCGAAACTGACCCGGTTGCCGACAACGCCACCCCAGAAGGTCAACAGTTGAATCGCCGGGTCGAGATCGTCATCACCGGCTTCGTCTTCAGCCTCTGATCCACGACGCACATCACCGCCGGAGGCAACCGCCTATCCGGTGTGCGTCCGCTCTCTGAATTCAGCGGAGTCCGAGAAGTAAAGCGTGAGATCCCCTCGCAACAGTCCGCTGTCCAAGCGGGAAACCCAGTAGTTGTAGCCGCCTTCGTCGGGCAAGCGTTCGAGGACGTTCGCGTAGGTCAGGGTGACGTATTCTCGCGCCGTGAGGCTTCCGTACCGTTCTCTGAATTCGTTGGAGTCAGCGAAGAAGTCAGAGATCCGCCGGAGACTGGTTCCGGACTCGTTCTGCCTCAACCAGTACGCAAAGCCGTTGGTGTCGGGGAGTCGCAGGAAGTAGGAGCAGTACAGCCGGTAGACCGATGCAGCCTGCTCTGAGCTGAGTGCGAATTGGTCGGCGTTGCCCTCGAGGAGACACGCCGATGCGGGAGACACTGCTCTCGGCTCCACGGTTGTCGCACTGGTTGCTGTTGTGCTCGTGGTTGTTGTGGTTGTTGTGGTCGTGGCGGTCGCCTCCGTCGTTGTCTGGGCGGCGGTCGTGGTGGTCATCAGCGGAGCTGGCTCGGTCGTGAACCGAATGGAGACCTCGTTGCTGTTCCCGTCGGTTGTGCCGATGACGATGGCGGTATGGGCGGTGTCGGCCTGGAGCCCAGCGAAGGCAACGTCTCGCACCGTTGCGAGGACCGTCTGTTGGGCGACCACGATGTCGCTGTCATCCACCAACCGCACGGTCCATGTCTCGGCGGGGACGTTTGCTGCTCCGCCTTCGACGGGGTCGATGCTGATCGTGATGGTGTCGTCGTCTTGGGCGAGGCTGATCGTTGGTGCGAGAGGGCCCAGGAAGGTGTTGTAGCCAAGTCGAGCGAGCATGCCGACCACGATCCCATCGATCTGACTGATCTCGCCCCGTTGGAGATACGGGGTCATGAGGGCACCAGGGGATTCGAGCGAACCAGCGACGTAGGGGTACGTCGATTCGTTGAGGTGGCTGAGGGATGAGCCCGCTTGCCAGGTGGATGGGTCGAAGATGCGCTCCCACGTACCATCAGCATTCTCGAACCAGAGGTCGTTGGATTCGAGGATCTCACTGCCATGGGCGTTCAGGGACCACGCGAGGTCTTGCTGTCGGTAGATGCGAGTGCTCCAAGGCGTGGGGAAGGAAGAGTCGGCCGCTTCCGGGCTCGAAATCCCCGAAGCGAACCCCAGGCCATGGCCGACCTCGTGCAGCAGAACAGTCTTCAGATAGAAGTTGGTGATCGTGGTATTCGCGGGCTGCAGTGCCATGTCCCAATCTGCATTCGCGTTGATCGTGATGGACATCGACGGAGCGTTGTTGGTGGCACCGGTGCCACCAAGAGATTCGTAGAGAGCGAGAGGGAGCCGGAACGTGGATCCTCCTTGGCTCACGGTCACCCAGGTGGTCGATGCGCCGGCGAGTACACCTGCAGGTAGGTCGGTGTCCCAGCTCACGTCGATTTCATGCCAGAGCTCGTCTGGCAGGTCCATGTCGATCGTGTCCTGGAAGTCTGCGAAGACTTCCTTGATGATCAGAACCGCTTCGTCCGGAATGTAGCTGAGGGTGCGGAGATGGACGTCCAAGTCGTCGGGTTCGCCCCGCCAGAAGTAGTTGGACCCAGCGGTTGCGTACGCCATGTGCGCCGGTGGTTCAACGATTCGAAAGTCGAGAGCCTCGCCAACAGCCGCTACTTCACTTCGAGACGGTGGTGCGCCATCGAGGGTGTCGATGTGAGGTTCGCCCGGACCATCGTATGACACCAGCGCGAACGGCTGGCTGCTGTCGAACTCGCTGGCCGAGGCTGAGCTGGGTGGAAGGGCCGATGCGGCCGGGGTTGAGGGTACTGCTGGGTCGGTGACGAGCAACGCTGCGATCGACCAGGCGGCAACGAGCACAGCGGCCTTGCGCGATCCACAGATTCGAAACTTCACGGCGTACATCTCCTCCCGAGGGCGACTGCCAGGGAGGTTTCGACAGCGTGGGGTCGCTTCTGAGGGAGGAGTCGATCAATGGGCCAAGTTGGTCAGGTCATCCGGTCCTGTTGAGCGAGCCATTCTGGAAAATGGAAGTGGCGGAGGTGGACGGGAATCGAACCCGCCTACGATGGATCACATCGCACACCCGCTTTGAAGGCGGGGGAGCCCACCAGGTACTCGGACACCTCCGTTCGACACCCTAGCGGCGTGCCACTCGCTCACCAGAGCCGATCCGTCGCTGGCGATGGCCTCAGCCTGTTTCCTTCCCCCTCGATCGTTCGTTCGACGACGAGGTTTCCGTGCTCTGTTTGTTCTCATCAAAGGGCGGCGTCGGCTGCTCGGTTTCAGCAGCGGCCCTGGCGTTGCTGTCGGCACAGTCCACTCCGACGCTGTTGGTCGATCTGCGCGGCGATGTCGATGCAATTCTTGGCATCCCATCTCCGCCTGAGGGCCTGAGCGACTGGTTCTCGTTCGACGAACCATCGCCTGACGTTCTGCAGCGGCTCGAGGTGCCGGTAACCCCCTGGCTCTCGCTTCTGCCGCGAGGATCGTGCCGGTCGCCCACTCGCCCCGACCGCTATCGGCTGCTTTCCCTCCTGCTACGTGGGGAGGGTCGTCGAGTGATCGTGGACATCGGGACGCACGCCGTGCCCGCTGTGCCTCTCATCGCCGAGTCGTCGGCATCGATCCTCGTCACCCGGGCCTGCTTTCTCGCACTCGATGCGGCACGCCGTGGGCCGCTTCCTGATGGGGTGCTGCTCATCGAGGAAGAGGGGCGAGCCCTCCGACCGAGCGATGTTGCGGCGGCAGTTGGGGCCGAGGTGTCGGTGCAGCTTCGGTGGCATCGAGATGTCGCCAGAGCCGTCGACGCCGGTTTGCTCTCGACCAAGATTCCGAGAGCTCTGCAGCCACTGGAGGCTTTGCTGTGAACGCCGAGGTGGAGGATCTCGTTGCTCGCCATTTGTCCTTGTCGCCGACCGCTGAGGTTGCTGAGTTGATCGAGCAGGCTCGGCAAGCATTTCCGCTCCGGGATGTTGCTTTGCTCACTGAAGTTGTTCTCCGATTCGTCGCCCGAGGGCGAGGGCTTGGCCGGGTCACTGAACTCCTCGAACGACCCGGTGTCACCGAGATCATGATCAACGGCGATGGCTCGATCTGGCTCGACAGCGGAGGCTCACTACAGCGCGCTGATCTCAACCTGACCTCAGATGATCTCGTTGTTCTCGTTGAGCGAATCCTGCAACCGCTTGGTCTTCGGGTGGATCCGCTCAGCCCCAGCGTGGACGCGCGGTTGGCTGATGGCGCCCGAGTGAACATCGTCGTGCCCCCCGTGGCGATCGATGGGCCGACAATCACCATTCGACGCTTTGCCACCGAGACGCTTCCGCTCTCGGCGTTCGGCCCGCCAGAGCTGTGTGACCTTCTTGAGCTGTTGGTGCGCGCAGGAGCAACGATGTTGGTCGTCGGTGGCACAGGAACGGGCAAGACCACCTTGCTGAATGCGTTGGCCAGCACCATTCCGGCGAGCGATCGAATCGTGACCATCGAAGACACCGCCGAACTCGATCTGCCTGGCGAGCACGTGGTTCGGCTCGAAGCGCGGCCTCCGAACCGGGAGGGGCTGGGTGAAGTGACGATTCGAGAGCTGGTCCGCAATGCGCTGCGCATGCGACCGGATCGTTTGATCGTGGGCGAGGTGCGCGGCGGTGAAGCCTTCGACCTTCTGTTGGCACTGAACACGGGTCACACCGGGTCGTTGGCGACGTGTCATGCGAATGGTGCGTTGGAGGGTTTGCGTCGGTTGGAGACGTTGGCGTTGCTGTCTGGTGTGGAGGTGCCATTGGAGGCCGTGCGGGAGCAGATGCTGTCGGCGATTGATGTCGTGGTACATGTGGTTCGAGCAGATGGAGTGCGGTGCGTTGCTTCTGTTGAAGAAGTGGATCGAGCGTCGTTGGCGACTCGAGTGTTGTGGCCAGGTGGTGGCTCGCCGACGCGAGTGCGGGTTCACTCAGCGGGGGAGTCGTGATGGTTCGGGCGGAGCTGTTGTTGGCCGTGGCGGCGGTGTGCTGTGTGGTTTTGGCCGGTGGCCGGGCTCCGCTGCCTCGGCTGGTGGGGGAGCGAGGGCCGTCGCCGAAGTGGGTGAGGACTGAGCGGTCAGGACATTGGTTGGGTTCTAGTCTCGGCGTCGTTGCTGCGGCGGTGTTGGGGAGTCCGTTGTTGGCGGTTTCGGTTCCGTTGTTGGTGTGGTTCGGTCGCCGGGAGTTGGGCCGCCGACGCGACCGCGTTGCGGTTGGGCGGAGGGCGGAGATGGCGGTTGACTTCGTCGCTGATGTGGCGGCCGGGTTGCGGGCTGGTCGGTCCTTGACGGGGGCCGTGCTGGATGGGTCGATTGGCTTCGCTGCTGGCAACGAGGCGAATGTGCTTCGGGTCGAGGTGGCGGGACGGGTTGCGGTCGGGCGGCCGTTTGCCTTGGCTGTGGACGAAGTGCTTGGCGATGGGTCGGTCGATGAGCGATTGGTCGCCACGACGATTCGGGCGCTGGATGCAACGGGGGCGTCGGCGGGCGCAGCGCTGGAGCGTGTGGCCGAGGCGTTGGGTGAGCGACAGTCGAGCCGCGATGATGCCCGGACTCAGGCGCAGCATGCGCTGAGTTCTGCGGGCGTGTTGGCGGCGTTGCCGTTCGTGTTCGGGGTGGCGGCCGCCCTTGCAGAGCCTGATGTGGGGCGGCTGTATGTGTCGACGTGGGTGGGGGCGGGGTGCGTCGGGATTGCGTTGGTTCTGGTCTTCGCGAGCTGGGAGTGGTTGCAGCGATTGTTGGGGTCTCCGCTGTGAGGTGGCGAGCGGTGAGGTGCATGGCGTGATCGAGATCGTTTTGGTGCTTGCTGCGGGTGGTGCCGGTCGCGTTGCATGGCCGTGGTGGTCGGCCAGACGGCGAGCTCGGCTACGTCGAGCGGAGATCGATGATGCGTTGCCAGAAGTTGCTGACCTCTTGTTGGTGGTGCTGGGTGCCGGCGCGAGTGTGAGTCAGAGCATCGAGTGGTTGGTCGTTCGTGGCCCAGAGGCGACGCGGTTGGCGTTCGCAGGAGTGATTGACCGAACCGAGAGTGGTCGTTCATTGGCGATGGCCTTGTCGGAGCTGGTCGATGATTTGAGTCCGGCCTACTGGCCGTTGGTGACGGCGCTGACTGCAGCGGTTCGCGATGGGGTGCCGACATCGGGATTGTTGTTGCGACTTGGTGATGAGGGGCGTGCAGCCCGTCGTCGATCAAACGAGCGGGCGGCTCGTGCGCTGCCGGTTCAGATGCTCTTCCCCCTTGTGTGTTGTTCGTTGCCGGCTGTTCTCGTAGGTGCGGTGGTGCCGTTGGTTCTCGTTGCTTTCGGGCGTCTTTGAGGCCGTCTTCTCGCAGCTCGCGCTGCCACGAACCAGACGCCGCAGATGCGGCAACAAAAGGAAGGGGCATCACATGTTGATGTTCATCGCACTTGCAAGGTCAGAGGTCCTTCGGGACCGAACGCCTGAACGGGGGCAAGCAACGGCGGAGTACGCGTTGGTGATCCTGGGTGCTGCGACCCTCGCTGGGCTCGTCCTGGCGTGGGCGTCGAGTACGGGCCGGGTGTCGAGGTTGCTGAACGCAGTGCTCGATGCCGTGATCGGTCAGGTCGGCTGATGCGTGAGGGGAAGCATCAGCGCAGGCGGAACAGTGAGCGAGGTCAAGCCACGGTCGAGTTGGCGTTGGTGCTTCCCCTTGTCGTGTTGTTCGCGTTGGTCACGTTGCAGTTGGGGCTGATTGCGAAGGATCTGGTGTTGGTACATCACGCTGCAAGGGAAGGGGCGCGTGCTGCGGCGGTGGAGCCGACAGGTGGTGCGGCGCGGGTAGCGGTGGTTGGTTCGTCGTCTCTCGACAGCGGACGGTTGGATGTGTCGCTGTCGGGCGGCACGGCGAGGGGAAGCCAGACCACGGCGACGGTGAGGTATCGGGCGCCGACGAGTGTTCCCTTGGTTGGAGCGTTGATTCCCGACGTCACGTTGGAAGCCAGCGTCACCATGCGCGTCGAATGACGTGCACACTGGGCCGATGGTCAACCCGACGCCAGCAGCGGAAATCGAGATCGATGCTGTTCTGGTTCGTCGTCTCCTGGCCGAGCAGGCTCCTGCCTTTGCCAACCTCGAACTCGAGTTTCTGGCCTCGGGTTGGGACAACACGATCCTGACGCTCGGACCCCATCACTTGGTGCGCGTTCCTCGTCGGCAGGCCGCGGTGGATCTGGTGGAACACGAACAGCGCTGGCTTCCAACGCTTGCTCCGCAGCTTCCGATTGCGGTTCCGGTGCCCGAGGTGTTCGGGCGACCGACCGCCTTCTTCCCCTGGCCGTGGAGTGTCGTCGCTCACGTTGACGGGCTCGATGCGATCAGTGCACCGCCCAACTCGGCGAACGCCGTCGAGGTCATGGCCGGCTTCTTTTCGGCGATGCACGTGGTGGCTCCTGCCGATGCGCCGCTCAACCCGTGGCGAGGTGGTCCGCTCATCGAACGTATTGACGTGACCGAACGACGGTTCGATCTCCTCACAGATCGGCTCGTCAACAAGGTCGACATCGACAAGCTTCGCTCCCTCTGGCAGAAGGCCATCGGTGCTGAAGCCCACGCCGGCCCACCGCTGTGGATTCACGGTGACGTGCACCCAGGCAACGTCATCGTGCGTGACGGGCAGATCGTCAGCGTGATCGACTTCGGCGATCTCACCTCTGGTGACCCCGCCACTGATCTCGGGTCGGCCTGGATGTTCTTCGATCGCTTCGATCGGCTCCGGCTCCGACAACTCCTTGCGGTCGACCCCGCCACCTGGGACCGGGCCCGAGGCTGGGCGTTGAGCGTGTCATTGGCGATCGCCGAGAACTCCGATGACAACCCCCGATACCGAGCGATGAGCGAGCGAACGCTCGCCCGTATTGCCCACGATCACGGCTGAGCCGCTTGCTCTGGGCTGGTTCGGCTGGTGGGATCGGCGCGGTAGTGGAAGACTCCGTTCATGATCTCTGTACACATCATGTATCCAAAGACCGACGAGTCGACCTTCGACATGGACTACTACACCTCGACGCACATGCCCATGCTGGCCGAATCCCTCGGCGACGCCTGCACCGGTTGGGGCGCCAGCACCGTTGCATCCGGCCCCTGGGCCGCCATTGGCTGGGCCACCGTCACCGACATGGATTCGTTCAACGCTGGCATGAAGGAGCACGGCGGCAAGATCATGGGTGACGTGCCCAACTACACCAACGTCGCTCCGGAAATGATCATCGGCGAGGTCGCCCGCTGAGGTTTCGCTCTGTCCGGCCGAGTGCTCATCTTGAGACCTCTCTCGAGTCTCTGAGTCAGAAGGGGTCGGCCGGGCCGAGCGTGGTTCGCAACAGCGCAAGTGCCCCGTGCTTGTGCAGCGGCTCATTGCCGTTGCCGCACTTCGGCGACTGCACACACGACGGGCAACCCGTGCTGCACGGACAAGTGTCGAGCAGATCAGCTGTCGAAGCGAGATGGCGATCTGCTGCTGCGTAGGCCAGGTCGGCAACGCCGGCGCCGCCCGGGTAACCGTCGTAGATGAACACGGTGGGCAGGCCCGATTGCGGTGCCGCAGCGATCGAGACGCCGCCGACGTCCCACCGGTCGCAGATGGTGAACAACGGCAGGATCCCGATGGCTGCATGCTCTGCCGCGTGCAGTGCACCTGGCAGATTGACGTCGTACACACCGGCCTGATCGATGACGTGGGGCTGCCACTCGTACCAGATGGCGGTGGTGTCGAGTTCCTGGGGAGGTAGGTCGAGATCGTGGGTTTCCTTGGCTTCGCGACGTCCGATCTCTTTCACCTGGTAGCCAGTCACCTGGGTGGTCACCTTCACGGTGCCGAGGTGCAGGGTCGACGCGCCGACGGGCTTGGTGACGCCGTCGTCGGTCACATCGATGCGGATCGAGGTCGAGGCTTGCGTCCACGTCGTGCCTTTGTGGCGTTCGACCGTTGCCTGCCGAAGGTGCAGGTCGAGGTCGACGACCTGCCAGGGCTGTCCTCGATGCAGGTAGACCGCACCGGGGTGGACGATGTTGGCGGCCCGGCTGCCGTCGACGGTACCGATGAGTTGGCCGGCCTGGTCGACGATGCGAACCTCGCCGCCCGATGCTGATCGCAGGCTGATGGTGTTGAACGGGATCCCTCGACCTGACCAAAAGGCTCTGGGCACGTTGCGAGGATCGGGTCGCAGCTTCAGCTCGTCATCGAGCACGAGCCGACGCACGCCTTCGTCGAGCTCGGTCCACCACGCATCGTCGGCATGTCGAAGTGGTTGTTCGTAGGCCGCACATGTGAGGTGGGGATCCATGATGTTCGGGTTGTCGATGTTGATGACTGCTGGTTCTGGCGGCCGTTCGAACAGATCCTTGGGGTGCGTGGCGAACCATTGGTCGAGCTGGTCATCACCGGCGACCAGCACGGCGAGCGACTCTTGGCCGCCGCGTCCGGCTCGACCGATCTGCTGCCAGAACGAGGCGATGGTGCTGGGAAATCCGCAGAGGACGGTGGCATCGAGGCCGCCGATGTCAACGCCCAGCTCGAGTGCGCTGGTGGCAGCGACGGCGCGGATGCGTCCCTCAGCGAGGTTGTCTTCGATCTCGCGACGCTCGGCGGCCAAGTAGCCGGATCGGTAGGAAGCGACCGTGTTACCGAGTTCTGGAGGAAGCGCTCGGATCACGCCGGCGGCCACTCGCTCGGTCAGCGCTCGACTGGAACAGAATGCGATGACGCGACGGTTGTCGGTGACGAGGTCGGCCACCATCTTGATGGCCTCGGTGGCCGGCGACTGGCGGATGCCGCGTTCGACATCGACCAGCGCAGGCTGGACCAAGGCCACATGGCGTTGCGCACATGGCGAACCGTCGTCGGTCACGGCGGTGACGGCTTTGCCGCACAACTCCTCGGCCAGACGCTCAGGGCTTCCGATCGTGGCGGAACAGAAGATGAAGGTCGGATCGGCGCCATAGAGCGCGCAGGCCCGGCGCAGCCGCCGAAGAACGTGGGCGACATGCGTACCGAAGATGCCGCGCAACACATGCAGTTCGTCGATCACGACGTATTCCAGCCGCTTCAAGAACGTGGCCCATTTGGCGTGATGGGGGAGCAGCCCGTAGTGGAGCATCTCGGGATTGGTCAGGACGACGTTGGCGTTGTGTCTGGCCCACGTGCGTCGATCGCGGGGGGTGTCGCCGTCGTAGGTGACAGCCTGCATCCGGCTGACGCTCATGTCGCCAAATGCTCGGAGCTGGTCTTGGGCGAGTGCCTTGGTGGGATAGAGCAAGAGCGATGTTCCCGACCGGAGGCCGCCGTGTACCGCTTCGGCAATGGGTACCTGGAACACTTTGCTCTTGCCCGACGCCGTACCGGTGGCGACCACGACAGACTGACCGGCGCGGGCGAGGTCGATGCCCTCGGCTTGGTGCGACCAGAAGCCAGCTGGCGGACGCAGGTGTTCGAGTTCCGTGGCGAGGGGAGTTTCGAGCTCGGCGTATCGAGCGTCCCTGGCGGGCAGCGTTTCGCGATGCACGAGGCGGCCGGCGTCGTCGAGTCGTTGAACGAAATCAATGATCGAGGGGGATGTGGCGATGATCGTCACGTCTGCCAGGGTACCTGCATCAAGGGCGTCGAACGGGTGTTCGGCGCTCGTGGACCGTGGGTCGGCGCCATTCGGGTCGAGCCTCCGCTCTAAAGAAGCGGAACCGTCAGCCGACGGAACCCCATGAACTCGTTCTCCTCGGTGCAAGCGGAAGAGGCGCTCGGCCAGAGTCGTCCGCCGGCCATGGGCCATCGCGACGCACATCAATGCGCATCAGCGCTCGTGATCGGTGATGTCGCTGCCTGCTACCAGGTCTATTCCGCTGCTGCGACATGGGAGGACCGTTGGTTCTGTCTCGAACACATCGCGAGGCACAACACCGAAGGACCCAGCAACCCAATCGACGAGTCGCTCATCGATGCGTGGGTCGAAGGATGGCCCGACCACCCGGTTCCATTGTTGGTGCGATCTGCCCTCGACTCGTTCAATGGACGGGATGCATCAGTCGATTTGGCGCTCGTCCACGCGATCGAGCAGGACAACCCGCTGGTGTATGGACTGGACGTCGTCAATCGGGCGTCGTCGGGTGTTGGTGACCTGGAGCAATCGCTCGGGGCGATGCTTGCCATTGACTCGCTCTACGAGCCACACGTTCACTTCCTGCGAGCGCTCGGACCGAGCGGTGGTGGTGACCTCGACGGCGCACTGACCTTCGCTCGTTCCGTGGACGAGGTCGTCGCTTCCGGATCACCTCTTCGATCCATGGTCCCGCTGGCAGCCATTGAAGCGATCCTGGCCGAACAGCCCAGCGATCATCTCGCGTTCCTCGAGGACCTCGAACTTCGCTCGTTGATCATGATGGCGGCCGGACAATCGGTCTTCCATCCTCGCTTCGTTGGGCCGACCACTGTTCCTGGAGTCAAGGCAATGACCGCCTTCACCGTGGCACTGGTACTGCTTGGTGAGGACGACCTGGCGCTGTTGTTGCACCGTCGGATGGACGGCGCTTTCGCCGACTGGCCCTTCTCGCTCCTGGCCCCTCCGTCGATGCTGGCCTGGGAAGAACTGGGTCGGCACATGGTGCAGAACGCTCCGACGGCAGCCGCCGCTGGCAGCCGTGTCTGACCTCCGGCGACTTCTTTGGATCCCGGTTCGATGCCGTTGCATCTATCGGGGAATCATGTGATGTGCCAACGACCCTTTCCTCCGAAGCGCCGACCATCTGGATTCTCGGCGACCAGCTGAACCGCGACATCGCTTCGCTCGAGGGTCACTCGCCGGGTGACTGTCGGATTCTCTTCGTCGAGAGCCAGACGAAGTGGGGTTCGAAGCGTTGGCACCAGCAACGACTGCACCTGGTGGTCTCAGCGATGCGTCACTTCGCCGCGGAACTCCGGTCCGAAGGTTTTGACGTCGACTATCGAACAGCGAGCTCGCTTCCGGCAGGGCTGCGAGCGCATGCCGACGAGCATCAGGTCGAGACGGTGGTGGCGATGGAGCCGATGAGCTGGGACGGCCGGGCGATGCTCGAACGGCTTGGTGTCGAGACGGTGCGAAACAATCAGTTTCTCTGTCACTACGACGATTTTGCCGACTGGTCAGCATCGAAGAAGAACTTCAAGATGGAGGACTTCTACCGCTGGCAGCGGCAGCGGTTGGATGTGCTGATGGATGCCGATGGCCCCGCAGGTGGGGCGTGGAACTTCGACGCAGACAACCGTGAACCACCACCGAAAGATGGAAGGTCCTGGCCCGAGATCACGTCGTTCGATCTGGATGACATCGACCGCCAGGTTCTCGATGACCTCCCCGACACGTGGGGCGAAGCACCCTCCGGCACATGGCCGGTGACGCGAGCCCAGGCGCTGCAGCGTCTCGATGAATTCGTGACGACGGCGCTGGCGCCGTTCGGCCCCCACGAAGACGCGATGCTCGACGCCGAGTGGAAGCTGGCGCACTCGGCGCTCAGCTCCTCGATGAACCTCGGGCTGCTTCATCCCGAGGAGGTCGTCGTTGCGGCCGAGGTTGCGTACCGAGACCGAAGCGCCCCGATCAACAGTGTCGAGGGCTTCATCCGGCAAGTGATCGGCTGGCGCGAATACGTCTGGGGGCTCTATTGGCTCTGGATGCCGGACTATCGAACGATGAACGAGTTGGGGGCAGATCGCCCCGTTCCGCCAGCGTTCACCGGTGAGGCCGAGACGGACATGGCGTGCGTGGCAAGCGTGATGAGGCACGTCAGCGACCATGGCTATGCCCACCACATCGAACGTCTGATGGTGCTCGGCAATCTGGCGCTGACCTCGGGCGTCGACCCTGGAGCGATGACCGATTGGATGTGGGCGACCTTCGTCGATGGGGCGGAATGGGTCATGCTTCCGAACGTCATCGGCATGGCGCTCTACGCCGACGGCGGGCGCATGGCGACCAAGCCGTATGCGGCCGGTGGTGCCTACATCAACCGGATGAGCAACCACTGCAAGGGTTGCCGCTTCGACCCGAAGAAGCGCACGGGCGACGACGCCTGTCCGTACACCACGCTCTATTGGGATTTTCTGGCCCGCAACGAGGAAGCGTTGAAGGGCAACCATCGATTGGGACGTCAGATGGGCGGGATGCGAAAGCTGTCCGATTTGCCTGAGGTGCGGGCCCGCGCCGTCGAGGTGCGGAGTCGCTTGGATGCCGGGACGTTGTGATGACGCGCCAATCGCGGTCATCCAAGTCTCCAGGACGCAGCTCCCCGGACCGTTCCGACAAGATCTGCGTCGCCTGCGGGCGGCGGATCGAATGGAGGAAGAAGTGGGAGCGTGACTGGGATGAGGTTCGCTACTGCTCGACGCAATGCCGCCGCGGCGGGATCTCGTCGACCGACGAGGCGCTGGAGGCAGCGATTCTCGAGCTGCTCGCTTGTCGGCCGAAAGGTGCCTCGATCTGTCCTTCAGAGGCGGCACAGGCATTGAATCCAGACGATTGGCGGCCGCTGATGGAACCAACTCGACGGGCAGCGCGGCGCTTGGTCGCCCGCGAATTGGTAAACATCACCCAGAAAGGTCGACCCGTCGATCCGTCGATGTTCAAAGGGCCGATCCGTATTCGTCGCTTCGAGGACTCTTGACCACACTCCCTCTCCCACAACCTGACCAAGCCGTTGCCTACGTCGCCGACCATCTCGGCCATGTCGTCGATGGTGAGGTAGCGCCCTCTCTCCGCTTCTCTGGTGGGCAGTCGAACGCCGATGCTGCGCTTGCTGCGTTCGATGTCGCCGGCTACGCCGGAAAGCGCAACGAGGTCTACCCCCAACCCCGCCGCGGCGCGTCTGGTCTTTCTCCGTACATCCGCCATGGGTTGCTCACGTTGCGCGAGGTCTGGGACCACGTCGACGGTGGACCGCCGCGAGATGTTCAGAAGTATCGGGACGAACTCATGTGGCAAGAGTTCTCGCGTCACTGGTACGCCCGGCTCGGCACGAAGACGGCCAACGGCGTGCGCCAGCAGCTCCACGGGCAAATCGGTGGCGACGGCTGGGATCGCAACATGGCTTGCATCGAGTTGCCGCTCGACGAACTCGAAGAGGACGGCTGGCTGGTCAACCAGACACGCATGTGGCTGTCGAGCGAATGGTCGGTGCGTCGTGGCGTCCAATGGCAAGAGGGCGAGGACTACTTCTTTCGCCACCTGCTCGACGGCTCCCGAGCGGCCAACCGATTGGGCTGGCAGTGGACGGTCGGCGTTGGATCGAACAAGTCGTACGGATTCAGCCGTTGGCAAGTCGAGAAGCGAGCGAAGAACCTGTGCGCTTCCTGCGATTTGGTGCTGGCGTGCCCGATCGAGGAGTGGCCCGACGACCCGCTGTTCTCGCCGACCAGTCAGCCGGTCGAGATCGCGTCGGCGCCGGACCTGACGTTTGCTGGACCCTCGTCTGCCGAGGTGAACGGTACGCCAGATGCTGTTTGGCTCACCGCAGAGTCACTCGGTTCGAGCGACCCGGCGATGACCGCTCATCCTGATCTGCCGGTCGTCTTCGTCTTCGACGAACCGCTCTTGGCGTCGCTTCGTCTGTCGGCAAAACGGCTGGTGTTCCTCACCGAAGCGTTGGCGGAGATCGGAGCCGAGCGAGAACTCGAGGTGCACCTCGGACGCCCCGTCGAGGTTCTCGCTGATCGATCGGTCGCCGTGACGTTCGCTCCCGTGCCCGGTTTCGCCAAACGAGCAGCCCAGATTGCGCCCGTCACAACGCACCCGTGGCCGTGGCTCATGCGCCCGTCAGCAGGAAGTGTGTCGAGCTTCAGCGCGTGGAAGAAGTCGGTGAAGCGTCCGCGTTGATGTCGTCATCGGCTCGTTTTCGCTCGGTGAACGCTGGTCGCCCGATCCACACGGCAACCAGGCCAATCGCTGTGATGATGCCGGCGGTGCGCAAGCTGCCGCTGGAACCAATCACACCGATCGAGATCCACACGATCAGCGCAGACCCAAGAGCAGCGAAGGCGACACCGGCAGCCTTCGGCAGCGCTGTGGTCCACGGGCGGATGGCTGCAAAGAAAATCATCCAAGCCACCAAGACGTAGGCCCACACAATGGCGCGCATGAGTTGATCGAGCGTGTCGCACCCGCCAGGCTCGGCGCACACGAGATCCCATTGTTCCCAGACCGAGTCCACGGCGACCAATCTAGTAGCTCAGACAATTGGTGTTGCGTGAGCTAGCTTGACCCCTCGATGAGCACCCCAGCCGGCGGGCCGAGCCCTGTCGTTGACGCATTGCATGTTGTCGAGATCGACATACCTGCTCGCACTGATCTCGTGACCGTCGTTCGAATGGTTGTCGCTGCGGCAGCAACCGCCGCCGAAGTGCTGGATGGAGACCGGCTCGATGATCTGCGCTGGGTGACGTCTGAAGCGGTGACGAACGCCATCGAAGCCGACCAGCGAGTATCGAACAACGGGCGAGTTCGAGTGACACTGCGCATCGCTTCTGACCGGGTGTACCTGACCGTGGTCGACCAGGGCGGCGGGCTGCCTGACCTCGTTGATGTGCCCGACATGGAACATCCCGACCGCTTGTTGATCGAGGGCGGCTTCGGCGTTCCTCTGATGCAACACCTCAGCTCTGGCGACGTGCAATTCACCTCGACACCGGAAGGTACGACCGTTGATCTCGAACTCCATCGATGAGACCGGCTCGCTGATGCCGCACGCACCGGAGCGCTTCATTGTCGCGTGACGGGGGGCTTCCGGTCAGAACTGAAGCGTGGAGCGGTGGCGATACTCGGTTGGCGCGGCGCGTCGCCCGGCCAATGGTCCGTTTCCTCGCCCAAGAGGCGGCCTCGGGCGTGTTGTTGCTCTTGGCGACCGCCGCTGCGCTGATCTGGGCCAATTCACCATACAGCGAGGGCTACCACCACTTCTGGGAGACCGAGATCGAGCTCTCGGTCGGCTCGTGGATGCCCTTGGTTCTGGATGGGCACCCGCTGAGTCTCGAGCTCGTGGTGAACGACATCTTGATGGTGCTGTTCTTCTTCGTGGTCGGTCTGGAGATCAAGACCGAACTCGTCACCGGTGACCTCTCCTCGCCGAAGGAGGCGGTACTGCCGGCGATGGCAGCGATCGGCGGTATGGCGGTGCCGGCCGGGATCTACGCGCTGATCAATCTCGGTGGTGAAGGCGTTGCTGGTTGGGGTGTTCCCATGGCGACCGACATTGCGTTCGCTGTTGGCGTGCTGGCTCTTCTCGGCCCACGAATCCCCAGTCGGCTCAAGCTCTTCTTGCTGGCACTTGCCATCGCCGACGACATCGGCGCCATTCTCGTGATCGCTGTGTTCTACACCGAGGGCCTGCTGTTCGGATGGCTGGGAGCGGCCATCGCTGGCCTCGTCTTTGTGATCCTGATGCAACGCTCGAGGGTGTGGTTCACCCCGGTCTACGTCTTGGCTGGGGTCTTCATCTGGTACGCCACGTTCCGGTCCGGGGTGCATGCGACCATTGCTGGCGTCGCTCTCGGTTTGCTCGCTCCCGCCCGCCCGTTGCTGGGTCACCGGGCGTTCGAACGCATCGAAGACATGTTCTCAGGCGACATCGCGAGCCCCTCTGAGTTGCAGGACATGTCGTGGCAGATTCGCGAGTCGGTCCCGGTCACCGGCCGCCTCATCGGGCTCATGAGCCCGTGGACCAGTTTCATCGTGATCCCGATCTTCGCTCTGGCCAACGCCGGCGTCACGTTGTCGGGTGAAGCGGTGTCAGACGCTGCATCTTCACGGGTGACCCTCGGTGTCATCGCCGGCCTGGTACTCGGTAAGCCGTTGGGAATCTGGGTGACCACGATGCTGGCCACCCGCTACACGGCGCTTGAATTGCCAGAAGGCTTGACGTCGTTGCACGTATTGGGAGCGGGGGCGGTTGCTGGCATTGGTTTCACGGTGGCTCTGTTCATCGGAGCCTTGGCCTTCGAGGATCCGGCGCTCGGCGAACAGGCCACGATGGGCGTCCTCGCCGCTTCGGTGACAGCCACGGCGATTGGTTTCTTGATCCTGCGGCGCATTCCCGGCCCTGCGCCGATGCCAGACATGCACGACGTCAAAGCTTGAACGGCAAGCGCAGAGGTGGACTTCGCTCCCTCTTTCACCGGGCGGGAACGCTCTCGAAAGATGAGGCAAACCGCTCTGTTTCCAGATCATCTCGCTGATTCGGCTGCGAAGTTCCTACGCTCACGACGTGGCACAACCTCTGGTGATCGTCGAGAGCCCGGCGAAAGCAACCAAACTGGCCGAGTACTTGGGAGACGACTACATGGTCGAATCCTCGATCGGTCACGTCCGGGATCTCCCCCGAAACGCAGCCGATGTACCGGCGACGCACAAGGGCGAGAAGTGGGCTCGTCTCGGCATTGATGTCGACAACGACTTCAAGCCGCTCTACATCGTCACCGCCGAGAAGAAGGACCAAGTCCGGAAGCTCAAGAAGATGATGAAGAACGCGAGCGAACTCGTGCTCGCAACTGATAAGGATCGTGAGGGAGAGGCCATTGCCTGGCACCTGCTCGAGGTCTTGAACCCGCAGGTACCGGTCAAACGCATCGTCTTCACCGAGATCACGCCGGAAGCAATCCAGCGGGCTATCGAGGCTCCTGGCGAGCTCAACCGGCCCATGGTCGACGCCCAGGAAACTCGTCGGCTGCTCGACCGCTTGTACGGCTACGAAGTGTCGCCCGTGCTCTGGAAGAAGGTCATGCAAGGCCTCTCTGCCGGCCGCGTCCAGAGCGTTGCCACCCGCATCGTCGTCGAGCGAGAGCGCGAACGCATGGCGTTCCGCTCGGCCAACTACTGGGATCTCAAGGGCACGTTCGACGCTGACTCAGCCGACAAGCCCTTCACTGCGATGCTGCAAGAGGTCGACGGCAAACGGGTAGCCACCGGTCGCGACTTCTCCCAGCAGGGCCTGCTCACCCGGGCCGAGAGCGTCCATCTCGACGAGGCGGCTGCCGCTGCGTTGAGCAGTGCCCTCGAAGGGCGCGCTGCCGAGGTGCTTTCCCGCGAGGCCAAGCCCTACCGGCGCCGCCCCGCTGCTCCATTCATCACATCGAGCTACCAGCAGGAAGCATCCCGCAAGCTGAGACTGTCCTCAGCGCAGTCGATGCGTGTGGCCCAAGGTCTGTACGAGCGTGGCTTCATCACCTACATGCGAACCGACAGCACCACGCTTTCTGACACGGCCATCAACGCTGCTCGCATCCAGATCGCCGAGCGATACGGCAACGACTTCCTTCCCGACGAGCCCCGCACCTACAAGAGCCGCGACAAAGGTGCGCAGGAGGCTCACGAGGCCATTCGTCCCGCTGGCGATGTCTTCCGCACACCAGAAGAGGTAGCGGGCGAGCTGAGCACGCAGGATCGTCAGGTCTATGAGCTGATCTGGCAGCGCACCGTTGCCTCACAGATGACTGACGCAACGGGCGAAACCGTCACCCTCCGGCTCGGCGTCACCGCCACCGACGAGCGCAAGACCGTCTTCTCGACCTCTGGCACCGTCATCAAGCACCAGGGTTTCCTCAGCGTCTACTCCGAGTCCAAAGACGAAGACGCCGAGGAGGAAGACGACGCCAAAGAGCAGCTGCTTCCCCCGCTTGAAGAGGGCGATGCTGCGCTTTTGAACTCGATCGAGGCCGCCGGCCATGACACCCAGCCGCCGTCTCGCTACAACGAGGCTTCGTTGGTTGCCAAGCTCGAAGAGCTCCGTGTCGGCCGTCCGTCGACATATGCCTCGATCATGGGCACCATCCAAGCCCGTGAATACGTCTGGAAGAAGGGCACGGCACTCGTGCCGAGTTTCAAGGCCTTCGCCGTGATCACGCTGCTCGAACAGCACTTCCCCGACCTCGTTGATTACGCCTTCACCGCCCGTATGGAAGACGACCTCGAATCGATCGCCGACGGCATCGGCGAGGCCATTCCGTATCTCAAGGACTTCTACTTCGGCGTCGGTGGCGAGCCTGGCCTACACGACAAAGTAAATGATCGCCTTGGCGACATCGACGCTCGTGCCGTCAACTCCATTCCGATCGGTGCTGATGAAGACGGTGTTGCCATCGTGGCCCGCGTCGGTCGCTACGGCCCGTACCTCGAGCACGGCGACGATCGAGCGTCGATCCCAGAGGATCTGCCTCCGGCGGACCTCACCATCGAAAAGGCCCTCGAGCTCATCAATGCGCCGAAGGACAATCGCATCCTCGGCCAACACCCTGAAACTGGTATCGACGTCGAGGTCAAAGCCGGTCGCTTCGGCCCGTACGTCCAGATGGGCGTGCATGACGACGAGACCGAAGAGAAGCCCCAAACTGCTTCGTTGTTCAAGACCATGGACCCGGCCGACGTCACTCTCGAACAAGCGGTTCGGCTCCTGACGCTGCCCCGACTCATCGGTGCTGATCCGGCTGATGGTGGTGAGATCACGGCCTTCAACGGTCGCTACGGCCCGTACATCCAGAAGGCCGTTCCGCAAGAAGACGGCACGTTCAAGAACGACAGCCGCAGCCTCGAAGCAGAAGAGGAACTGCTGACGATCGACATCACCAAGGCGGTCGAGGTGATGGCACAGCCCAAGCGGCGCCGGGGCCAGGGTGTTGCCAAACCTCCGCTGAAGGAAATGGGCATCGACCCGGCCAGTGAAAAGCCGATGGTGCTCAAAGAAGGGCGCTTCGGGCCCTACGTCACCGACGGCGAGACCAACGCCAGCTTGCGCAAGGGTGACGAGGTCGAGACGTTGACCGACGAGCGAGCCTCTGAACTCCTCGCTGATCGTCGAGCCAAGGGCCCGGCGAAAAAGAAGAAGAAGGCCGCCAAGAAGAAAGCGACCAAGAAAAAGGCGACCAAGAAGAAGGCGACCAAGAAGGCCGCCAAGAAAGCTACGAAGAAGGCGATCAGCATGAAGGCCGCACCCGAAAACGCTGTTGAGCCGAAGGGTTCGGTGTCTGCTGCCATCGACTCGGTCAGCTCGAGTGGCGACGACGCGTTCTAGGCATCGCGTGGCGCTCTACATCGCGTTCGAGGGTGGTGAGGGCTCAGGTAAGAGCACACAGGTCCGCCTCCTGGCGAAGCGATTGGTCGATCGAGATGGATCTGATCCCGTCATCACTCACGAACCGGGAGCGACGCCGTTGGGTCGTCAACTCCGTGAGCTGCTGCTCGGCGTTGATCAAGCGCCCCTCGGGCCTCGGGCCGAGACACTGATGATGGCCGCTGATCGAGCACAGCACATGAAAGAAGTTGTTCGTCCGGCGCTCGCTGACGGACGACATGTCATCTCCGACCGCACGGCGTACTCATCCCTGGCCTACCAAGGCGGCGGTCGAGGTCTGGGCGTCGACCAGGTACGAGCGGTCAACGATTGGGCGCTCGATGGATTGTGGCCGGATCTCGTATTGCTGCTCGACTGCCCGCCCGAAACCGTGGCTGGGCGTCGCGAGCGGGCCCTCGATCGTCTCGAAGCCGAGGCTGATGGGTTCCACGACCGGATCCATGCGACCTTCCGTGAGTTGGCCGTTGCTGAGCCTGAACGATGGGTCGTGGTCGACGGTTCGGCATCCATCGACGATGTCGCCGCTGCAGTCTGGCTTGCGGTTGAAGAGCGGTCGGCGAAGGTATGACGCTCATCGAAGATGCATCGGTCCTGCCCGACCCTTGGGCTGACGTGATCGGCCAGGAGGCCGCCACGGCTCGGCTCGATGCCGCCGCCTCGGCGCCGGTGCATGCCTACATGCTGTTGGGAAGCCCTGGCAGCGGGACCTATCGGGGAGCGCTCGGGTTTGCTGCGCTGTTGTTGTCGGCGGCATCCGTGGCGGCGGGCGACGTCACAGCAGCAACCCGGCACCGTCGCCTCGCACTCGAGGCTCGTCACCCTGACTTGGTGTTCATCGAACCCAACGGGCCGTTCTTGCGGGCCGAGGAAGCCGACGAGCTGATCCGCGCCGCGTCGACCTCTCCGGTCGAAGGCGCTCGCAAGGTGATCGTGGTGCCGTCGATCGAGCTGATCAACGACACGGCGATCGGAAAGATGCTGAAGATCATCGAGGAGCCTCCGGAGACGGTGGTGTTCGTGCTGATGGCTCAAGAAGTGGTGCCAGAGATCATCACGATTGCCAGTCGGTCAGTGCCGGTCGAGTTCTCGCCCATCTCGACGATGGTGATGGAGACCGCTCTGTTCGCCGCTGGCGTTCCGCCCAAACGGGCGAAGATTGCTGCGTCGGCGGCGAACGGTGACATGGAACGGGCTCGATTGCTCGCGACCGACGACGCACTGGTGGAGCGGGCAGCGCTCTGGAAGTCCATTCCTGATCGTGTCGATGGCACAGGGAGCATGGTCTACGAATTGGTCAGCCAGGTGCGCGATGCCATGGATGCCGCCCAAGAACCTCTTGACGCCCAGCATGCCGAGCAACTCGAAGCGCTCGATGCACAGGTCGAACTGACAGGGGAGCGAGGGTCGGGTCGTAGCGGGCTCGTTGCGAAGCAGAAGCGCGAGATCCGAAAGCTGCGGGTCGATGAGATCCGCTTCGGCCTCGCCACGATCAGTCGTCGCTACCGCGACCGCCTGATCGAGCGTTCCGACGAGGGGGCCGAGGCTTCACTGGTGGCCATTCACCAAGCCACCGAAGCCGTACGTCGCAACCCGAACGAAGCCCTGCTTCTGCAGGCCCTGTTCCTCAACCTGTCACGGTTGTAACAGGGACCTGACCCCAGGTGCCGAGGTGCTGACGACCGAGGCGCTGACGACCGGGGTGGGAGTTTCGGAGCGCAGCGAGGAAACTCCGGTTTGCCCAAAGGCCCCCAGGGCCGACGGCAATACGAGAGCCCGGACCGAGAATCGAACTCGGGACCTTTTCATTACGAGTGAAACGCTCTACCGACTGAGCTATCCGGGCAAGCCGTCGACTTTATCGCCCCAGCGACCATGCACCGCTGTTCCGCGCCGTCGTGTTTGATCTGTCGCGCGGAGCCCGCCCGCCGGGCGCTTCCTCGCTAGGGTCAGACGGTGGCAGATCGATCGACCTTTGTCGAGGACACCGAAGGGCTCATGCCGGCGTTGTATTCGCATGCAATGCGGCTGACGAGGAATTCCGCTGATGCGGAAGACCTCGTCCAGGAGACCTATCTCAAGGCGTTTCGCAGTTACGAGTCGTTCAAACCCGGCACCAATCTGCGGGCGTGGCTCTTCCGGATTCTCACGAATTCGCAGATCAATCGCTACCGGGCCAAGCAGCGTCGGCCGGAAGAAACCGAACTCGACGATGTCGGCGACATGTACCTCTACCGTAAGCTCGCCTCACCCGGCCAGATGGGCCGAAGTGCTGAAGACGAGCTCATGGATCTGTTCTCCGAGGCCGAAGTCGTCGCTGCGGTCGAGGCCTTGCCCGAGAACTATCGGGCCGCCGTTTTGCTCGCTGATGTCGAGGGCTTTGCCTACAAAGAGATCGCTGAAATGCTCGACATCCCGATCGGCACGGTGATGAGTCGCCTGCATCGGGGAAGAAAATCCCTCCAACGGGAGTTGTACGACTTTGCCGTCGCTCGTGGTCTCGCCGCTCCTCCGGAAGCTGACCTCGACGCCGATGGTGAAACGACCGTCACCAACGATCCAGCCCCCACGAGCTCATGACCGACAAGCCGTACGCAGACGAAACCAGCGCCGACAACGACCCCTGCGCTGCAAATCCGAGCGATTGCAAAGACGCAGTCGAACAGCTCTATGAGTTTCTCGACGGCGAACTGACGCCGGAAAGGCGCGCATCGATCAGCAGCCACATCGATGCCTGTGGGCATTGCCTCGATGCGTTCGAGTTCCACACCGAGCTCAAGACCGTCATATCAACGAAGTGTCAGTCGGATCTTCCCGTGGGCCTTCGGGACCGAGTGTTCGACGCGCTTCGTGCGCTCGACAGCTGAGCGCCTAGACTCTTCTGATGTTCGCTGTCATCTGGCATTTCTGGATCGGTCTCTTTCTCGCCATCGGATCCTTCGCAACGATCGCGGCGCTCGTCGTGGGCTACTTCGCCAAAGTGGAGAGTCCCCGCTATCCGAAGAAGCAGTAGATGAGCGCGTCGGTCGACTGGGACACCGCTCGGCGGGTTGCAGCCAAGGTTGGTTCGTCGGCTGACGTCGATCGTGGGGCACTCGCAACGCTCTCTTCGGACATGCTGTCGCTGACGAGCCAAGCCGAAGAACTCGTCGCTGCTGAAACCGGTCTGGTCTCGTTGGCTGGCCCAGCTCGAGGCCGGGTCACCGATCGCGCCGGCTGGGTCGATGCCAACTTGGCGAGCTTTGACCGGCTCACCCGACCACTGCTCGAAAAGCTCAGCGACACCTCAGACGAAGAACCGTCGAGAATCGGCTCGATGGCGAGCAAGTTCGTTCAGCCCGTCATGGGCAAGGTCGGCCCCAAGTTCGCTGGTGCCGAAGTCGGTGCCCTGCTTGGCTGGATGTCGGGTCGAGTGATCGGTCAGTACGACCTGTTGATCATCGAAGACGAGAACCCCGAGGCCCAGGATCTCGTCTACTACGTCGGTCCGAACGTGATGTCGATGGAGAAGCGCTACGGCTTTCCTCCTCGTGAGTTCCGGCTGTGGATCGCCGTGCACGAGTGCACTCACCGGGCGCAGTTCACCGCTGTTCCGTGGCTGCGGCCCTACTTCCTGGCGCTCGTCAACGAACTGATGGACGATGTCGACCCCGATCCTGGCCGGTTCATCGACGCGGCGAAGGCAGCGGTCGAGAAGAAGCGAGCGGGCATCGACGGGCTGACCGATGGTGGCTTGTCGCAGATGTTGGCGTCGCCCAAGCAGCAGCTGACGCTTGACAAGGTCAGTGGCCTCATGAGCTTGCTCGAAGGGCATGGCGACATCACGATGGATCGTGCAGGACGGCACCTGATCCCTTCACAGCCACGATTCGCACGGGTGTTCACACAACGGCGCACCTCGGCAACAGGGCCAACCAAAGTCATTCAGCGTTTGCTCGGTTTCGAGGCGAAGCTCGCCCAATACGAAGAAGGCGAGAAGTTCATCCTCGCCGTCGAGGCCGCTGGTGGCCGCGAGTTGTTCGATCAAGTCTGGAGCAGCCCCGACTCGCTCCCTGCCATCGACGAGATTCGCCTGCCAGAGCTGTGGATCAGCCGGATGACGGCATCCACCAACTCCTGAGATCGCCTCGGTGACCGACGCTGTTGCGTCGTTGCTCGACCGGTGTGCTTTTCCCGCTGCCGGGTCAACGGTCGTGTGCGCCGTCTCGGGCGGTGCAGACTCGCTGGCGCTGTTGGTCCTGGCCGTTGCTGCCGGTCTTGACGTCACCGCGGTCCATGTCGACCACGGCCTTCGTCCGGATTCCGGTGACGATGCCGTGGTGGTGGCTGCGGTCGCTGCAGCTCACGGGGCAGGGTTTCGGAGCGAGCGTGTCGAGGTTGCCCCCGGGGGCGATCTCGAGGCAAGGGCGCGAAACGCTCGGTGGGGTGTGCTCGGAGGCGACGCGCTGACTGGTCACACCGCCGATGATCAAGCCGAGACGCTTCTGATCAACCTGCTCAGGGGGGCGGGGCTCCGCGGGCTCGCCGCGATGGAGCCCGGTGGTCGCCACCCGCTTCTCGGGCTTCGCCGTGCGGACACGACGGCGCTTTGCCATGCACTTGGGCTGCAGCCAATCGAGGATCCATCGAACCACGACCCTCGGTTCGTTCGCAATCGAGTTCGTCACGAGCTGTTACCGCTGATGGCGGAGATCAGCGATCGTGACATCGTGCCGTTGTTGGTCCGGACGTCCGACATCGCCCGCTCGGCCAGCATCGAGCTCGATCGGGCTGCCGCAGCGATCGATCCGACGAGCGCCGCCCAGCTCGCCTCCGCACCACCAGCTCTGGCCTCGGTGGCGCTCCGTCGTTGGCTCACCACCTCTGATGGATACGCCCCATCGGCAGCAGAGATCGAGCGCGTACTCGCCGTGGCCGAGGGCAATGCGGCGGGTTGCCAGCTCAGTCGTGGCCGCTCGGTTCGGCGTACCGCCGGCACCCTTCGAGTCGAGTACTGGCCCTCCGGATAGTCTCGAGCGGATGGCGATCGAGAGTGGCTCGAAGCGGCCGAGCGTGCTCGGCGTGTTGAATGTCACGCCGGATTCGTTCAGCGATGGTGGCAAACATCTCGATCTCGATCGAGCCGTGGCTCGAGCGTTCACGATGCTCAAAGAAGGCGCCGACATGATCGATGTCGGCGGTGAGTCGACCAGGCCAGGTGCCGAGACGGTCTCGATCGATGAAGAGACCAGGCGTGTGGTTCCCGTGATCGAAGCCATCGCTGATCGCTGTCCAGTGTCGATCGACACCAGGCACGAAGCGGTGGCCCGCGCTGCGGTCGCGGCCGGTGCTCAGATTGTCAACGACGTCTCGGCTTCGTTGGCGGAGGTCGCGGCTGATGTCGGTGCGGGCTGGATCGCGATGCACATGCAGGGCTTGCCCGAGAACATGCAGGCCGACCCGACGTATGCATCAGTGGTGGACGAGGTGCTCAGCTATCTTGTCGAACGAGCCGACCACGCTCACTCGATTGGTGTGACCAGCGTGTGGATCGATCCCGGCTTTGGCTTCGGCAAGACGCTGGAGCACAACATCGCGTTGCTGGCGGCAACGGATCGGTTCGTGGCAACCGGACACCCGGTGGCAATCGGAACCAGTCGGAAGTCGATGTTGGGCTCGTTGCTCGCGGCATCTGATGGTGTGGAAGGTGTCGTCGTCGATGATCGCATCGAGGCGTCTGTCGCAACGGCCTGCCATGCCGCAATGCACGGAGCTGATCTCCTGCGTGTTCATGACGTGGCAGCGACAGCGAAGGCGCTGGCGGTCCTCCCGGGAGCCTTCTGATTTCTGGAACAGCGGATTCCGAGGAATTTGGGACTCGCTCAAGCCGGTACTTGCTTCAACCGCCGAGAAATCCGGCATCCTCTTCGAGACGTTCGAGCAGCGGGAAGGCACATCGGGATGGCGAAAGGCAAGTGGGCTCAGGGCATCGAACCCCGGCACTTCCAGTGGGTCATCGGCGATCAGCTGGCGATCTCGGAGCGGCCGGGGGGCTATGGCACCAACCACCGCAAGGTGCGGCGTCAAGAAGAGATCATCTGGATTCGCGAGAAGAAGTTCGACTTCGTGATCTCGTTGATTGCCTCTGATCACAACTTGCACAGTTACGACGAGCTTGGCGTTCGGTGGAAGCACTGGCCGTTCCCTCCCACGCTCGACACCGAGACGGCGCTGGGACAGATGTATCCAGAGCTTCGCAGCTTGCTGTCTTCGAAGTCGAAGATCCTTCTGCATGCCGAGGAGATTTCTGATCGCCTCGCTGGTCTGCTTGGCGGCTACTTCCGTTGGTCTGGCATGGTTCCTGAAACCTCGCAGGCCATCGTCGTGACTGAGCGCCTGCTGGGTCGCCAACTCGGCCCGGAGGGTCGCGGGTTGATCACGGCGGCAGCAAACGTGGCCGACAATGCCTGAGGTTCCTGGGCCGCTCGACGACCGTATTGAGCTGCGCGATCTCGAACTCCTCGTCTTCTGTGGCGTGCTCGACGAAGAGCAGGCCAGGCGGCAGCCGTTCATTTTCGATATCGACATCTATCTCGACATGGCAGTTGCTGCCGGCGGAGATGATCTCGGCGCAACGGTCAACTACGGGGCCACGATCGAGCTGATCTCTTCGACGCTCGAAGTCGAGCGATTCTTGTTGCTCGAGCGCATGGCGAGTCGCGTCGCCGACCTCGTGCTCAGTGACCCCAATGCCGATTCGGTCACGGTTGTGGCCCGCAAGGTGCGTCCTCCGGTGCCGTCCATCGTGGCGTCGACTGGTGTCAGGATTCATCGCTCGCAAGCATGACTGGTTCGGTGCGTCGAGCCTTTCTCGGGCTCGGCACGAATCTCGGCGACCGACGCGAGTACTTGCGTGCGGCTGTCGAGGCTGTGCCGGAGTTGACCAAGTGTTCATCGGTCTATGAGACAGAGCCCGTGGGCGGACCCGAGCAGGGTGCGTTCTTGAACATCGTGGTCGAGCTCGAGACTGACCTCGATCCCTACGGTCTGCTCGAGCTGTGTCGCACGCTCGAGCGAGCCGCCGGTCGTGAGCGGCGCGTTCGATGGGGGCCCCGCACGCTCGACGTCGATGTGTTGTGGATCGATGGTGTCTCGGTTGATGATGACGAACTCACGGTGCCCCATCCCCGCATGTACCAGCGCAACTTCGTGGTGGTTCCGCTGCTCGAGATTGCTCCCGATCTCGAAGCTGATGTGGTTGCGCTTGGCTACGACGAAGCTGAAGCGTTCGGTGCCGTCAGCTCGCTCGGCGATCTCTGACCGGCGCAAGATTGGTTGAGCAGGCAGATCATCGTCGGATCGGATCATCGGTAGCCTTCGGCGATGCGGCACGACTTGAACCCACCCCTCGCCGATGTCCGCTTCTTGGTAGAGAGGGCGCTCAACGAGGATCTCACACCCTTCGGCGATCTCACGTCGTCCTTGCTCGACCCGGAGATGCAGGCAACCGCCGAGTTCCGAGCCAGGGAAGCCGGTGTTCTCGCCGGAACGCTCTGTGTCAACGAGACCTTCAAGGCGGTCGATTCGGCTCTCGAGATCTCGTGGCACCTCCGGGACGGGGCCAGCATCGTCGCCGGTGATGTCCTGGCGGTAGTCACTGGTCCGTTCGCCAAGATGTTGACGGCTGAGCGCACGGCCTTGAATTTCTTGAGTCATCTCTCTGGAGTTGCCAGCAATGCTGCCCGTTGGGTCGAGATCGCCGACGGCCGTGTCACTGTCTGGGACACTCGCAAGACACTCCCGGGGTACCGCTCGCTCCAGAAGGCGGCGGTGCGAGCCGGTGGCGCATCGAACCATCGCGGCAATCTTTCCGATTGGTTGATGCTGAAGGACAACCATCTCGTCGGGCTGACCATCACTGAAGCGGTGGGGCGCGCTCGTGCCCTCTGGCCCGGCCGCACGATTCACGTCGAAGCTGAGCGAGAAGCGCAGATGATCGAAGCGCTCGAGGCCAACGCCGAGATCATCCTGCTCGACAACTTTTCACCAAACGAGCTCACTGATCTTGTGGCCACGGCCGACGCATGGTCGGTGCAGGCCGGCCGAAAGCGCTCGCTGCTCGAAGCTTCCGGTGGTATCACTCTCGACACGCTCGAGAGCTATGCCGGCACGGGTGTCGATCTGCTCTCTTCAGGGTCAATCACCAATTCCGCTCGCGTGCTCGACATCGGCCTCGACGTCGTTCCGCTCTAGCCCTCACCGCTCACTCGTCCAACAACTGACTGTCAGCAGACTCCCATGTCCATTCCACACCGTTTCGATCCCACCACTTCTGCCGCTGCGATTCGCGCCGAGCACGACTCGATCGAGGATGGCACCGAGACCGGTGTCATGGTCACGATTGCCGGTCGGCTCATGCTGCGCCGCGTGCAAGGCAGGCTGGCGTTCGGCACGCTGCAAGACAGCGGCGAACGCCTGCAGCTGTTTGCTCCCAGCAAGGTGACACCCGAATTCGATGCGTTCTGCGGATTGAATCTCGGTGACTGGATTGGCGTCACTGGCGAGGTCATGAAGACTCGCAAGGGCGAGCTCAGCATCAAGGTGATGGAGTGGGTGTTGCTGGCAGAAGCGAAGCGACAGTTCCCCGACAAGTTCCACGGCATCAGCGATCCTGACATGCGTTACCGCCAGCGCTACGTCGATCTCTGGGTCACCCCGGAGAGTCGCGAAGCGTTCATTCTGCGGTCCAGGACCGTCTCGCTCATTCGTCGGTGGCTCGAAGATCGTGACTTCATCGAAGTAGAGACACCGGTCTTCCACCCCATCCCCGGAGGCGCACTGGCGAAGCCCTTCACCACGCACCACAACGCGCTCGATCTCGATCTTTACCTGCGGATCGCCCCTGAGTTGTACCTCAAGCGGCTCACCGTTGGCGGCCTGAACCGCGTGTTCGAGATCGCCCGCGTCTTCCGCAACGAAGGCATCAGCACGCGACACAATCCCGAGTTCTCGATGCTCGAGCTCTACCAGGCCTACGCCGACTACACCGACATCATGCTGTTGGTCGAAGAACTCGTTGAACATCTGGCGATGGAGCTCCACGGCACGACCGAGCTGGCCTACGGAGATCGAACGATCAGTCTGGCGGCACCTTGGCGGCGGGCAAGCATGCTCGAGCTGGTTGAAGAGCACACGGGTCGTGCGCTGAACCTCGAGATGCCGATCGAAGAACTACGAGCAGTCTGCGATGAGTTCGAGGTGTCGTGGAAGGACAGCTACGGACCAGGCAAGCTCATACTCGAGATCTACGAGAAGATGGTTGAAGGCGTCCTTTGGGACCCGGTCTTCGTGACCGACTACCCGAAGGAAGTCTCACCGTTGTCGCGAGATCACCGTGAGCTCGCCGGCTTCACCGAGCGCTTCGAGGGCATCATCGCCGGCCGAGAGCTGTGCAACGCCTTCAGCGAACTCATCGACCCGGCCGAGCAACGGCTGCGCTTCGAGGAGCAAGCAATCCAGAAGGATGCCGGAGACGACGAAGCCATGGTCGTCGACGAGGACTACCTGCGTGCGCTGGAATATGGCATGCCGCCGACCGGTGGCCTTGGCATCGGCATCGACCGGCTCGTGATGTTGCTCGCCAACGTTCAGACGATTCGCGATGTCGTGCTCTTCCCCACACTCAGGCCCGAAGCCTGAATGGCCGTCGCCAGCACGGTGGCGGTCCTCGAGCGCGCGATGGCCCAGATCGATGCCTTCATCGGTGGTACACCCACGCGGCCAGAGAGAGCGTCAACCACTCGATCGTCCCGCATCAGCTGAGCAATGAACTGCTGAGTGTGATCGTTGTCGCCGAAGGTGGAGCGATTGCCTCCAAACCGGCGGTTGGGTTTGAAGTCACTGATCGGCTTGGCCGCTATCGCAAGACCAGCGGTCGTTCGCCGGATTGGTCAGGGAAGAAGGCCCTCGATGAAGAACTCAGCCCGGCGATTGAGTTGTGCTGCCTCATCGGTGTGGTCATCGACAAGGGGGTCGCGCTCGCCCCGTGCGTCTATTCGGATCTGCCCGACAGGGATGCCCCGGTCGACCCAGTACTGAGCCACGGATTCGCCTCGCTGGTACGACAGGTGATCGTTGAAGCTGGCGGAACCTGATGCGTCGGTGTGGGTGATGATGGTGACGGTCACCGATGGGTTCTGCGACAGCAATGCCAGACCGAGGTCGAGCAGCGGCTCGAACTGCGGGTCGTACGTGTTCGCGCCGTACGCGAACAGGACGACGTCATCGATGTAGAGCGGGGCGCCCTGGCCCATCTCGGCTTCGGGGTCGATCACGTATTCGCTCACGACGTTGCCTTCACCGACGACCGCCTCGGCTCGCTCGATGATCTGATCCCCGATCTCTGCGCTCGGGACCGCGCCGCCCAAGTACAGCACGCCATCGCTCAACAACGCGCCGCGCACTTGGCCGTCATCGAGGACTACTTGGTTCGCTGCTACTTCGCTATCGGCTGTGTCGCCGTCACCTCGTTCGTCCGTGGTGTCGCCTCCTGCAGCAACGTTGTCAGAGACATCGGGATCGGCTTCGGGAGTAACTTCGGCGGAGCTGTCTTCGGCGGTATCGGCATCGACAGCTCCGTCTTCGACGAGGTTGTCGGTTGAGGTGCTGTTCTCGGCACCGCCTTCGGCTGTTTGAGCGGCGAGGTCGCCGTCGGTCGTGTCTGCCGTCGGGTTGTCGGTGGCTTCTGCATCGTCGGTGGTTGCGACGGTCACCGTCGTCGTTGGTGACGCAGCAGTTTCGATGGCGTCATCCGAGCTCCCTAGTAGATAGCCGCCGGCGCCGACCAGTCCGAGCGCAGCGACCACTCCAACCACGGGAATCCACCCGGCACGTTGGCTCTCGCCTTCCGGCGTGGGTGGGGAGGCGGAACGTCCGGCCCACGTAGGGTTGGTCATTGGGGGATCTCCTCGTTGGCAGAAGTGGTGAGGCGAGCGACCGATGCAGTGAGGTCGATGCCAGGAAGATTGGTGAGATCGATGTGGGCGTGGTGCGTTGCGTCGTTGCCCGTCACCTGGACTTCGGCGAGATCAACGCCGTCGGTGTTGACCCAGACCAGGAAGGACGAACGAGGTACGCGTTCGAGACCGGCGGCTGAGGCAGCAATCGGGAGGACCTCCATGCGGCTGACCAGCCCGTCGATTCGGTCAGCGAGGACGGAGCGTCCGCTGTTGCGGTAGAAGGCCGTTGCCTCCCACAGATCGGGGGCGAGGAACAGCACCCGATTGTTTGGTGATTGGGCTTCGATTTCTTCAAGCTCACTCATCATGAACTCGACGCTTGCTATCTGATCGATGGTGACATAGCGAAGGCACGCATCGAGCTGGGCCAGCCGGATCAGCGCCCGGTCCCCGCGATCAAGGATGAAGATCGATCGGTCCGGGAAGCGAGCGGCCTGTCGGAGCGCTGCTGTGGTCAGCACGTTCTTTGTGCGTGAACGATCGGGTCCGGTGACGAGCAGTCGATCGGCATCCAGCATGCCGTGGTCAGTGCGGTGAAGGTCGATTGTTGCTTGGCGCGACGGGGCACTGGTGACGGTGGGCCCGGCCAGCGTCCGGACGATCTCCCTGGCCTGCTTCTCGGTAATGCCGTGCGGGGCGAAACCATCGCCGGTCTCGCCGTCTGGTTGGCGAATCGATGCCCGGCCATCGTTGTGGATCTGCACGACGTGGCTGAATGCGAAGGGAGCATCGAGTGCCTCCAAGGAGGACGCAAGCACGACGGTTCGACCTTCCGGAGCGCTGCGAACTCCGTCGAAAATGCGCAGTGCAGGTGTTCCGCCAGGGCTCAACCATCGCCAGTCGGCGGGCACGACGGACTGGACCGAGACACCGGTGTTCGGTGGGGCGGCGACGAGGGCCGTGGTGGCGATGTGGCGGGCGACTGCGAGGACGGCCAGTCGTGGACCCACGATCGCAACGGGCCCGGCGTCCAGGTCAACGGTGAACGGAATGGCTGGGAGGAAGGACAATTCGTCGATGATCGCCTGGTGGTCCCAACCCGGGTCGCGATGGCACACGACCGGTGGTTGCCAGGAGCGATCGCCTGAGGCCACGGTGGTGTAGAGGCGCGAACCATTTGGCGTCGGACGTTGCGCAGCTCGCAGGGCGACGGTTGCGGGAGTGTTTGCCTCCGAACGAAGGACCTCCGCCGCTGCCTTGCGACCGTCGACAATTTCATGGAAGAAGAGCGAGCGAGCGTTCGATAGCTGGGTGGCCCGTTGCTCGCGGGCCCGATGATGGCGCCGGGAACGGATGAGCAGCGTCGCCACGATCCCTCCGAGTCCGATCAGGGCCAGCCCGAACATCGACGAGCGAACAAAGCCGAGCATGAGACCGAAGAGGGCCGCGGCAGCGAAGAACCAAAGCCAACCCGTCATCGAAGGCAGCGAGGCCGGCGGAACGGTGCGCGGGGTGATGGCGAGACTGGGTCGGCGACGAGGCGTTTCGCCGAACGACTTCAGGACGAAGTGGTCAGTTGGAAGCTGGATGACGTCGCCGTGTTCGAGGTGCACCGGGCGGTCGACCAACACCCCTTCGACAGCAACAGGTTCGAGGCCGGCGTTGAGAGTGACGTTGCCGTCGGGGTCGATCAGGAGGTCGAAACTCACTGCCTCAGGAGCACCGGTGACCAAACCACCCTCGCTCGATCGACGAGGGCCAAGGCGGAACTTGCCTGGCCGAAGACCGATCGTGTGTCCGGCCGTCAGCCCAGCATCGTGGCGGAGTTCGACGACGTGCTCCCGAGCCAAGTCACCGGACTCGTTCTCGGTTTTCGATGTCGCACTCCAACCTTCGGCTGTTGCATCGGGCGGCCCGCCTGTTTGTTGATCTCTTCGCCCTTCACCATCCATACGGCGAACGCTAGAACTCAGCCTCGAGACTGAACAGGGCGATCGTCCTCAGGCGTTCAGAACTTGATGGGCCGTTCGTCGGTTCGGGGTCGGGTGAAATTCCTGAACGCCGAATCAACGAAACGCTGCCCAAGCCGTTTTCAGCGAAGCCGTTCCTTCCTCATCGGCACTGCGTTCGAGGTACACACCCGCTGTGACGAGGGACGCTCCTCCCACCGCGAGCCAGATCCAGAGCGGGACGGCGGGAACGTAGGCAGCGGTCTCGACGCCGACGACGGCAACGAGCGACAAAGTCCCGACCAGCGATGGTCCTGCCCATCGCCGATCGACTCCGGCGACCATGGCGATGATGGCGACGGTCCCGGCAGCGACGGCGTGCCATCCGCCATGACCATCGACCCGTTCGAGAATTCCGACGAAGGTGAAGAGCCCGATGGCCGGGGCCAGGCCGACCCAGCTCGACCCGCCTCGGCGCACGATGTCGACGCCGATCTTCGTCAGAATGAGACACGGCAGCGCGATGTAGACCTCGGGGGCGGTCACGCCGGCGTCGGCGGCAAGGGTCCAACAACCGACCGTGAGCAGGCTGAAGCCCAAGACCTGGCTCTCGGTCACTCGGTGAATGACATGATCAGCGATCAGGGCGAGACCGGTGACCACGGCGAGTGTGCCGGCCATGTGGAGATCGCTGAACGAGGTGATCAATGGAGCGATCAGCGCAAACCGCGGTGGCAACAACAGATCGGGAACGTTGGAGAACCGGCTGAGCGCGACACCTGAGCCTGCGAGTGCAAGGAGGTACACCACAGCTGACGCCCACGTGGGCTCGGCAACGAGTACCTCAACCAGCACGGCGATACCGGCGATGGCGAGACTCATCCACTGCAGCGGCTGGAGCGCCCTCGGTCCAATGCCTCGGCGAAGATCGGTCAGCATGATGAGCGTCGACGAAGCCACCACGGCGGCGGCCACGACCGGGAGCAACACGGGTGCGCTGACGGCGGCTGTCAACGCTGCGGCGAACACCGCCAAGGACAAGTCGGCCCGGTACGTCCGTTGGCTGCAAGCGAAGAGCGCCCCGAGAACGATGAGGCCGACAGCGGAGCCCCGCGAGTCGCTCGTGGCGACAGCGATCGAGATCGACGTCACAGCGATACCAAAACTCGACATCGGCCCGCTCGAACCATGGAGTAGACCCGCGATGGGTGTGAAACGCTCCGAGATCGACCCGAGTGCATCGTTCAGCAGCCAGGAGGCAAGCAGCAAGATCGAGACGATGAGTTCGGTTCGCTGGAGAGTGAACGGGGCATCGAAGGACAGCACGTACAGACAGGTCAATCCCGTGACGGCCCAGGTCCAGACATCGACGTAGCGCCCGATCGATCGAGCCCAGAGGCATTCGATCGTTCGACCGGCGAGCACGGAGACGGCCAGGGCCAGGAGCACGAAGTTGGGGTTTGCGATCGCGGTGTTGGCGAATGCAGTCACATTGATCGCGAAGATTGCCGTCGCTGTGGCGGTGGCCCACCGAGCTTCGGCGGTGAGCAGAGGGTGCGTGTGCAACTGCCAGACCTGGGCGCTGATCACGATCAGCGTTGCAATGGCAACAACCGAGGTCAACCACTGGTCCATGGCGGAGAGTGCGTTCAACCACGGGAGGAGGCTCCCAGGTTCTGCCAATGCTGCACCCCAGCTGATGAGCGGGGTCGATGCAGTGAGCAGAGCGATGATGATCGATTCGTTCCAGCGACGAAGCAGCGATGCTCCGGCAGCGGCGACGATGAGCAACAGCGCCGGCGAAACATCGAGCCAGACACCGAGACCAACCGCAACTCCGGCGCAGGCCAGCGCTCGGCCTGCCGCGAGAATTGGTGACCCCATCCGGTCGAAGACCTGGAGGACCACCATGCCGACGATGCCGCCAGCAACGGCAACCGTCGGACGGTCGGCATCGAGAACGACCGCCCCGGCGCCAGCGACGAGCGGGGCGAGGACGGCACCGAGATGGGTGAGAACTGCGGCGACGCCAGACAAACGAGTACGCAATCGATGACCGGCAAGCAGGCAGGCTGCGGACGCAGTGCCGACCACTCCGACCTTTCCCGGCAATCGCAGTCGGTCCCAGGCGATCACCATGAAGACTGTTGCTGCGGCGGCCAGGAGCAGCGCACCGAGCGAGGTGACCACGATGGCTGCGGTGCGTCGAGCCTGAGGGCTCGCTCCTGCTGCGGGCGGCTGTACTGGTCGGGATGGCGGGTGGGGCTGCTGCGGCGCGCTGGGCGCCGATGGGGGAGCGATCGGTGGCGGCGCTACGAAGGGATCAGACATGGTCTGATCTTGAGAGCTTCTCGACACCTGCGGATCCCGGAGAATCCCCCAGATGTCGCTGGGGCTTACCCCCCTGAATCCAAGGAATAGCCCCGGGGCGCAGCGCCCGGCGGCTGTTTCCCTACTCGATCCCGTGTTCTACGGCGTAGCGGATGAGCTCCTGCTTGCGGTTCAGGTGCAGTTTGTTCAAGATGTTGCGCACGTGGTTCTCGACGGTCTTCGGTGAGATGAACAACTCCTCACCGATCTCTTTGTAGGTATGGCCTCGAGCTACGTGTTGAAGTACTTCACGCTCGCGATCCGACAGCGCGTTCGTCGGCCCCTGGTCTTTCGACATCTTTCGGAACTCGCCGAGGACCAGGCTGGCGAGGGCTGGTGAGAACACGGGTTCGCCCTGTGCCGCCTTCCAAAGACCAGCTCGGAGCTCTTCGGGCGGCGTCGACTTGACGAGGTATCCGATCGCTCCGGCGGCAATGGCATCGAGCAGATCGCGTTCGGCTTCCGACACCGTCAGCATGACGATGTTGGTCAACTTGCCGCACTCTTTGGCGACGCGCAGCCCTCCGCCGTTCGGCATGTTGAGGTCGCACACGACGAGGTCTGGCTTGTGTTCGATGATGGCATCGATGGCCTCATCGGCGTCACCCGCTTCGGCTAGGACGTGAAAGTTCTCCCCAAGGTCGGATCGGACGCCTGATCGCCAGATCGGGTGGTCATCGGCCAAGACAACGGTCACGTGGCTGGTGAAACTCATGACGTGGACTCTCCCATGGGCTGGTGCTTGCTCAGCAGAGCTTGGTGCTCGATCTGTGGCGATGTCGGTGAAAGGGTCATAGGTGGAGCTTCACTTCGGTGCCGCGCCCTGGCTGTGAACTGATCTCGGCCCAACCGCCGACCTCGGTGAGTCGGCCCTGGATCGAACGATTCAAACCTTGGCCTCGGCTGGCAGTCTGCGGGTCGAAACCAACGCCTCGATCTTTGATCGACACAAAGAACGTGTGACCGTCACCGGGCTCTGCATAGACCGTCGCCGTCGCCGCACCGCCATGTTTTGCCGCGTTCGTCAACGCTTCGTTGGCTGCTCCGGTGATCGCATGAATCTCCGTTTCATTGCCCGCGGGGAGATCAGGAGCACAGACCACATCGACCCGCATCGGGTAGCGCTCTTCTGCCCGGCGAGCAGCCGCTCGAAGTGCTGAGGCCAAGTCGCTGGCCACATCAGCACCGCTGAACAGGTACTCCCGCAGCTCGAGTTCTTGGGTCCGGGCCAACGACACCAGCTCGGTGTCATCACTGCGACGCTGGATGATCGCCAGTGTCTGCAGAACCCCATCGTGCAGGGTGTTCGCCACTTCCTCTCTGGCCCGATACGTGGAGATCGACCGATCGGCGGCGGCCTGGGAGTTCAACAGGTAGCCGGCGACCCATCCAGCCACCGCAAAGAGCACGGTGCTGGCGATACGGGCGGAACTCCAGGGACTCTCGCTGTCCGGAGAGAAGAGCAACCAACCGATGTAGCGGCTGAGGCCAAGTCCGATGCCGGTGATGACTGCCGCCCTTGTGCCCCCAGCAATGGCCACGGTGAAGATGATGGCCAACGGCCAGACCGTAGGGAGTGCTTGGGAATGAGTCGAGCCGTAGACCCACATGTCAGCGAACAAGAGTGTGGCAGCAAGAGCGATCTCGCTGAAGACCACGGCGGGGCGAACGATCGAATCTGCGTCCCGGGCATACGCAACGCCGACGTAGGCAATGAAGGTCCAGGCGATCGCCAGCAAGGTGAACCCGACGGCAGGGTGGGCGACGTCAGGTTTGACCCTGGCGGGATCATTGCCGGTGCGTTCCCAGACTTCCCATGCGAACACAACGGTCATCCAGACACCGACCACCGCTCGGTATGCCAAAATTCCGCGCAGCAGCGATTGTCGCGTGGGAGGCGAGATCCGAGGAGCCTCCAATACGCCGAGGAGACGCTGCATCATCAGAGACTAGATCGAACGAATGAGTCGGCGCCCTGCGCCGACGCATTCACGTGATGTTGGCCTTCTCGAACGGGATGCTCTCGAGCAGGTGGTCGGCGGCGCCGGCCAGGGCTGCCGCAGCCTGGTTCGAACTAACCTCGGCCAGCACGGTCTTGGCTTCGCTGATGAAGCGCTGAGCGACTTCGAGCGACGACGCCACGCCTGGGCCGTTCCGCACGATCTCGATCGCACGGTGACGGTCCTCGATGGCGAGGCCATCGGTGAGCAGTTCTCGCAGCATCTTGCCCTCTGGCCAGGCCAGCGTGTGGATCACCGGAAGGCTGTAGACACCTTCGATCATGTCGTTTCCTGCGGGCTTGCCGAGCTCTTCGTCGGTAGCGATGACGTCGAGAATGTCGTCGACGACCTGGAAAGCCATGCCGTAGAGGCGGCCGAATTCAGTGAGGCGGTCGATGTCAGCTCGAGGTTGGTCGGTGACGATGCCGCCGATGCGGCAGGCTGCTGCGTAAAGCGAGGCTGTCTTGCCAGCGATCGAAGGGAAGTACTGCTCCTCGGTGCGATCGACGTCGTACATGGTCTGGAGTTCGCCGACTTGGCCTCGGCACAGGTCGGCGATCGTGGTGGCGAGGAGTCCAGCAACTTCAACGCCGAGATCGGCGGCGATTTCCGAGGCCTTGGCCAGCAGGTAGTCGCCGCTGAGGATTGCACGAAGGTTGCCCCAGCGGGCGTTGACGCTGATGACCTGCCGCCGCATCTCGGCTTCGTCCATGACATCGTCGTGGTAGAGCGACCCGATGTGGACGAGCTCGACGGCCACGCCGCCTCGGACCACGTCGTCGTGTACCGATGTGCCGTCTGGCAGTGACGCAGCTGCTCCAGCAATCGCAAAGAGCGGTCGAAGTCGTTTCCCGCCGGCTTTGATCAGGTGCGAGGAGATCTCCGTCAGATACGGATCGTTGTCGATCCGGACGACGTCGAGCAGAGTCTGCTCGACGCGAGCCTTGTCGGCCTCGGCGGTTGGAAGAAGAGCGAGCGGATTCGTAGCCACGATGGACAGGCTAGGTGAGCGTCCTCCTCGGGGCTCAACCAACGCAATCTTTCACCACAGAGGGTGGTGGAGTTCTCGCAGAGACGTCACGAGCTCGCCGAGATCGGGCCGAGGCCTCATGTCACGGCCGCCCGGGCCGACCTTGGGAACACCTTGGGCTGTAGGGTTGTTCTCTACGTTGTCTCGACGTGTCAACGCACGCCGGCCCTCATCCACCGATCTCGGAGGAAATCCATGTTCGAACGCTTTACAGACCGAGCTCGCCGTGTCGTCGTGCTGGCCCAAGAAGAGGCCCGCCTCCTCAACCACAACTACATCGGCACCGAGCACATCCTGCTGGGCCTGATTCATGAGGGTGAAGGCGTCGCCGCCAAGGCGCTCGAATCGCTCTCCATCTCGCTCGAGGCTGTTCGCAGCCAGGTCGAGGACATCATCGGTCAGGGTGGTTCTTCGCCCAGCGGCCACATTCCCTTCACCCCTCGAGCCAAGAAGGTGCTCGAGCTCTCTCTCCGGGAAGCGCTCCAGCTCGGCCACAACTACATCGGCACCGAACACATCCTGCTCGGTCTGATCCGCGAAGGCGAAGGCGTTGCCGCTCAGGTCTTGGTGAAGCTCGGCGCCGACCTCAGCCGTGTTCGCCAACAGGTCATCCAGCTCCTCAGCGGTTACTCAGGTCCGTCCGGCCAGGGTGGCAGCGGTGGTTCGCCGTCCGGCAGTGGATCCGACAAGACGTCTGCCACGTCAGGTGGTAGCGGAGGTGACACACAATCGGGCTCGCTCATCCTCGATCAGTTCGGTCGCAACATGACCCAGCTGGCGAGAGAGAAGAAACTCGACCCAGTCATCGGCCGTACTCGCGAGGCCGAGCGCGTGATGCAGGTGCTGAGTCGTCGCACCAAGAACAACCCGGTGCTCATCGGTGAGCCTGGCGTCGGCAAGACCGCCATCGTCGAAGGCCTTGCGCAGATGATCGCCAGCGACGAGGTGCCTGACACCCTCCGCGGCAAGCAGCTCTACACCCTCGACCTCGGCGCCTTGGTCGCCGGATCTCGCTATCGCGGTGATTTCGAAGAGCGACTCAAGAAGGTCCTCAAAGAAATCAAGACTCGTGGCGACATCATCCTCTTCATCGACGAGATCCACACACTCGTGGGTGCCGGTGCGGCCGAAGGCGCCATCGATGCCGCCAGCATCCTGAAGCCGATGCTCGCTCGTGGCGAGCTCCAAACCATCGGTGCCACCACGATCGACGAGTATCGCAAGCATCTCGAGAAGGACGCCGCACTCGAGCGTCGCTTCCAGCCGGTCAAGGTCGAAGAGCCCACTGTCGAGCACACGATCGAGATCCTCAAGGGTCTTCGTGATCGCTACGAGAGCCACCACCGGGTCACCATCACCGACCAGGCCCTCGTTGCTGCAGCCAACCTCGCCGATCGCTACATCGCCGACCGCCACCTTCCTGACAAGGCCATCGACCTCATCGACGAGGCTGGCTCTCGTTTGCGCATCAAGCGCATGAGCACGCCGCCTGCCTTCAAAGAACTCGAGTCCGAACTGGCTGACGTGGTCAACCAGAAGAAGGCTGCGGTCGAGAACCAAAACTTCGAAGATGCCGGAAACCTTCGCGACAAGGAGAAGGAACTCCTCGCTCGCAAAGAGGAGATGGAGTCCGAGATCAAGGCCAGCGGCGTCGACCTGTTCGACGAAGTCGACGAAGAGTCGATCGCCGAAGTGCTGTCGATCTGGACCGGTATCCCGGTCTACAAGCTCACCGAGGAAGAGACCGAGAAGCTCCTCCGTATGGAAGACGAGCTGCACAAGCGGGTCATCGGCCAGGAAGACGCCATCCACGCCGTTTCCCAATCGATCCGTCGTACTCGTGCGGGCCTCAAGGACCCCAAGCGTCCCTCTGGCTCGTTCATCTTCTTGGGCCCGACCGGCGTCGGCAAGACCGAGCTGGCCAAGACGCTGTCGGACTTCTTGTTCGGCGACGACAACGCCATGATCACCCTCGACATGTCTGAGTACATGGAGAAGCACACGGTCAGCCGCCTTGTCGGTTCGCCTCCCGGCTACGTCGGCTACGAAGAAGGTGGCCAGCTCACCGAGGCCGTTCGCCGCAAGCCGTTCTCCGTCGTGCTCTTCGACGAGATCGAAAAGGCTCACCCCGACGTGTTCAACACGCTGCTCCAGATCCTGGAAGAGGGGCGTCTCACCGATTCGCAGGGTCGCTCGGTCGACTTCCGCAACACCGTGCTGATCATGACCTCCAACCTGGGCACTCAGGATCTCCGAAAGGCCAATCTCGGCTTCTCGAGGAACGACGAGGCCGTGACCTACGAGCGGATGAAGGAAAAGGTCAATGACGCGCTCAAGGCTCACTTCCGGCCTGAGTTCTTGAACCGTGTCGACGAGACCATCGTCTTCCACGAGCTCAGCAAGAGCGAGGTCACCGAGATCGTCGACCTCCTCATTGCTCGCACCGTCACCCAACTCGAGAACCAGGGCATCGGCCTCGAGTTGACCGAGGATGCGAAGATCCACCTCGGCGACGCTGGCTATGACCCCACGATGGGTGCTCGTCCGCTTCGTCGTGCGATCCAACGTTTGGTCGAGGACATGTTGTCGGAGAAGCTCCTGTACAAGGAGTTCCGCGCCGGCCAGATCATCGTGGTCGACGTGGCTACCGATGAAGAGACCGGCCGTCAGGGCCTGACCTTCACCGCCCACGAAGGCTTCCAGCCGCCGTCCACGCCTGAGCTCGCCGAAACCGAATAACACAAGCTGATCCCCCAACCGGGGGCCACGACCCACGAAAACGTAGGTCCTGAACCCCGGGTTTGGGACCCTCAGTTTTGGCGGTGTGAGCCCCGGGTTGGCACCGTGAACTGGTCTGAAGCATCGTTCCACTACCTTGGGGCGGTGCTTCGGGCGTTTTCGGTTCTTCTTCGTCGGTTCTGGCCTGTTGCTGCTTTGTTGATTCTGGTCGGCTGCGATTCGCGTATCGACGTCACCGTCGATGTCGAAGAAGACGGCTCGGGCGTCGTGCAGGTCGAAGTCGAACTCGATGACGCTGCGACCACCGAGATCATCGACCTCGGGACGGTAGGCCTGGCCCTCGGCGACCTCGATGATGCCGGTTGGACCACCGACGCACCGCAGCGCCTCGAGACCGGCGGGTTGTTGCTGTCGGCGTCGAAGGGTTTTGGGACAGCGGCACAGCTCGACGACATCATGCAGGAGATCTCGGGCGACGCCGATCTGTTCGCCGACTTCGAACTCGACCGGACCAAGGCGTTTGCGCGAGTTGACTACGCCATCCGCGGCTCGATCAACCCCACCGGGCTCGAATTGTTTGGCGACCCCGAGCTTGTCGCCACCCTCGGGCGGTCGATCGAGGACTTGGCGACTCGCTACCAAGCATCAGCGTCTGACGTTACGGTCTCGTTGCGAGTCGAGCTGCCCGGCGACCCGACGCTCATCGAGGAATCGACCGGTGAAGCGGTGTCAAGCGACGGTGGTACCACCCGGGTGTGGGAGACAACACTGGATGCCGCCTCCACGGTCGACGTTTCAGTGGCATCGTCGGCTCGAACGGTGACCGCACTGGTCTGGCGGGGGATTGCGGTCGTTGCGGCAGTCCTTGCTGCGTTGGTCCTCCTCGGCCAGATGCTCCGCCTGCTCCGGCCGCAGAACCGACGCAAGAAGCGGAAGCCAGAAGTGGCGAAGCCCAAGCCCCGGCCCACGCCGGTCATCGCTGCCGAGGAGAGTCTTGTCAACGGTGACGAGGTCAGCACCACACCGGTGGTCGTGGCCCTCGACGGTATGGGTGTGGTGTACCGAGAAGGCAACGACATTCATCAGATCTTGGTGCCGTTCGTTCGAGAGATGGGGTCGACGGTCACCGAGGACGAGATCGTCGCTCGGTCTCGAGCGCTCAGCCTTGGCCGTATGACCACGGCCGATTTCTGGCGTTCGCTCGATCTCGACGGTGACGTCGATGAACTCGATGAGGCCTATCTCAGTCGATTCCAGCTCAATCCCGGTGTGATCAAGTTCTTGCGAACCCTTCGGGATCAGGGCGTGCAGGTCGCGTGCATCACGAATGACGCCACGACCTGGGCCAACAAGTTGAAGGCGAAGCACAGCCTCGACGGCTTGATCGATCCGTGGATCCTCAGCGGGGCGGTCGGCGTTCGGAAGCCAGACCGCCCCATCTTCGAAGTGCTGCGACGAGTGACTGGTCAACCGCCCAGTTTGATCATGGTGGTCGATGACGACCTGGCCAATCTCGACGCAGCCAGGGACCTCGGGTACCGAACGGCCTGGTTCGCCCCTGCTGCCGCAGTTGAAGAGTCGAACGGGCACGCGATTCTGCGCAGCTTCGAGGTCTCGACGCCAGCCGAAGCCTGAATTGGTGCAACCATAAAGTTGCACTTGAGTCGTCGATTTCCTACGCTGCCTGGATGCTGCGACCCTTTCGTTTCGCCTGCCAGTTCTCCAGCCAAGACGGTGATGGACCAGTCGAGGTCGCCCGCCGAGCTGAGGCGACTGGCTTTGACGTCTTCACGATGAGTGACCACGTCGGCCCAGGCGTGGCCCCGTTGCCGACCCTTGGAGCCGTCGCGGAGGCAACGTCGACCATCCGGCTGGGGACCTTCGTCCTCAACGCAACCATGCGGAACCCCGTGCAGTTGGCATGGGAGGCCTCGACCCTTGATCAGCTGTCGGGAGGACGTTTCGAGTTGGGCCTCGGTGCGGGTCACACCCCTCACGAGTACGACGAGACCGGCATCGAGCGTCGGTCGGCGTTTGATCGCAAGGCCCAGTTGGCGGAGCAGGTCGAGATCATCAGAGCGCTGCTGGACGGAGAGACCGTGGATCACGACGGACCGCATCATCAGATCCGGGGTGCATCGATCGATCGGTCGGTGCAGGACCGATTGCCGATCTTGGTCGGTGGAAACGGGGCAGCTCTGCTGGGACACGCTGGCGCCCACGCCGACATCATCGGGCTCCAAGGCCTCGGCCGAACGCTCGAAGATGGTCATCGGCACACGGTCAAGTGGACGGTCGAGCACCTTGATGCCCAGCTCGATCAAGTACGAACCGGCGCAGGGTCGCGTTTTGAGGCCGTGGAATTCAACGCTCTTGCGCAGGTCATGGATGTCACCGAAGACCGGGACGGCGTCACGGCCGCATTGGTCGACCGAGTTGACGGCTTGACAGCGGATGATGTGGCGAACACTCCCTATGCATTGATCGGGACCGTCGATGAGATCGTGTCCAAGATCGAGCGATGTCGAGACCGGTGGGGCATCAACTATTTCACCGTCCGCGAAGTCGAATCCTTCGCCCCGGTGATCGCCGCCTTCTCCCAGGAGGAGTGTCATACCCCGTTGTCATGATGGTGGGATGGCAAAACAACGGCGAACATTCGTGTGTCGGTCATGCGGGGCGGAAACGCCAGCATGGACTGGTCAGTGCAATGCGTGCGACGGGTGGGCAACCATCGAAGAGATGGTGGTAGCGGCTGGGAAGGGCAAGCCAGCGGCCGCACGTGCCGTTCAACCACTTGATTCCTTCGATGGATCGACTTCGGTGCCGAACCCTGTTGGTCTTGCTGAGGTCGATCGAGTGCTGGGTGGTGGCCTGGTCGCCGGGTCGGTCACGTTACTCAGCGGTGAACCAGGCATCGGAAAGTCGACGCTGACGTTGCAAGTTGCCACCTCTGTCGCCTCGACGGGCGCCGGAGTCATACTCATCACCGGTGAGGAAGCGCCGTCCCAGGTGGCGGCAAGGGCGGCCCGTCTCGGGCCGATCCCCCCGTCCCTGATGGTGTTGGACGACACCGCCGTTGAAACGATCGTGTCCACCCTGGCCGCCGAACGGCCCGCCGTAGCCATCATCGATTCGATTCAGACGCTGCGAGTTGGAGAGCTCGATGCGTCACCTGGATCGGTCAGCCAGGTACGCGAGGCCGCCGCTCGTTTGGTCGGTGCAGCAAAGACAAACGGCATTTCTCTGGTTCTGATCGGTCATGTCACCAAAGACGGAGCACTTGCTGGCCCGAGACTTTTGGAGCACGTGGTCGACACGGTGCTCTCGTTCAGCGGCGATCGACATCACGATCTGCGTTTCCTTCGCGCGGTCAAGCATCGTTTCGGGCCGACGACCGACGTAGGTCTCTTCGAGATGACAGGCCTCGGCCTCGAGGCAGTCTCTGACCCGAGTGGTCGCTTCTTGGCTGATCGGCGTCTCGACACGGCCGGCTCGATGGTGGTGCCGGCGCTCGATGGTCATCGCCCGGTGCTCGTCGAGGTCCAGGCGTTGGCCTCCCCCCATGGCGATCGCCCCGCAGCGATCACGGCCGAGGGTCTCAGTGGAAGCCGCGCCAAGCTGGTGTGTGCGGTACTTGAACAACGCGGTGGTGTCTCGACCTACGGACAGCAGGTGTTTGTCTCGGCAGCCGGTGGTGCGTCGATTGTCGAGCCCGGCGCCGATCTTGGTGTTGCGCTTGCCGTCGCTTCCGCGATTGCTGATTCTCCGTTCCCGTCCGAGCTCGTTGCGTGTGGTGAGCTCGGACTGTCGGGAGAGATCCGTTCGGTCCCGCAGCTCGATCGTCGCCTCGGGGAGGCGTACCGTCTTGGCTTCCGCAGCGCGATCGTGCCCAACTCGGCTGGCGACGGGCCGACCGGCATGCGCCTGATCCGGGCGGGCACCATCAGCGAGGCCTTGGCGCAGCTGCCGGCACCGATCGGTGCGCCGTTCTGACCGACTCTGAACTTGGGCGACCGTCAGTGGGCTCGAGCGGCGCTGTGAGAACCCACCAGAGAGGTCGGTGGGTCTTGAACTACGATGTGGCGATGGACTTTGGACTCGATGGCGCGATGGCGCGTGCGCTGACCCAGGTTGCACCTGGGACGCCGCTGCGTGATGGCCTCGATCGAGTGTTGCAGTCCGGTCGTGGCGGGCTGATCGTGTTCGGCGATGGTCCCGACGTCCTCAACATCTGTTCGGGCGGGTTCTTGCTCGATGCAGCGTTCACTCCTCAACGTTTGTCTGAGTTGGCCAAAATGGATGGCGCCATCATCCTGGCATCTGATGGCAGCCGAATCGCTCGAGCCAACGTCCACCTGGTGCCCAATCCAAACGTTCCGACCGCCGAGACGGGCACCCGTCATCGCACCGCAGAGCGAGTGGCCCGCAGTCTCAATGTGCCGGTCATCGCCGTGTCGGAATCGCGCAAGGAGATCCAGGCGTACGTGGGCGATCAACGCCACTCGCTCGAATCTGTCAGTCGGCTTCTCGAGCGGTCCAACCAGGCGCTGCAGACGCTCGAGCGGTACCGGAACCGCCTCGATCAAGTCACGCACACGCTCGCTGCACTCGAGGTCAACAATCTCGTTGCTCTGAACGATGTCGTCGAAGTGCTGCAACGGGCGGAGATGACCGTGCGAATCGCATCCGAGATCGAACGGAACTTGCTTGAGTTGGGCTCCGATGGGCGTCTGGTTCGCCTCCAGCTCAATGAATTGATGAGTGGTGTGGCCGACGATCGTCGTCTCCTGATTCGCGACTACTTCCAGGATGACAGTGCGTTCCGCGTGGAAGAGGCCATGACGGCGCTGTCAGCGCTCGATGACGACGCACTCTTCAACGAAGAGATCATGGCGAAGACACTCCACTTGGCATCAGCAGGCACCGACTTGAGCGCATCGTTGAGCCCGAAGGGGCTTGGGCTCCTCACCCGTGTTCCGCGTTTGTCTGAGCCGCTGATGGAGTCCTTGGTCGAGAGGTTCGGCACGCTCGATGTCCTGCTCGAGGCAACAGCCGAGCAGATCGCTGAAGTCGACGGCATGAGCGATCGGCGTGCTGGAGAGTTGCATCTGGCCATCTCGGGCGCAGCCTCGGCGGCACGACGCAAGACGGGCGGTCGAAGGGTCTGAGCGCAGCACCGACTCGAATGGCGGGAACGCAACGCAGGTTCAGAGCGTCAGCGTGAACGAAGTTCGAGCTGATCTCGCTTGAGAATCACGTAGCGGCGATCTCGTTGTTCGAGCCAGCCGAGGCGGATGAAGCTGGCAATTGCCTTGTTGACCCGCTCGCGGCTTGCGCCGACCATGCCCGCAAGTTCTTCCTGGGTGACTGGCAGAGCGAACTCGTCGGCATCGCCAGCGATCTCGAGCAGACGCTTGGCTGTTCGGCCCGTGACGTCGAGGAACACCGAGTCGGCCAGGACACCGTCCATTGCCCGGAGTCGGTTGGCGAGTAGAGCCACGACGCGCCACAGCTGCTTGGGGTCGTCCTCATAGATCTGGCGGAGCGGGGCGTACGGAATGACCACAGCAGTCGAGGGTTCGAGTGCTCGGGCATCGGTGGATCGCATCTGGCGATCGAAGAGGGGCATCTCGCCGAAGAGATCGCCGTCCTCCATCAGAGCCACAACCGACTCTCGGCCATCGATCGATCGATTGACCATGGCGATCCTGCCGCTCATGGTGACGTAGAGCTGGTTCGACTCGTCGCCCTCGGAGAACAGGACATCGCCGCGCTGGAACTCGAGCGTGTCGCACAGATTTGCCATCCGTTCGAGCAGCTCGTCGTTGAAGTCAGCGAAGAGCTCGATCGTGCGGAGCAGCTCGGGTTCGACCATCCCGCCACCGTACCGGACAGGTAGTGCGGTATGTCACATCCTGTCGTCATGGTGCCTTGGTCTGGCGGAGGCGAGCTCGTCGGGCGCACCTCCAAGACCTTGCCCCACTGGCAGCGGGGTATCGTCGCCGGTCATGGGTCTTTGGGGAATCGTCGTGGCCGGTGGCTCCGGTACTCGCTTTGGCACCTTCAAGCAGCTCGAGCCCCTTGGTGATCGCCGCGTGCTCGACCTTGCGGTGGCGGCTCTCGTTGATGGACCACGGAGCGCGTCAGTCGATGGTGTCGTGGTCGTGGTGCCGAGTGCTGTTGTCGGTTTGGCAGACTTGCCAGGTGATGTTGTTGTGGCTGGTGGCGACAGTCGTGCTGCGTCGGTGCGAGCTGGCCTTGCGGCCGTGCCTGCCGATGTTGATCGTGTTCTCGTCCACGACGGAGCCCGCCCATTGGTGACATCTGCAGTCGTTGCTCGGGTGATTGCGGGGCTCGATCATGCACCCGCTGTTGTGCCAGTCGTCGCTGTCACTGATTCGCTTCGTGCGGTTGACGGCGGATCCGTTGATCGATCCGGGTTTGTGGCAGTTCAGACGCCGCAAGGTTTCCACCGCGCTGTTCTCGAACGGGCCCACGCAATGGCATCTGACGCCTCGGGGGCGACCGACGACGCATCGCTCGTCGATGCCATCGGCGAGGTGGTGCTGCACGTCGACGGTGACGTCGCAAACCTCAAGATCACCGAACCGGCCGATCTCGTTGTCGCTGAAGCGCTGCTGGCCCGAGCTGCAGGGCACGAAGACGAAGAAGCGATCTCCAGATGACCCCAATCCCGAACATCCGGATTGGCCACGGCTTTGACGTCCACCCGTGGTCCGACGATCCTGACCGACACCTGATCCTCGGTGGTACGCACTTCCCTGATGTCGTTGGTCTCGTCGGGCACAGCGATGCCGACCCGATCGCTCACGCTTGTACCGATGCAATTCTGTCGGCTGCTGGCTGTCCAGACATCGGCCAACTCTTCAGCGATACCGACCCAACTCTGGCCGGCGCCGACAGCATTGACCTGCTCCGGCGAGCGATGGTGGACGTGGCAGCTGCCGGTTGGGTCGTGGTCAACGTCGACTGCACGGTCGTGGTCGACACACCGAAACTGGCACCGCACAAGCTCGAGATCGAAGAGCGTCTGAGTTCAGTGGTGGGCGGCGACGTGCGAGTCAAAGGCAAGCGAACCGAAGGCCTCGATGGTCTCCAAGGAGGCGTGCAGTGTCACGCCGTAGCACTGGTGGTGAAGGCATGAGCGGACAACGTAGAAGCCAAGGAAACAAGAGCCAGGGAGCTCGCAGCCCTGGCGGCAAAGGCACTGGAGGTCCCGGAAGCAAAGGCTCTGGTGGGCGCGGCAAGGCGCCGGGCGCCAGAGGGCCCAGCAGTCGCAACACCGGGGGTAAGGACGCCGGCTCCAAGGCCCCCGGCAGTCGAGGCGTTCCATCGAAGGGCTTGGCGTCAAAGGCTGCAGCCGAGCGAAGTGGCCCACCCGAGAGCGGTACTCCGTCTCGACGCGGAAAGCCGCAAGGTCGAGGAGGCAAACGTTCGCCCGCAGCCAAGCGTGGGCTCGGTGGCGACCATGTCGAAGGACGTCAGGCCGTTCGTGAGCTTCTACTCGCCGGACGACGACGCGTTCGAGAGATCGTGATGATCGAGGACATGGATGCCGCTGACATTCTCGAAGACATCAATGAGCTGTCGTTCGAGATGAAGATTCCGCTGCGAGCGGTGCCGCGGCGACGCTTCGAATCTGAAGCACTGACCGAGTCGCATCAGGGCGTGATGGCGCGTGCAGATCCGTTGCCAGAGTCATCGCTCGAGGACTTGGCCCAGATGCCCAATGCCCACATCCTGGTGCTCGACGGTGTCACCGACCCCGGAAACTTGGGTGCGCTGTTGCGCACTGCGGAATGCGCCGGTGTCACCGGCATCGTGTTGGCCAAACACCGCGCTGTTCACATCTCGCCGACGGTCACCAAGACCGCTGCTGGTGCGGTCGAGCATTTGGCGATGGCGGTAGTGGGCGGGATTCCGACGGCGATCAAGGACCTGACCGATCTCGGCGTGGTGACCGTTGGCCTCGACATGGAGGGGGACACATCGATCTTCGGTCTGCCGCTCGGCAATGACCAGCCGGTGGCCTTGGTTCTCGGCGCTGAAGGCAAAGGCCTCGGTCGTCTGGTCAAAGAGCGCGTTGACGTGCGAGCATCGATTCCGATGTTGGGCGAGTTGAACAGTTTGAATGTTGCCATGGCAGGGGCCATCGCGATGTTCGAAGTCGTACGACGCCGGGAGGCATAGGAGGGACCGTGGCAACGTACACCGCATGGGATGGCAACGAATATCCGATGCCGACCCCCGAAGGTTGGTACCTGGGGACTGACGACCGTTGGTGGCCGGATGGGCATGGGCCTGGGCCCGCTCCTCTTGCGGCCCCGCCGGCCCTGTCTGGATTGCCTGGTACCGGGCTGCCGAGCGCAGCACCGCCGGTGGACAACACCCCGGGTTGGGCCCCCGCTGCGGAAACAACGATCTATTCATCGCCACCTCCCAGTTCGGGCAAACCTGCCCCGATGTCATCTCCGGTGTCGAACGACAGCGGTGGGAACGGTAAGGCGCTCGCCGTGATCGGTGCTGTCCTCGTCGGGGTCCTCGCGGTGGGTGGTCTGGCGTTTGTTCTGCTTGGCACCACCGACGACGACGAAACAACTTCAACCACGACGGTGCCGACTGCAGAAGATGATGACGTCGACAATCCCACGACGACCGCGCCGGGTGACGAACCTGCCCCCACGGTCTCGGTGGTACCGGGGAAGGGGGCAATCGAGGATCCCTATGCGATTGGCGAGCAGATCGTCGTCGAGTACACGGACAACGCAACCGGCGAGCTCAGGACGTGGACCATCGAAGTGCTCGGTGCAGCGAGCGACATCACCGATGCTGTGCTGGCTGAAAACCAGTTCAACGACGCACCCGACGGCGACCTGCGCTTCATCGGTGTGCCGATTCGCGTGACCTATGTGTCCGGTCCAGCGCCTGCTTCGCTTTTCGAGCTGACGTTCAAAGCGGTCGGGCCGAGCGCTGTCGTGTTGACGACATTCGACCCGTCGTGTGGGGTCATCCCTGACGCACTCGACACATTCGCTGAGGTCTTCGAAGGCGGCGCTGTCGAAGGCAACATCTGCTGGGCTGCCTCACCTGGTGACGCCGGTGATCTCACGATGCTGATCGAAGTGTTCCTCGACGACACCGAGATCTATGCCGATCTGGCCGGCTGAAGATCTCGGTTTGCCGAAGCTCTTTCGTGAAGACGAAGCGAGCCCGAAGTGGGATTCGAACCCACGACATCTGCTTTACAAGAGCAGCGCTCTGGCCAACTGAGCTATCCGGGCAGGTCCGCAATGCTAGCGCGAAGGAGGGGGCGGGTGGCCGACGAGCTCGGCCATGCTAAAACTGTCCCCCATGACAGAACCCCGGCGATGCCGAGGTGAAGCTCTCGCTCGATCCTACGCAACCCGAAACTGTTCAGGAGATCCACATGACCGCAGGCGCACACGACACCGGCGAGGGCTTTGGCCGTTCGGCCGGCGTGAACGCCGCTCGCGGCGTCGCCGTCATCGTTGGGGCAGTACTTCTCGGCTTGTTCTTGATGGTTCGAGGCGTCGACGACAACTCGGTTGCTGCAGATGAGACCTCGCCGACCACCGTCGCTGCTGACGATGCCGTTGCCGACACCTCGGCACCCGAAGACGTCGTGACGACGCTTCCCGCTGAAGAAGTGCCGGTGGAAGACACCCTCGGTGCACAACGCAACCCCAGCGACGTCCTCACGTTGGCGCTCAATGGCACGAGCCCAGCTCAGCCCGGACTTGCTGGGTCGACGCGTGACCGGCTGCAAGCAGCTGGCTACGGTGCCGCCGACCCGAAGAACGCTGACACGCCGGGCCCGTCCGCGATCTTGTTTGTCGAGGGCTTCGAGTCAGAAGCTCGAGCCATCGCCGAATTGTTCGGCGTCGATCCTGCGGCGGTGGTCAAGCCGTTCGACGCAGCAACCTCGCCGATTGCTGATACCCAGAGCGCCAACGTCATCGTGATGGCTGGTAGCGACGGGGTCATCACCCCCTGAGCCCAGACACTCGACATGGCTGGCCGCATCGTCGTTGCCTTCGACAAGTTTCGAAGCTCGGCAACATCTGAAGAACTCCTCACCGCAGTGACGTCTGCGCTCGAGCCGTTGGGTTGCGAGGTCGATGGTGTCCTGCTGGCAGACGGCGGCGAGGGTTCCCTCGACGTGTTGGGAGGAGCGAACAAGCGAACGGTGGTCACTGACCCGCTCGGTGATGCGGTCGAGGCTGCCTGGCGCCTTGACGGGCAGACCGCATACATCGAGATGGCGGCGGCTTCAGGGCTGTCGGTTGTCGGCGGAGCCGAAGAGAACGACCCCATCACAGCTGATACGTGCGGGACCGGCGAACTGATCAACCACGCAATCGAGCTGGGGGCCCGCACGGTGTACGTGTTGCTCGGTGGATCGGCCACGACCG
>CAYGQE010000025.1:0-77084 GCA_964351995.1 uncultured Acidimicrobiaceae bacterium | reverse complement strand
ATCGGTACCATCAACCCGAGGCCGAAGATCGAGATGAAGCCGACGCTGTCATCGAGACGAGTGAAGCTGTCGTCGCGGCCGATGGCGACGGCCACGGCGATGGCGAGAGCCGCGAATCCACCGGCGAGTGCAAGCCGGCCTGTCGTGATCTGCTGGCGGAGCAACATGCGGTACGTAGCGAGGACAGCAGTCATGCGGAGCCTCCGACGATGTATCGGAACACGCTCTCGAGGTCATCGTCGAGTGGGAACACCTCTTCCAGTCGGACCTGGTGTTGCGCACACACCGAGGCGATGTCGAGCCGGAAGCGACGGATGTCATCAGTGACGAACTCGACTTGATTGCCATCAGCGAGTCGGCAACCGACCACCGCACCGTTCTTGACCATCACCGAGGAGACGAGCTTGGCGTCCGAGCATGTGACCCTGACCCGAAGCGGTTGATCCTCCATGAGGGCTCGAATGCTGTGGAAGTTGCCTTCGGCCGCGACCCGGCCCTTGGCGATCACGACGACGTTGGAGCCGAAGCGTTCGACTTCTTCAAGGACGTGGCTGGACACGATGACGGTCTTGCCCTGTTGGCCGAGCTGTTGGAACAGCTGGATCATCTGGCGGCGCTGTTTGGGGTCGAGCCCATTGAGCGGCTCGTCGAGCATGAGCACCAGTGGGTCGTGCACCAGCGCGGCCGCAATCTTCACTCGCTGCCGCATGCCTTTGGAGAACGCGCCAACGGGTCGATCGAGATCGGGGTCGAGCTCGACGGTGGCGAGAGCCCGCCGTGCTGCTCCGTCGGGGTCTGGAACGTCGGACAGAATGGCACCGAGACGCACCACGGCCAGCAAGTTCTCCCGTTCGAAGACACCGTCTTGCTGAGGAACGAGGCCGATTCTGCCTCGGGCGGCCGCATCCGTTCGGGGGTCGCCTCCAGCAACCCAGACCGTGCCGGTGCTGGTCGAGGCCTGGCCCGACATCATCCGCAGCAGAGTCGACTTGCCAGCGCCGTTGGGGCCGAGCAGCGCGGTCACGCCGGGGCGAAACGCAAGGGTCACGTTGCTGACCGCCACTAGACCGCCGAACGATTTCGACACGTCGTAGGCGACGATGGTGGCATCGGTTGGGGGCCAGGTCGGGGCTGGCCCGGTGTTGAGCGGCGGGGCCGTTGCGGTCTCCGCCGTTGGTGGTTGGGTTGGCGGCGGTGGGGGAGTGTTGGTCATCGCCGTACCAGCAGTCGTCGATAGCGGAACCACACGAAGGCGAGCGATGCTGCACACCAAGCCACACCGGCGAGATAGACGGTCCACGTGGGGTTGTCGGTCGCTCCCCACAGGCCCCGCTCTCCGTGGATACGGAAGATGATCTCGCGTGGCAGGTTCGGCAAGTTGGCCAGGCGGAGGTACGGCGTGAGGTCGGCAACATCGACCAACACATCGGTAGCGATCGCCGACGCTGGAAGCGCAGCAAGGATGGTGGCGGTTGCGACCACGACCCGGTCGGTCGAAGCGGAAATGGCCAGGCCGATCGAAGCGAAGATCACGCCCATGGCGGCCGACCCGGCGAGGATCTGCCCGAACACCTTGATCCACTCGACGAAGCCATCGGGGCCGCTGTTCTCGAGCGAGAAGGCGATCAGCATGAGCATCGGTGGGCCGAACGTGACGATCAAGAGCAGCAACAGAACGGCGATGGCCTTGCCGAGCAGATACGTGGCTCGGTTCAGCGGCGACGCGAGGTAGACGCCGAGCATGCCGCTGCGCCGGTCAGGGGCCAGCAGCTCCGGGGTGATGAAGCCAGCGAACAGATAGATGGCGGCGATGACGAACCCGTAGTAGCCGGCGTAGGTCGGCAAGAAGGCTTCTTCGAGTTCGTCGCCAGGGATCAGGGCGGCAACGCCGACGAAGACGGCGGCGGGAAGGTAGGCCGAGACGATGATGAGAACGGGAATGACCTTGAAGCGCGCCGTTCGCCGAAGCCCGAGCGCATGCGCTGCGCTGTGCGAAATGAGTGAGCGCATTGCGCCCTTGACGCCGGTTCGTTCGCCGTCGTACTTGCGATAACCCCGGTCGTAGATCTGGGCCGGTGTGCCCTGAGGGACATCTGTCATGCGTTCGCCCCAGCCGTTCTGGCAGCCAAAAGCGTCGCTGATGACGCTTTTGGCTGCCAGAAACGAATGCTCACGTCGCTTCGGCTCATCGGATCATCCCAGTCGCTCCAGGAACACGTCTTCCAACGACAAGCGTCGGCGCTGGAGCCGAACGATGCCGACGCCCGCTTGAACACACGCATCTCGCGCTGCGTCGAACACTCGCTCATCGTCTCCCTGGATCACCAGGCGGCTGCGATCGATCTCGACCACGAACCCGAGCCCACGCAGGGCAGTGCCGATCTCGGCCGTTTGGTGATCAGGGGCATCGATCTCGACCACGACACCGATCGAGTCGGGATCGCGGAGCTGATCGAGCGTGCCGGACGCAATCGTGACGCCCTCACCGATGATCGTGACGTTGTCGCAGACCGCCTCGACCTCGTCGAGCAGATGCGACGACAGGATCACGTCGATCGAGAACTCACTGGCCACGCTCTTGATCAGCTCGAGCATGGTGTCGCGTTGGACCGGGTCGAGCCCGTCGGTGGGCTCGTCGAGCATGATCAGGTCGGGGTCGTGCGAGATCGCCTGGGCCAGCTTCACGCGCTGGCGTTGGCCGGTGCTCATCGTTCCCATGGGACGGAATCGTTCTTCTCCCAGGCCGACGAGCCAGAGCGCATCGCTCGAGCGAGTGGTCGCTTCGGCCTTCGGGAGCCCGTGGAGCTCGGCCACGTGACGAACGAAATCGGCGGCTCGCACGTCGGGCGGGAGCTGATGATGCTCGGGCGCATAGCCGAGGCGTTCGCGCACCTTCGGACCAGCTGACCACGGATCGTGGCCGAGCACCGAGATCGAGCCAGCGTCGGCTCGATGGAGGCCGATGAGCATGCCCAAGATCGTGGTTTTCCCTGCCCCATTGGCTCCGAGAAGCCCCGTGATGCCGTGGGCGATGTCGAGGTCGACTCCGTTGAGAGCGGTGTAGGAGCCGTATCGCTTCACTACACCTCGGGCCGTGACCAGATCCACCGTGGGAGTGTGTCACGAGCTGGCGTCAACCGGGTGTCAAGGCGGCACACTGGTCGGTTCCATGGCTGGCTCCACCCTTCGACTTCGACCCTGGCAACGCCGGGCGCTCGACATCTACGAAGTCCAGGAATCGCCAGATTTTCTTGCTGTCGCCACCCCGGGAGCGGGAAAGACCACGTTCGCTCTCACTGCCGCCAGGCTCACGCTGCCCAGTCTTTCTGGTCGGCTGATCATCGTGGCACCCACGCGGCACCTCAAAGAACAGTGGGCCGATGCAGCCGAACGTTTTGGGCTGATGCTCGACACTGATTGGTCGCCCGCCGACGGTATTCGTTCCGACGTCCACGGCATCGTGACGACCTATCAACAGGTGGGCTCGTCGCCCGATGCGTTCCCGGCCATGGCCGACGGCGGCTTCGTGATTCTCGACGAGATCCACCATGCCGGTGAGGAGCGTTCGTGGGGAGATGGTGTGTCGACGGCGTTTGCCGGGGCGGCGAAGCGTCTTGCGCTGTCGGGCACCCCGTTTCGCAGTGACACCCGGTCGATCCCATTCGTTCACTACAAGAACAACGAGGTCGTTCCCGACATCGAATATGGCTACGGCGATGCGCTCCAGGACGGGCGAGTTGTCCGCCCGGTGTTCTTCCCCCGGTTCGGTGGAAACATGGAGTGGATGGCCCCCGACGGAGCGCACCTTGCTGCTTCGTTCGACGATCCGCTCGCCCGGACCCAGGCCAATCAGCGCCTTCGTGCCGCCCTGAGTCTCGAGGGCGAGTGGCTTCCGACCGTGCTCGGCAACGCGAATGCCGAGCTGATCAAGATCCGTGAAAAGCACCCCGAGGCAGGGGGTTTGGTGATTGCCATGGATCAGGCCCACGCCTGGGGGATTGCTGACTATTTGCGCTCGAGGCACCGGATCAACGCCACGGTTGCCGTCAGTGAAGACTCCGAGGCGTCGGCGAAGATCACCCGCTTTGCGTCCGGAAACGCCCCGTGGATCGTGGCGGTGCGGATGGTGTCTGAAGGTGTCGACATTCCTCGCTTGCGGGTCGGCGTGTACGCCACGACGACAACGACCGAGTTGTTCTTCCGGCAGGCGGTGGGTCGCATCGTTCGTTGGTCAGCCGGCCGCGGTCGACAGCGGGCCTACATGTTCATGCCCGATGACGCCCGGCTCCGCCACTACGGGGCGGCGATCTCAGAAACCCGGCGTCATGTGCTGGTGAAGAAGAGCGATGCCGAGACCGACGAGTACGAAGAGCAAGAGAACGAAGGCCTCGATGCGCTGGTCGATGACGGCGAGCAGATGTCGCTCTTCGCCGTTCTGTCGGCAACCGTCGATGGTTCGGGTGACGATCTTGACATCTTTGATGACGACGACGATCCCGACTTCGACCCCGAGGCCGAGACCAACGAAGAAGCTCTCACCGAGGCCGATCAGCAGTTGCTGATCGATCTGGAGAGCCTTCCTCCTGCCGGGCCGATGGCGCTCACTCGCCGCGGCCGCAAGGAACGCGATCGGCTGCGTGATCTCAATGCGGATCTGGTGCTGGAGTTGGTCGGGATGACGGGCAAGACCCACGCCGCCGTCAACTTCGAGCTGAACCGCTTGTCCGGGGTGTCGAAGGTGGCGGAGGCCACGATCGACCAGCTCGACCGCCGAGCCAAGCACGGTCAGGGTTGGGTCGGTCGCATCCAGAAACGCAAGAACATGCAGAAGTTCGTGTGACTTCGGGGTCAGGTCCCCCCAAGCACAACCCAGATCTGGGGACAACGACCTGGCATCGCACGCGAGTTGTGCTTGGGGGGACCTGACCCCAGGGGTAGTGACCTTGGGGGTTACGGCTGCAGGTGTGTCTCGAGGAAATCGGTGGTGCGGGTCCAGGCGAGGGCGGCGGCGTCGGGGTGATGGTGCTCGCCCGCTTCGAAGAACCAGTGGCCGGCTCCTTCGTAGACATGGAACTCGGAATCTCGGCCGCCCAGGCGGATGAATGACTCGGTGACGACCCGCTCTTCTTCATCAACCATGTGGTCCTGGTCGCCGAAGTGGCCCAGGTACGCCGCAGTTGCGTCGTCGAAGTCGATGGCCTGGGTGCCGTAGAACGTGACCACCGCAACGACCGATTCCGGCAATCGGGCTGACAACCACAGCGCCATCGAGCCGCCCATCGAAAGACCCACCACGCCGATCGGGGCTCCCTGTTCCTTGGCCACGGCCCGAAGTGCGTTGGCCGATGACATCACCAGCCCCGACAATTCGTCAGGACTGATCGACGCCAGCGCTGCTTCGCCTTCTTCGATGGTCGTTGGCTTGGCGCCGTCAAGTAGATCCGGGGCGATCACCGTGAAACCTTCATCGGCGATGCGCTCGGCCAAATCCTTGACCTCGTCAGTCAATCCCCACCACGAGTGCAGAAGAAGCACCCCAGGCCCCTTCACCCCACCGCGTGGGTTGACGAGGAAGGCCTCGCCCGCTGCGCTTCCTGTCGGGCTGGAATCAGTGCCGCTCATGGCCCCGACGGTACCCGTCCCTTGGTGACGGCCCGCTTGTCAATAGCCTGTGCCAGTGATCAATCCGCTCAGCTGGGCTCGCTCAGCATGGACCTTCGTCTGGGACATCTCCAAGCGTTGGTACTACGGCGGCATCGGCGACCTCGCGGCCGGGGTCACGTTCTGGATTCTGCTCTCGCTTCCTGCCGTTGTTCTGGCCATGGTGTCGGCCCTCGGCGTGCTCGATTCGTTGCTGGGGCGAAACCTGTCGAGTGAGATCGAGGAAGACATCACCGGCTTCATCGAGCGGGTCTTCAGCAGCGAGGCCGAAGGCATCGCCACCGCTGTCGACCAGCTCTTCGCCCAGCAAGAGCTGGGCCTGTTGACGATCTCAGTCGCCCTGACCCTGTGGACGATCAGCCGAGGTTTCGCCGGCATGTTGCGGGCGCTCGACTTCGTCTACGAAGTCGATGACGGGCGGCCCTGGTACTACAACCGGGTGGTTGCACTGGTTCTCGGTCTCGGCAGCTTGCTCGTCTCGGTCCCGATCGTTCTGCTGGAATTGCTGGTCTGGTCTCGATTCACTGATGGGCCGATCGAGTCGGTCCTGCGCACCCTGGTGGCGGTGGTCATCTTGGTGTTCTGGGCATCGATGATCTTCCACTACGGGCCATCGATCCGAACCAAGTGGCGATGGGACCTGCCCGGCTCCATCGTGGCAGCGATCTTCTGGTGGATCTTGACCGTTGGCTATCAGTCATACATCGACATCGTGAGTGGCAGAAACGAAGTACTCAGCGCCATCGGTGCATCGCTGCTTGCACTCACCTGGGTCTGGTTGGCAGCGCAGGTGTTGCTGATCGGTGCCGCGGTCAACGTGCAGGTGGCCACCATGATCGGGATCGAACGGAGCCGACGAGAGTGGAAACTTCCTGATGTTCTTCGCACCGGTGAGCTGAAGAAGATCACTGCCGATGGGCGGCCGGATCGTCGGAACACCGATGATCCAGACCGCCTCACCGAGGTGTGGGGTCCTTCAAGCGATTGACCCAACGGCGGCCGGTTCGAGCGCCCAGTCGAGCACCTGGCTGATGTCAGCAGCGAGGTGCACGGTGATCTGGTCGAGCACGTCAGCGGGAACGTCTTCGAGATCTTCGCCGTTGGCGATCGGCAGGATCACCTCGGTCAGTCCCGCCCGGTGGGCGGCCAGCACCTTCTGCTTCACGCCACCGATGGGCAGGACTCGGCCCTGCAGCGTCAGCTCACCCGTCATCCCGACGGTGGGTTTGACGATGCGGCCCGACAGCAGACTGACCAACGCAGTTGTCATCGTGACGCCAGCCGACGGCCCGTCCTTTGGTGTGGCCCCTGCCGGGAAGTGGACGTGCATTCGCTTCCCCTCGGGTAGTTGCACACCGAAGCGTTCGGTGTTGGAGCCGACGACCGAGCGAGCGATGGCGGCCGACTCCTTCATCACATCGCCGAGCTGACCGGTGAGGAGCGAGTCGCCGTCGCCGTCGACCAATGCGGTTTCGACGAACAGCACGTCACCGCCAGCACCGGTGACCGCCAGGCCAGTAGCGATGCCAGGTCGATCGATCCGGTCAGCGATCTTTTCGCTCGGGATCGGGCGTCCAAGGGCCGCTCGAAGGTCGCCAGTATCGATAGAGATCGGCGCTTCAGCCGACCCCGTGGCGAGCGAGGTCGCTGCCTTGCGGACGGCCTTGTCGAGCAGCCGCTCCAAGCTGCGGACGCCCGCTTCCCTGGTGTAGTCGGCGGCAATGGCTGCGATGGCGGCGTCGGTGAGTGAGATGTCTGTTGCATCGAGGCCGTTCTGATCGACGATGCGCGGCATCAGGTGCTGACGGGCGATGGTCGCCTTCTCCCGCTCGGTGTAGCCGTCCAAGCGAATGATCTCCATCCGGTCGAGGAGCGGTGCGGGGATCGTGTCGAGCACGTTGGCGGTGGCCAGGAAGACCACGTCGGAGAGGTCGAGATCGAATTCCAGGTAGTGATCTCGGAACGAGTGGTTCTGTGCGGGGTCGAGCACTTCGAGTAGAGCGGCGGACGGGTCGCCCTGGTAGCCGCCGCTGACCTTGTCGATCTCGTCGAGCAGGATCACGGGGTTCATGGTGCCAGCCTCGTCCAATGCTCGAACCAGACGGCCGGGGCGTGCACCGACGTAGGTGCGACGGTGCCCTCGGATCTCGGCCTCGTCACGAATCCCGCCGAGCGCCACGCGTACGAAGGAGCGACCGAGCGCCGCCGCGACGGACTCGCCGAGTGAGGTCTTGCCGACGCCGGGAGGACCAACGAGCGCCAAGATGGCTCCGCTGCGACGCGTCGAAGAGCGGGCTGGGGACGTGTCATCAGCACTTGCTCGATCGGCGCGAAGCTTGCGAACGGCCAAATATTCGATCAGCCGATCTTTGACGTCATCGAGGCCGGTGTGGTCGCTGTCGAGGATCGTGCGGGCGGTATCGAGGTCGATGGGCTCGTCTGAGCGAGTGCCGAAGGGCAGCTCGAACACGGTGTCGAGCCAGGTGCGAATCCAGTTGGCCTCCATCGATTCCGTGCCGATCCGCTCGAGGCGTCCGATTTCTCGTTCGATGTCGGCCTCGACCGCATCGCTGATGGCCTCGGCATCCACGAATGCCGAGAGCTTCGAGCGATACTCGGCGATGACATCGCCGTCTCCCTCGCCCAACTCGTCGTGGATGGCAGACAGTTGGCGCCGGAGCAGGGCATCTCGTTGGCCCTTTTCGAGACCCTCGCTGACCTCAGTGGCGATCTTCTCGCGAAGATCGAGATCGGCCAGCGTTTCCTTGATCCACGATGTTGCAAGGGACAAGCGATCATCGACATCAACGGCTTCGAGCAACTCGACGCGTCGCTCGAGCGAGAGCTCTGGCCAGTACGAGATCGAGTCGGCGAGGGCGCCCGGGTGTTCGATGTCTCGCAGCACCGCAGTCATGCGTTGTCCGCCGATCTTGGCCAGAAGGTTCGCTGCGGCCGCTCGGTATTCGACTGCTGCGGTCTCCTGGTCAGCCGTCGGCTCCGGATCGAGGAGGTGTTCGGCCTCGACCCAGAGGCCAGCGGTCGCGCCGATGACGCCGGCCCCGACTCTGGCTCGGTGAACGGCTCGAACCGTGATCGCCGGCGTGCCGTCGGGCAGTTCACCTCGGTCCTCGATGCGCCCGATGACTCCGACGCGTGCGTAGCGGGCCGAGCCCGCTTCGGTCGAGGCAGCCAGCTTGGGCACCATGAGGAGGCGGTCCGAACCTGCAGCGTCGACCGCGGCCGCTGCTTCATCTGACTGGATGGCCACGGTGATGACCATGTCGGGAAAGACCACGCCGTCGGGGAGTGGAAGGACCGGGAGTGCTTCGGTCGGGCGCACGGCGGACCCGATCAGGTCTGCGGCATCGGAAGACGGCGAGGTGCGGGCGTTGGTCATGAGATTCCTTTGCTCCAGAAAGTGTAATTACGGAATTACAGGTAATGTCTACAACGCACCGACCGAAACATCTGTTCCCGGTCATCCAGCGACAGGAGTCACACATGCAAGAGCAACCACAGTTGCTGAGCGAAGAGGTTGAGGCACATGGCTGAGCGACCCCCGTGCGATATCGACGAAGTGGCGGCCTGGTTCGCCGGACGCATCCCCGACGAGTGGTTCGCGGCACCGATCTCGGTCCGTGCCGATCGCGATGAGATCATCGTCACCGGCACGATTGCGACCCCAGCAAACGTCCCGGAGGGCGAAGATGCCGCTCGCGTGGCGGCCAGCGCTCGAATGGCAGCGTTCCGCGAGGACTCGCGGCTCTCCCGCATGAAAATCGCCGAAGTGGCGCAGTCCCACTGGCAACGTCACGTGTCGTGGGCCGTCATTTGCGGTGAAGTCGACGAAGTGTTCACGAACGCTTCGGTCCCGGTGATGACGAGGCTGCGCTTCGAGGATCGGCAGGTGCTCGACACGTTGATCGACACCGGCGTCGCCCGCAGCCGATCAGAAGCCATGGCGTGGTGCGTTGGCCAAGTCGGCAAACACCAGGGCGAATGGATCGACCGCCTTCGTGAGGCCATGACCGAAGTCGAACGCATCCGGGCCGAGGGCCCGAGCTGAGTTCACCCAATTCCTGAGGCCAGGTGAGAGCCGAGCTATGACTGCCGGGCGATCCAGCGGTCATAGCTCGCCGGATCGAGCCAGGCGCCGCTGCGTTCGGCGAAGGATCGGGCCGGCGGCAGCATCAGGTCGAGCTCGCCGGCCCGGGCCTTGCTACTCGACACGTGATAGTGATGCTCTGCGGTGTGCAAGAGGAGAGTTGCCGGTACGTCGTGGGGTGGGCGAGGAGCAATCGCCACATCGGGGAGCGATGCGATGGCCACGTCCCGAGCGTTCTCGCTGCCGTACCAGTGGGCTTCGTTGATCTGGGCCCACTTGTCGGCACCCATGATCAGCAGATCGAAGCCGTCGGCGATCTCGACGAGTAGCTGAGCTTCGGTCACCACGATCTCGAGCCAGGCAACCTCCGCCGCAACGGCGTGAAGAACACCAAGTCGATGTTCGAACGATGGATGGTCGACCGTCTCTTTGGCCAGAGCTGTTCTGCTGATCGACCATGCCACACGGTCGAGCTGGTGCTGGTCTCGCGCCGCCTCGCTGACAGCGAGGTGGGCAATGGTCGGTGGATTGAACGAGCCTGGATACACCCCGACGCGTTCCTGCAGTTCTGCCTCACGATGTGCTGTCACGACGTCACTGCGGGGAGCGTGGGCATGCGGTTGTCGAACAGCCACGACTCGACGAGCCGCTCGGCTTGGACGCCCTCCCGGGATCGAACGAGCTCGAGGAAATCGTCGGTTGACGCTGTGGCGCCGCCAAACGTCGTCGTCCAGGCTCGCAGGAACTCGAAGAAGGCGTCGTCACCGATCTGGCGGCGGAGCGCCTCGAGCGTGAGTGCACCCCGTCGGTAGATGGTGGCATCAAACATTGTCGACGCTCGGACATCGGTCGGGGGTCGAAGATTCAGCGCTCTGGCTTCCTCGGCTCGCTCGTCGAAGGTGGTGCCGCCGTCGAGTTCGGTCCAGTAGTGGTCGGCCCAGGTGGCAAAGCCCTCGCTGAGCCAGATGTCTGCCCACGACGCGGGCGAGACGTGGTTGCCGAACCACTGATGAGCGAGTTCGTGGGCCAAGACGTTCTCGACCGTACGGCGTCGCAGCGTCAAGAAATCGGTGTCGAACAGGCTCAGTGTTTGGTTCTCGAGAGCGAACGCCAACGGTTCGGGGACAGCAACGACGCCGTAGGACTCGAACGGGTACGGCCCGAACAGCGCCTCGAATGTCTCCAACATCTCGCTGGTCGATGCCAGAGCGGGGAGGAGCTGATTGGCCCGCTCGGTCGGGAGTGCGTGGCGAATGACAGGCTCGGTGTTTCCGCTGGTGATGACGGCGAAATCGCCCGTCACGATCGAGGCAAGGTACGTGGCCATGGGGTCGTCCGACGCCCAGATGTATGTGGTCCCGGCGGCCGTGGTGGTTTCGGAAACGAGGAGCCCTGGCCCGACGGCGGTCTGGCCTTCTGGCACGATGACCTCGAACGTGAACGTTGCTTTGTCTGTCGGATGGTCGTTGGCCGGGAACCAGTTGGCTGCCCCCACCGGTTGGGACACCACGTACGTTCCCCACGCCTCGGTTCGCCACCCCAACGCCGTGGGACCCGCAGGGTCATCGATGGGTTCGGGCGTGCCCCGGTACTCCACCGTGACGGTGACCGCAGGGCCTGCAGGAACTGTTGATGCCGGCGTGATCACGAGCTCCCGCCCGTCTCGCTCGAACGTGGCCTCGACTCGGTCGACGAACACGCGGTCGACCGTCATGCCGACGAGGTCGAGGTTGAACTGGGTGAGCGGTGCGTCGGCGATGAACTCGATGGTTGTTTCCGCTCGGAACTCATCACCGGACAGAACGATGGCGATGTCGTAGTGCTGGACGTCGTACCCGGTGTTGCCGAGGCCCGGGAACAACGGATCGCCGAGGCCGTCGCCGCCAGCTCGCGGATTGGCGACGTCGATCGTGGTGGTCATCGTGGGATCGATTGTCGTGGGCGTCGCCGCCTCGGTGCTGTCATCGTCGGGAGCGGATGCATCGTCGTCGGTGCCGAGCAGGCTGCACGACGCAACAATCAGCGACGCGGCCAGCACGACGGCGTATGAACGGAAGGATCGGCGACGCACTCCGTCATTGGAGCACGTCGCGGCCGCCTTGCGGTGACAGGCCTTTCGTGCTCTCAGCTGGCGCTGTTGTCACCAGTGACGAAGATGATCTCGAACCGAGCGCCGCCCTCAGGTCGGTTGGAGGCCGACAGCGTGGCACCGTGTTGCTGGGCGATGCCCCTGGCGATGGACAGGCCGAGCCCGGCGCCACCCTGGCGGCGATTGCGAGCGTCGTCGATCCTCGTGAATCGCTCGAAGATCGTTTCGAGCCGGTCTGCGGGAACTCCTGGCCCGTCATCATCGACGCGTACGACCGCTTCGCCAGCCTGGGTCGTGCTCACCGTGATGTCCACCTTCGATGTTGCATGTCGCGCTGCGTTCTCGACCAGGTTGCCGATGCAGCGCTGAAGGAGCCCGCTGCTGCCGTTGACTCGGTGAGGTTGGTCGACAGTCGCTTGTATCTCGACGCCATGTGGTCGTTTCGCTTCGGCGAGAATCAGCTCGTCGAGGTCGACCGGCTGAAAGGTCGGACCGGACTGGGCTTCATCGAGCGTTGCCATCAAGAGCAGGTCGTCGACGAGATGAGCGAGACGTTCTTGCTCGGTTGTCAACGTCGACGAGATGTCGGGCCACTGCCCGGCGACATCGCTGGCATCGGTTGTCTCGAGGGTCGCGAGGGTCGCGGTGATCGGGCTGCGTAGCTCGTGCGATGCGTCGGAGATGAATTGCCGCTGACGAATCGATGCGGCCTGCAACCGGTCGAGCATGTCGTTCATGGTCCCGGCGAGTCGATCGATCTCGTCACCGTTCCCCGAACGAGGAACATGCTGCCCGAGGTCGACCGCATCGGTTTGTTCGACCTGTCGACGAATGTCCTCGACGGGACGAAGCACGCGGGTGGCGGTCAACCACGTGGCAAGAGCAACGCCCGCCCCGAGCATTGGAATCAGAGCGAGACCGAGGTAGGTGAACGCGTCCAGGCTGTCGTCGAGCGGCTGACGTGGCGTCGCAACGCTGATGGTCAGTTCTTCGTCGCCGATCCGTGCCAACTGTTCGACCACGATGTCATCAGCGGTGTCGGCAGCTACTGGTTCGCCTATCGGCACGATCGACTGGAACTCGGTCATCGACTCGAGCACGGCCTCGTCGAACTCCAGCAGCTCTGCTTCCTCCGCCGTGATCGGGCCAACGTCGACAGCGAAGGCTCCGGATTCGACGAAGAAGCCGAGTTCGGCCAGCTGCTCCGCAGTCGCGAGATTGATCAATGCAGCGAACTCGTCCTGCCCGAGCTCGTTGCCATCGACATCGGTGAACACAAAGCGTGTGATGCCGTCGATCGCAAAGGTCGTGTCACCATCGACGACCTCGATCGGGAAGAACGATTCAGCAAGCGTTTGCGTGGCGTTGTCCCTCGCGGTGGACACGAGTGTTGCTTCCAACCGTTGCCGAGCGATCGTGCCCGCGAAGAACAGGGCGACGACGAAGACCGAGGTCACCAGCAGGGTGAGACGCCATCGAATGGAAAGGCGTCTCATGGCACCAGCCGATAGCCATGGCCGCGAGCCGTTTGCAGCATCTTCTTGTCGCGGTCACCGTCGATCTTCTTGCGGAGGTAGCCCACGTAGACCTCGACCACGTTGTGGCCACCGGTGAAGTCGGGCCCCCAGACCTGTTCGAGGAGGAAGTCCTTCGAGCAGACGACTGCCGGTTGGCGGGCCATCACCTCGAGCAACGTGAACTCTCGATTGGTCAGCTCGATGGTCTGACCGTCCCGGGTGGCAATGCGCCGGTCGAAATCGATTTCGAGATCGCCAATGACTTGTACGACTGCTTGACGAGGACCGGAACGGCGCAGGAGCGCGCGGAGGCGGGCGGCCAACACCACGAACGAGAATGGCTTGGTGAGGTAGTCGTCGGCGCCAGCATCGAGACCCTCGGCCTCGTCGTACTCACCTGACTTGGCTGTCAGCATCAGAATTGGTGTGTCGACGTCATCAGCTCGAAGGTCGGCGCACACCCGGAAGCCGTTTCGGCCGGGGAGCATCACGTCGAGCACGATCGCTGCGTACTCGTGCTCGGTCGCCATCCAGACGCCGGTGTCGCCGTCGTTTGCGACATCCACGTCGAAGCCTTCGGCGCCCAGGCCACGCTCCAACGCCTGAGCGACGACCTCGTCGTCTTCGATCACCAGTACTCGCATGGAAACAGTGTCGTCCGCAAACCTGAGAACGTGCTGAGGAAACCTGAGACCGCCTCTCAGCTTCCCTCAGGTTGCTCTCAAGTCGGCCCCAGAAAGTGGTGTCCATCGCCGAGATCGGCGAACTCACCTCAACCATCAAACGGAGCCAATCATGACCAAAGACACGACGCATCAACCCCGCAGACTCGCCAAGCTGATCGGCCTCGCCCTTGCCGTGGCGCTCACGCTCGGTGCGTGCGGCAGCGCCGCAACATCTGACGATGCTTCCTCTGATCTGCCGACGCTCGACGCTGGCGCAGACGACGGCAGCAACGACGACGGCAGCAACGACGACGGCAGTAGCGACGAGGACGGCGAGAATGAGGAGGTCACCGAAGAAGATGCCGAAGCCGCCATGGCGGAATACGAGAAGTGCATGGCTGACTTCGGTATCGAGATCAACATGGCCGGCACCGAGGGGGCCGACATCGATTCGACCCAGGTCGAAGACGGTGCCGGTGACGCCGCTGCCCCTACCGACGAGGACTCGTTCGAGGAGGCTTCGGAGACCTGCGATCCGATTCTCGAAGATGCGTTCGGTGACTTCGAGATGTCGCCGGAACAGGAGGCCGAGTTGGCTGACCAGATGCTCGAGATGCAGAAGTGCCTGGCAGACGCTGGCTTCGACATCGACATGTCCGGAGGTGCGTTCGAGCTCGACGCGGACATCGACTTCGATGCGTTCGATGCAGCCATGCAGAAGTGCGAGCCCGCTGGAATCCAGGCCGAAGGGAGCGACCAGTGATCGGGCGTCGACGATTCGCACTTGGCGCTGCGTTCCTTGTGGGCGGCGCAGCTCTCACACCGTTGTTGTGGACTGGAGACGGCGCAGCGACAGGTGAAGAGACCGATACTCCGAACGCGGAAGCCTCGACCGATGCCGAGACCGTCAACGTCTCTCGTGGCAACCTGGTCGAAGAGGCAGAGGCCAATGGAACCATTGGCTACGGCGACCAGAGCATCCTGCCCATTGAAGCGACGGGCATCGTGACGAAATCACCCACCTCGGGCGACGTCTTGCGGCCCGGCGACGAGCTCGTGCGGGTTGCCGACAAGCCGGTCATCCTCGCTCAGGGCGAGCAACCGCTGTACCGAGAGCTGCGACGAGTGGCCACGAGCGAGCGGGATGCGGCCAACGACAAGGTCGGTCTCCAGACCGGTGCCGACGTCGAACAGCTCCAGACGTTCCTGCTCGATGCCGGATTCGATGACAAGGGACGCCTCGAGGTCGACGGTGAATTCGGACTCTCCACCGAAATTGCGGTGAAGGCGTGGCAGCGTGATGTCGGCCACCCGGCAACGGGCAAGGTCGACCGGACGCAGGTGGTGTTCATCGACGGAGCTATTCGCGTCGACAGAGCGCCGAACGTAGGCGACACCTTTGACTCGGTGACCGTCACTGCCAATTCGCCAACCGTTTCGGTGAGCGTGACCACGAAGCAGCGCACGTTCTTCGAGGTCGGCTCGTCAGTCGAGCTCGAGTCTGCCGGAGCGACCGCCACCGGCACGGTGACCGACCAGAAGCGTGTGGTCGGCGACGACGGCACGACTCGCTACGACGTCAAGATCACGATCGATGCGGGCCAAGATCTCGCCGGCGCCGAGACGGTCGCCATCACGGCATCACGAACGGTTGCCGCTGATGTGTTGACGGTTCCCGTTCGTGCTCTCGTGGCTCTCGCCGAAGGTGGCTGGGCTGTGCAGGTCGACGGCGTCGACGGCCCGACCTTGACTGCAGTTGTGCTCGGGGACGTCGTGAACGGCATCGCCGAGATCACCGGCCTGGATGAAGGCACCCAAGTGGTGGTGCCGTCATGAGCGCTGTGATCGAGTTGGTCGATGTCACCCGGTCGTACCCCGGTCCAATCAACGCTCTCGACGGGGTTGATCTGGCTATCGAGGAAGGCGAGATCGCCGCCATCATCGGCCCGTCGGGTTCCGGCAAGTCGACCTTGCTGAATGTGATGGGCACGCTCGACCGCCCAACCTCTGGCTCGGTGCTGATCGACGGCATCGACACCCGCTCGCTCAGCGAGCGCCAGCTCTGCGCCGTTCGGGCCACACGCCTCGGGTTCATCTTTCAGAGCTTTCATCTCATCGAGACGGCCAAGGTGATCGACAACGTCGCCAATGGTCTGATCTATCAGGCTGTCGAGCGGCGGGAGCGGCTCGAACGAGCGCAGGAAGCCCTCGAACTGGTCGGGCTCGGGGACCGATCGGGAACCAAGCCCTCGAAGTTGTCGGGTGGTCAACGACAACGCGTGGCTATCGCCCGGGCCTTGGTTTCGAAGCCGTCGTTGATCCTGGCCGACGAACCAACCGGCAATCTCGACACCCGAACCAGCGATGACGTTCTTGAACTCTTGCTGGACCTCAACGCCACCCAGGGTTCGACCATCGCCATCATCACCCACGACAACGAGGTCGCTGACCGTCTGCCTCGCCGCATCAACGTGCGTGACGGGAAGATCGTCGAGTCGCTCGACCTCGAAGGAGCGATGTCATGAGCCGCCGAACGTCTTCACCGAATCCAGCAGCCGAGCTTGGGCGGTCCCGTCTTCGTATGGCAGACCGAATCCGCACCGGCCTCGGTGGGTTGGTCTCTCGCCCCGCACGCACGCTGTTGACCGCGCTCGGTATTGCGATCGGCATTGCATCGATGGTCGCCGTGGTTGGTATCTCCTCGTCGTCCAAGGCAGACCTTCTCGCAGAACTTGATGACCTCGGTACGAATCTGTTGCAGGTGCGGCCCGGTCAGAGCGTCTTCGGCGACGAAGCCAAGCTGCCGACTGATGCTGCCGGAATGCTCAGCGCCGTTCCAACGGTCGACGAGTCCGCCGGCATCACGTCGCTGAACGCTGACGTCGGTCGCAACTCCTTTGATGATTCGCCGTACGGGCTCTCGACTGTTGCCGTCGATGGAAAGCTGAAGAAAACGCTCGGGTTGGAAACCGCCGTCGGCCGTCAGATCGATGACGACACCCAGAAACTGCCCGTCGTTGTGCTGGGCTCGGTTGCTGCCGAGCGGCTGGGCATCAGCGATCTGACCGGAGGACCAACGGTGTCGATTGGCGATCGGACGTTTCAAGTCATCGGCATCCTGAAGTCGCATCCGCTGCATCCAGACCTCGACCGCTCGGTGATGATCGGTCACGACTACGCAACCAACGAACTCGGCGCTGACCCCAATCACAGTGCGGTGTACGTGCGAGTCAACCCGGGTGCCGTTGACGACACCCGCCCGCTCTTGGCCCGAACGGCGAACCCAGCGTCGTCAAACGAAGTGCAGGTGTCGCGCCCCTCCGATGCGCTCGAAGCACAGACCAAAGTTGATCAGAATCTCCAGAACCTCTTGCTGGCGCTCGGCGGCGTGGCCCTGCTCGTCGGTGGTGTTGGCATCGCCAACATCATGGTGATCTCGGTGATCGAGCGGCGATCGGAGATTGGCCTCCGTCGAGCGCTCGGCGCTCGGAAGGGTCACATCCGAAGCCAGTTCGTGATCGAGGCATCGGCCCTTTCTGCTATCGGTGGCGTGCTCGGCGTTGGGCTCGGGGTCGGTGCGACCGTGATCTACGCCCGCTCGCAAGATTGGACGGTCGACGTGCCTGCCCCGGCCTTGGCCGCGGGTGTCGGTGCTGCGCTCGTGATCGGCGCAGTGGCCGGCCTCTACCCGGCATCGAAAGCTGCGGCACTCGACCCCGCCGATGCAGTTCGCCCCCACAGCTAACCACTTGGGAGGGGTCGGGTCCTCCCAAGTTCGAGCGTCGGGAGGGGGCACTCGTAGGATCGCTCGGTGGACGATGTCAGCCGAATCTTTGCCGCCCTTCATCCGACGATCACCGTGACCGATTCGGTCGCATCGGGAACGTTCGATCCTCAGCCCGAGCACCGCGGGAACCCTGGCTGGCTCCACGGAGGAATGGCAGCGACGGTGCTCGATCACCTCTGCGCTCGCACGGCATCGTCGGCGCTGGGCGGCGTGCGGGTGGTGACAGGCACGCTGGACCTTCGCTATCCGCGCCCAGTGCTGCTCGATGGGGGCCCGTATCGCCTGTGGGCGGAGCACGACCAGGCCCGAGGGCGGATGGTCAGAGTGCGTGGAGCGATCGTCGGCTCCGACGACAAACCCTTGGTCGAGGCCAAGGCGATGTTTCTTGCGTTGTGATTCAGCGATGACGCATGGGGAGCGTCGCAGGACGACCGTCGGCTGACAGCTGAACGTCGTCGATCAGCAATTCTGCGTCAGCGAGGCCATGAAGCATTCCGTCAACGATGGCCCGGGCCAGCGCCTCGCCCGGACACCGGTGGGGGCCAGCACCGAACTCCACGTCCTCGGCCTCGAGCGAAACGACCACCGTGCGACCGGCGGGGATGTGATGCTCGCCAATGGTGGTGTCAGCGAAGGCATGACGAACCGTCTTGGCGAGGGCATTGCGACGAGGCTGAGCCGTTCGCTCGGCGATCAACGACACGGACAGCAGTGCGGCGGTCGAATCGAAGACTTGGTAGAGCAGCGAGATCGCAGCAACTGCCCCGTCGGGATGGTCGGCCAAACGCGAAGTGAGGCGGTCGGTCGCAGCATCGGTCTCCGGCGTTGCTGGCTCACCTCGACCAATTGACCGCACGACGAGTCCGACATCATCAACGGTCGAGCCCAGGTCGGCCTCGGCGAGGCCGAGACCAAGCGCAAGGGTCTCTGTCGGCACGATGAATGCCAAGTGGCGGACATCGAACGCTTCAGTGAGGTGCTCCCGAGTGCGGTCCGTTGCCGTTGCATTGAGGACGTCGGGCGAGATCCGGCTGATCGCTTGCTCGACGCCTGCACGCGGGCTGGCATGGGCGTCACCATCGCGAAACCTTGCCATGGCATCGCGAAGTGCCGCCGTCGAGCCCCTACCGAGTGACACCGGGGCGACCGGCGTGACCAGCGAGGCGTCGGACAGTGCACGACGAACGTCGGCGCCGCCGCTGATCGTGAGGTCGGTCACGCCGATCGAACGAGATCTCGCATCAGGTCGAGCCCGATCGATCCGACCGAGAGCAACTTCGCGTGGAACTCCTTGAGGTCGAAGTCTTCTGAGCCCGAGAGCTCGCGCCGCAAGTCGAGAATGGCGCGCTCGCCGACCTTGTAGCTGATGGCCTGGCCGGGCCAGCCCGCATACCGAGTTGCTTCGGAGTCAGCGAGATCCGCAGCGACGAACGCGACCGTTTCGAGCATCTCGACGGCGAGGTCGAACGACCAGTCCTCGCCGGGATGGAACGGTTGATCACCGGGAATGGGCAGCCCGCAATGCCATCCGATATCGATCACGACTCGCGCCGACCGGAAGAGCTGCGAGGCCACGAGACCAACCTGGAACGCAGTCTCTTCGAGGTAGCCGAGCTCGCCCATCAGATGCTCGGCGTAGAGGGCCCAGCCTTCACCGGACCCGGGATGCCACACGAGCAGGCGATGGAACCGAGAGAGGCGATCGCCCATGGCCGCTTGCCAGCCGACCTGCAGATGGTGACCAGGGAAACCCTCGTGGTAGGCCGTGGTGACTTCCTCGTACAGCGGGAAGAAGGTGCGGTCACCAAGCGGGTACCAAACACAGCCAGGGCGACTGAAGTCCTCTGACGGAGAAGCGTATGACGGGGCGAGCGCGCCGCCAGGGGGAGCGGCCTTCACCTCGATGGTGCGGATCTGCTCGGGTACGTCGAAGTGGCTGCCGTCGAGATCGCGCAAGGCGGCCTGCTGTCGCTCGAGCATCACGGCGATGAAGGCGTCCGCTCCTTCGACGCCCACGTCGGGGTCAGTGTTAAGGCGCTTGATCACCTCGGCCGCCGGGATCGTGGCGTCGATGGAGGCGCACAGTTCGTGCATTCGGGCAGTCAGTCGGCGAAGCTCGGACCAGCCCCAGGCGTACAGGTTTTCTGGGTTGATTGGCTCGCCGAGGAAGTGCTCGGCAGCTCCCACGTATCGGTCTCGACCAACGCCATCGGCTTCAGGCGCAGCGGGTAGGTATGTGCTCTCGAGCCAGTCGGTCGCCGTACTGATGGCCGTCTTCGCTGTCTCGATCGCCTCGATGATGTTGGAGCGGAGTTCGTCGCCCAGCGTCGGGTCCTCCTCGCTCGCAGCATCGAAGCGGTCGAGGAGCACGCTGAACCCGGATGCAGGCCCGGCGGCGCTTCGTCCCTGCTCGATGGCGACGTTCACCTGTCGACGTGCCGCCACCTCACCTCGTTCGAGACCGACCATCAAACACTCCTGATAGCCAGCGAGTGGTCGTGCGATGGTGCGAAGGCGTTCGCCGATGTTCTCCCACGCCTCGACGGTGTCATCGCGCATGTAGTCAAAGATGTCACGAACGTCTTGCCACGGCGACACGATGTTGTTGAGGTCACTGAAGTGATGCCCGGTGTCGATCAGCGCAATGCTGTGTTCTGCCTCGGCCATCAGCACAGCTCGAGCCACCTCGTCATCTCTTCCGCTGATGTCGCACGCTGCTGAGTCGCTCAGAATGCGAGCCCAGAGTGCTCGAGTTGCCTCGAACCCGGCAGGGCTGGTGTCACCCCAGAGATGGTCCCGATCGGGAGCGCCGAGGATTGTCGACAGTTCGGGCATCTGCTCGGTGAGCTGATCGACAACAGCAGATGAGAGCTCGAAGATCGCAGTCATGGGAACGGACCCTACGACGTCGCCGACCTGGCGCCGTGGTCGTTTCGAGAATCGATCGTTGGCTCTCGTTCAACTCTTTCCCTCGCCGCGTCGGTCCCCGGACGGTCAGCCCTTGTTGCTCGGCCATGCAAGCGCAATGGCGATCGCTGCGCCGACACCACCACCGGTGCTGGAGAGCACCAGGTCGCCAACGGTGTCTTCGTAGGTCAGACCCAGCCCCGCTGTGCCGAGTTCTTGCACGATGAACTCGGCGACTTCCCACCAGATGATGGCGAGCCCGCCGAGTCCCCAACTCAGCGTCCATGCGTTCAAACGGCCGATGTTGAGGCGGGCAAAGCCAAGCGTGACACCACCCATCAGGAGGACCCAGTTGAAGAAGTGAAGCACGTCGTCGGTGCGCTCGAAGTTGTTGTAGAAGTTCAACACGTTGCCGAGCGTGTCGAGCAAGAACGGCGCGACGACCAACGCGTCGACCAGATAGGGGTAGGTCGGGTGTGATCCGCGTAAGCGCCAGACGATGGGGACAACGATGGTTGGCAACAGGTAGAACGGCGCTCGGAAGGCCATTCCCTTGCCAGCGAATTGTTCCCACTCGGGAAACGACACCGAGATCGCAATGGCGATCACGAGGCCAACTCGGACGGCGATCAGAATCCATCGGTGCATCGGGTTGCTGTCGGCGTTCGTGGTGGTGTCGCTCATCACAGCATCCTGTTGGGGTTGGCCTCGTCGCACGTGGATCGTGCACCGAGGTTCCCTGTCGGCGGGGACGGTGGTCAGTTGATGAGGGTCATCACTTGGTCGAGTGGCTTGCGTTGGAGCGAAGGCACCAAGACCCCTTCAAGGGGATACCCGACAGGGAAGAGAACGAACGGCCGCTCGTTGCTCGGCCGCTCAAGCACCTTGGTGAGGAATGCCATGGGGGAGGGTGTGTGCGTCAAGGTGGTGAGGCCTGCCCGGTGCAGCGAGGTAATGAACAGGCCAGCGGCGATCCCGCAGCTCTCCTTCACGTAGTAGTTGTTTCTCTTGTTGCTGTCGTCGTCCAGCCGAAATCGCTCTTCGAACAACACGACGATCCACGGCGCGATCTCGAGGAACTCCTTGTGGTGGTCGGTGCCGAGCGGGGCCAGCGTTTCTTGCCATTGCTCGTTCATCCGGTTCTCGAGGTAGTTGACCCGCTCTTCTTCCTCGGCTGCTTCACGGATCTGCTTCTTGACTGCCGGGTTGCCGATGACGACGAACCGCCACGGTTGCAGGTGAGCTCCCGACGGAGCGGTCGACGCAGTCCGGATGGCGTTCTCGATCAGTTGCAGCGGCACGGGTTCATCCGAGAGCATGCGAACACTCCGCCGACGGTCCATCTCGGCCAGGAATTCCGTTGACCGCGTTGCCATCTCAGCCGAGTCCAAACGCTGGAAATCGAGCGGTTCGAACGGGTGGTCGGCGAGCGTTTCAGGGCTTGGGTAGGGGTGCTGATACTCGGCGCTCATGCCGTCATCGTCGCACAGGGAGCAAGCCGGAAACGCAGCAGTCCCCGAGGCGGATGCCTCGGGGACCGGCGGAGTGCGGCGAAGCCGAAGACCTAGACCTGGGCTCCGGTGGCGGAGAAGGCAGCCGGGCCGGCGCCGAGGTCGTAGTTGGTGAAGGGTTCGGCGTCGGCGGGGATGTCGCCGACGAGCGGCTTCAGGGCGAACGGTGCCGGTGAATTGTCGTCGGCCGGCTCGACGCTGATGACGGCCTGGCCACCGCTGAGGTCCAGCGGGAAGCTGAGCCCGTCGGGAGCGTTCACGAGGAAGTCCTCGCCGGGGTAGGGAGGCACATCGCCGTCGCCGGTGAAGCCGTCGAATGCGTCAGGTCCTGCGCCGTCGGTGAACGTTCCAGTCGAGATCGGAACGCCGTCGACAACAGCCCAGCCCTCATAGACCCAACCCTCGGGCAGTGCGGGAAGCTCGAGGCTGGCCTCGGGGCCGGGCACCTGGAGGAACCAGAGGCCGGAGAGCTCGTTGTTGTCCTCACCATCGGATGGTGTGCCAAGGATGAACTGGCCGGCAGCGTCACTGAAGTCGGTGCCGAGCGTGGCTGGGTGGGTGGTGTCGAGAGTGAAGGAACCGTCGTCGGCGATGGCGCCGCCAAGTGGCTTGGGAGCAGCGGGGGCCGGGTCTGGGTCAACGGCAGGCTCGATCGAGATGACCACGTCGGTGGCGCCTTCGTGTCCGTAGAGGTGGGCCTGATCGCTCGAGATGGCGACCTCGCCGCTGTCATCGATGTCGAAGACGCCGCCGGTGACGGGTTCGCCGTCGACGATGGTCCAGAGTTCGTATTCGAAGTCGTCGCCGAGCGGCTCGAGGCCCTCGAACTCGATGTTGATGACCGGGCGGCCTTCGCTCATCGCATCGCCGTCTTCCATGGCGTCGTCATCGGCCATGGCCTCGTCGTCCTCCATGGCGTCGTCGTCCATGGCATCGTCTTCCATCGCCTCGTCCTCCATGGCTTCTTCGTCTTCCATGGCCTCGTCGCCAGCGTCGCTGGTCTGGGCCGCTGGGACCTCCGCCGAGGTGTCGGTGCTGTCGTCTGATGAACAGGCAGCAGCGGTCAATGCGAGGCCGAGGAGTAGGGCGGTGAGTTTCGTGGTCTTGCTCATGTTCTTCATGGGGTCCTTCATTCGGGTGGCTTGCTTCGGGGTTACGCCCGTGGTGGGCGGATGATGTGAGAAGGAACCGGCGCCGAACCAAGCCGATACCGGAGGCTGGCTTCGTTCTGTTCCTGTTCAGACCTCTGTCGCAGCGCGGAACGAGTTGGGGCACACTGGCCGCCGTTTCCAATCGAGGAGAGTTGCCGTGAGCCGATCGATCGAGTCCGTTGCTGTGTTGGGATGCGGAACCATGGGTGCGGGCATCGCCGCCGCGAGTGCCGCCGCCGGCTGCCGGGTGCTGATGCTCGACATCTCCACTGAAGCGGTCGAGCGGGGGCTGGCCATTGTCGACGAGGGCGACCGTCACCTCGTCGAGACCGGCACGTTCGACACCGACCTCGACAAGATTGGTGACTACGACTGGATCTGTGAAGCAATTGTCGAGGACCTCGACACCAAGCGAGAACTGTTCAAAAAGGTCGAGCCGCTCCGCAAGGACGGTTCGGTCATCAGTTCGAACACCTCCGGTATCCCGCTCAGCGACATCAGCGCCGACATGCCCGAGCGGCTGCGGGCCGACATCGCCATCACCCATTTCTTCAACCCGGTGAAGGTGATGCGCTTGTTCGAGCTCGTCCCCGGTGAGGACACAACTGACGAGGTCGTCGCTGCCTTTGCTGACTTCGGCGCCGCAAAGCTCGGCAAAGGCGTGGTCAACGCCAAGGACACCGTCAACTTCATCGGCAATCGAATTGGTTGCTTCTTCATGTTGTCCGGCCTGCACATCGCCAAGCCGTTCCTCATGAACGGGATGAAGCAGGAGACGATCGACGCCGTGCTGGGCAAGCCCGTTGGCCTTCCGCCGACCGGTCTGTACGGGCTGATCGATCTGATCGGTCTCGACGTCATGGATCTCGTTGGCAAGAACCTTGCGGTCAACCTTCCCGGTGACGACATCGGGCGCTCGTACACCGAGTTCCCCGAGATCGAGCAGCAGATGCTCGAGCGGGGGCAACTCGGCCGCAAGGCCCGCGAGCTCGGTGGCTTCGGTCGGATGGTCAAGCTCGACGACGGCTCGAAGCGTCGCGAGACCTACGACCTCAACGAACTCGAGTGGCGTGAGGCAGTGGCCCCCGACCTCGACGGTGTTCCCGCTGACCTCGGTGCGGTGATGTTCGAGGAGTCGATGCACGGCGAACTGGCCTGGCAGATCTTCGGCGGGACGCTCCGCTACGCCGCCGATCTCGTGCCCGAGATCTCCGATGACATCGTCAACATCGACCGGGCGATTCGGTGGGGATTCAATTGGGCCCAGGGTCCGTTCGAACTGCTCGACACGATTGGCACTGAGCGAGTGATCGCCAAGATCGAAGCAGAAGGTGGCGAGGTGCCGGCAATGCTGCAGGTATTGCGTTCGAGTGCTTCGTCGACCTTCTACGGCGCCGACGGTTCGACGTTCCTCGGCCTCGATGGAGAGATGCACCCGGTGCCGCCCGAGGGATGATCGATCTCGTGCGAGGATGATCTCGTGGACGTGATGATGTCGACCGAGCGGTTGCTGCTCGAGCCACTTCGGGTGGAGCACGCCGAGGAAATGGTCGGCGTGCTGGGCGCCCAGCGGTTGTACGAGTTCATTGGCGGCGAACCGCCAATATTGAAGGATCTTCGAGATCGATATCGGCTTCAGATCGCCGGTTCAGGGCGGCCAAACGAGGTCTGGCGCAACTGGGTCATCAGGGCCGGGGACGGGCGAGCCATCGGGTTCGTCCAGGCTGACGTCAGCGATGAGGCCGCCGAACTGGCGTGGGTTGTCGGCGTCGATGACCAGGGCCACGGCTACGCGTCGGAGGCTGCCATGGGGGTTCGTGATCAACTCCGCATCGAAGGATCGACGCGCTTCGAGGCCTTCATCCATCCAGAACACATTGCTTCCCAAGCGGTCGCTCGCCATGTGGGAATGACGAGAACCGGTGACGTTGATGACGAGGGCGAAGAGCAGTGGTCGACTCGCTGAGGCGAGCAGTGGCGGTGCTGGTCGCCATCGCATCCTTGGGCCGGCGATGCGGTTGCTCTGGTCGTACCCCGCTGGGTTCTCGGTCGATGAGGTGAGAGATGCTCTGCCGGTCGGGGCTCGTGTGGTGGTCTTTGCCGGCCGGTTCGTGGTGCGGTCAACGGATGCTGCGTCGTCCCACCAGATCGGCCCGCGGCGAGATCATTCCCGTACGGCTCCGTCGCAGAGAACTCGATCCTTTGCAGGACTCGATCTGGTCGATGGGGTGATCCTGCTCCGAGGATGGCCCGTCGGCACCTACCGACTGATCGATCGTCCCGAGGACACCTTCAGCGTGGAGTCGGGCCAGTGGTGCTTTGCAAGGTGATCAGTCCCGTCAGCTGGCTTTGCTTCTCATCTTGAGTGAGAGCTCTCGAGCAAACGTCGACAGCAGCGAAGCGGCGACGTCGGGCTGAGCGCGAGACAACACATCCAACTTGTCATGCGGCCAAACTCGGGCGGTGGCATCGGGTGACATGACGACCGTTGCCGAGGCGGAATCACCGGTCACGAAGCTCGCCTCACCAATGAGATTTCCGGGCCCGCGATCGGCGACATGCTGGCCGTCGATGCTCACGCTGGCGACGCCGCTCAAGACGAGAACGAGGTCGCTGTTGGGCTCGTCCTGCGTCGTCAGCTGAAACGACCCGACGTCACGGTCTTCGCCGATGCTCCAGAACGTCAAGAAGTCACGGGGCGACATCGTGGCGAAACGAGTAGACCGCACTGATTCTTCTTCCTCGGTCAGGCTGATCTTGGCTTGGGCCCGGAGCTCATGCAGTAGTTGGTAGAGCTGTGGGAAGCCAAAGAGGAGGTTCCACACGATCACGCTGCGGTTGTTGTCGATGAGTCCGTAGATGACGAACGCAATGCTGGCGACGATCAGCGTCAGCCGCAGCGGAATGATCTTCTTCGGAATCGTCGCAGCGACGTAGAGGAAGTAAGCGATGTTGATCGCTATGAAGCTCGCATCCACCGGGTCAGCTCACTGCGTCGAGAATGGCTGCACGCACGGCACGCGGTGCTTCGGTCATCATGGAATGGCCCGTGTCGGTGAGTTCGATGATGTCGACCTGCGCCAGCGCCTCGGCCAGCGCACGGCCTGCCTTCGGAGGTGTCATCTTGTCGCCGAGGCCGATGATCACGGTGGTTGGACACGTCACATCGGCTGCGGCCTCGGCTGCGCTCTGATAGGCAGCGCAGGCCCGGAAATCGGTGGCGAGGACGCCGGGATCGCTGCGCTCGACCAGGGCTCGGGCCCCGCCGGTCATCCACATGCCGGGGGTGGGGTTCTGGCCGACATGAGCGGGTTTTGCGTGACCCCACGCCGCCATCAGGGCAGCAGCAGCGGGCAGGTTGGCTTCAGCGTCGGCGATGAGTTGCGGGTGGACCGGCATGGCGCCCGCTGCACCCATGAGGACCATCGATCGGCAGCGTTTGCCGAGTCGGTGTGCTGCATCGAGCGCGATGAACGACCCCATCGAATGGCCGACGAGGCTGGCCTGGCTCCATCCGGCGGCGTCCATGAGATCGACAACGAACTGTCCGAGATCTTCGATCGAGGTCATTGGCTCGCCTTCGGAGCGACCGTGTCCTGGCAAGTCGACGGCGATGGCCTGGAGGCCTCGATACGCCAAGTAGCGGGTCTGGAGCTGCCAGATCGTTCCATTCATGCCAGCGCCGTGCAGCAGGATGACAACGGGATCCTCGGGGCACGGATTGACCCCACCAGTTGCCGCGTGAATCGATTGGCCGTTGACGTCGATGATCATCGTTGGCTCGACTTCAATGCTCGCTCGATGTCTTCGATGATGTCATCAGGGTCTTCCAGGCCGACCGACAAACGGATGAGATCTTCGCTGATCCCGGACGCCTTCATTTCCTCGGGACTGAGCTGGCCATGCGTCGTGCTTCCTGGGTGGATGACGAGCGTCTTGGCATCGCCGACGTTGGCGAGGTGCGACGCGAGCTGGACTGACTCGATGAACTTGCGGCCAGCGGATCGGCCACCCTTCACGCCGAAGCTCAAGATGGCGCCAGCGCCTTTCGGGTAGAGGCGCTTGGCCAACTCGTGATCCGGGTGCGCTTCGTTGTACGGGTGGCTGACCCAGCTGACGGCGTCGTTGGCGAGGAGCGCATCGATGACTGCCTTGGCGTTGCTGACATGGCGCTGCATCCGGAGGGGCAGCGTCTCGACACCTTGCAAGAGTTGGAAGGCGTTCTGTGGACTCATCGATGCGCCGAAGTCTCGGAGGCCTTCGGCCCTGGCCCGCATGCCCATGGCGGCGGGGCCGAACTCTTCGGTGAAGACGATGCCGTGGTAGCCGGCATAGGGCTCGGTGAGTGTCGGGAACTTGCCGGATGCTTCCCAGTCGAAGCGGCCGCCGTCGACGATGGCGCCGCCGAGGGCCACACCATGGCCGCCGAGGAACTTGGTGACCGAGTGCATGACGATGTCAGCGCCGTGCTCGATCGGGCGAATGAGGTACGGGGTGCTGAAGGTCGAGTCGATGAGGAGAGGAAGGCCGTTGCTGTGAGCGATGTCGGCCACCGCTGCGATGTCGAGCACTTCGATACCGGGGTTGCCGAGGGTCTCGCCGAACAGCACCTTGGTGTTTGGCTGAATAGCAGCGGCCCATGCGTCGTGATCACGAGGGTCGACGAAGGTCGTGGTGATACCGAAGCGGGGCATGGTGTGGGTGAGCATGTTGAGTGAGCCGCCGTACATGTTCTTCGAGGCGACGACGTGATCGCCGGCGCTCAGCAGCGTGGCGATGGCGAGGTGGAGCGCAGCGGTTCCGCTCGCAGCGGCCACTGCTCCGACACCGCCTTCGAGTGCAGCCAGCCGTTCTTCGAGTACCGCCACGGTGGGGTTCGAGATCCGGCTGTAGATGTGGCCGGGCGCTTCCAGATTGAACAGCGCCGCCGCTTCGTCGGTGTCGGGGAAGTTGTAGCTCGTCGTGAAGTAGATCGGCACCGCCCTGGCACCCGTGGTGGGGTCGGGTCGTTGGCCAGCGTGCAGGCTGAGCGTGTCGAATCGGAGGAAGTCTGGCTCGATCGGCATGGCGGGAGACTGTAGTGGTGTGCTCTCTGGGCGGCTTGCCCCACCGCCGATCGCTCGCCATACGAGAGGGTCTCGGCGGCGGCTACCGCAGCTTGGACGCATCTTGCATGAAGAAGAAGATCGATCTGAGGTCCAGTTGCTCGGCCCGCTCGTCGGTCGGCGTCAGGTCGATCAGAAAGAACTCGCCAGCTCTCCTGCTTGTCACCGACATGCCGTCGATCGAACCGCTGACCCACTCCGATGGTTCTTCGATTGTTGTGACGATGTTCGAGATGGCGGCGTCGATGTCGGTGTCTGGTGCGAATCCGTAGACGACACGAACGGAGCCGTCGAGCGATTGATCCACGATCATGACGCTCGGGATTGTGAAGGAATCGTCCGGCCCCTCGACGAAGCCGCTGCTCTCCAGATGGCCCATGAACGCCAGCGAGTCGCTGCGGTGGACCAGCGCCAACGCGTCGACGAACTGTTCATTGTCGGCGAGCACGCCCTGCGTGCTGTCGGTCGACAACACCCCTTCCAGTTCCTCGTTGTCTTCTGAGCGGGTCAACAGATCGGTGTCGAAGCCGGCGAGCTGACCGCCCCGGCCGAGCTCGCGCACAGTGCTCACGCGGGCGACGTCAAAGCCTTCGTCGCCCCAGTCCACGATGTCGAACGAGCCTGCCATGCGCCGGCTGACTCGGTCTGTCCAGTCTGGGTCAGCCTGCGCACGGTCGAGGACTTCATCGAGATCACGGTCGACACGGATGATGTTGCCGTCAGCGACTTCTTCTGTTTGGAACACCAGCGATTGAAGAACGTCGCTCAGTCCGAAGCCAAATGCCTGTTCGAGCGCTCCGGGATCGAGCTGGGCTCGGACCAAGAATTGCGGGAGTGGCGCGGTCAGATCCAACGCGGCTGGGAAGGGGGCGTCGTCGTTGAGGGTGCCGGTGTCTGAAAGGGTTCTGGCCCGCTCGAAGTCAGCGAATCCGACGGCAAGCGCTCCAGTGTCGGGAACCCGTTCCAGGAGACCCATCAGCTCAGACGTCACCGCATCGTTCGGAAGAGGTTCGGCGGCGATGTCTTCGCGGGTTGAGACAAGGCTCGAGACGTAGGCCGCTCCGGCGATCAACGCCACGAGGAGGCCGGCAAAGACCAGGCGAGGAGTCGCAGACGGACGGCGGTGGAGCGACGGAGCGGTGGCGACGTCGGCGTAGTGGCGGGTGAGGCGTTCTTCGAGATCGAGCACATCGGTATCAGGCATTGGTGGTCTCCAGTCGAGTACGCAGCGTGGCGAGTCCGCGTGCGATGTGTTGCTTCACCGATCCCTCGGTGATGCCGAGCAGTTCGGCGATGTCGGTGAGCTTCTGGTCTTGGCCGTAGCGAAGGGCCAGGCAGTCGCGTTGACGTTCCGGCAATCGGGCCAGGGCTCTGGCAACACCGGGATCTCGGTAGTGATCGAGCACTTCGGCAGGTGGCGGGATGAAGCGGGCGAGACGGGTTGGTCGACGCTGCGCCCGCTGGACGATCCGAACGAGATAGCCCCGCCGGTTCTCGATGGGCGGCGGGCGTTGCTCACGCTTGCGTAGTGCCTCGAAGGCGTCCTGCACGGCGTCTTCGGCGCCCCGAGGATCGATCGAACGTCCGTAGACGACCAACTGGGGACGGAAGTCGGCGACCAAGTCCTCGAACGTCTCGCTCGATTCGTTGATTTCGTTCATGCCCTCGTCCGTTGGAGTGGTCACCCTCATGCCGTATCGAGGGCTGGGAGAGTGAAAACGATGACACGGAATCGAAGATTTCTTTCGAATGGTCTGTTCCGCTCAGGTGGTGGCCCGGATCGCCGCTGTCGTGGCAGCGGCGGCAAGCACGGTCACCAGCAGTGGAAGACGGCGCCAGGCGCAGGCCGCTGCCACGGCGATGCCGGCCAGCCGAGCATCGAGTTCGAGCGATCGGCTGCTCGTGACCGATTGCAGCGCAATCACGGCACTGATGATGGCGAGCGGCAGCGCGGTGAGCACGCGCTGCCATCGGGGGTCGAGGCGAGCGGTGTCGATCGCGGTGGCGCCGATGGCGCGCTGGCCGTAGACGCCGATGGCGAGGAGGCCGACCGCAGTCCAGGTCAACATCAGGTGCCTCTGTCTTTCGGCCGCTGGGTCAGCACCAGGAGCGCAGCCGCGCCACCGACCAACTCGGGCACTCCGCCTGGTGTGAACCCCACCAGGCCGAGGGCGAGAACCACCGACGCTGCCGCCACGACTTGTCCGCCCCGTTCGCGCAGTTGGGGAAACACGATGGCGAGCAGCAAAGCGGGCAGCACCACGTCGAGCCCAAGGGCATCGGTGTCTCCCAACCGGTCGGCGATGAGGGCACCGACCACGGCCGAGATCCACCACGGTACACACAGCCACAACCCGGCCTTGACGAATGCTTGCTGTGCCAGCTCGTCGGTGTCTTCTCGCAAGGCCAGTGCCACGCTGGGGTCGAAGGCCATGTGTGCGGCGAGCGCACGCTTCCATCGTTGCGGCCAGAGGCGTGGACCGAGTGCAGCGGCGAACAGACCGAACCTGGTCGCCACCAGCCAACCGCTCGCCACCGCCGCAAGCGTCGAACCGCCTGTCGTGGCCACCGCCGTGAACGCAAGCGTTGAGGTGGCCGAGTTGACGATGAAGGCTGCAGCAATCACGACCAGTGGGTCGGCTCCTTGCGTGACGTGAAGGACCGAGACCGCAAGCCCAGCAGTGAAGTAGGTGACAGCCAGCGTTGCTGCGTCGCCATTGGAGAACCGCAGACCCTGCGATGTGGAGGGTGTTTCGGTCATCGGCTACGACTGTAGATCGCCGGATTCCGTGCCGCTGCTTGCAGCTTGTTGCGGTGCGGTATCACGGCTGAAACACAGCGTTCTTGACGCATCCCGAGCACGACGTGAGGTGGGCCGCTAAGTTCTCCGCCACTTCCTCGCCACACGGCGAGGGCGAGGTTCCCCTCCGGGACAAGGAGACAACTCATGAAGACCACGAAGTGGCTACGCCTCTTCGCTGTATTCCTGGCACTGATACTGACGGCAGCAGCCTGCAGTTCTGATGCTGAGGAGTCAAGCGATGACTCGACCGAAGACACATCCGACGGTGAAGAGACCGTTGAACTCACTCAGGCTGGCGGACGCCTGGCCGCAGTGCAAGAGCGTGGGACGCTCATCTGCGGCGGCAACGACACCCTCCCAGGCTTCGGCATCGTTGATGACGCCGGCGAGTTCGATGGCTTCGACATCGACTTCTGTCGTGTTGTCGCCGCCGGCATCCTCGGCGATGCAAACGCGGTGGAATTCGTTCCGCTCACCTCCGATGCTCGTTTCACTGCGCTGCAGTCCGGCGAGATCGATGTCCTGATTCGCAACACCACGTGGACGGCAACCCGTGATGGTCAGGAAGGTGCGAACTTCTTGTTCACGACCTTCTACGACGGCCAGGGCATGATGGTTCCGGCCAGCACCGGCTTCACCACGCTTGAAGATCTCGCCGATGCCAGCATCTGCGTGCTCTCCGGCACGACGACCGAACTCAACCTGAATGCTGTGTTCAGCGCTCGTGGTATTCCGTTCAACCCCGTCGTGTTCGAGGACAACAACGCATTGCGTCCCGCATACGAAGAAGGCCAGTGTGAGGCGTGGACCTCCGATGCGTCACAGCTCGCCGCTTTCAAGTCCTCCATCGAGGGCGAAGGTGGAGCCGAGCAGTTCATCATGGCTGAGGTCATCTCGAAGGAGCCGCTCGGTCCCGTCGTCGTCGATGGTGACACCGAATGGGCACAAGCGGTCGAGTGGTCTGTCATGGCCACCGTGCAAGCCTGGGAGTTCGGGCTCGATTCGAGCAACATCGGTAGCTACTCCGGTGACGATCCGAACATCTTGAACTTCATCGGTAGTGATGGCTTCGATCCGGGCCTCGGTCTCCCAGCGGACTTCGCTGTGCAGGTCGTGAGCCAGGTCGGCAACTACGAAGAGATCTACAACGAACACATCATCCCGATCGGCCTCCTTCTCGAAGGATCGCCGAACGACCTGTGGACCAACGGCGGGCTCCTCTACGTCCCGCCGTACCGCTGATCACTGGTTGATCGTCGTGGGTCACGACTCGAGTCGTGACCCACTGAGCACCACACCTGCCGGCGAGTTTTTGGCTCGCCGGCAGGTCCGGTTCCCGTCCGTTGGTTGTCCGCAACCGTTCTTTCTGAAGCGAGCATCTTGACCGCCACCAAGGCCGAGCCTCCATCTCAACAACGGCCCCCACCCTGGCGCGACGTCAACGTCTTGCGCATCGTGGGCCAGGTCGTCGCTGTCGTCGGCGTCGGCGGGACCCTGTACTGGTTGATCAACAACTTGATCACCAATCTCGATGCCAGTGGCATCCCGATCGATTTCGGTGTGTTCGACCAGCCGACGAACTTCAGCATCCGGGATGATCCGGGCTTCGACGATCGAAGCCCACTGTTCCCCAACCTTCTCTGGGTCGGTATCAAGAACACTGCGGTGTCCGCCGTGTTCGGCATTTTGCTCGCCGTCACCCTCGGCACGCTCATCGGCATTGGCCGCTTGTCCAGCAACTGGCTGGTGGCCAGGCTCTCGCAGCTCTATGTCGAGGGCGTGCGAAATGTTCCTCCGCTCATCCTGATTGCGTTCTTCGGTTTCGCCGTCTTCACCTTCGGTCCGCTTCCCCCGTTCAACCCCAGTAGTGCTCCGACGCAGCTGAAGTTTCCCGGTGTCGATTCCAATCTCCTGATTCTGTCGAATGACCGGTGGGGTGTTCCGTCGATCGCCACGTCCGGTTCGACTGGCGTCTTCTGGATCCTGATGCTGTTCGTCTTGGCCGCCGTTGTCGTCGTCTGGCGACGACGTACGCAGATCAACCTGACCACCGGCGAGCCTCATCGCCGGGTCCTTTGGTCGCTGGGCACGCTGCTCGGACTCTTCCTTGTCGCCTTCGTGGTGACGGGCACGCCGTATCGAATGTCCTGGCCCGCCGTGTCAGAGTCCGGGCGGCTCATCGAGGGAGGCTTCGCCACGAATGCGGGGTGGATCAGCCTCACGGTTGCGCTCGGCCTTTACACAGCGAGCCACGTCGCCGAGATCGTGCGAGGATCGATCCAAGCGGTTGCGAAGGGGCAGACCGAAGCGTCGAACGCACTCGCCCTCTCGGGCTTCCAACGCTACCGATTCGTCGTCCTTCCCCAGGCACTGCGCATTGCCATCCCGCCGATGATCAACCAGTTCTTGAACCTGACGAAGAACACGTCGCTCGGCGTGGTGGTTGCCTATCCGGAGATCACGCAGCTGATACGTACCGCCATCGGCAACGGAAAGCCTGCCGTGCCTCTGCTCGCTGTCTTGATGTTGATTTATCTCGGCTTCTCGTTCTTCTGGTCGATCATCCTCAACATCGTCAACCGTCGATTCCAATTGGTGGGCCGATGACCGATCTCACGACCATTCCGGCGCAGGCCGAAGACCTTTCGCGTCCGCCTGACAACTCACTGGGCGCGGCCAAATGGGCCCGTCGCAACCTCTTCAACTCACCGCTGAACACGGTGATCACGTTGCTGTTTGCTCCGATCGCCACGTACTTGCTCTACCGACTGTTCAGGTTCGTGTTCATCACCGGGCAGTGGGAGCCGGTTTCGAGCAACCTCGAGAACTTCATGATCGGCCAGTATCCGCGCGAAGAGCGATGGCGAATCGTGGCTCAACTGCTGATTCTCTCTGCATCGTTCGGTGTGCTCATGGGATCGATGCGGTCGGCGGCGCGAGACACCGCTGAAGAGACCGGCGAGCCATTCGAGCCGACCTCATGGCGCACGTACCTGTCGAGCTTCTGGGCCGTTGGTGCGTTCATGCTCCTGATTCTGGTCGCCTTCGTCGAAACGGTGGGACCGTGGCTGCTGACTGGCGGTGCGTTGGGCCTTGGAATCCTCGGGTGGGCCTTCGCCTCTCGGGTGACTGCTGGATTACGGCCATACGCATACTCGTTGGCTGCGGTGGGCGCCTGCATCAGTTTCCAGGTCCTGTCGGGAACGGGCGGCTGGGCATGGATGTACACCACGCTTGCCCTCTTGCCGGCCCTCAACGCACTCGTGGCTCGGCTGCCAGGCTCGACCTCGGCGGCGATAGCTTTCGTTGGCGCAGCAGCAGCTGTCGTTGCGTTCGGTCTCCGGCCCGGAATTCTGATGGTGGTACCGCTCGGTGTCGGTCTGTACGGTGCGTTTGTTGCGTACCGGGGTGATCGCATCGACGGCGGTCGAGCCGGTGCTGTGGTACTCGCCGGCATCGCCGTCTTCGTTGTCAACGGCATTGTCGACCACGGTGGTATCGACTGGAAAGAGTGGGGTGGTTTCCACCTCAATCTGGTGGCCACGGTCGGCGGCATCGTGTTGGCGTTCCCGCTGGGCGTGTTGCTAGCACTCGGTCGGCGCTCTGACCTTCCGGCGATTCGGTTCTTGTCGGTGGGCTACATCGAGTTCTTTCGCGGTGCGCCCCTGATCACGTTCTTGTTGGCCGCTCAGTTCTTCCTCGGGTTCTTCCTGAACACCGACACGCCGCTTTCGTTGGTGACGAGGGCGATCGCAGCAGTCACGCTTTTCTCAGCTGCCTACATCGCCGAGATCATTCGGGGCGGGCTCCAGTCGGTGCCCAAGGGACAGATCGAAGCCGGGCAAGCGCAGGGGTTGTCCCAGGCCAAGATCATGCGACTCATCGTGTTACCGCAGGCGCTGCGGGCCGTGATCCCTGCGATGGTCGGACAGTTCATCGCTCTGTTCAAGGACACCACGCTGTTCTCGATCATTGCGCTACCGGAATTCCTCGAAGTGCGTGGACAGATTCATGCCCAGGCGGAATTCCGAGGCTTCGGTATCGCCGAGAGTCTCACCTTCGTGGCCGTCGGCTTCGCCGTGGTTGCGTTCAGTATGTCTCGGGAGAGCCAGCGGCTCGAACGTCGATTGGGAGTAGGACAGCGATGACAGATCAAACCAGTCCCGCAACGGCCAGCGTCGATGCTGATGCCACCAACATCGGTGATCGCGAGGTCATGATCGAGGTCTCCGGCGTCGACAAGTTCTTTGGCGACTTCCAAGCGCTCAAGGGCATTGACATGCTCGTTGGCCAGCAGGAGGTGGTGGTGGTCATCGGGCCATCCGGTTCCGGCAAGTCGACGCTCATTCGCTGCATCAACCGTCTCGAGAAGCACGATCGTGGCCGCATCGTGGTCGACGGCATCGAGCTGTCTGACGACGTTCGCAACATCCAGGAGATTCGGCGCGAGACCGGCATGGTCTTCCAGTCATTCAACCTGTTCCCGCACCTGACGATTCTCGACAACATCACGCTGGCGCCCCGCCAAGTCCGCCGGATCCCCAAGGCCGAGGCCGAGGCGAAGGCGATGGAGCTGCTCGAGCGGGTGAAGATTCCCGACCAGGCTCGCAAGTTCCCGGGTCAGCTGTCCGGCGGTCAGCAACAGCGTGTGGCGATTGCTCGCTCGCTGGCGATGAACCCCAAGGTGCTGCTCTTTGATGAGCCCACCTCGGCCCTTGATCCCGAGATGATCAAAGAGGTGCTCGACACCATGAAAGATCTCGCTGCCGAGGGCATGACCATGATCTGTGTCACCCACGAGATGGGCTTCGCTCGCGAGGTCGCAGACCGTGTTCTTTTCATGGCCGACGGTCAAGTCGTCGAGGTGGGCACCCCCGAGCACTTCTTCACCAACCCGCGAGAAGAGCGCACTCGACTGTTCCTCTCACAGATCCTCTAGCCGGAGCGCTCGTCGATCAATTGTCATTGCCCCGGCGGCCATCGCGTTGCCCGTCGTGACCGCCGTGGTTGCTGTCGTCGTCTTCGAACCCGCCGGCCCCATCGGTTTCGGCCACGTCGAGGACATTGATGCCCCCTCCGTCGGCGTCAACGATGAGGTTGCCGATCAGGGGGAGGCCGTCGATGCTCACTGCGATCTGTTGGATCGGGTCAGGATCGATGTCAGCGGTCGTGGCGAAACGCAACACGCCTCCGGCCATCAGGCTGGCGAAGGCCAGCATCGCTATCAGTGCCATCGAGCGGCGCGGTATCGGGAGCACCGGCGGCGCTGTTGTTTCAGTGGTGGACTCGGGAGTTGAGGACATGGTCGATTCCTTCGATTGTTTGCACCACTGTCGATTTCGACTGACAGATGGTTGACAACGAATTGGCAAGGAATCGGCAGGATCCCCCCGAGGGGTTCAGTCTTGCTTGGCCCGCCACTCGGCGAGGTTGGCCGCTTCGGTGCCGATGACCGTGGAATCACCGTGGCCGGTGTGGACGTGGGTGTGCTCGGGCAGCGTGAACAGCTTGTGCTCGATCGAGTCGAGGATGACCTCGTAACTCGAGAAGCTGCGTCCGGTGGCCCCGGGGCCACCGTTGAAGAGCGTGTCACCGCTGAAGAGCAGACCATCGGCGGGAAGGTGGAGGCAGCAGCCGCCGGGGGAGTGGCCAGGGGTGTGCAACACGGTGAGCTCTGCGCCGCCCACCTGAATCAGCTGGCCGTCGGCGAGTGAGTCGTCGACGCGGCGGTCGGGGTACATGACGTCCCAGAGCATGGCGTCATCGGGGTGGAGGTAGATCGGCGCTCCGGTTTCGTCGGCGAGGTCGGCGGCGGCGTTGATGTGGTCGTTGTGGCCGTGGGTCGACACGATGGCCTTCAGCTTGCGATCGCCGAGTCCTTCGAGAATGGCCTGATGATCGTGAGCGGCATCGATCACGATGGCCTCTCGATCATCGCCAATGATCCAGACGTTGTTGTCGACCTCGTAGTCGCCTCCGTCCAAGGAGAAAATGCCGGATGTGATCACTCGATCGAGACGTGCCATCGGTCGATCGTAGGCGCCGAGGTGGCGGGTCCGGAACCGGAGCAAGGAGTTCGGGCATCTGACCGGCTCGGCTGCCACGCGTAGGATCGCCAGATGTCGGATCAACGACCGCCCATCACTCACTTCGACGAGGCCCGCACGGCAGTTGCCGCTGGCGTCTCGCCCGCCGACGCCGCCCGTCAGCTCGTGGCCACGATGTCTCCGGACGAACGACTCTGGTGCCTCGATGGCGATGCCCCGACGTGGGGTGGTCTGCGCTACCTCACGACGCAGAACGGCTATCACAAGGCGCCCTTCGTGGCCGCCCAGGTGGAACGCCTTGGTCTGCCTGGTGTGGCGTTCGCCGACGGGCCCAGAGGTGCAGTGATCGGAAACGCCACCTGCTTCCCGGTGACCATGGCTCGTGGTGCGACGTGGGACCCCGCCCTCGAAGAGCGCATCGGCGAAGCCATTGGAGCCGAGCTGCGAGCCTCGGGGGCAACACTCACGGGTGCGGTCTGCGTGAATGTGTTGCGCCATCCAGCCTGGGGCAGGGCGCAGGAGACCTACGGAGAGGATCCCTTTCACGTCGGGGAACTCGGTGCGGCGCTCACCCGAGGGCTGCAACGCAACGTGATGGCGTGTGTGAAGCATTTCGCCTGCAACTCGATGGAGAACGCTCGCTTCTCTGTCGACATCAACGTCGACGAGATCGCGCTGCACGAAATCTATCTCCCACACTTTCGTCGCATCGTCGACGAAGGCGTCGCCTCGGTGATGACGGCCTACAACTCGATCAACGGCGAGTGGTGTGGCGAGAGCCCGGCGTTGATCCGTGATGTCTTGCGAGGCGAGTGGGGCTTCGAAGGCTTCGTCATCAGCGACTGGATCTTTGGTCTGCGTGATGCGGCAACGTCGATCACCGCCGGTCTCGATCTCGAGATGCCCTACCGCATGGTTCGGGCCCAGCACTTGGCCGCTGCGCTCGAGAGTGGTGAAGCATCGTGGAGTGACGTTGATGCTGCCGTGGAGCGTGTGGTGTCGACGCTGCTCCGGTTCGACAACGTGCTGTCAGCGGAGGCTCCGCCCGCCGCCGTCATCGGCTCAGCCGCCCACCGAGCATTGGCCAGGGAAGTGGCGGCGCGTTCGGTTGTGCTGCTGCGCAACGAGGTGGTGGACGACCAACCTCTTTTGCCAATGGGCACGTCATCGAAGGTCGCCGTGTTCGGGCGCCTCGCCGACACGATCAATCTGGGCGACGGTGGCTCGAGCGATGTCTGGGATCTCGAGTGCCACACGGTGCTGGAGGGGCTGCGGCAAGCGGGAGCAGAGGTCAGTCACGACCGCGGCGAGGACATGGACCAGGTCGCGAAGATCGCCGCCGAGGCCGACGTCGCTGTCGTCGTGGTTGGGTACACGTTCGAAGACGAGGGCGAATACATCGGAGCGACCGACCCGTCGCTCCCAGCGATGTTCCCCGAGTCTGACGAACCCGAGGTGGTCGAGCGGTTCCAGCAGTCGCTGACCAAGCTTCCTCCCACGATTCGGCCAGACCGAATCGGCGAGCGCCCGCAGGGTTTCAGCACCGGTGGCGATCGGTCGTCGTTGAGGCTGCCGGACACCGACGTTGCGCTGATTCGTGCCGTGGCCGCAGCGAACCCACGCACCGTCGTGGTCATCCAGGCCGGTAGCGCCGTCGTCATGTCAGAGTGGGTCAACGACGTGTCGGCCGTTGTTCAGGCTTGGTACGGCGGTGCCGAAGCAGGGCCGGGCCTGGCCGATGTGCTGTTCGGTGAGGTGAATCCCTCGGGTCGTCTTCCTTTCAGCGTCCCGGCCGACGAGGGTGACCTCCCGCCGTTTCATCGAGACGCAACCACGTTCGCCTACGACCGCTGGCATGGCTGGTGGCATCTGGCTCGTGTTGGCGCCGCTCCGATGTTCCCCTTCGGGTTCGGCCTCTCGTACACGACGTTCGAGCTCGATGGTGTCGCCGTCGACGTCGCACACGAAACGATCACCGTGCGGGGGACCGTGAGGAACACCGGCAGCAGAGAGGGCGCTGACGTCGTGCAGGTCTACGCCGAACTCCCCGACGCCGATGCGCCGCCGCGGCTGATCGGGTTCGCCCGGATTGAGGTGCGTGCCGGCGCCGAGATCAGCTTCGAGATCCCGGTAGACGTTCAGCGGCTTGAGAACCGTGATCCCGTCGTGCATGCGTGGCGCCCTGCCGCCGGTCGGCACCGGATCGTCGTCGCCCGCTCCGCCGTTGATTCCCAGGCCCAGGTGTTCGAGGTCAATCTCTGACACCGCCGGCTGCTCGCATGTCCGTGTGAGACCATGGCACCCGACCAGAGGAACCCCATGAAGATCACCTTGGATCGCCACACCCACACCGTCCCATTCGAAGCACCCGGGCCCGGCAGCTGGGAACTCGACTACTCCCACTTCGATGCGAACTGTTCTCGCATCGTGCGCGATGCGATGGAACACGCCATGTACGCGGGGATAGACGCTGGCATGGCTCGGGTCGGTGCTCCGATCCGGACCGTGGAAGCTCGCTTCATCAACGGTCGCTTCTACCGACGCCTGGTGCCGCTGGTCGGTGGTGGCCGAAACCTGCCGGAACCCCCGGCCATCGTGCTGAAGGCAGCGACCCGGCTGCATCCTGAGTTCCGCCACCGCACCGAGTTGGCTGCTGCGACCCTCGAGAATCGGTCGTGGAACGATGAGCTCGACCGCTGGGAGTCTGAGTGGAAACCCGAGCTCATCGCCGCCAGCCGCCGCCTCGACGCGGTCGACCTCCACAAGCTCGACGACTGGGAGCTCACCCGTCAGCTCAACACTGCGGTCGAGCACATGACCGACGGTCTGGTGTTGCACTTCCGCCTTCACGTGTCTGACCTGAGCCCGATCGGATTGCTGTTGGTCCGTGCCAGAGAGTGGGGGCTCGACATGACCGAGGTCATGCAGACCCTGTCTGGCTATTCCCATGCCACCTCTGCGCCCGCGAACGCGATGGCCAAGGTCCGTCGCAATCTCCCCGGTGGCCATCTCCAGGCCCTTGCCGATCTCGAGCACGCTCCGGAAGAGGCCCGTCTCGCTTATCGGGCGTTCATCGACGAGTACGGCTCACGCCTCACCGAGGGCTATGACATTCGTGGCGCCACGCTCGGCGAGTTGCCCGACACGATTCTCGCTGGAATCAACAGCGCGTCGCTCGAAGGTGATCGTTCCGAGGACGCCAAGGCCGTCGGCGATGAGGCGGCAAGGCGATTGCGGGAGCAGGTGCCGGTCAGGGACCAGACCGAGTTCGACCATGTCGTCTCTGATGCTCGGGCGCTCTATGGCTTGCGTGATGAGAACGGTCCGATCACCTATCAATGGCCGGCGGGAATCGTTCGCCGCGCCGTGCTCGAGGCGGGGAAGCGATTCCACCGATCCGGTGCCCTGCACGCCGACCATCATGTATTCGAGCTGACCCTGGCCGAGATCGTCGACGAGCTGGACCGGTCGTCCAGAGTCGATCCCGACGAAGCGGCGAGGCGAGCCGATGTGTCTGCCGAGTGGTTGACGCTGGAACCGCCGCCTGTCCTGGGCCCTGAACCATCACTTCCGTCGATCGACGTGTTGCCGGGCCCGCTCGCCCGCTTGATGGATGTGACCCTCACCGTCATGGATCTGCTCGAGTCGCCACCGGGTCGTGCAGAACTGCTCGGGGTCGGCATCGGCACCGAGACCTTCACCGGCCGAGCCCGAGTCGTGACCGACGCGATCGATGCGCTCAGCCATTTCGAACCCGACGACATCTTGGTGGCGCCCTTCACGGTGCCGACGATCAACTCGGTGCTGGCCATGGCAGGCGCCGTGGTCGTGGAGCAGGGAGGTCTGCTCTGCCATGCTGCGGTGATTGCTCGGGAATTCGGTGTGCCAGGGGTCGTCGGTGTTGCTGGCGCAACGTCGCAGATTCCCGATGGCGCAACGATCGAGGTCGACGCTGCGAACGGCACGGTTCGCGTGATCTGAGTTTCTGCTGGGCCCTCCCGCAACCGGGCTCGAGCAACTCGGCCGGGCTGATGCAATCCGTTCGCTGCAGGTGCGAAGTCAGACACTTGTCATCACCTTCTCATGTTGTGGGTTCCCGATGACGAAGCTGAACCCATGGCCGTCGCTCCTCGCTCGGGCCGCTCTGTCGTGGGGTGGGCCGCCATCGTCTTGTCCTTTGTCTTGATCGCGGTCTCGGTCGTGCTCCTCAGCACGGCGCAGCAGGGCAGCGTCAGCGACCAACAGGAGACAGAGTCCGTTGCCGAAGGTGAGTTGTTCGAGGCGCGTCGAACGCTCGAATTGGCAACGCTCGAAGTCGTCGCCATGCGAATGCTCGACGGTGTCGACGTCGAGGGTGACCGCAGCGCTCGATTGGCCGCTGCATCTGACGTTGCACGGTTGGCAACGCTCGAGATCTCCAGGTTGGCCGGTGGCCCCGGCGTCAGTGCTGACGAAGCCGCTGCGCTGCTCGATGATCTTGATGTGCAAGCGCTCGAGGATCCGACGGCGGCCGATCTGAGCGATCTCTTCGTCGTGGCCGAGGACGTCGCCCGATACAGCGGGGCCTCCGACGTAGTGACGACACGGCGGCAAGCAATCCACCAGCTGAGTTTCGTCAGTACGTTGCCGCTACACGTTCTGATCGAGGGCATTGCCGCAGATGTCTCGGTCAACGAGCGGCTTGTCGACCCAGAGGCGGAAATCTTCGTCGAAGAAGTCATCGAGGTCGTCCGCAGCGAAGGCGGCTGGTTCGGAGCTGATGCTGCGGCCCCGCTGGTCGACTCGATCTGGATCGAGCTCGACGAGGCTGGGGAATTCTTCCCGACAGCGATCGAAGGCGTCACTGCTCTGATTGCAGCCAGCGACGTGGTCGAATACGACGCATGGATGCGCGAGCTCCGAGCCGGTGACGCCTCGCCTCCTTTCGAACTCGCTGACATGGTTCAGGCCGCCGATGAGCTGCAGCCTGGCCTCGTTGATGTGATCGATCAGCTCGTCATCGACGATGAGCTCGAACGTGCCGTCGAAGTCGCAGAGCAGCGGTCGAACCGTGGCTTCTATCGGATTGCTGCCGCCGCATCAGCGTTCTCGGCGCTCCTCGGCTTTGCCTTTGGTGCCTCGAGCATCTCTCGAGGGGCCAGAGAAGCGAGGCATCGGGCCGAGTTGGCAACGCGTGACGCGCTGACCGGTATCGGCAATCGCCACGAACTCGAGGAGCGAACCCGTCACCTGGCGATGGACCCTCGATTCAAGCAGCACGCCGTCGTCATGATCGACTTCGACTTCTTCAAGCTGGTCAACGACGTCCACGGGCATGCCGCCGGCGATGCCATCCTCGTCGAAGTTGCGTCCCGCTTGCAGAACGTCGTGGATCGGCTCGAGAGCGATGGTTCGGGTTTGGAGGCCACGGTGGTCCGGTTGGGCGGCGATGAGTTCTTGCTGACCGTCCACGCCGTCGAACCGCTCGATACTGATTGGCTCGGGGCTGAGCTCGATGCGATTCGCGAAGACTCGATCGACTTCGACGGTGAGCGTCTCGGTCTGGGTTTCAGCATCGGTCTCGTGTTGGTCGACGGTCAGAATGATCTGGCCAGCCTCATGGGCGCAGCAGACCTCGCGGTGTACCAAGACAAAGCATCCCGAGCACGAACCTGGACACCATCGGACAGCGGTCTGTCATCTCCGCAGTAGGGAAGAGCCGGAGGGTGCCTCGTGACGACGTCGAGCTCACGCTTCTCGTGCATCGATCACCGCACTGACTCGTTCGGCAACCAAGGGGAGACGCTCGGTCATTTCCTTGAAGTCCCAACCCATCATGCAGCCGAGCCGGCATCGGCTGTGGGCAGTCACTCGGGCGTTGCGTTTTTCTTCCTTGACCAGTGCCCGTTCGCCGAAGAACTCCCCGGGGCCGAGGCGGGCAACGAAGTCGAAGTCACGGTGCACGTCGACCTCACCCTCGAGCACGATGAAGAACTTGTAGGCAAAGTCGTCTTGTTTGGCAAGACTGCTGCCGGCGACCATCTCACACTCGCTGAGTACTTCGGCACAACGTTCGAGCTCTTCGTCAGTCAGCCCTTCGAACAGCGAAATCGACCGAACTTGTTCTGCGTCCACGGACACCCCATCTCTGGTCGGCGCTCATGCGCTCGTGCTCGGTGAACGTAGCAGTCGCCGAGGAACCAAGTATTCGCCTTCGGCGAAACTCGAGTGCTTCGCTTCGCTCAGAACATCGACCGTTGTGAGGGCTGTTCCAGGACCCCAAGTTCTTGAACTGCCACAACGGTTCAGCGCGGACGGTGTTCGGTGCCTTCGCCCGCGGTGATGAACAGCACGGTTGGATTTTCACCAGGGGCCACATCAGCGGTGTGCCAAGTTCCTGGCGGGTTGATGGCGTATTCGCCCGCCGTGATCGTTGTCGCTGCTTCGCTGCCGTCGATCTCTTGCACCAGGGTGATCGATCCACTCACGCAGAGAACGACTTCCGCCCCAACGGGGTGCATCTCCCACACATCCCAGGACTCGGTGAAGCTGTGCATCGTGACGAGGCGGCCTTCAGCACCGTCGCTGGCGTGGCGTGCGCCGTAGCCGCCGTACCACTCCATCTCGCCGGTGAACGCAGGCTCCACCTCGGCCGTGGCACCGAGGCCGAGGTGGATGGGAAACGTCGAGAGCTTGGTGCCGGACACACCGTCACTACATCACAACGACCGAGCGAAGGACGCCGCCACCCTCCATTTTGTGGAAGGCCTCTTCGACCGAGTCGAGATCGATCGTTTCCGAGACGAAGCCGTCGAGGTTCAATCGCCCCTGCAGGTAGAGATCGATCAGCATGGGAAAGTCACGGCTCGGCAAGCAGTCGCCGTACCAGCTCGACTTGAGGGCACCACCCCGACCGAACAGCTCGATGTAGGGAAGCTCGATCTTCATCTCGGGGTTTGGCACGCCGACGAGCACGACCGTGCCGGCGAGGTCACGGGCGTAGAACGCCTGCTCGTAGGTCTGAGGAAGACCGATGGCCTCGATGGCGACATCGACGCCATTGCCGCCGGTGAGCGCTCGAATGGCTTCGATGGGGTCTTCCTTGGATGAGTTGATGGTGTGGGTTGCGCCGAAGTCCTTGGCCCATTCGAGCTTCTGGTCGTCGATGTCGACGGCGATGATGATGCTGGCGCCAGCGAGGCGTGAACCTTCGAGGGCGGCGTTGCCGACGCCACCGCAACCGAAGACCGCAACAGAATCGCCTCGGCCGACTTCGCCGGTGTTGACCGCAGCCCCGATGCCTGCCATCACGCCGCAGCCGAGGAGGCCAGCGACCTCGGGCTTGGCAGCCGGATCGACCTTGGTGCACTGGCCAGCAGCGACGAGCGTCTTGTCGCAGAAGGCGCCGATCCCGAGAGCGGGGGAGAGTTCGGTGCCGTCGAGGAGGGTCATCTTCTGCGTGGCGTTGTGGGTGGCGAAGCAGTACTGCGGCTTGCCCTTCTTGCAGGAGCGACATTCACCACAAACGGCTCGCCAGTTGAGGATGACGTAGTCGCCGGGAGCGACTTCTGTGACACCTTCACCGACGCTTTCGACCAAACCAGCAGCCTCGTGACCGAGCAGGAACGGGAACTCGTCGTTGATGCCACCTTCGCGGTAGTGCAGGTCGGTGTGGCAAACGCCGCACGCCTGGATCGCCACCACGGCTTCGCCCGGTCCTGGGTCAGGGATCACGATGGTCTCGACCGAGACTGGCTCGCCCTTGGCTCGGGCAATGACTCCACGTACTTCTTGGGGCATGACGACCTTCATTCACTGGTGAGACGAGACGTGTTCGGCTCAGCACCGTAGTTCGTCGTAAATCGCTGGCGCAGCTGCTGCCCGAGAGAATCGCCTTGGCCAGATCAGACGCGGCTGACGAGTGCTTCTCGCAGTTCTCGACCTCGTTGCGCCCACGCCAACAAGCCGGCCCGTTCGTTGTTGGCGATACCTGCGTCCATCCGTGCAAGACCTTCGTCCCGTCGGCCGAGTTCGTGCGCAGCGATCCCGAGGAACAGATCCGCTGACCCAACCGAGATCATGCCGGGTGCGACGCAGTGGTGATGGCTGAACGGCGCCAACAACTCGTATCCGGCTTCCAACGCCTGCCGGTCCTTGACCAGCTGGCCAACGAGGATCAGTTGGGCCAGTTCGATCGAACGGATGCGATCGAGAGGCACTCGATGCGCAAGGTCAGCCATGTGTCGTACGACGGGGAGTGCCTCGGCCTCACGACCAACCGCGGCCAGTACGTAGGCCTTACCGAGCATCCACGCATCGAGACCGGTCGGGCGTTCGTTGCCTGCAGGGTTGTCTCCGGACTCCAACAACGGAAGCAACTCTTCGTGGCGGCCCGCCGCAGCGCGAGCCATGAAGAGCGCACCGCTGAACGCCTCCAGGGCCGCAGCCCCCTGCGTGGCACCAGCGACGTTGAATGCAGTGGTGAAGCGCTCTTCACCGTCTTGGAGCCGTCCCTGAGCACAACGGAGAGCCCCGAGGTAGTGCTGGTGGTACCAGAAGTGGGCCGGGCGGCCGGTGGCTGCCGAGAGTGTTCCGAGCCCGTCGATGTCTTCCGACGCCAAATCGATCTTCCCCAATGCCGCTCGGGCATCGGCGCGGTGAGCCAACCCAAGACCGGTGGCTGAGTCGTTGTGGAGAAGGCGCCCGAGGTAGAGCATCTCATCGGCGTCGCGCCCTCGCTGGTCGGTCCCGAGCATCGTCATCGAGGAAACCAGCCGTGACCCGAGCGCCCACGCCAGCGCCGTTGGGTCGCCGAGTTGTCGAGCATCAGCGACGAGGTCATCGGCTTGGGCGGTGATCTGACCCGATTCCCAATCAGCGATGATGAGGCGGGATCGACAGCGAAGAATGTCGGCCGGTTCAGCGTTCTCGCTCTTCAGGGCTCGATGCAGCGAACGCCGCTCCCGGGTACCGATTTCGACATGGGTCATGCCGAACCCAGCAGCGGCAGCGGCCAGCGCCGCCAACCGTCGGTCGTCGTCCTCGAGCAGCTCGCTTGCCTCATGGAAGCGATCTCTGGCCGGCTCGGTGGAACCGGCCGCCCAGGTGACGTGAGCGGCAACCGTCAGCAGTTCCACCCGCTGTTCGATGTCGATGGAGGATCGCTGCGACGCTTCGAGCGCTGTGAAAAGCGCCTGCTCGGCTCGTTTCAAGACACCGGATCGCTGTGCTGCGCCTGCGATCGCGAGCGCCACAGCCATGACCTCGTCTCGGTCGGCCAGAGGGCCGGCGCCGCGAAGGTGATGGAGTGTGTGATCTGCTGAGTCGGGTGCCGAGCGTCGGTGCAGCGATCGGTGGAGCGCTGCGAGCCGGAGGTGGGCGGCCCGTTCGTCGGTGAGGTCCAGGTCTGACCTCAGCTCGTCTCGCACCAAGGCATGGGCGAACGTCCAAAGGCCATCGAGGGGCGACATGATGATCCCAAGCCGTTCGAGGCGTCTGAGCGATCGGTTCGTCTGGTCGAGATCGTCTGAGTCAGCGGCGGTCATGGCCGATTGTGCGTCGAACGGTCCGAGCGGGATCGTTGCCAACCGAGCGAGATGGAGATCTGCTGCACTGGCCTGGGCAACCCAGGACCGGACGAGGCTCGATCGTGCTGGTGAGGCATTCGAGGGTTGGACACCGCGAGCAAGTTCTTCGGCCGCTCGCCGCACGAGCAGCGGAACCCCACCTGTTCGCGACATGACTGCGCTGACCGTGTCGGAATCGGGAACGGCGCTGAGCCGGGCTTTCAGCATTGCCTCGACGTCGGACTGGTGCAAGAGGCCGACCTCGACGACGACGTCGAACAGTTCGTGAACATTGCCGCCCTCGGTGAGAGGTCGACTGGTGACGACAAGGCCCAGGCGTTCGGCTTCGGCGGCCGAAGCCTGCTCTCGTTGCAAGAAGGTGTGGAGTTGCAACGTTTCGCTTCCGGCCCAGTGGGCGTCTTCGACGACGACCGTGTCGACGGTTGACCGAATGATCGGAGCCACCGCACGGATCAACGCAGTCAAGGCGAGCGAAACCTCGAACACGCTGCTGGCCCCCTCGAAATCGGGTCGGACGAGATCAGCATCGGCGGCGGCGTCAATGAGCCCATCGACGATCGCAGGCCAAGGCCAATAGGCCGGAGCTTGGTCGGTGTCCTGGCAGGAGCCGACAACGGTGCGTGCGATGGAGCTCACGAGCGTGCTCTTGCCGCAGCCGGGTGGGCCGACGACCAGAGCGGAGCGTCCGCTGGCGGCGGATGTTCGGACCTGCTGGAGCTGGGTGCCCTGCCCAACGACTGGACCAGCGATCGCTGAGGGTTCGCGTCGCTGTCGGCCCATGGGTGGTTGGGGTGTGTCGAGCCGAGGGTCGTGATCCAGGATTGCGGATTGGAGCTCGCGCACTACTGGTCGGGCGTCCATGCCGAGTTCGTCGCGCAAACGGCCGATGAGGTCATCGAGTACTCGGTTGGCATCACGCTGACGCCCAAGACGGTGGAGGGCAACAGCAAGTTGCATCGCTGGCTGTTCCGAGAACGGATGGGCGTGCACGTCTTCCATCGCAGCGTCGGCGGCGGCCTGGTCCATCCCCAGTTCGAGCAGCCGCTCGACTCGCAGGGCTCGACACGTTGCCTTGCGGGCACGAAGGCGTTCGGACTCCGCCCGCAGCGCAGGAAGGTCCGTGGCATCACCGAATGGATCGCCCCGCCACCGGCCGAGAGCTCGATCGATGATCACCAGTGACGCAGTAGCGTCCTCTGCTTGGTCAGCGATGGCGTTGTCGACCTCGGTGTCGAACTCGTGCATGTCGATGAGCCCAGGACCGACATCGAGTGTGTAGCCGGAAGGATTCCGCGCGATGTCTGCGCCGAGGGGCCGCAGAACTTTCCGAAGTCGAGACACATACGCCCGTAGAGATGTCAGCCGATCGGCCTCGAGCACACCAACGTTGTCGTCGGTCCACATCGCATCGATGAGCCGGTCATCGCTTTGACCTGCAGGACCAACGCTGGCCAGAAGGGCCATGAGGAGCCTCGGCTTGGGCCCACCGATCGCGATCTCTCGTCGCTGCGAGGAGCCCTCTGCCCACACCGTGACAGGGCCCAGAATGCCGACAACAGCCCGCTCTCCATGCATCACGTGAAGACCGTAGCTGCGAACGCAGTGCAAGCTCATTGCAAGGTCCACCACCGAGGCTGTGGCCCATGCTTCACACCAGCCGCTCCCCTCGTACCGCCAACGCAGGAAGGCGACGGTCCATCCTTCTGTTGGCCCTTGCTCTCGCTGCTGCTGCGTGCGGATCCAGTGAGACCTCGGCCGCCGAGGATGACACGGTCGAAGCCGTCGAGTCGGCTGAACAGGCTGCCGACGGCGAGCCTGAGACCGACGGCGACTTCGTTGGTTCGGCCGAGCAGGGTGAGGAGCTGCGCGACGATCTGACGAGCGGTCTCGGTGAGGAAGAGCAAGCCGAGCTCGATGCTGGGATTTCGTCCATCGATGGCGAGACCCGCTTCGGGATCATCGCTGACCAGATGTCCACGCCTCCGGCCGAGATCTCGATCGTCGGCAACGAGGTCCGATTCCGCTTCGATTCGGGCACCGTTGAAGAGGATCCGCTCTTCGACTGCATTTTGATCGGTGTCTTGGCAGAAGAGGGTGAGATGATCGTTGTCGAGTACCCAGACGGCGAAACGGACTGCTGACAGCCAGCGCTGCAGTTGTTCTGAGCCCGACGGCCAGCAATTCGCTGGCGGGAGGCCTGCTGGACCCGTAGGGTCTGCATCGAAGCATCGGCGCTCGCTGATGGAGATCTCGCTTGCGAGGGAAGGGAGGGTTCACACCATGTCTGTTCGAACCGTCATCGACCTTCCCAGCCGCGCCGGCGAACCTCTGTTGTTCGCCTGAGCTTCCCGCTGACGTTCACCTCGTCGCTTGCTCGTCCGCCCGTGCTGGGCCCCCACTGGAACCACGCACGAGAGCTGAACCATGAAGCCTGACCGAATCAATACAGGGCCCATCAACCCTGCACCCATCAACCCAGACCCCAGCGGCGCCGAGCGACGCCTGCCGGAGTGGCTGATCGCCGCACCGTACGAAGACACCGATCTCGGTGTGCTCCGCACCGGCAAAGAGGCACAGATCAATCTGATCGAACGGTCCTCGGCAACTCATCACGCCGCCGGCCGATCTTCGATCCTTCTCGCCGAGAAGCGATACATGCCCCGCAACGTCAAGAACAAGGGCGAGCTCGAGGCAATGGGTGTGCAGAAGGCATCGACCTTCCGCAACGATGCCGCCTACCGAGAAGGACGGCAGTTCCGCAAGACCCGAGACCGGCGTGCGGTCGAGCGAATGTCAGCCCACGGCAAGCGCTTGATGCAAGCTCGATGGACCAGTCATGAGCACGGCGTGATGGAGATCCTCTGGCACAAGGGGCTTCGGTGCCCCTACCCCGTGGGGTACAGCGACGACGTCTTCCTGATGGAGTACATCGGTGATCGAGAGGGAGCCGCCCCACACTTGGCCCGGGCCCGGCTCGACGCCGTTCAGCTGCAGTCGGCCTATGACCAACTGGTGGAAGGGCTCTTCATCATGACCTCAGCGGGTTGGGTCCACGGCGACCTGTCGGCATTCAACTTGCTGTGGTGGCACGATGAACTGTGGTTCATCGATTTGCCGCAGGCGATGGAGATCGCAGCCAATCCTCAGGGGTTGAACTTCGTTCACCGAGACGTGTTGAACGTGTGCGCCTGGTTCTCCCAACGAGGGCTCGACGTCGACGGCGAAGCGCTGTTCGCCGAGCTGCTGGTGGTGCTCTGAGCGACGCCGGAGCATCTGTCGTCACTCAGACAGGTACGGGCTCGTTCGAACGACTCAGGTTTGCCAAGTCCGTAGCGAGCCCAGTGAGTTCGACCGATGCGTCTTTCGTGCGACCAGCATTCGCTGACGTCCGAGTGGATGCATCGGCCACGGCCGTGATGCTCATGGCGATCTCCTCACTGGTCTTCGCCACGTCTTCCACCGCTGAAGCGATTTCTGCGGTGGTGGCCGTCTGTTCCTCGACCGCTGACGCAATCGAGTGTTGGCTGTCGCTGATCTCGTGAATGACGCTCGACACGCTGTCGATCGCAGCCACGGCCTGACGGGAGTCATCCTGAATCCGCTTCACTCGACGCTTGATGTCAGCGGTTGCCTCGGCTGTCTGGTTCGCAAGTGTTTTGACCTCGTTGGCAACGACAGCAAAACCCTTGCCAGCCTCTCCGGCCCTCGCAGCTTCGATGGTGGCGTTGAGCGCGAGCACGTTGGTGTCCTCGGCAATCGAGGAGATGAGGTCAACGACTTGACCGATCTCCGTGGATGACTCGCCGAGGCGTTCGATTGTCGCTCGCGTTTCGTCCGAAACAGCGACGGCACGTTGCGCAGTCGCCGTAGCCATTCCTGCGCTGGTCGCAATTTCGGTCACGCTCTCCTGGAGTTGCGCCAGCGCGATGGCGACTGAGTTGGCGATGGCGGACGCTTCTTCCGCCGCTGCCGAGACCGAGGAGGCCTGATCCGAGGTCTCGCCAGCACCTAGGGTGAGGTCGTCGCTCACCGAGGACAGGACGGTCGAGTTGGCGAGCAGCAGACTTGCCCGATTGCTGATTTCTCCGAGAAGCATCACGGTCTCGCTCATGTGTTGCTCTTCCTTTGCCGCCAGCTCGAGTTGGCTCCTGGTGGCATCGGCGAGTCGAGCCATTTTGTCGCCCAGTTGGCCTGGCAGGGTCTCCTCGATCGATCCATCGTCGAGGTCAACGCTGGCAATCGCATCGATCTGGCGTCCGAGCAGCATGAGTGTGTCGGTCATCGAGTCGAACTTCTTGCCAAGGGAAGCGATCTCGTCGTCTCCAGGGATCTCGAGATCGTCCATCTGCAGGTTGCCAGCTGCGATCTTCTCGGCATGTTCGGAGATCCGGCGGAGCGCATCGACGATCGTGGAGACGACGAGGACGCTGAAGGCGACGATGGCACCGATCAGAACCGACGCTGCCAAAATCAGTGACCAGAAGGCGCGCGTTGCGATACTCGAAGTGTCGTCAGCTCCATCGAGAACCGATTGCGCCTGTCCGTCTTCGAGAGACTTGAGCTCATCGATGTATGCGGTCTTCTGGCCGAACCATGCCACGGGGTCGACGTCGAACCCGGCGACGCCGTTGGTGATGGCATCGGACTCGAGGGCAGACACCGTGTTGAAAGCCGTTCCGGCTCGGCGGGCGGCATCTTCGGCCTTGAGTTCGTCGGTAGCGAAGTCGGCGAATTGGGCGAGAGCGACGTCTCGACGGGTCTGAAGCTTGATCAACAGCGAGAGCTGACCTTCGCCGAATGCGTCGTTGGTGAAGACGTTGGCGAACTGCGCCCGCATGATTCCCGCAGCCTCTTTGCCCTGCAGGACCGAGCGATAGGCCAGCGTTCCGCGGCTGGTCTCACTGGTCGACTGTCCTTGCTCGATGGTGATGACCACCGAGAGCAGATCCTGGTTTGTCGCCGTGTAGGCAGCGATGGTCGGCCCGAGTTCGGCATCGAGAGCGAGGACGGCAACTCGTCGGCCCGGAACATCGCCCAGGTCGTCGAGCACGGCTTCGACCGCAGCGACGATGGTTGGATCCACGTCAGCGCCGATCTCTTCCAGCTTCTCGGTGAGTGCCTGGATGGCAACGTCAGTCGCGTCGTGCTGGGCACGAAGCTCGCTGCTGAAGCTCGACCCGTTCGACGAGAGGTAGACCGCCGAACCGCCCCGCTCCTTCTGGGTTTCGTGCAGAACGTCGCCGACGGCGATCGCCAGTGAGATTGTCCGGCTGGTCTCGTTCGCCTGGACCATCGACGCACGGGCAGACATCGTCACCTGCCCCACCGCCAACAGGGCGGCGAGCATCGGGATCAGCGCCAACAGAATGAGCTTGGCTCGCAGAGGTAGTTGGGCAACAAGCCGACGGAGACCAAGATCAGGCAAGAGAGTTCCTTCGAACGGGGTTCCCGAAGGCTCGGTCTGCCGAAACCGAACGTGAGTCGGCTTCATCGATCGTGGCTGGATTGTTGGAGGCTCAGCTGCGAAGCGTGGCGGCGATGTGTGATCGAACCGCTTCGACGGCTTGATCGACCTCGGAGGGATGCACGGTGGCCAAGATCTCCGAGGTCGGCCGATGCCAGGTCGGATCGCTGACCTCGCTGCGTTCGACCAGCACCGTCGGTAGGCCCGCCGAGCGGTAGCCCTCGACGATCACGACGTCGGCGGCGGAGAAGAACAGCTCGACCAAGGCTTCGAGCGGGGGGCTCGCTGTTTCGTCGCTCATCCATGCCAGCTGGTTCGCTCCGACCAGCAGCGTGTCAGCGCCGGCCTTTCGCATGCGCCACGAGTCCTTGCCCTCGGTGTCGAGCTCGATGCGATGTGCATCGTGTTTGACTCCGGCAACCCGCAAGCCGCCGGCGGTCAGCTCGCTGATGACTTGCTCGACAAGCGTGGTCTTGCCTGTGCCTGACGGGGCGACGAACGAGATCATCGGTGGAAGTGTTTTCATCAACCCGCTAGCACTCATGCGTTCACGGTGCGGGGAGAACCGAGAGGGCGTCGTTGTCGGTGATGGCGCGAACCGACCGGCCGAGCATCGACAACATCAACTCACGCTGACGTCCGCTCCAGTGTTCCCACGACGCGAAACTGGACACGCCATAGATGAAGCAGTGTGAGAGGACGACCTTGTATTTCTCCCACGCCGCTTCGAACTCGTAGTCGACACCGTTGGCCGCCAGGACCGACAGATAGTGCCGCAGGAGCTCCTCGTCGTTGCCATTGCGAACATCACTGTCGACGGATTGGCCGAGGAAGTAGCCGACGTCGTAGATGCCGCAGGCGAAGCCGCTGATCTGGAAGTCGATCATCGTGATCGAGTCGTCGTCGCCGTAGAAGACGTTGTCAGAACGCCAGTCGCCGTGCACGAAGGTGGTCGGCGTCATCATCTCCTCGAGCAGCCACGGGACGAGCGAGCCGAAGCGATCACCGAATGCCACGGTCTCCGGTGTCAACAGATCTCCAGCGACTTCCTGACATGGTGCCCAACCGCCGTCGAAGACACCGGGCAGGGCGGCGAGGTAGACGTCGTTCTTCACCGGAAGAAACGTGCTGGTCAGCGACGAAATGTCGTCGTGTTCCCACCATGCAGCGTGGAATTCGGCCATCTTGGTGAGGGCGGTCTTCGCATCATCGAGCGGTACGCCTTCGAGCTGGTCGACAGCGCGCAGATTGCCGGCGTCTTCCATCACGAGAACAAAGTTGGTGCTGTCCTCCGCCATCTTCGAGCCGTGGATGGCTGGTGCGTTGAACGAGGCGCCCGGTGCGATCTGGTCGTAGAAAGCCAGTTCCCTGGCATAGAAGCCGAGCACGTCAGCGGTGAAGCGTTGGGTCTCGTCGTTGATTGGCAACTTCACCACCACCGACGCTGGCCCATCGCCACCGTCGTACGAGATGAGAACGCGGTAGAGCTCGCTCAACAGGCCGCCTTTGTCGCCGAGGTCGTTGACCTCGACGTGCGACACCGAGGTCCCTTCAGCGATGGCGTCTGACGAGCGCAGGACGCTGGTCATCCATTCAGGGGTGATGCCTGATTGGTCGGCGATGATCTCGAATGACATGAGCACTCCTCGGCTTGGGCTGGGGGAGTGGATAGCACGAGTGCTGCCCGAGGGCGATCTGGAGCGCCTGGTCAGCTCGCAGTATCGACCGCAGGGAGGCCGTCGATCGACCGTTGGTTCTTCTCGACCCAATAGGCCTCGACGTCGTCGTCGGTCTTGTTCTCGAAGTACTTTCCGAGCGTGTGGCGATCACCGATGTGATCCATCAGCGGCACGGCGAAGCCACATGAACTGGACGTGCGGTCGATGTCAGCGGTGATGACCGAGCGCACCGCGTCGTGATCTCCAAACAGCGCTCGTAGTTCGCTGAAGGTGTCGTCTGCCGGTCGGTGGACGTGGGCCGAGCCGTAGAATCGGACGATGTCTGGCTTGCCCTCGAAGGCGCAGAACATGAACGTGATCCGGCCGTTCTGGCGAACGTGAGCAATGGTCTCCGCTCCGCTACCGGTGAGATCGAGGTACGCCACCCGGTTCGGGCCGAGCACTCGGAATGAATCGAGACCCTTGGGCGACAAGTTGACATGGCCGCCCTCACCGCTTGGCGCAGTGGCGACGAAGAAGAGATGTTGGCGCTCGACGAACGCAGACATCTTGTCGGTGATCGATTCGTAGCTGGTTGCCATGAGTTGCTCCCTGATCTGACGGCGGCGTAGCCAGCTTCCGGTCTAGCAGCTGCGATGGTTCGCTACCTGGCTCGTTGCTCGTTGGTGCGGGAGTCGTTGGTGTGGGAGTCGTTGGTGTGGGAGTCGTTGGTGTGGGAGTCGTTGGCGCGATAGTTGCGGTGCACGGTGGCGATGCGAACGACGTAGTCGGCGTACCAGCGCTGCGCCCCGAGACGTTGCGCAGCCAGGTGCTCGCCTACCTGCTTCCATGCCTTCGCATCGTCGTCGGAGGCCCAGTAGGAAACGGTCAGCCCTGTCGTGGCGTCAGCAGATGATTCGATGCCGAGGTAGCCGGCTTGCTCCGAAGCGAGGAGCTCCATCTCGATGGCCATGTCGGCGTACCCATCGGTGTTGTCAGATCGGATCGACCGAAAGATGACGGCGGTGTACGGCGGCTCTGGTGTGTTGGCGATCGGGCCCTCGTCTGGCATCGGCGAAACGTATCGCGCCGTCCTCACGGGAGCTGACGAATTGCCGATGGGGCCGAGTGAGTATCCGGCTGATGATCGTGATGGGTGTGGCGATCGTGGTGAGTTTGATGTTGTCCGGCTGCGGCGCAGCCACCGACGTCGGTTCATCGACAGCTCCCACCTCGCTCGCGCTCTTTGACGACGTCACAACGACGGTCGAGGCAGCTGAGCCGTTCGAGGACCACGAGGCCGATGGCTCGTCGTCCACCACCACGACCGTCCAGGCTTCGACGTCCACTGAAACCAGCAGCGAGACCACGACGACCGTTACCGCGTCGACCCAACCCACTGCTTCTTCGACAACGGCAGCAAGCACGACGACGGTTCCGCTGGCAGATCCGAATGCAGCGTTCTGCCAAGCAGCCATCGCCATCGATGATCTCGGGGCCTTCACGTCACTCGACGACACGGATGCCGCCGCCGCCTTCTTCAACACCCAGGCCGATCGTTGGGATGCAGCAGCCGACGTTGCGCCTGCATCGATTGCGGTTGACGTGCAGACCGTTGCGACGTTCCACGGTGATGTACAGATGCTGCTCGAGAGGAACGACTTCAATCTCTTCGCCGTCTTTGAGGAGTTGACCGAGCTCGAAGCCAGCTCGGGAAGCGATGTTGCTCGGATCCGAACCGACCAATTCACGTTCGCGAACTGCGAGGTGGCCCCACCGTTGGCCGAACAAGCCACGGCTGCGTTCTATGGCCAATTGCTTGCTTCGGCAGATGACCGCACGTTCCTCGCCGAACTCTTGGCGTCGGCTGAGGTCTTCTCGCTGGACGGCGCCGTTTGCTTCGTTGACAACGCAACGCCAGACGTCATGCACCCACTCGTCGGTGCGCCCGCCACGGCTGCTCAGGACACCGCACTCGCGAGTGTGCTCAGCGCCTGCCAACTCAGTATTGGATCCCTGTGATGAATGGAAACTGTGATGAAGGGAAAACTGTGATGATCGATCAAGCCGCAGACTCGATCGAAACCGAACCCCGCTCGGCCGACGAGCCCGAGATCGCTCCGGAAGACGACAAGCGCACCGGCGCCATTGCTCGATACGACGAGCGGCACAAAGTGCTGTGGATTGGATCGATGCCCGTCCCGTTCCGGATCGGCGAGAATCGAAACCACGAACTGCTCGATCTTCTGAGCGTGGTGATCCGACAGCTCCGTGGGCTCGAAGAACACGAGCCGTGCCCGCTGCGTCGTTCCGAACACGAGCTCTTGGCTGGTCTTCTCGACCTCGACGACCCCGAGCTGCGGTTTGATCTTCGCCGCCTGTTGGGCTTGAGTCGACGCCAAGCTGGCGACACCGTGACGCAACTACGTCGGGTTCTCGCCGACGACGAAATTCGCCTCAATTGAGCCAGCGAACGCCGTGAGGCCCCGATCGGGTTTGCAATCCGAGCAGAATCTGCTTCACTGAGGGACGTGATCGTCGTCCGCCACACCCTCGTAGTACTCATCGACTAGCGCACGTTCTCTTTTCTTCGTGCGCCGAGCCTCCCTTCCGGGGAGGCTTTCTTGTTTTTCGGCTTCGGTTTCTGACCGGCGCTGTTTTCACTGCCCACCCGCCAGACTGCATCCGCCCTTCTTCACCCGGAGCCTGCAATGACCACACCAGAGCGAACCAACCCGGAACCGCAGAGTTCCGGCCCCGAACGACTGAACGGGGGCGAGGCACTCATCCGAAGCCTCGAACTCGAGGACGTCGAGGTCATCTTCGGCTACCCGGGGGGTGCGATTCTCCCCGTGTACGACCCCATCATTGGTTCGCCGCTTCGCCACGTGCTCGTTCGTCACGAGCAAGGCGCTGGCCACATGGCCGAGGGCTACGCCCACGCCACCGGTAAGCCCGGCGTGTGCATGGTCACCAGTGGCCCCGCAGCCACCAACGTCGTCACGCCGTTGGCTGATGCCATGCTCGACTCGGTGCCAATGGTGTGCATCACCGGCCAGGTGGCGCTTTCAGCGATCGGTACCGACGCATTCCAGGAGTGCGACACCACGGGCATCACCCGTTCGATCACGAAGCACAACTTTCTCGTCACGAGGGCAGAGGACATCCCGCAGGCCATTCGTGAGGCGTTCCACATCGCCACGACGGGTCGACCGGGCCCCGTGCTGGTCGACATCCCCAAGAACATCGTCGATGCAAACAACCCCGATGCCTACTTCGACTGGGAATGGCCGACCGAGTTCGATCTTCCCGGTTACAAGCCGAACACCACGCCCGATGCCGAGTCGATCACCGCTGCAGTCGAGCTCATCGCAGCAGCCGAGCGTCCGGTTCTCTATGTCGGCGGTGGGGTGCTCAAGGCCCGCGGCGCGCAGATCCTCCTCGAGTTGGCGGAGATGACCGGCATCCCGGTCGTGACGACGCTCATGGCTCGGGGCGCGTTCCCTGACAGTCACGAGCTCTGCCTCGGCATGCCGGGCATGCACGGCAACTACACCGCCATCACTGCGATCCAGCAGGCCGACCTCTTGATCGCCATGGGTAGCCGCTTCGACGATCGCGTGACCGGCAAGGTCGGTGCCTTCGCCCCCGGAGCCAAGATCATCCACGTCGACATCGACCCGGCCGAGCATGGCAAGGTTCGGATGCCAGACGTTCCCGTCGTTGGCGACAGCCGCATCGCCATGGAACTCATGGTCGAGGAGCTCAAGGCTGGTGGCCTTGACGGTCAGCCTGATCTGACGCCGTGGCGCCAACAGGTGTCGGGCTGGCAAGAGAAGTACCCGCTCACCTACGCCGCCTCCGAGCCAGGCGAGCTGATCAAACCGCAGTACGCCATCGAACGGCTTCGCGATCTCTCACCCGATGACACCATTGTCTGCTCCGGCGTTGGCCAGCACCAGATGTGGGCCAGCCAGTACTGGAAGTTCGACTACCCCTACACCTGGATCAACTCCGGTGGTCTCGGCACGATGGGCTTCTCCATCCCTGCCGCTATCGGCGCCAAAGCGGGCATGCCCGACCGCACGGTCTGGGCCATCGACGGCGATGGCAACTTCCAGATGACGGCACAAGAGCTCGTCACAGCATCAGTCGAGAAGATCCCGATCAAGGTGGCGCTGATGAACAACGCCTACCTGGGCATGGTTCGTCAGTGGCAGTCGTTGTTCTACGAAGAGCGTCTGAGCGAGGTGTATCTCAGCCATGACATGCCCGACTACGTGAAGTGGGCCGAAGCCATGGGCTGCGTGGCGTTCCGAGTCGAAGACCCTGATGAGGTCGACGCCGTCATTGCCAAAGCCAACGCGATCAATGACCGGCCGGTCGTGGTGGAGTTCCGCTGCCACAGTGCCGAGAACGTGTACCCGATGGTGCCGGCCGGCGGTTCGAACGACGAAGTCATCGTCGATCCGAGCCAGCAGCCAACGCTCGACGCCGAGCGCGCTGGAGGTAAGTGATGAGTCGCCCCGGAGATCTGCAACAACACGTCCTCGCCGTGCTCGTCGAGAACAAGGCGGGCGTGCTCGCACGGGTCGCCGATCTTTTTGCTCGACGCAGCTACAACATCGTGTCGCTCAACGTGGCCCCGACCGACAACGAAAAGATCAGTCGCATCACCATCGTCGTCGACGTCGAGAAGGCGCCGCTCGATCAGATCGTGAAGCAGCTCTTCAAGCTGGTCAATGTGGTCGAGATCCTCGAGATGATCCCCGAGTCCTCGCTCGTTCGCGAGATGGTCGTGCTCAACGTCCAGATCGACGAGGCTCAGAAGCCTGATCTGCTGGCTGCGGTCGAGAAGCGCCACGGCCGCATCCTCCACGACGCCGACGGACACGTGATGGTGAGCCTCGCTGGTGAGCCGCACGAGATCGATGCGATCGAGAACGAACTCGTTGCGTTCGACATCGTCGACATCCAGCGAACTGGCAAGGTGGCGCTTCGCATCGTCGGTCGAGAGCTCCCGCTCACCCGGGCGTAAGGATCCAACTGGGAATGAATTTGGCGCCTCTGGCGACCAAATTCATTCCCAGTTGGCGTTTCAAGAGCATGCAGAGCGGAATCGATCGAGCAGAACCTGCGGGCGGTGCCAGACATCGTTCTCCCACACCTCGATGACCGAGAAGCCTGCCGCTCGAAGTGCATCAAAGCGTGCAAGGTCATCTCGCCTCGACGACAGCGCAGCATGATGGAGTTCGCTTTGGACCTCGATGACCACTTTTTGCTGGCGATCGACGAAGTCCACGCGACCAATCCACTCGTCACCGCCGAGGTTGACTTGACGCTCCACGCTTCCATGCCCAGCCTCGGCGAGTAGGCGCATAACTCGTCCCTCGAGCCCCGAAGCCGGTGGAATCCAATCGTTCGGACGTTCGTTCAGCAAGTCCCGCATCAAGACGGTTCCGCGGAAGCCGCGTGTTGCCAAGGTGGCAGCGACTCGACGCAACGAGCGACCTGACACAAGACGGTCGGACCAGAACCGATCAATGACCCGTTCGACGCGACGGGCAGGCACGCCGATGTTTGCCAAGTCGAATGGCACTCGCTCTGGTCGCGTGATGGGGATGCCGTTGAGGTTTGTCACATGCTCCACAGCGAGGCGCCTCGCTCGATGGAGCACGATCCGTTCATCACCTCGGCTGTTGACACGACGAATCGTGGTGACGTGAGTGCGCTCTATTGGAGCTCCTGGCAACCCCCAGAGGGCTGCGGCCGAATGGTGGCTGACGACCGCGCCGGGGCCGCCTTGCAAAACAGCAATCATGGCAACCTGCCACGCTGTATCTCGTGAGCCGCGAAGGCGATAGACACCATGTCCCGCCTCGGTCCAGTGACTCCGGCAGAGCTCGCTTCTCGCTGCTGAACGAGACGGCGCAAGTTCGGTTGCCTGACGGCGTTCGATGATGCCGTGCTGATGATGTGCCAGGTCGTGCAGCTTCTCTTGCCACATGCGATCCCCCGATGACTTCGCAACTGGGCATGAATTCGGTCGCCAGAGCAGCCAAATCCATTCCCAGTTGGGTGGTTTGGAGGGGGAAGTGGTGGGGGAGGAGAGGCTAGAAGCCGAAGGTGGCGTTCACTTCGGCCATGCCAGGGTCGGCGCCGAGGTCGTCGCGATGGGTGATCAGCGCCAGCTTGGTGCGGCGACGGAGGAAGTCGTCTGGCCGGACGATCATTTCGCGCTCGGCCATCACCGGCAGCTCGGCACGCAGTAGGTCGCTGTTGGCCAGGACCGGCTCGGCCATCGCCGGGTCTTCACCAATGAGCTCGAGGACACGGTGCGCAGCCCGGCCGTGTCGGCGCCACACGACCTCGGCCATGGTGTCGGCCTGTTCGACGTCGGGTCGCCGATCCAGCCCAAGGGCGGTGGCCGCAGCGAGGAAGCTGTCCCACTCGGCTTGACCGGGCTCGCCGAACCAGTCGTCGGCGGCCTTGCGTCCCGTGATCCCGATCGACTCGAGTTCTTCGGCGATCTCGTCGCCGACGTTGAGGCAGTCTGTGAGCTTGCCGCCGAAGATCGTGATGACCTTCTTGGCCTTGTCGGTCTCGATCTCGTGCTTGCGAGACAGCGAGGTCCAGTCGACGTCGGTCTGATCATTGCCGTCGTTCTTGACCACCAGCGGACGAACGCCACAGCGTTCGCTGATGATGTCGGCCTTCGTGAGGGGCGTGTCGAGGTCGAGTCGGGCGTTGATCTGTTCGAGAAGAAAGTCGCGGTCTTCCTCCAGCACACCTTCCGCCGGGTTGTCGGTGCGGGTGTCGGTCGTGCCGATCACCGAACGGTGTGCCATGGGAATCACGTAGAACAATCGGCCGGTGTCGTCGAAGAACGCCAGGATCCGCTCTTCTTCAGTGATCTTGGGAACGATGAGGTGGATGCCCTTGGAGTACACGATGCGATGCTCAGTCTCGAGATCCATGTCGTCGTTGAGCCCATCGACGAACGGACCTGCAGCATTGACGATTGCCTTCGCCGAGACCGAGTGGGTATCGCCGCTGATGGTGTCGGTGACCGAGATGGTCCAGCCATCGCTGGTCTGTTCCGCTTTGTCGACCGAGCAGTAGTTGACAGCGGTGGCACCGCGATCGAGGGCGCTCCGCACGTACTCCCACACGAAACGGGCGTCGTTGTCGGGCAGGTAGGCGTCGGCGTAGCGGATGCCGCCCTTGGCCGTCGTGGTGTTGACCAGCGGCTCGGTCTTCTCGATGCCCTTGGCGGTGTAGAAGCGGGGACCCTTGGTGGCGAACCGGCCAATGCCCCAGTAGCCGACCGAGCCCAGCGCAGCCAGGGCGACGGGGAAGGGGGCGGTGTTGTCGAGCGTGGCGAGGAAGTCGATCTCCTTGATGCGTGTCGGGTAGCTCTTCATCATCAAGTTGCGTGAGGTGCAGAGGTCCCACACGAGCTTGAGCTCGTAGTTCTCGAGGTATTTGAAACCGCCCCAGATCAGGTTCGACGACTCCTGGCTGGTGAAGCTCGCGAAGTCAGAGCGCTCGACCATGGCAACGTTGATGTCGCGTGCGGCCAGGGCCGCTGCGGTGACGGCGCCGTTGATGCCGCCGCCGATCACGAAGACGTCGAAGGTGCCACCGCTCAGGCGGTCGAGGTTCTGTTGGCGCAATTCCACCCAGGCAACGCTAGCGATCGTCACTGGGAATGAGCCGGCCAGGTCCATCGAGCGGATCGAATCGATCGTTGCACGCGCCGCGATTTCGCACCTTGAGGAAGTCTTGAGATTCCCTAGGCCTCGCCTGAAGATGGCTCGCCGATGATGACATCCAAGCAGTCGAGACCCACCGGGTCCCACATCACAATCACCAACGCTGAAAGGCACCCAACATGACCATCATCGATCTCTTCGAGCAAGGCGTCAGCACCAGCAACCCGGTCGCCAGCTCACCTCAGCTTGTGACGCTGCCGAGTCGATTCGACGTCCACCAGGTGGCATTGTTCGAAGACATCGTCGACAACATGGTTGCGGCTGGGATCTCGTTCCTGCTCGTCGACGCGCAGGAAGTCATGCATGTCGATCAGGCCGGCATCAACGCGCTGGTGGCCGCTTCGGATCGCGCCAGCGAGGCCGGCACACGGTTCCGGGTCGCATCGAGCACCACGTTGCGCATTGCGCTCGAGCTCGTGCTCGAGGTTCCTGACGGATCCATGCTGTTCGGTAACGAGATGCTCGGAATGGCCGCATGATCACCATCTGTCGCGAAGGCGAACTCGGCCCGCTTGCGGCGCTCGAGTTGCGTACTGAACTCGCTGCGGCCTGCGACGGCTGGCGCTGTGACGTCACACTCGATCTCACCCAGGTGAGCGCTCTTCATCCAGCGGTGATAGCTGTCATCGTCGACGGGGCCGCCCGAGTTCGGCAGCAGGCCGGCAGCTTCCGGTTCCTCGAACCCGAGGGCCAGCAAGCCTGCCGAGCTCTCAGCTTGGTGTCGATCGGAACGCTTCTCCGATGATCTCGATCGACTCGATGATTCTCGGGACGCTCGATCACATCGAGATTCTCAGATCTTGTTCGCTTGGGCCGATGGAAGCGTCACCTTCGGAAAGCTCGTCATGGATGACATCACCTCGAATCCGCTCTTCCAACTCGCTCCGGTCGCATACTCGGTCCTTGACCTCGACCTGAACCAGGTTGCAGCGAACGAACGGTTCTTCTCCCTCTTTGGGTATGAGTCGGGTGTCGAACTCGATTCCGAGTCTCTGACGCTCCCCGAGGATCGACAGGCCACCAAGGAGTACATCGAGCGTGTCCTCCGCGATGAGGATCCGGGCTCGATCGACAAGCGATACGTCCGCGCCGACGGCTCGGTGTTCTGGGCTCGTCTCACTGCACGCCTCATCAAGATGGGCGAAACGTCGTACGTCGTTGGTGTGATCGAAGACATTCAGCAGCAACACGACCTGCTGGAATACCTTGCATTGTCGATGCAAGAGGCAACAGAGCAAGCAGAGCTCCGAGCGCGATTCGTTTCACAAGTGAGCCATGAGCTTCGGAATCCGTTGCACTTGATCGCGGGCACCAGCGAACTCCTGAGCAGCGCACCGATCCCGATGAAGCACCGACAACAGGCTGCCTCCATCCTTCGAGAGGCGAGAAGCCTCACCAGATTGACCGATGATCTCCTCGACATTGGTCGGAGCGACGCCGGAAAGCTCGAGATCGACGAGGTCGTGTTCTCCAGCCGATCCTTGGTCGATCGAGTTCGTCAGACTGTCGCTGCATCCGCTCGCAGCAAGGGGCTCGACCTCGACGTGCATGTGCATGATTCGGTGCCGGTCCATCTCAGTGGAGATGAAGGGCGTCTCCACCAGATCTTGGTGAACCTGGCCTCCAACGCTGTCAAGTTCACGCAACGAGGCTCGATCAGCGTGAACGTCGACGTTGTCGATGCAGGCGCCATCCGTTTCCGTGTGACTGACTCGGGACCAGGCATTCCTGAAGCCGGCTTGCAGACGATTTTCGAGCCGTTCGTTCGATTCTCTCGCGTTGAGTCGGGGGCTGGTCTTGGCCTCGCGATCTCGAGCCGTCTCGCACACGCCCTGAAGGGATCGTTGACCGTCGAGAACGTGGCCCCGAGCGGTGCGGCGTTCTCGTTGATCGTCCCCCTCGAAACTGCTCACCCACCCTCGATCGAGGAATGGGCGCCTGTTGCATCAACCACCGCCTCGCCGGTCGGCGGCCACATTCTGATCGTCGAAGACAGTGTCGAGAATCAGCTCCTGGCATCGGCGCAGCTCGAAGCTGTTGGGTTCACCTTCGAGATCGCGGGCGACGGCTTCAAGGCGTTGGAGCTCGTCAAGACGACGCGCTTCGACGCCATCTTGATGGACTGGCACCTTCCCGGGATGGACGGCCTGGAGACGACTCGTCGCATCCGCGCCGGAGAGCTCGACGCGAACCGAGGCAGGGTGCCGATCATCGCACTCACCGCTCGCACGATGGCGGCCGACATCGAGGCGTGCTTCGATGCAGGAGCGGATGACCATGTCTCCAAGCCAGCCGGGCTCGACACACTCCGCCGTGTCTTGATTCGCTGGACGGCTGGGGTCGAGGCGTTGAGCCTCGGCGCCGGCAATCAGTCCGCACTGATCGAGCGAACGGCGCTTGAAGAGCTGTTCGACAACCTCGGTGACGTCGACCTCGTGGCGTCGATTGTCTCGACCTATCTCGTGGAACTCAAAGGCCGAGTCGGTCGGATTGTGGAAGCTGAGAGCCCGGAATCGGTCGAGAGCGCAGCGCATGTCTTGGCCTCCACCAGCTCGATCGTCGGGGCCAGCTCTCTCAGTGAGCTCGCCAGGAGGATCGAGAAGTGTGTCCGAGGGCTGGAGTCTGTCGACGATGAACTGCTCGAGGATCTCGTGAAGACAGCAGACGCGACGATGGAAGCACTGACAACAGAGTTCGATCAACTGAAGGTAGGAACATGAAGGGCATCATTTTCAACGTCGTGGAAGAGGTCGTCACGGACATGTTCGATGCGGCGACCTGGGATCATCTTTTGGCTGAAGCCCGTCTTGACGGGGCGTACACCGCACTCGGCAACTACGACGATCACGAGCTCGAGAGCATTCTCGCCGCTGGATGCCAGGCCCTGGGCCAGGATCGCCCAGGGCTGCTGCGCATCGTCGGCCGGCGTGCGCTCGACAAACTCAGCGAACGGGTGCCGGAAAGTGTCACGAATGCCCCGGACCCTTTCACATTCATCGAACAGGTGAACAGCATCATCCACCCCGAAGTCTTGAAGCTCTACCCAGGATCAATGCCGCCCGTCTTCGAATGCGAGCGCCGCGACGACCGCCTCTTGGTCAACTACCGGTCGAGCCGTGACCTCGGAGCTCTTGCCGAGGGTCTGCTGACCGCCGTCGGTGATCGATTTGACCTGGCGCTCGACGTGGTTCCGATCGCGAATGAGGAGACCCCATTCAGCGAAGGTGTTGTCTTCTCGGTGACTGCATCGGCATGAGCGAGTCCGCTTCGGAAGAGCTCACGGTGCCTGAGCTCCTTGAACAGATCACCATGCTGGAGCGCCGGGTTGTCAGGGAGCGAAGCGCCAGACTGGAAGCAGAGCGGATCGCAGAAGACGGTCTTCGCGAGCTGTACCTCGCGAACAACGAGCTCGATGCCCGCATTTTGGAACGCACTGTTCAGCTCGACAAGGCGCTGGAACTGGCCAACGTTGCGAATCGAGGCAAGACCGCGTTCCTTGCGCACATGTCTCATCACCTCATGACCCCGCTGAACGGTGTTGTCGGCATGCTCGAGTTGTTGGGCGATGCAGACTTTGAAGATCACCAGGCGTCGTGGCACGCCTCCGCTCTTCGCTCGGCCCATCGCATCGATCGGTTGGTTCGACAACTTCTGATCTTCGCCGAAGTCGATGGTGCTGATCTTGCCGAAGGAGCTCCAGTGCATCGCCTCGGCGATGTGTTGGAAGGGATCGAAACGCAGTGGCACCGGCCGCTCCTCCTTGCCGGTCAGCTCCCGATGTTCGAGATCGCCGGATCGCATGATCGCTGGATCTGTGCTCCTGCTGAGCTGTCGCTGCTGTTCGCCGAGTTGTTCTCCAATGTGGTCGAGCATGCTTCGCCCGGACCGGTGAACGTGCGAGTTCGTATGGTTGGGGCGGACACGGTCGCGATCGACGTCGAGGATGCAGGCCCCGGCATCGATGCCGAAACGAAACGGAGGGCGGACGCTCTCGGCGTGAGCGATGACCTGGAGCGACGGGCCGATCAATCGGCGGGGCTCGGACTCGTCTTGATGAAGCGAATCGCCGAGAGCATCGGCGGTTGCATTCAGATCGGTGAGCAGACGCCAACAACGATCAGCGTCGAACTGCCCCTGGCGAAACCTCAGCAACCTTGACTGAGGGAGTGCCGCTCACGCGTTTCGGGCGTACCGGTAGCCGATGCCTCGGACGGTCTTGATGTGCTTCTTGCCGCGGCGATCGAGCTTCTTGCGAAGGTTGGCCACGTGCACGCTGATCATGTGGTCGTCGCCGTACCACTCGTCGCCCCAGACTGTCTCCAACAACAGTTGACGTGAGAACACCATGTGGGGGCGGCTGATCAGCGTCTCGAGCAGGTCGAATTCGATCTTGGTGAGCTCGATCCGCTCGCCGTCGAGCGTCACCTCCCGGGCCAGTCGGTCGAGCCGGATGTCGGACTCTTCGACGATGTCGTCGGACGGTTGGGGTGCGACAGCGGTGATCCCAGCTCGCGGCCGTCGAAGTACCGTTTGGACTCTGGCGACCAGTTCCCGGGCCGAGAATGGTTTCGTCATGTAGTCGTCGGCTCCGACGGCGAGTCCAACGAGGCGGTCGACCTCTTCGTCACGAGCGGTGAGCATGATGATGTAGGCGTCGGTGAATGAACGAAGCTCCCGACAGACCGAGACGCCATCCAGGCCGGGCAAGCCGATGTCGAGAATGACGACATCAGGGTTCATCGCACGGGCGATGTCCAGCGACTCGAGCCCGTCGGCGCTGGTTGTGACATCGAAGGTGCCTTCGCGCTCGAAGATCGCTTCGATGATCTGTCGGAACTCGACGGTGTCCTCCACCACGAGCACCCTCGTTTTCTCGACTGACATGTGGATTGCGCTCCCGTCGGGTACCTCGCTTCAGTATCGGCAGGCAAACCCCCCGGCTGAAGCTCGCTTACTCGATCGTTCGCAATCGTCGATGTCGTCCATGTGGGCGAGGTCTGAAACGGAGTCCGAGGACAATTCAGCAGCGCGTTCCGATGGCCACGGCTCATTGTTCAGAGCGCCATAGGCCGATGTCGCCATCAGCATCGAACAGATGAGCGCACCCAACGAAGCGGCGGCAAGCGTGGGTTGGCGCAGGGCTGCTGCGGTGATCAGCACCGCCGTCGCCGCCATGACGGTGACAGGTGCGAGCGACAGCGCAATCGCAGAGAGCGATTCGTTGACACCCACGAAGAAGAACCCGGCGGCCAACAAGGCAATCGAGTTCACGCACCAGCCGAGGAGCCAAGCTGTGTGGATCATCAGGGAGTGTGTCTCTCCGGCGTTGCGTGGCGAGGCAGAGGACACCAGCTGGGTCGTCGAGGCAGTCATCGGGCGATTGCTGCACGGAGGTGGGCGACATGCCAGGTGACGATGTCGGCCAGTGGAAGACCCGTGGCGGCCGCATGGTTCTGACGGCCCATGGCTTCGCAGCGGTCTGGGTCCGACAGGAGATCGCCGAGAGCTGAGGACAGCGAGGAAGGTGATCCTGGTTCGAACGGAGCGGCCTCGAAGCCCTCGTCTTCGATGAGTTCGATGAAGTCACCGAGTTCCGGAGCGACCACAGCACGGCCGTACGAACCGGCCTGGTGCAGCGGCCCGCTGCTGCCGGTCGTTGCGGTGTAGGGGAAGACGACGACGTTGGATTCGACGAAGAGGGCCTCGACGTCATCTTCGGCGACGTAGCCGGTGAAGTGAACGTCGGGCAGATCAGCGCAGCCAGCTTGGACCTCGGCGAGGTAGCCAGGCGTGACCGGGCTGTCGGTGCCGGCGATAACAAGTTCGACGTCTTCGTACCCGTCGGTCTCCTTCAGGAGACGGAAGGCCTCGATGAGCTCGTCGACTTTCTTGTACGTACCGAACTTGCCGAAGGCGAGAATCCGTCGAGGGCCGGTCCACTGGGCGGGGAGTGGGACCACTTCGAACGAGCCATGGGGCGTGAGGCTCACGTTTTCTGCCGAGTACTTGTCCCGCAGGATGTCGACGTAGCCCGGCATTGTCGTGCAGACGTGATTGGCACGAAGCACGACTCGAGTGAGCATGCGTCCAATCCACTGCAGGATGCGCTTTTGGACGGGGCTCGAGGAGTAGCCGGCTGCATCGAGATCCGTGGTGTCCACGAGGTTGTGGAGCAGCACGACGGTCGGGATACCCAACGCTCGGAGCACTGCCGGCGTCATGAGCCCCAGCGCTGCTGCGATCTTCTTCCCTCCGAACGAAGTGAAATGCATGTTGAACATCACTGCATCCGGTCGGCTCGACAACACGGCCTTCACGATGCGAGGCATCGACAGGACCGAGTCGAACGTCCAGGCTGGCACCACGCTGCACTTGTAGGGAATGGCGGGAAGTCCGTGAGAGTCCTCAGCAAGAACGATGACCTCGGCAACGTCGTCGACATGAGCTAAGTGATTCGTGAGGTGCTGTCCGTACTCGGTCAGCGTTGCGGTCGACGGCGGTACCGCAGTGACGAGAGCGATTCGCAGGCCCGGTCCTTGTCGGCCGCTTCCGGCGTGCCCGGTGGTCTGCTCTGTGGAATAGCGGCCCATCAGCGCCGCAAGTCGGACCATCATGAGGTCCTTCAGGAAACACACCGTGTCCTGGAAAGCTCTCACCTTCGAACCGGGTGCATCGATCCAACGGACGGGGAGTTCGGTCACCCGCATTCCCAGCCGATTGGCGAGGAAGAGAACCTCGGCGTCGAAGCTGAAGCCGTCGATGCGTTGCATCGTGAAAAGGCGCTGGATGGCTTCTCGGCGGAAGAGCTTGAACCCGCACTGGGTGTCTCGAATGTCGATGCCCAAAGCACGGCGGGTCACGAATCGGGATGCAGCGCTGAGTGTCCGACGGACGAGAGGCTTGTCGCTCTCGTCGGATCCGACAACGCTTCGGGATCCGATGACCACCTCGGCTTCGAAGAGGGCGTCGATCATCTGGTCGATCTCTTCGATCGGTGTCGACAGGTCTGCGTCGGTCACCAGCACGAGCTCGCCAGCGGCAGCCAGCACGCCCTCACGCACTGCAGCGCCTTTGCCTCGGTTGAGACCCGGGTCGAGCACCGTCAAGTTCTCGAGCGGCAGCTTCTGGCAGCGAGCTGCGGTCCCGTCGGTCGATCCATCGTCAGAGACGATGATCTCGAACGTGAGATCCTTGCTGGAGAGGTAGCTGGCCACCGAAGCGATCGTCGGCACGATGCGGTCGATCTCGTTGTAGGCCGGGATGATCACGGAGATCAGTGGTGCCTCGGTGGAGAGGTTCTGGGTGTGCTGCTCGAACTGTGTGTAGCTCATGCAGCCCAAGATAAGAATCGAAGATCAAGCGAGCGCAGGGCATTTCTCAAGATCAGGTCAAGGTCTTCGGCGGGAGCATCAAAACCGTTCGCCAGAGCATCGACCACTATGTTGAGGTGGAGATCGACCGGTTCTCCCCGGTGTGCTATCCACCTGCCTGCGCACTCGGCGCAGGTCGAAGGGATCAATCATGGGTGAGTTCGTCAACATCGAAGAATCCGGCACTGCCGGCGTGGCCATCATCCGTTTGGATCGACCCAAAGTGAATGCCTTGAACAAGCAGGTGGGTGAAGAGTTGCTTGCCGCCGCAACCGAACTCGAGACCCGAGACGACATCCGAGGTGTCGTGCTCTACGGCGGTGACCGCTTCTTCGCCGCTGGTGCCGACATCGCCGAGTTCCCGATCGAGGGCGATGTTCGCGATCCGTCGCCGATGGTCGATCCGCTCAACGATGCGATCTTCGCCATCGAGAACCTGCCACAAATCACGGTGGCCGCAGTCAACGGTTTCGCCCTCGGTGGCGGCTGCGAGCTGTCGATGAGCACCGACTTCCGGATCTGCGGTGAGGGCGCCAAGTTCGGTCAGCCCGAGATCCTGCTCGGCATCATCCCCGGTGCCGGTGGTACGCAGCGCCTGACCCGACTCGTGGGCATCACCAAGTCCAAGGAGCTCAATTACACCGGTCGCATGGTCGACGCCACCGAGGCGCTGGCGATCGGTCTCGTCTCGGCTGTCCACCCGAACGAAGAGGTGCTCGCCGAGGCCATCGCCATGGTCGCAGCATTCGCCAACGGTCCTGCCGCGCTGCGCAACTGCAAGAAGGCGATCATGGACGGACTGCACGTCTCGATCGAAGAAGCCATCGCGATCGAGAAGCGCGAGTTCGTTGCTGCGTTCCAGACCGACGACTCGGTCACTGGCATCACGAGCTTCCTCGAAAACGGTCCCGGTAAAGCAGAGTTCAGCGGATCGTGAGCGACGCTTCACCGCCAGTCGAGGCGTTCCCCCCGAACGAGGTCGGCGAGATCCTCGTCACGACCGAACAACTCCAGCAGCGCGTCGCCGAGCTCGGTCAGCAGATCACCGACGACCTCGAAGGTCGAGCACCGCTGCTGATCGGTGTGCTCAAGGGCAGCGTGGTGTTCATCGCCGACCTGATGCGGGCGATCAATGGGCCCGTCGAGATCGACTTCATGGCGGTGTCTTCCTACGGCGACTCGACCGAGTCGAGCGGCGTGGTCAAGATCGTCAAGGACCTCGACGGTGCCGTTGCCGGGCGAGACGTGATTCTCGTCGAAGACATCATCGACTCTGGCCTGACCATGGCCTACCTGGTCGAGTACCTCAGTGGCAAGGGGCCAGCGTCACTACGGACCTGCTCGCTGTTGGTGCGCGAGGGGCGGACCGCCCCGGGCGTCAGCGTCGACTACGTCGGCTTCGAACTGCCGCCGGCTTTCGTGGTCGGCTACGGACTGGATGTCGCCCAGCGCTATCGCAACCTTCCCTACATCGCGGTCTATGACCCTTCGGTCTCGGAAGGTTCGGTCTCGTAGCCGAGCGTTGGTCCAACCGTCGCGAGCCACCAGCTGTCCGGGGGCGTCAGCGGTTCGCCGATACTTGGACACGCCGTGCTGACGTAGTCCCACGAGGTGATCATCTGGCCGTCTCGATGCATGGCGTGCACGCGTACGGTTCCATCGCATGCTTCGGCGATCGTCGGCACATCGGAACCTGGAACTGTCGGCGAGTCGGCGCCGGCGGCGACGCTGCCCTCGACATACTCGAGGCACATCACGACTTCGACCGGGCGATCTGCTGTCGCCTGCCACCCGGCCGGGAGGGTCACATCGACGTCGGTGATTCCGTCGATTGTTGCGTGGGCGGGTGCAGCCTGTTCGAACAACCTGGGGTCTGCGGAGACTCGCTCATCGTTGGTTGATGACGGGCAGGCAACCTGTGGGTGTGGGGCTTCGGTGTGGGCCGCGGCAACCTCATCCAGCTCTTGTCGAGGAAGCGGCGACCAAGATGCGAGGTCCTCCCCAGCCGCCTCGACCAGCAGCGTTTCGCACGGCAGAAGCTCCACCGCAGTGCCTTCAGCTGAGCCGAGTGTGGCTCCGTCGATGCTCTGCAAGACTCTGTACGTCCACATCACCGATCGACGGCTGATGACCGTTCCGTCGGAAGGACAGCGATCGATCTCGCCGCCGTCGGCGGTCGTGAGGCAGCCGATGAGCGAGGGAACAGAGCCCCGCAGTGTCTCGACGTCGGGTGACGCAAACCAGTCGCCGGGACCGTCCTTCGTGACCGTGAGCAGGTCGTTGTAGGTCGCGAGGCTCGGCGCCTCGGCGCGAGCGATGCTGAATTGATCGCCAGCGCAGAGCCACTCCGCCTGTTCCGCGAGATCCAAGCCGATGACGCCTGGCCGGTCGGCGGGAGGCGCTGTCGTTGTTGTGGCGATCGTTGTCGTTGTCGTCGGCCGATCGATCAGCGCGACAGCGTCCGGACGCTCTGGCGGTGGAGTGGAGAGGATGCTGTAGGCCACGAAGGCAACGGCGGCGAGCGCTACGGCAACGAGGGGGAACACCAGAGCTTTCGATACTGGAGCGTCGATGCCGTCGTTGGTTTCAGCCGGCGCCACAGTGGGTGGAGCCGGAGACTCCCAGCCGTTCACCGAGGGCCGGCCGTCGCCGGTGAGGTGGGCGAGGTCCTGTGCCGTGAGGAGGTCGGGTTCGGGCTCGGCATCGGCTTCTTCGTCGATGATCAGTGATGGCAGGACGTCGAGTTCGCTGACCTCGGCGGCCGCTGCGAGGGCGTCGAATCTTTCGCTGTCACCCGACGTCGACGGATCAGGGGTCGACAACGCCGCCCGACAGAAGGGGCAAAGACGCCAATCAGTTTCGCGGCACGCGCCGCAGCTTTCGCACAGCTGCATGGTGGTCTATCGGACGCAATCCCGGCAGTTTGAGTGCTGCGGGAACGCCCTGCTGCAATTGTCGAGTGGTTGGGTCGACAATTGACGCTAGTGTCTGAACTTCGTCACATTGAAGGGGAATGACATGAGCAACGCCGACTGGGGTTTCGAGACCCGCCAGATCCACTCGGGCCAAGAGCCAGACATCGCCACCGGTTCACGGGCGGTCCCGATCTATCAGACCACTGCCTACCAATTCCGAGACTCGGCCCACGCGGCGAACCTCTTTGCTCTCGGTGAGCCAGGCAACATCTACACCCGCATCATGAACCCCACCCAGGGTGTGCTCGAAACCCGCATTGCTGCGCTGGAGAACGGCCTCTCTGAGACCGCCGCCGGCGTCCCCGGTGCGCTTGCGACCTCGTCGGGCCAGGCAGCCGAGACGCTGGCGATCATGAACATCGCCGAAGCGGGCGACCACATCGTCGCCGGCGCCGCGCTCTATGGCGGCACCTACAACCTGCTCAATTACACGCTTCCCAAGTACGGCATCACCACCACCTTCGTCGACGACATGGATGATCCCGAGGCGTGGGCCGCCGCCGTGCAGCCCAACACGAAGCTGTTCTACGGCGAGTCCATCGGCAACCCGAAGAACAACGTGCTCGACATTGCCGCCGTTGCTGATGCTGCGCACGCTGCTGGCGTGCCGTTGGTCATCGACAACACCGTTGCCTCCCCCTACCTCATTCGCCCGCTCGAATGGGGCGCAGACATCGTCGTGCACTCGGCCACCAAGTTCATCGGTGGTCATGGAACCTCCATCGGCGGCGTCATCGTCGACGGCGGCTCCTTCGAGTTCTCCGACGCTGACAAGTACCCGAACTACAACCAACCCGATCCCAGCTACCACGGCTTGACCTACTGGCCGATGCTCGGACACGGCTCGTTCATCGCCAAGGCACGCGTACAACTACTGCGAGATCTCGGTCCAGCGATCAGCCCGTTCAACGCCTTCCAGATCCTCCAGGGCGTCGAGACGCTCTCGCTTCGCATGGAACGCCACGTCGAGAATGCCAACACGGTCGCCGCATGGTTGGAAGCTCGTGACGAGGTCGAGTCGGTCAACTTCAGCGGTCTCGAGTCGTCGCCGTGGCACGAGGCGGCCAAGAAGTACACGCACGGTCGCGGCTTCGGCTCGGTTCCGTCGTTCGTCATCAAGGGCGGGCGTGACGCCGGTGAAGCATTCGTCAATGCGCTCGAGCTTCACTCCCACGTTGCAAACATCGGCGATGTTCGGTCACTGGTGATTCACCCGGGATCGACCACGCACTCCCAGCTCAGCCCGGAAGAGCAGGCGACAACGGGTGTCGAGCCCGGTCTCATCCGCTTGTCTGTGGGTCTCGAGTCGATCGACGACATCCTCGCTGACCTCGAGGTGGGTTTCGCCGCCGCCAGCAAGGTCTGACAAGGGAGTGTCGCACGAAGCCACCCGTATCTCGCGAGCTGCGGGTACACCTTCTCCGGGTGGGATCGTGCGACACTTCACCTTTCTCGATTTCAGGAGTTCACTGTGCCCGAATGCCCAGCAACTGACGGATCCAGCCCGAGGCAGACCTCGTTCGACGGTCCCTTCGATATGTGCATCGATCTGTCCAAGCGCTACAGCGCCGAAATGGTCACGAGCATGGGAACGCTCGTCATTGCCCTCGACCCAGCGTCGGCGCCGAAGACGGTCAACAACTTCGTCTCGCTCGCTCGCTATCACTACTACGACGGCCTCACCTTCCACCGCGTCATCCAGGGCTTCGTGCTCCAGGGTGGCTGCCCCGAAGGTTCCGGTCGCGGCGGTCCCGGCTACAAGTTCGAAGATGAACTGCCTCAGCCCGGTCGCTACGAGCTCGGATCCTTGGCCATGGCCAACGCCGGACCCAACACCAACGGCAGCCAGTTCTTCGTCATCTCTGGCCCCAGCGGCGTTGGTCTTCCACCGGCGTATGCGCTCTTCGGCAAGGTCGTCAAGGGTCTCGAACTCGTCGACCAGATGGAGAAGGTCAAGACCGGCGGCGGCGACAAGCCCGTTGAAGATCTCGTGATTGAATCGGTGACGATCACCGAGCACGACGACTGATCATCTTGCTTTCATGACACCGCCCCCTCGGATCGTCACGCTGGTCGTGAACGATCCGAGAGGGGTGCTGCCAGCATTCGACGTCGAATCCCCCTGGTGGATGGAGAGCGGCCCGCTGGTCGAGGCCGCTCGGCTCGCGCTCGGGGTCGATGTCACGGTCGTTCGGCTGCTCGAGGGTGGCACGTTTCCCGGTGGTCCCGTCACCTACCTCGTGGAGGCACCCGATGTGGATCCGGCAGTTCTCGAGCCATGGCCGGGCGAGCTGTCCGAAGACGAGCGCCGTGCGTCCTATGCGAAGGTCGGTGGTGTTGCTGAGCTCACTGACTGGGCTGATGAGGCCATTTCCGAGCGCGGTCTGAGCCGTCGAGGTCCGATCCAGCAGATCCGCACCTGGAACCTCTCGTGTCTGCTTCGGTTGCCCATTGCTGACGGGACCGAGTTGTGGCTGAAGGCGGTCCCCGACTTCTTCGCTCACGAGCCCGACGTGATGCAAGCGCTTGCCGATGCCGAGCCGACCCTTGTGCCCGAGCCCGTTGCGACGCGTCGAGGAGTGACGCTGATGCGCGAGGTTGGTGAACGTGACGGTTACGGCATCGATCCCGAGCGGTACTTCGCAGCGGTCGAGCGGTTTCACGCCGCTCGCAATCGACTCGATCTCGACAGCCTTTTGACCGTGCCTCGATTCGGTCCAGAGCAGATGGCGACCGAGTTGCTGGCGGTCGCTGATAGACAACGCGACGTTCTCTCGGTTGACGAGCGAGCCAAGCTCGCTGCGCTGACCCACCAAGTCGCCGATCGATGGGCCGCCGCCCGGGTCGAATCAACACTGGTGCACGGTGATCTGCATGGGGGCAACCTCCGGCTGGCCACTCAAGGGGCGGAAGACGCAATCATCGACTGGGGTGATGCGTCGATCTCGCACCCGCTGTTCGACCTCACCGTGCTCGACAGCTACATGCCGGATTGGGGGAGCGAGGCCACTGAGCGCTGGCTCGACCTGCTCGGTTGCGACCAGGCGGCATGGACGGCGTTTCGTCCGCTCGCTGCGATTCGATTGGCGATTGTCTACCAACGGTTCTGTGACGGCATCGAAGCCTCGGAGCAGATCTACCACCGTGATGACATCGTCCCGGCCATCCGAACGGGACTGACGTTCTTCGTCGAATAGTCTTCGGGAATGCAAGACATCCTCGACGTCGATCTTCTCGCTTTCGAAAACGGCACCGCTGCGCAACGGGCGGCCGTCGTCGACGGCGTGATGCAGAGCCTCACCAATGGCTTCGTCTACACCAGCCACGACCTCAGCGCCGACCTGCTCGACGAGGCCTACGGGTTGCTCGAACAGTTCTTTTCGTTGCCCGTCGAAGAGAAGGTGAAAGCCGCAGCGCCGGGGACCCATGGCCAGACCGGTTACACCGGGCTGCTCGTCGAGACCGCTGCAGTCAGCGACGTGCCCGATTGGAAAGAGATGATCAACTGGGGCGCTCCTATCCCCGAAGGCCACCCGCTGCGTCGGAAGTACCCATCGCGCTACCCCGATCGGGTGCTTCCTGAAGCGCAGGTCCCCGGCATCACCGGCGTGCTCAGCACCTTCCACGACGCCATCGAGGACATCCAACGTCGGTTCCTGCGAATCATCGCTGTCGGCATCGGTTGCCACGAGAGCTTCTTCGACAAGATGACGATCGACGGCACCACCCTCACCCGGGCCATCCACTATCCGGCCATGGAAGCGGCTCCTGGTGAGACCCACGTGTGGGCCGCCGAACACGCCGACATCAACCTGATCACTGCTCTGCCAAGGGCATCGGCCCGGGGCTTGCAAGTGCAGATCGATGGAGACCGCTGGGTCGACGCTGTTCCACCTGAGGGCGGCATGATCATCAACACTGGCATCATGCTCCAGCACATCACCAACGGGCAGATCCCCAGCGGCTGGCACCGAGTCGTCGCTGATCCAGATCAGCCGGGCGAGCGGTACTCGGTCGTCCAGTTTCTTCACCCGACGCCGTGGACGATCCTGGCGCCGGTTCAGAGCTGTATCTCGGCTGAGCACCCCCAGCGCTTTGCGCCCATCGAAGCCGGTGACCGCCTCGATGAAGTCATCTACGAGATCAACCTCGTCGAAGACGCCCGCAGGGTCGAGGACTGAGACGAGGTGTCGGGACCCTCTCCACTCAGTCGCTTGATCACCTGGCTCTCCAATCGACGAGCAAGATCTGCGACAATCGGGAACTCACGAACCAAGCGAAGGGTTGGGTCCGGTATGACCAAGATTCATTCAGGCGAGAAGTTCACTGAAGAAGAGCTGCGCGAGCGACTGACGCCGGAACAATTTCAAGTCACTCAACACGCCGGAACCGAGCCAGGTTTCAGCGGTGAGTACTGGGATGTGTGGGACGACGGCACGTATCACTGCGTTGTCTGCGACGAAGAGCTCTTCAAGAGCGAGACAAAGTTCGATGCCCATTGCGGCTGGCCCAGTTTCGACCGGGCCATCGACCCATCCAAAGTCGGCGAGGTCGAAGACCGCAGCTTCGGCATGCGTCGGGTCGAGTCGGTGTGCGGCAACTGCGGCGCCCATCTCGGCCACGTCTTCCCCGACGGCCCCACTGAAACCGGTGACCGGTTCTGCATGAATTCAGCGTCGTTGGCCTTCAAGCCGGCGGCTGCGGACTCCAATGGATGATCGCGCCGAGACCTGATCAAGATCCTCTGATCAATGCGTATCAATGCGTGACCACAGTCTTCGTCAGCTGCATTGCTTGAGTTAGCTTGTCGGTGATGGGACAACACGCCGAGAACCCACCGATCGAGTTCGTCGCAGCTCGTCTCCACGAGCTGCGACGAACGGCTCTGGTACTTTCCGCTTCACCTGACATCGTTCCCCAGCGTGACG
>CAYGQE010000024.1:0-78506 GCA_964351995.1 uncultured Acidimicrobiaceae bacterium | reverse complement strand
GGGAGCGGGGACGATGTCGGTGTTGAGCTCGGTGTTGAGCTCGGTGCCGGCGTCGTAGGCCGCGAGATGAGTGATCTTGGTCTGACCGTCACGGCCGGGCAGCTGCCAGGTGTCCAGCCCAGCAAATCCGTCGTTGGTGCAGATGAGCATGCTCACGATGCTCAGCCGGGAGAACTCAGTGCTGAGTTCGAAGGAGACTTCTGCGCCCGGAGCGATCGGTGCGTCAGCACCGACGCCAGAGAGTCCGAGCCCAGATTGATCGAGGGCAGCGTCGAGTTCAGCAGCGAGCACCGGGACTCCGCCGTTCTCGGCAACGGCCTGCACCCCTGGGCTGGCCGCTCGGTTGCGATGGAACACCTCGACGTCACGTTCGTGGGCCGCGAAGTTCGGGGGAGTGAGGTACTGACCGTCGGTGAGGTTTCGGAAGGTGACGGTGTAGGTCGGTGCTGCTTCGGCTGTGATCTCGGACTCGCCGTGGGTTTGTGCTCCCGTGCTGGTTGCGGTCAGAACGGGAACGAGCAGTGTCGCGACCGCCGCCGTCGCTCGGATGATTCGCTTCATGGTGCCTCCATCGTGTGCCCGGGCAGATCCCGAGACGGAGAAGACAACCGGCGGTAACGGCGAAGTGTGTCGATCGTCACGCCTCGTTCACCGCACATTCAGAAAGGTGAAGGCCGTTCACACTCATGAAGTCGCTCGGCAGGGCCGAGCCGTAGTCTTGCGGAATGACAGAGAAGCGAACGTACGACCTCATGGTGTTCGGAGCGACCAGCTTCGTTGGACAAATCATGTGCCGATATCTCGTGGCGAGGCACGGTACCGATGGTGACCTGCGTTGGGCGATCGCTGGCCGCAGTCAGACCAAGCTCGACGAGGTGGTTGCCGACACGGGTGCTGAGGTTGATTGCATCGTCGCCGATGCTGCGGATGCGACCGCAATGGCCGAGCTCGCGAAATCGACCACCGTCGTTGCGTCGACTGTCGGCCCGTATGCCCTCTACGGCTCCGAGCTCGTCGCAGCAGTTGCGGCCGCAGGCACGCACTACTGCGATCTGACCGGCGAACCGCAGTGGATGCAGAAGATGATCGATGCGCACGGCGAGCAGGCAGCCGAGACCGGAGCTCGCATCGTCCACACCTGCGGCTTCGATTCGATCCCCTCCGACCTCGGCGTTTGGTTCACCCAGCAGCAAGCTCTGGACCGATTCGGCGAGCCGTGCACCTCGATCGCCATGCGAGTCAAGGCCATGAAGGGCGGGGCGAGCGGCGGCACGATCGCCAGCATGATGAATGTCATGGACGAGGTGGCGAGCGACCCGTCACTGCGCAAGGTGCTCGCCAACCCGTATGCCCTCGCTCCGGCCGACATGCGTTCTGGCCCGAAGCAGCCCAACGTCACAATTCCCTCAATGGACAAGGTGTCTGGCGAGTGGGTGGCCCCGTTCGTGATGGCATCGATCAACACCCGTGTGGTGCAGCGAACCCATGCATTGCTTGGTCGCCCCTGGGGTGACAGCTTCCTCTACGACGAAGCAATGATGATGGGCGGCGGCCCGGTTGGTGCGGCCAAAGCTGCTGGCCTCACTGGTGGGCTCGGTGGTTTCATGGGCCTTGCTGCGGTTGGCCCGATCCGCAAGGTGCTGAACAACTACGTGCTGCCCAAGCCGGGCACCGGTCCTTCGGCTGAAGCCCAAGAAGCGGGCTTCTTCGATCTGCGGTTCTTCGGCAAGACGGCTGGCGGCGACACGATCGAATGCAAGGTGACAGGTGATGCCGACCCCGGCTACGGCTCGACAGCGAAGATGCTCGGCGAGGCTGCGCTTGCGCTGGTGGAGACAACGGGCGATGGCGGCATTCACACACCGACAACAGCGTTCGGAGACGAACTGATCGGCCGGCTCGAAGAACATGCCGGTCTGTCATTCTCGGTACTCAACGCCTGAAAGCGGGAAACGACCCGCTCGGAATCAATCGTCGTTGGAATTGCCCGGGCGCTAGCTGACTCCGCGGGACGCAGCTCTCGCCTCGAGTTGCAGGTCAGTCAGGCTTTGTCCGGCGCCGCCGACGAGTGTTGGTATGCCGAGAGTGGTCTCGAGAAGGGACCCGGCCTCCTCGACAGCCAGCCGATCAGCGATCGAGCACGACAGCACGGCGACGTCGATCTTGTTGCCGGCAGCGAAACGAACGAGTTCGGCTGGCGGGACGTCGGCACCGAGGTGTTCGACGTGCCAATTGTCTTCTCGCAACGCAGCCGTCGCCATGGTCGTGGGCAATGAATGTGCATCGCCGCTGACGGCGGCAACAAGCGCCCGACCTCGGCGCCGTCCTCTTGGATTCGGCGAGATCAGGCCAAGCAGCCGTTCGACAATGGCGGCTGCTCGGTGCTCGACGTAGATGTCGAGCTTGCCGTCGTGCCAGGCTGCACCGATGTCGACAAGCGGCGGAACGAGCACTGATTCGATCAGGTCGGTGACGGTCATGCCGCTGCTCAAGAGATCGGTCACCAGCGATCGAGCTTTCGATTCGTTGCCGTCGCGGAGCGCCAAACTCATGCTGCCGCATTGACGCTCGATTCGGGCACGGCTGGGTGGTGGTGCCGCCTGTGGCTGCTTGCGGTCGTTGTTGACTTGGTCGAGATCTGCCGGCCTCACGACGTAGCTTCCGTTGATTTTTTCCGCCGGTAGCCGCCCCGAGCGAACCCATCGGTAGATCGTCTGGTAGTGCACGCCGAGCGATTCAGCAGCCTGTTCGAGGGAAATCCCGAGGTCGGATATCACGCCGAGATCATAGGCCCTGGTGGGGCGCCGGAGAGGCCAAAAATGTATGTTGTACGACGTTAAAACGCTGTGGCGCCGTCCTTGGTGCCGTGGCCCCTGAAAGGGTCGCCCGAGTCATTTGAGAACCTCTTTGAGTACTCCGCAACACAGTTCGACATCGTGTCGAGCATCTTCACCCTCACCGCAGCAGTCTTTGCTGCGGTCCTTGTCTATTCCCTCGTGACGGCGAGTTCGATCGCCCCGCGGTACCGAATCACTTCGTACCTGACGGGCGTGGTGATGGTGAGTGCCGTCATCGAACTCGGGCTCCTTGCACTGAACTGGGTCACGTCATTCAGCTGGAACGGCTCCAAGTACGTCCTCGACGGCGATCTGTTCTCGAACGGCTTCCGCTACATGAACTGGAGCATCGACGTTCCGGTGTTGTTGACCCAGCTCCTCGTGGTTGCTGGCATCACTGGCGGTGTGTTCTTCCGCCGGTGGGCATCGTTCGTGGTCGCTGGACTCGGAATGATCTGGACCGGCTACGTCGGCCAGTTCGACGAAGTCGAAGGAGGAACACAGTTCTGGCTGTGGGGCGCGATCAGCACAGTGTTCTATCTCTGGCTGTTGTACGTGGCGTGGCAGACGATTCGCGACGCACGAGCAGCTGCTTCGCCATCGGTGAGCCGCTTGTTCAACGTCGTGTGGATCCTGTTCTTGGTGTCGTGGACGATCTACCCGATCGCCTACCTGATGCCACAGATTCTCGACACCGCCAATGGTGTTGTGGCCCGAAACCTGATCTACAGCTTCGCCGACATCAGCTCGAAGGCGGTGTATGGCATCCTGCTCGGTGTCATCGCTCAGAAGGTCAGTGCTGAAGAGGGCTTTGCTCCAGCGATCGAGTCCAACTTCTGGTCGGACCGGAAGTAGACGCTCGGCGTCGTGCTGCGTCCGCCCGGCCCCGGCCGGGGGGAACGGCACGCGGCGTCAACCAGCAGCGGCGAGAACCTCGGGGACATCGGCCGACAGGATCGAGACGTGCCACCGCGCTTCCTTCCATCCGGATTCAGTCAGCTTCCACACAATGGTCGCCGTGCACTCGAACCGTGCCCGCTCCCCGGCAAAGAACAAGAACTGGTCGAAGTAGAGCACCGAGAACCCCATCTCTGAAGTGACCGAAGACTGGAGCCCAGTGATGTGGCTGTCGGTGTCGGCACCCATTGCGTCTAGTTGGGCGAACAAGCCGCGGAACCATGCCTCCCAACCTGCCCGATCAGGGACAGCGACCGGGGTTTGGTCGGGTCCGGCGTCCACGATGCCGAAGTCGTCGTCACACAATGCAGCGAGTGTGTCGAAGTCGTGATCTCGCACAGACTTCAGCAACGTCACCGTCTCTGCATAGAACGGAACATCTGCGAACTCGAGCTGTGGGGTGTCCAAGCTCGATGGTGGTGTCGATGGGGACGTGGAATCAGCCATCCCCAATCATGGTGGGGCTCTCCGCACGAGGTGAAGCCGCGTGCTCGAACACTGTTCGCGTGATCTCGCTATCAGCCCAGTTGGGTGGCGACTGACCAGAGCACCACGGTCAACAACACGCCGCCAGCGTGTGCCAGACGGAGCCAACGTTCGTGGCTCCAGGCGTCGTTGGCGAGCACGGCGAAGCGCTCGTCGAGTTGGGTCATGCGGAACTCGCGCATGATGAACGGCACGGTGATTGCCACGGCTAGAGCGAGCAGGCCAACGATGAGGAACAAGACGACACCGGCAACGGTGGCCAATGTCTTCGACATGCCCCAATGGTTGGTGGAGCGGCCAACGAGCCACATGGCCGAGTCAGCCGCGCCCAGTCTCTTTGCCTCGTCGAGGCAGTCGCCTGCTTCGTCGAACCATCCGAGCCCGGCGTAGCAGGCAGCGAGATTGGCCCAGTCTTGTGGGTGAGCGTCGTCCTCGGGGTCAGCTTCCACCTTCTCGATGGCGGCTCGAGTTTCGCTGTCGGCAAGGAGGTACTGGTGCTTGGCAATGGCCACCTGGGCGAGGTGGCGGTGGCTGGCGGCGGTCTGGGGATGCGCACGAATGCGGCCAACGGCCTCGCCAGCCAAGCGATTCTTGTTCAGGTGGGTGGCGGCAATCGCCAGCAGCCCGTCGGTGTGCACCGAGTTGGCCCCGATCGAATCGATGGCGCCGAGGACACGGAGAGCTTCTCGCCAGCGACGATCTTCGATGGCTGATTCGGCCTCGGCGATGAGGCCCGCACCGGGAATGAATCGTGGCTCGGCCGGGTCTGTCGGCTCCGGTTGCGCCTTGGTTGGCAGGGCGGGGAGCGTGTTGCTGTCGTTCGAGGTTGCGGGTGTTGATGGTGCGGAAGGTCCGAGAGGCACGACGGTGGTTGTTGTGCCGTCGATCTCGGGATCGTGGTCTGTGCTGATTGCCGTCACCTCTGAACTATCGGCAGCGCAATGGCAAAGGTGAACGGGTGACGATGCTCAGTGGACCGGTGCGTACGAACCACTGCGCTGCACCAGCGGGCTGATCGCTGTCAGACGGCTTGGGTAGGGTGCTGGGGTGTCTGAAACCAGCCCGGTCTTTGATGGCCTGAACCCCTCGCAGTTCGATGCAGTCACTCACGCCGGTGGCCCGCTCTTGGTCGTGGCTGGGGCCGGGTCTGGCAAGACCAAGGTCCTCACGTCACGCATGGCCTGGCTGATCGACGAGGGGCACTCGCCGTTCGAGCTGATCGCGATCACTTTCACCAACAAGGCCGCAGCCGAGATGAAGGACCGGGTGCAGGCGCTGATCGGGCCCGTTGCCCAGAAGATGTGGGTCAGCACCTTCCACTCGGCGTGTGTGCGCATTCTCCGTCGTGACGGCAAGGCGCTCGGCTATCCCTCCGGTTTCACGATCTATGACCAGGCAGATGCTCAGCGTCTGATCGGCTACGTCATGCGCGATCTCGACATCGACTCGAAGCGGTTCCCGCCTCGCGGCATGCACAACATGATCAGCGCGGCGAAGAACGACGGCATGAGCCCAGAGCAGTTCCTCGATGCTGCCGACATCCCTCCCCAGAAGAAGGCCGCTGACATCTACGTCGAGTATCAGCGCCGCCTCAAGCAAGCCGGCGCGATGGACTTCGACGATCTACTCCTGAACACGGTCAACCTGTTTCGAGAGCACCCCGACGTGCTCGGTCACTACCGTCGCCGCTTCGGCCACGTCATGGTCGACGAATACCAAGACACCAACACGGTCCAGAACGACCTCGTCGTTCAACTGGCCGGAGATCACCGCCAGATCACCGTCGTTGGTGATGCGGATCAATCGATTTACAAGTTCCGGGGCGCTGATATTCGCAACATCATCCAGTTCGAAGAGGCGTTCCCCGATGCCACGGTCGTGCTGCTCGAACAGAACTACCGCAGCACCCAGACCGTGCTCGACGCAGCCAACGCCGTCATCGCCAACAACTTCGGCCGCAAGCCCAAGAACCTTTGGACCGAAGCCGGCGCTGGCGATCGCATTGTTCGCTATCACGCTGATGACGAGGTCGATGAAGCCCAGTTCGTGGCCAGCGAGTTGGCTCGCATGCACGACCGTGGTGATCACCGCTGGGGCGACATGGCGGTCTTCTACCGCACCAATGCCCAGAGCCGTGTCCTCGAGGAATACCTCATGCGGGTCGGCATTCCCTACAAAGTCGTGGGCGGCACGCGCTTCTATGACCGCAAAGAGATCAAGGACGCCATCGGCTACCTGAAGGCCGTGGCCAACCCCGCCGACGAGGTGTCGGTCAAGCGAGTCCTCAACACGCCCAAGCGGGGCGTGGGCGACACGTCAGTCGGCAAAGTCGATTCGTTCGCGTCGATGCACGGCTACACGTTCATGCAAGCGCTCGAGAGGGCCGACGACGCCGGGGTCTCTGGCAGCGCAGTGAAAGGCATCGCCGGCTTCCTCCAACTCCATCAGAGTTGGGTGCTCGACATCGAGAAGGGCCCGGCCCACATCATCGAAACGGTCCTTCGAGACACCGGCTACATCGCCGAGCTGGAAGACCAACGATCGGTCGAAGCCGAGGGCCGCATCGAAAACCTGCAGGAGCTGGTCGGCGTTGCTCGCCAGTTCGAAACCGTCGATGAGTTCCTCGAGCAGGTCTCCCTCGTCGCCGACACCGACTCGCTCGACGAGGACGACTCGGCCGTGGTCCTCATGACCATGCACTCGGCCAAGGGTCTCGAGTTCCCTGCCGTGTTCATCATCGGCATGGAGGACGGGCTCTTCCCTCACCTTCGGGCACTCACCGACCCAGAAGAGCTCGAAGAAGAGCGTCGCTTGGCCTACGTGGGTATCACCCGGGCCGAAAAGCAGCTGTTCCTCTCCCACGCGTGGAGTCGCCTGATCTTCGGTCAGACCCAATACAACCCGCCCAGCCGATTCATCGACGAGATCCCCGACGAACTCCTCGAAGAGGCCGCCGGCAGCCGTGGCAAGCGACGCAAGCTGTCATCGACCTTCGGTTCGAGCGGCACCTCCGGTGGCTATGGCGGCAGTAGCAGTCGAGCCGAACGGTCGCGCGATGAGATCGTCGATGCAGCAATGAAGCCGCGGGGACCGCAGCCGACCGGGGCCCACGAGTCTGGCTTGAAGACTGGCGACGATGTCATGCACAAGAAGTGGGGCGAGGGCATCATCCTCGACATTCGCGGTGCCGGCGACAAGGCCGAAGCCACGATCAGGTTCCCTTCGGTGGGGGAGAAGACCCTGCTTCTCGCCTGGGCTCCCCTCGAAAAGGGCTGACTGCAAAGGGGTGCCTCGACCCAGCGAAACGAGTGCGGGCGTGGCGGGTTGGCCCTCGCTGAAGTCCTATGGTTCTCGGATGGCTCAACCGACGCGCTCCGGTCCCTCGCCGATTCTTCCCGTGCTCGCAGGAGCGATCGCTGCGATCGTCGTGGTCGGTGGTGTATGGCTTGCCCTTCGTGACAGCGGTGAGACGGTGACTGTTGCGTCACCAACAAGCGTTGATGAAGGCGAGTCGGCAAGGACCACGATCGTCGACGTCGATGAGACAACACAGACCACCGAGTCGCAGACGCCAACGACACAACGAGACACCGAAGACACAACGGGTGGCACCACGATCGAAGATGTTCCAGCCAGTTCTCTGCCTGAGGGAGCGCCCGACACGTTCGTTGCCGTCACCAGCGGCACGTTCGAGTTGGTCAGGGTCGACAGCCGCACCGGTGCGGTGCTCGAATCGCTCGGCTCATGGGGCACGGGCGACGACGGCCCGCTCCAAGCCTTGCAGTTCGTCGAACTCGCGCCGAACGGCACGATCTACGTGGACGACTGCTGCGAGCCGGCCTATGGGACGACGTTCGTCGTCACCGATCAGTTCGATCCTGCCTCGACTCCGCAGTTGACGGGCTTCGGCCCCGAGGTGAGCCCCGACGGCAGCCTTCTCGCCCGGTCCAGTCAAGGGTCGGCGGTTTCGATCGCTGACGCCAATGGCAACGAGTTCGGTTCATTCGGCGACGCCGATTTCACCGGCCGAATCATCACGGCCCTCACGTGGGTCGACAACTCGACGCTCGTGGTGAACGAGACGAGCGCGGACGGCAACACGAACACGTTGCAGTTTCTCGACGTGAGCGAGCCGTCGGCGCCTTCGGTGATCGCTGAGCGGTCGGCACCTGATCGTTCCTACCTCGCCGCTGACGTTCGAGCTGATGGCAACGTGCTCGTCGTGACACTGATCGACACTGGCGACGTGATTGCCGAGATCATCGACTCATCCAGCGGCGAGGTCATCGTCGACTTCAACCTCCCCGACGATGTCTACGACGCGAATTATGACGCCGCAGGCCGCTACGTCGTGGTGACCCGCTCCAACGGCCAACTCGGCTGGTACGGCGGTGGCGAGCGGGGCACTCTCGCCTCCGGCTTCATCTCCGCCGATTGGTAACCCCCGGGGTCAGGTCCCCCCAAGCACAACTCTGAACCCCAGGGTCAGGCGTAGTCCGTAGCGAGAAGGAGGTCGTACTGCTCGATCTCGAACGTTTGGACCTGGACTTGGACCTGCGCCAGTCGGCCGACTTTCTCGAGGCTGACTGCCTCGATGGCTGCCGTTGCCATGTGGACCCCACCAACGTGATGGGCCCGCATCAACTCGATCCACATCCGTCCTTGGTCGGTGCCTTCGGCCAAGGAAAGCTCCCGCATCTGCTCGTCGCTTGCGAGCCCCGGCATGTATTCCGCCGGGATTCCCTCGCCGAAGTTCATGCCCATCCAGGCCATCACGGTCTCGGGTGGACTGGTTGACACGCCCCAATCGGTCAACCAGGCCCGCATCATCCCGACCTCGATGGATTGCGTCGTCAGTACTTCTGTTGCTGCCGCCTGGACGGGGTCTCCGGTGTCTCGACCGAGCACTCGCTGGCACATGGCGATGGCTTGCAGGTGGTGCGTGCTCATGTCCATGCAGAAGCCGATGTCCGCCTCAGATGCGACCGAAACGGTCGCCGCTCCAGGCGAGCTGAGCGAGTTGCCAACGGCAAGGCCTCCCGCCAAACCCACCGCTCCAGTGCCAGCGGCCAGGAAGAAGCTGCGTCGAGACACCGAAGGCTTCACGATTCATCTTCGTTGTCGTCTGCTGGGCGCTCTGGGCGCTCTGGGCGCTCTGGGCGGTCTTCGTCTTCTTCGCCCTCACGCGCTGGGGGCTCTTCGCCTTCGACTCGCTCGGGGCGGTCTTGGTCACCTCCGCCGCCCCCGGCGTCCTCAATGGAAACCTCGCCGCTGAAGCAACCCATGATGTAGGGGAATCCCTCGGTTGTGTAGTAGGCGTAGTTCCCGTCGGCGTCGGTCAAGCCGTTGCATTCATCGAGGTCGCCTGAACCCTCGACGTAGCTGTGGGCGGCCCAGGTGTCACTCGCGAACAGGGACTCGTCGGTCAGTGCCCACGACGAGGTGTATTGGTCGATACCGGTGTAGATCGGGAAACCGTCGAACGCGTAACCGACCAATTGAGGCTCATCGGCAACTTCTTCCGGGGTGAAGAAACAGTCAGTTTCGGAGCTGGTTCCGATCTTGTGGGTGTGGAACCCCGTTGGTCCGTTGTGGCTGCCGCAGACCGACACGATGCCTGGCAGCGAATCGACGTCGCCGCCGGTTCCTTCGGTCGGCCCATAGATGGGAATGCCGCTGAGCGTGGCGCCCATGGGACCGATGTAGGGGATCGGTGTCGTGGCGTCGGCCAGTGTTGGTGATGCGGAAATGGTCCAGGTGTAGTCAGCTGCCCGCGGTTGCCCCGGCGAGGTCTCGATGTAGGTGAAGTCGGGGATCCCGTTGCTGGTGATGACGATGTCGTCGCCGTCACAGCTCGCGGCCACTTCCGGGTCGGCGAGGTCGGCGTTCGCTGAGCCTCGGGTGACGAACAAGGCGGCAGTTTCTTCGCAGTCGGCGACCACGCCGGCTGCGGTTGTTTCGGTGTTGGCTTGGGCCGTGGTTGCGGGCTGCGAACTGACCGTTGTTTCGGGCGCAACCTCGGTCGCGGCGGCATCTTCGGTGCTGTCGGATCCGCAGGCGCTCACGACGAGGAGTGCGCTGCACGCGAGGGCAAGGACCTGCGGCGAGCGTTTGAGGCTTCGTTTGTTCTGCATCCCCCGAACCTAAAATCTGCCTCATTGAAGGCAGGGGGAGTTTTCTGTGAGTTTGCCGTGAATCTTGGCATCACGCAGGTCCGATCAACGACGACCTACTGGCCTGGCCCAACCCAGTTTGTTCGTTCACACGCACGAAATCTGCGCTTGGTAGCGTTCCGGAAACGGGTAGAAGCTGTCAGCGGGGCAATACGGCCCGCAGGTCATTGCCCCTCGCACCAACGAGGAGACACGATGACCACCCATGCCCCTGGATCTGTCGAAGCAGAGCTCGCGAAGGAACGCACCTTCGGAGGTGACGGCGTGCGGGTCGATCGAGACATCCGGGTGATCGATCTCGGTGATCCCGAACGGTCCCAGGCGAGCATCGACGATGCTCTCTGGTCGGCGGCCGCCGACATCGGGTTCTTCCAAGTGATCGGGCACGGGATCCCCCAAGCCGATGTCGATGCCGCGTTCGAAGCGTCAGAACGATTCTTCGCCTTGCCGGTCGAGGTGAAGCAACGCCGCTCGATGCCGCCCCGCACGAACTCCGGCTGGGAGTTCAAATCGCAGAAGCGGCCATCAACCGGCACCTACGACGAAAAGGAGACCTACCAGGTCACCATCTCTCGCATGGACCGCTACGACCTGTGGCCGGCCGAGGACGAGATCGAAGGCTTCCGTTCGACGCTCGAGTCGTTCGAAGCTGCCAACCGCCGGCTCGCCATGAGGATCCTCGAGTCGTTTGCTCGCAAGCTCGGCTTTGACGATGCGTTCTTCACCGAACGTCATGACCCGACCTCACCCGAGTACCAGTCCACGCTTCGCATCCTCCACTATCTCCCGATGAGCGCAGCAGACATCGTCCCGGGAGCGTGGCGGGCCGGGGCTCACACCGACTACGACTGCCTCACGTTGCTTCATCAACGTGCAGGCCAAGAAGGCCTCCAAGTGTGCCCGGGAGCCGAGGCAGCCGATCGAGACCCCGACGCACCGTTGGGCTGGACCGATGTCGAACCAGCGGCCGGCACCATCACGTGCAACATCGGAGACATGCTGATGCGGTGGAGCGATGACCAACTGCCGTCAACCCTTCACCGCGTCCGTCTGCCCGGCCCGGACGAGATCGAGGGAGATCAGCTCGATGCCAGGTATTCGATCGCCTATTTCGCCCAAGCTGATCGTGATGCGCTGATCGAGAGCCCGAGTGGGCAGCACGCCCCCATCACCGCAGCCGACTACCTGCAGCAACGCATCGCAGCGAACTTCGCCGGATGATTTGGTGACAGCGCTGGGGTGCCCTGCCGCTCGAACGTCTACGCCCAACCGGGGTGGATACGAGGCTCGCCGGTGTTGAAGTAGCGCTGATGGGTGACCCAGGTGTCGGGGCCGATGTCGTGCAGAAGGTATGACGGGGGGTCGAGGATCAGCGAAACAGGTGCACCGGGCTCGAGGTCAAGCTCGACGTGGTGGATGGTCGAGGGGCAGGAAACCGCCGTGATTCCAGCCACCGTGGTGGTGATGGCCCGGTGAATGTGGCCGCTCATGATGCGCTCGACCGGATGATCGACCAGCACGGCCTCCAGGTCGGCCAGCCCGACGAACCCACTGTCGTCCATCCACTCGATCCCGGTGAGGAACGGCGGGTGATGCAGCGCAAGCGCAACTCGACCGGCCGCGCCGTCGATGGCGTCGATCAACCATGCCCGGCGTTCGTCGTCGAAGGTGGCGCCGGGTTCGAACGGTGTGGTTGAGTCGAGCCCGATGAAGCGCATGGTTCCGTCGGGGCCGTTGGTGTCGACGATGCAACTGGCGTGGTTGCCGTCGGCCCAGTCGAGGTCAGGGAACAACGCTCGAACGCCCTCCCTTGTGTCGTGATTGCCGGGAATGGCCAGGGTGGGGATGGGCAGGTCGGCGAGGAGGCCTGCCAATACGGCGAACTCGTCGTCCGCTCCCGTGTTGGTGAGATCTCCAGTGAGCAGCACGAGTTCGGGCTTGGGCGATTCGCTGTTGAGCGACGCAACGGCTGTGCGCAGGCGTTCGTTGTTGTCGATGTACAGCTCGTGGAGCGCTGGGTCGGCGATCACATGAGTGTCAGTCAGCTGGGCAACGAGCATGGTCAACCATCGTCCTCTCCGTCGTCGGCATCAGCTTCGGCATCGACCTCGCGATCAGCAGCGTTCAGGTCGATCGTGATGTCGCCGAGCGGGCTGATGTTCACCGGATATTGGAACAAACCCTCGCCGCCAGGGGGGAAGGTCCGGTCGTCGCAGTTGTAGCTGAACTCCTGCTCTTGGATCTCCCAGTTGACGAAACAGTCGCGAGGAGCATCGTTGGGGCGCACGGCGAAAGCGAACCAGCCAGTCTCCGGTACGTCGCCGATGTGCTGCAGGAAGATGTCTCGATCGCCGCCGGAGACATCAGAGAGGAGCAACGGATCGGTCTTCAGGTCTTCGCTGAGACGATCGACGTTGCCAGGAGCGAAGACGTCGTCGCCGATGCTGAGTTGGACGTCACCCGACTGGGCGAGGTCGTTGGTGCGCGTGAACAGAAAGTACATCGCGACGAAGCCGAGGATCGTGGCGACGAAGAGGAAGATGATTTGCCGAGGTGGCGCCTTGGTCGAGCCGACAGGCATGACAGCCTTTCTGCGTTGGGCGTCGTCCTGTTTCGGGTTGGGACGACAAGACGCTCTAGTATCGCCGTGTTCGGTCGCCGATCGGTCACCGAGCGCGCACGACTTCGTGCGCCTTCCCAACAGCAACCCTGCGTTCAACAAAACTGCCCTGGAGGCAATCAGGTGGATCTTCTCGAATATCAAGGCAAGCAGTTCTTTGCCTCCTACGGCATTCCGGTGTCTGCAGGCGAGGCCTGCGAAGACGTCGACACCGCAGTGGCCGTGGCCAACCGCGTCGGGTATCCCGTCGTGGTCAAGGCGCAGGTCCACACCGGTGGTCGCGGCAAGGCCGGCGGTGTCAAGCTTGCCGCCAACGAGGAAGAGGCTCGCGAGCACGCCAGCAACATCCTCGGCCTCGACATCAAGGGTCACATCGTGAAGACCATCTGGGTCGAGGTCGCCTCCGACATCGCCGAGGAGTACTACGCCTCCTTCACACTCGATCGTTCCGCCAAGCTCCACCTGGGCATGCTCAGTGCCGAAGGTGGCGTCGAGATCGAAACCGTGGCCGAAGAGAATCCCGATGCGATCGCAAAGATCCACGTGGACCCCGTCGCCGGTCTGTCCGAAGAGCAGTGCCGGACATGGGTGGCAGCAGCCAACCTGAACCCCCAGGCCACTGAGGGCGCCGTTGACATCCTCATGAAGCTCTACACCGCCTACGTGGAAGGCGATGCTGATCTCGTCGAGATCAACCCGCTCATCCTCAAGCCGACCGGTGAAGTGCACGCACTCGATGCCAAGGTCAGCCTCGACGCCAACGCCGTCTACGAGCACCCCGACTACGAGCAGTACGACGCCACGCAGCCTCGTGACGAGCGCGAAGAAGCGGCCCACGAAAAGGGTCTGCAGTACGTCGGCCTCGACGGTTCGGTCGGCGTCATCGCCAACGGTGCCGGTCTCGCCATGAGCACGCTCGATGTGATCAACCAGGTCGGTGGCTCACCAGCCAACTTCCTCGACATCGGCGGCGGCGCCAACGCCGACGTGATGGCCGGTGCCCTCGAAGTCATCAACGATGACAAGAACGTCAAGTCGATCTTCATCAACATCTTCGGTGGCATCACCCGAGGCGAAGAAGTCGCCAACGGCATCATCGAAGCGATGGGTCGAGTCAAGCTCGACTCACCGATCGTGGTTCGTCTCGATGGCACCAACGCAGAAGAAGGCCGGGCAATCCTGGCCCCCCATCTCAGCGATGCGCTGATGATGGAAGAAACGATGTTGAGCGCTGCGGCCAAAGCCGTCGAGCTGGCTGGCTGAGGAGACTGACATGAGCATTTTCATCGACGAGAACACCAAGGTCGTCTATCAGGGCCTCACCGGCTCCACCGGTCGCTACTACGGCAACCTCAACAAGGCATACGGCACGCAGGTCGTCGCCGGCACCCACCCCAAGAAGGCGGGCACCGACGTCGATGGCATCCCGATCTTTGCCTCAGTCGCCGAAGCCGCTGAGGCAACCGGCGCCACCGCCACCTGCATCTTCATCCCGGCCCCCGGTGTGCAAGCTGCCGTGCTCGAAGCTGCCGAGGCCGGCATGGAACTCGTGGTCTGCATCACCGAAGGTGTGCCAGCCCAGGACGAGGCCTACTTCTACAACAAGCTGAAGCAGGAGTACCCCGGCACCCGCCTGCTTGGCCCCAACTGTCCTGGCCTCATCAGCCCCGGTAAAGCCAACATCGGCATCACGGCTGGGCACATCGCCAAGGCCGGTGGTCCGGTCGGCATCGTGAGCCGCTCTGGCACGCTCACCTACCAGGCGCTCTACGAGCTCCAGCAGAAGGACATCGGCGTCACCACCTGTGTTGGTATCGGCGGCGACCCCGTCCCCGGTACCAGCTTCATCGACTGCCTCGAGGCATTCGAAGCCGATCCCGACACCAAGGCCGTCATGATGATCGGCGAGATCGGTGGCTCCGCCGAAGAAGAAGCAGCCGAGTACATCAAGAACCACATGACCAAGCCGGTTTCCAGCTATGTCGCTGGTGTCACCGCACCTCCCGGAAAGAAGATGGGCCACGCTGGCGCCATTGTTTCGGGCGGAAAGGGCACCGCTGCAGCCAAGATGGAAGCGTTGGAGGACGCTGGCGTGAAGGTCGGACAGAACCCGACCGAGGCCGGCGAGCTCATGATGGAGATCGTCGCGAACCTGTAGGCGATATCTGACCTGAACGAAGGGGTGAGTGCACGAGCGCTCACCCCTTCGTCGCGTCCGGGCAGCCGCCGTCCTCCTGCTCACCGTGCACCATCTCACCGTGCACCATCTCACCGTCGATGTTCGCCGTGGAGCGGTAGCGCCATCGGGAGAAACCGAGTCAAGTGGGCGGCCGCTTCTGGAAGGATGTTCCGGTGCTTCGAGAACCTGACCCGATCTTCAGCGATGCCAAGCTCGCCGTTCTCTACGACCTGTTCGAGGGTGAGCGCGACGACCTCGATGCCTACGTCGCCATGGTCGGCGAACTTCGGGCGACCAGCGTGCTCGACATCGGTTGTGGCACCGGTGAGTTCCTCCTTCGACTTGCGGCGCTTGGCGTCGAAGCGATCGGAATCGACCCGGCTGGTGCATCGATCGACATCGCCAAGCAGAAGCCGGGAGCTGATCAGATCCGGTGGATCACCGGCGATGTGACAGCGCTGCCCGCCGTCGAGGTCGACCTCGTCACGATGACCGCCAATGTGGCGCAGGTGTTCGTCGACGACGAAGCGTGGAGCTCTGTACTCGACGCCGCAGCATCGGGGCTGCGGCCCGGCGGCCACGTCGTGTTCGAGACTCGCGATCCCGCCAAGCGAGCGTGGGAGGGATGGAACCCTGAACGCTCGTTCCAATCCGCAATCGGCCCAGACGCTTCGATCGTCGAGACCTGGAACGACGTGACAGCTGTCGAACTACCGCTCGTGACGTTCAACAGCACGTTCCGTTTCGCTGACGGCTCGACCGCCGTGTCGATGTCGACCCTACGATTTCGGTCCCGAGACGAGATCGAGGCGTCGCTCGATGATGCTGGTTTCGATGTTGTGGACCTCCGAGACGCCCCGGACCGGCCGGGTCGAGAGCTCGTGTTCGTCGCACGCCGTCGTTCACAACCCTGGAGCGCTGGCCGCCAACCGAGATCAGGCGCCGGGATCACGACCGCCACCTGATTGACTGTTGCGGTGCCCCGCTTCTGGAGTCTTCTGCTTGCGAGCCTGTTATTCGCTGCCGCGTGTTCCGATCCTCCTCGGCCGCGCATCAGCGACGAAACGCTCCCGACGGTTCCCGATGTCGATGATGACGCAGCATCGGAAGCCGCTGAGGTTATCGAAGAAGAAGATGTCGAGCCGGTGCCGTTCGTCGACGACACGCCGAGAGTGTTGATCACCCCGACCGGGGTCGTCGTCCCGATCGTCAGCACATTGACCACGAGCTATTCAGTCCTGACGCCGTGTGGGAATCGAGCTCGCGTCACCTGGGGCACGCCGATCTCATCGGTCGACATCGTGCTCGACCCCGGCCACGGCGGTGCACGGGAAACGGGTGCCGTCGGTATCAACGGGTTGGCCGAAAAGGATCTCAACCTCGAGATCGCAAAGCGCAGCGCCCGGATTCTTGAGTCTCGCGGCATCAGCGTCGTTCTGACCAGGACTGCTGACTACCGAATCCCGCTTTCCACCCGAGCCGAGATCGCCAACGTGCTCGAGGCCGAAGCCCTCATCTCGATCCACCACAATGCGCCCAATGCGAATTCGTCACCCACTCCTGGCACCGAGGTCTTCATCCAAGACGGCGTGCCCGAGTCGGCCCGCCTGGGTGGCTTGCTCCAAGAAGAAATCGTGGCGGCGCTCGACCAGTTCGACGTCGTTTGGAGCATTGCCTCCGATGCCGGTGCGATCGTGGTCCTCAACGATTCCGACGAGGACGCCTACGGAATGATCCGTCGCCCAGAGATGCCAGCGGTTCTTGCCGAGTTCGGTTACTTGTCGAACCCTTTGGAAGAGGAACTGTTTGCCACGACCGAGTATCAAGACGTCGCAGCGGTGGCTCTCGCTGACGGCATCGACCGGTGGCTGAACTCTGATGATCCGGGAAGTGGCTTCCGAGACGAGCCCCGACGTTTCACCCCCTCAGGTGGCACCGGGGGCAGTGACGGTTGTGAAGATCCTGATCTGGGTTGACCATCCGGCGCCCCGAGGGTGTTCGCCATGTCGAGCCGCGCCCGCCCCCAATCGCCGGGTAGGTTCGGACGGTGCGTGCTCTTCTTTCCGTCTATGACAAGACCGGCATCGTGGAACTGGCGCAAGCCTTCCACGATCTCGGAATCGACCTCGTTTCTTCTGGGGGAACGGCAGCAACCATTGCTGCGGCGGGCATTCCCGTCACCGACGTGGCGGACTTCACCGGCTTCCCGCCCATGCTCGGCCATCGAGTCGTCACGCTGCACCCGAAGGTGCACGGAGCGATCCTGGCCGACCGTCGTGATCCCGATCATCTGACCGATCTGGAGAATCACGGCATTGACCTCGTCGACATCGTGGTCAGCAACTTGTACCCGTTTGGCGCTGACCCGTCGACGTTTCAACACAAGCCGCAGGCATCGTCGGTCGACATGATCGACATCGGTGGCCCCACCCTGATGCGAGCCGCAGCAAAGAACCACGAGTACGTCACGATCGTGGTCGATCCCGGCGATTACACGACGGTTCTCGCAGAGCTCCGAGAAGGTGGTGCCACTCAGCCCCGCACTCGTCGCTTGCTGGCCCGCAAGGCCTTCGCCCACACTGCGGCCTACGACGCAGCAATCGTGGCATGGATGGACGAGTCGCCCTTGAACGATGACCACCTTCCGCCCACCATGCACTTGTCGCTCGAGCGGGCGCAGGACCTCCGCTACGGCGAGAACCCTCACCAGCAGGGTGCTCGCTATCGAGTGACCGGCACGAAGAGCTGGTGGGATGACGTCGAGCAGCACAGCGGCGTGGCCCTCAGCTACCTCAACCTCTTCGATGCTGACGCAGCGTGGCACCTGGTGCACGACCTCGGCGACGACCCCGCAGTTGCCATCATCAAGCACGCAAACCCCTGCGGCGTCGCTGTTGCTGACGATCTGGCCAGTGCGTACCAGCGAGCGTTCGAGTGCGATTCTCGCTCGGCGTTCGGTGGCATCGTGGCGCTCAACCGCTCGGTCGACCTCGCCACGGTCGAAGAGATGGTCAACGCAGCACAAGCCGACGTCGTCATCGCACCCGGCTATGACGACGGTGTGATCGAGGCGCTCATCAAGAAGCGCAAGAACACGCGCTTGCTCACGGCGACGCCGTCGTCGATGCCTGGTCTGTCGCTCCGTCAACTCTCTGACGGCTTCCTCGTTCAGCAGAAGCACACCTTCGCTTCGCTGCCAGACACCTGGCAGGTCGTCACCGAACGTCAGCCAACAGCGCAGGAGCGCATCGACGCTGCCTTGGCGTGGCGGGTCTGTGGGCACGTGATCTCCAACGCCATCGTGTTGGCGAAGGACGGCGTTGCCTGGGGGATCGGGGCTGGCCAGCAGAATCGGGTCGAGTCCGGAAACATCGCTGCCGAGAAGGCCGCAGGGCGGGCCGCGGGCGGGGCCTGCGCGTCCGACGCCTTCTATCCCTTCCGTGATGGCATTGACAATGCGGCGGCCTCCGGGGCAACCGTCATCGTGCAGCCGGGTGGTTCGGTGAACGACGAGCAGACCATCGCCGCCGCCAACGAACACGGTCTCGCCATGTTCTTCACCGGTGAGCGTCAGTTCAAGCACTGACACACGCACAAGCGTCAACGCTTTCGGGCGACCCAGATCTCTTCATGGGGCCACTGCGAGGCCCACGCGGCTTCGAGGAACGTTTCCTTGGTCGATGCGCCGGGCGGTGCGTACAACTCGATGAGGTCGAGGACCTCGAACCCGTTGGTGCGAAGGATGCGGATCATGTCGCCATGTGAGACGTGGAACTCCGACGCGTCGGTGTCGGGCCAGCGGAGCTGGTGAAGGTCTCGCTGCGGGCGTCGCAGTTGGTTGGTGGACGGCTCGCTCTCGAAGTCGTTGGCTGCGAGGATCGACAGAACAGAGTTGCCGAGGAACACCAGCGTTCCCCCCGGTCTCAGCAATCGGCTCGCCTCGGCAATCCATCGATACGGGTCGCACCAGATCGCGGCGCCGTATTCGCTGATCGCCACATCGAACGAACCGTCAGCCAACGGCACCTGTTCTGCATCGGCGTAGATGAGCGGAAAGGGTCGATCGTGTTTTACTTGGAGTCGCCGAGCGGTTGCGAGTTGAGCTGGCGAGTTGTCGAGCCCGACCACCATTCGAGCACCAGCACGAACACACCACGAAGAGACGTAGGCCGTTCCGCAGCCGAGCTCGACGACGTCTCGGTTGCTCACGTCAGGAAACGCACCCACCACATCGGTATCTGGCACGCCGAAGATGCCCCAGCTCGGCGCTGAGGTCCAGGCCCGTTCGCCGTGGTCGACGTAGGCGGGTGCCTGCTCGTCCCAGTACGTGCGGTTGGCGGTGAGGTGCGTTGGTGGGGCGGCGAGGTCGATGGACATCCGCAACTCATAGATCGGCGGGTCCTCGCCTTCGCCGGGGACGGCTCGTGTCGTGCCATCGATGTGCCAACCGTTCCGCTTGTAGAACCCGATGGCTGGGTCGTTGCCGACAACGGTCCACAGAACTGCTGTGGTGAAACCCCGGAGTCGCAGCATTCGGTGTGCGGTCGCGAGCAGATCAGAGCCGATCCCTTTGCCCTGGTGGTCGGGATCGACGTAGGCAACGACGAGTTCACCGAGCTGTGGGTCTTGCCCGTCCCCATCTCTGCACGGAGCGACACTGATGTGGCCGACGGGCAGGTCGTCGATCAGAGCGACGACGTGTTGGAAGCCACTCTCTTTCGGGTCAGACGCAAAATAGCCGGCCCACCGCTCACGGTTGGCTTCGAGGTCCATTGCGTCGATGATCGAATTCGGGATCAGGTCTCGATAGGCGGTCTGCCAACACCTGAGGTGGTAGTCGCCCACGGCGATTGCGTCGGTGGCCCTCGCATAGCGCAGCGTCGGCTTCGATGGCTCATGCATGACCGAGAGTCTCTCAGGACGGCCGGTGCGTCGTGCCCGCAAATCGAAGATCCCGAGAAACGCTGACCGCTCGCAAACGGCCGTGCCCAAAACCAACAATGGCGCCGGTCCCGAAGGACCGGCGCCATTTGTCAGTCACACATCAGATCACGACGTGAGCGGGTTGATCGTGACCGTCACGTCATCAGGGCCACGGCCTCGGAAGGTGGACCCGTCACGGATCCAGCTCGCACCGCTGTCGTTGCTGAAGAACCGGAGCGAGAACTGGACGGCAACGGCAGTGGCGCCGTCAACGGTGAAGGTTGCCGTACCGGCGACCGTCACCTCGAAGTCAGCAGCTTGGGCTGTGGTGACGGGTGCGAGGTCCCGGAGCACGTTGCCAGCGTCAGGCGACGTGGTGGTCACTGCTGCACCATCGACGGTGACGCCAGTCCAGTTGACCTGGAAAGCTGACGACTGGTCGTAGAGCTCCACGCAACCCACGCTCGAGAAGAACAGCTCGATGTTGGTGGCATCGCCACCAACGCCGTTCGTCGAGTTGAAGGGGTAGTTCATGAAGACTTCGCACGCCGGCTCGGCCAAGACGATGACCTCGACCGATGCGGTCGAGGTGTTGCCGGTCGCGTTGGTCAGGGTGTAGGTGAAGCTGTCACCCACGAGACCCAAACCGGTACGAGCGGCGGTGTAGCCGGTGTCTGGCGTGTACCGAATGGTGCTGCCAACGATCTCGACCGTGCCGTGCGACGCTGCCCCGGGATCGCTCAACGTGAGCCCGGTGGTGTTGTCGTTGGCCAGAACGTCGAGGACGGTCGGAGTGTCGGCGACCACGATGTAGCGGTCAGCAACGGCAGCACCGGTGTCGGAAGTGCCCACGTTGACCGTGACGGTTGCGGTCGAGGTGTCCGCCGGGTCGCTGTCATCGGTCAGTGTGTAGGTGAAGCTGACGGTGCCATTGGTGAAACCGGCGGCCGGGGTGAAGGTGAAGGTGTTGCCACCGCCGTAGGTGACCGCGCCACTCTGGGGCTGCGTGAAGGTCGCTACGGTCACCGAATCATCGGTGATGTCGTTGGCCGCCCAGGAGATCTCCGAGGCAACGCCTGACGGAACGGTCACGACGTCATCGACGGCAGTCGGGATGCCATCAGCGCCGGCCGGAAGGATCGTCATGTTGATCGTGCCGGTCGACGTGATGCCGTCGGCGCTGGTCAAGGTGTAGACAATGGTGTCGGTCGTGGCGTTGTTCCCGTTACGGGTGTAGGTGAAGGTGCCGTTTCCGTTGTTGACCGTGTTGCCGTTGGCGCCCTGGGTCGTGATTGCCACGCTGGTGCCACTGGGCAGGGTGTCGTTCTGAGCCCAGTTGAATGTGACCGAACCGGTGAAGGTCACGGTGGGGCTGTCGTTGACGGCAGTGGCGACGGCGTTGCCGGGGGTCGGGCACGGTGCGTTGCGAGTCCAACGATTCTGGTATTCGTTCGACTCGCTGAAGCCGATCATGACCTGGCCGCGGGTGCGAGCCCCGGTGCTGAGCTGGCCGGTCCAGAAGGCAGCGCCTTGGAGGTCGGCCACGAGCGGAACGTTGCGACCCTGGACGTTCTTGTAGATGAGCTCGACGAACTGGCGGTCGCTCAGGGACCCGTAGAGGGTGGTGAACTCCGGTGACTGGGTGAACTCCTGAGCGATGCTGTTCAGTGAGCGCGCGTTGTTGATGTATTGCGTCTCGTAGAACGCCTTGCCGCCAGCATCGGGGTTGCGCAGGAAGAAGGCGCAGTAGAGGCGAGCAACCGGATCGAACGACCCTGTGGCTTTCCGGTACTCCGGGCTTTCGGAGAAGCCGAGAACCACGCCGCCGCGAGTGCGGTTGCCGTTGTCGAGTTCGCTGGTCCAGAAGTTGACGCCATCGGTTTCACCTGGGCGATCTTGGACGTTCAAGTAGAGCTGATTGACGAACTCGCGATTGTTGAGGTTGCCGTAGAGATCGATGAACTCTTGGCTGGATCCGACCATGAGGCCAGCGATCTGAGCGAGCGTGCGGGTACCGCTGGTGAGCTGGTCTTCCCAGAACGCCTGACCGCCTGCGTCGGGGGAGCGACCGAAGATCGCTCCGTAGAGGCGCTCGATCTGTTGTGTCGGAGTCTGGTCGCCAGCAAGCGCGGCCGCAGAAGATCCGGGTCGGGATTCTTGGGCCCCGACCGCGCTGGTGTTCAACGTCGCCGCAAGGCAGACGACAGCGGCCAGCGTGGCCAATCGTTTCAGAAGTGTGACAGTCATGAGGCGAGATCTTAGGAACAATGACGGTGGTCGGTGTGGATCATTCGACACGTCTCTGTGGGTGAAATCACCCATCACCGGTTGGGCCGACCGGGGACTTGGCCTGGCAACCAGATGTTCCATCGGTCACACTGTGCCGATGCAGCCGATTCAGCCGCCCACCATCGACACAGTTCCTCTCGATCAGATCGATCTCTCCGAAGAAGGCTTCTGGCTGCGATCACGGCCGTTTCGCGAAGGGGCGTTCCAGACGCTTCGCGACGAACGCCCGGTCGCCCGGTTCGACGAGGTTCCCTTCGGGCCCCTGCCAGCCGGTCCTGGCTACCACGTGCTGTCCACCATGAAGGACGTGCTGTACGCGTCGAAGAACCCTCAGATCTTCGGTTCGGGCCAGGGGGCCACGAGCGTCGCCGACTTGCCGCCGGAGTTCCTGGAGTTTTTCGGCAGCATCATCAACATGGACGATCCCCGCCATGCCATCCAGCGCAAGATCGTGTCTGCCGCGTTCACCCCCGGAAGGCTGAAGAAGGTCGAGGATCAGGTCTCCGAGGTCGCAGCGAAGGTGGTCGACGACATCGCGTCGAAGGGCAGCTGCGATTTCGTGACCGATGTCGCGGCCCGGCTGCCGCTGCAGATCATCTGCGAGATGATGGGTGTCCCGGAGGATCGCTGGGACTTCGTGTTCGAACGGTCGAACGTGATCCTCGGCGCTGGCGACCCCGAGTACGTGGGCGAAATCGGTCCGGACGAACTCATCGGTGCACTCCTCACCGCCGGAGCCGACCTTGCTGGCCTCATGACCGAGATGGCCGAGGAGCGAAAGGTGAACCCCACCGACGATCTCACCACCGCACTCGTCACCCCGGACCTCGACGGTGAGATGCTGACGCAAGCCGATCTCAACTCGTTCTTCGTTCTGCTGCTGGTGGCCGGCAACGAGACCACCCGCAACGCCATCTCGCACGGTCTCTATCAGCTCTCCCAGCATCCCGAGCAGAAGCAGATGTGGATCGACGACTTCGATGGGCACGCCAAGACCGCGATCGAGGAGATCGTGCGCTACGCCAGCCCGGTCATCTTCATGCGGCGCACCCTGAACGAAGACTGCACGATGCCGTCTGGCGCCGACCTGAAGGCCGGCGACAAGGTGCTGCTGTGGTACGCCTCGGCCAACCGTGATGAAGAGGTGTTCGAGAACCCGCAGGACTTTGACATCAGCCGCAGCCCGAACAACCACGTTGGCTTCGGCGGGCCCGGGCCCCATTTCTGCCTCGGCGCAAATCTCGCTCGGCGCGAGATCACGGTGATGTTCCGCGAGCTGTTCAAGCGTCTTCCCGACATCCACACCGTCGGCGAGCCCGACTACCTCAACTCCAACTTCGTCAACGGCATCAAGCATCTGAGAGCTGAGTTCACTCCGGCTTAGGACTTCAGCGGATCGGGAGAGCATGCAGTGCGTCAACCCGCTGAATCCAAGGAATAGTCGCGGCGCGCAGCGCCTATCCGCTATTCCCCTCAGCGGGAAACGGGTAGACCTCGCTCGCACAGGCCTGTTCGTTTCGGCTCGAGAAACTGAACGGGGGACACGATGTTCGTGTCCCCCGATGAAACCATTTGTTCAAGATCAGCAGTACAGCTGGCTCCCTCCAACTGGCTTGTGCGTTGCTGGGTTCCAGCCAGCTGGGGCAACCCAGGCCGTGTCGTAGGCCTCGAGTGTTGGAGACTTCGGCGGTTGAAGCCCGGTCCACCCGTTGGAGTGAGGTGTGAACGTTTCCCAGATGTAGGAACGCCCATGTTGGTGCCAAGAGGACCAGCCGTGGTTGATTCCAGTCTCAGCGTTCTTTGTCCGCGTCAGAGCAGTGCCGTCGAGCTTGAGACCGCCCAGCATGATTCGATGAATCGGGTCAGTGGTGACCGTCATGGTCGACCAGGTGTTGACCGAACCCTGCTGCCACCAAGCTGACCACCCCTGGTCGACGCCTGGACAGAAGCACTTCATCCGTACGTACGCCGTGCCCGAGTGCTTGACACCGGCAACCCAGAGAGTGTCAGCGTCATCAACGGTGACGGTCATCGACGACCAGCTATTGCTCGCTCCGAGTTGCATCCATGATGACCAACCGCCAAAGGGCGAAGCATGGGCTTGCTTGATCCGGACATAGGCGGTGCCGCCGTCCTTGACGCCGTTGATCCAGACGTTGTTGTCGGAATCAGTCGCCAGGTTCAGGCTTGCCCAGTCGTTGCCTGAGCCCTGACGTACCCAGCGAGACCAGTTGCTGGTGAAGTCGCCGCCAGCCGCTCGGGTCTGGACGTAGCCAGCGCCTGTGTTCGTCACACCAGCAAGCCACAGGGCTCCGCTGGTATCGGTAGCGATCGAGACGCTCGACCAGCGAGTGGAGCCCAGACGAACCCAACCGGACCAGCTCTGGTTGACCGCAGTGCCGGCATTCTTGACTCGGACGTAGCCGAGCCCGTTCGACTTCACGCCGGCAATCCAGACGTTTCCGCTTGGATCGATGGACAGCGACATGGAAGCCCATCCGCCTGATCCTTGGCGGTACCAGGACGACCAACCTTCGTTCACAGCGGTGTCTGGAGCCTTGGTCCGGACGTAGGCCTGGCCGTCCAGCTTGACACCGACGATCCACACGTTGCCGAGCCGATCGGTGTTCACCGTCATGGAAGCCCATGAAGCGGGGGAACCCTGCTGTACCCAGGTTGACCACACGTCGTCTGCTGTGCGCATCCGCACATGTGCAGTGCCATCAGGCTTGAGCCCGACCACCCAGACGTCGCTGTCGTTGGCGATGCCTTCAGGGATCGCTTCGGCGATCTCTGCCGAAGTAGCAAGGCCGGCATCGATCCGCTCGAGGTTCTGATCTTCGTTGAGCGAGCCGTTCCAGGTTCCGTCTGGGTTGACCGCTCCGTGAGCGGTGTCGTAGGTGAACGCCATGCCTTCCGGGATGGTGGCCCGGTCGATCTCGACGGTGTACTTGCCTCCTGGCAATGCCGGTACTGCCCAAGCGCCGCTTGGCTCGGTGATGGCCTTGGAGACCTCATCGTCGCCGGCGCCTACGGTCCCCGTTGGGCCGAGGTAGGTCACGATCACTGTCACACCTTCGATGCCAGACTCGTCGGCGTCCCGGAGGGCGTCGGCGTCGGCGTCGTGCCAGACCAGGCCGCTGATGGATGCGAGGTCCAACTCGACATCAACCACGTCGTCAGCGACCTGGTCGTACCGGCGGAACGATCGGCTGGGATTCGTTGCTTGTCCAACGGCACTGACTCCGAAGTACGACGTCACGTCTGCGGTGTTGGTGACCTCAGCGGAGTTCTGGAGTTCGTCGTCCCAGTCGAGGCCGGTGGGCACAGTGAGTTGGTACGTGATCGTCACACTCTCGCCCGGAAGGACCGGACCAGCGATCGACCACGACAGCGCACCGTCGCTCTGATCTCCGTCGAGCAGCGTGACACCTTCGGCGGTCGTGAGGTCGACCAGGTCAAGCAAGCGTGCGTCGGGCGCATCGGTGACCGTCAGGCCATATGCCGCTCCGATTCCCGGTGCGTCGTTGTTGGTGACGATGATCGAGTAGGTCAGGGTGGTGCCTGGAGTTGCTCGAAGGACATCGCTGTCGCCGTCTTGGCCGCTGATGTTCTTGTCGAGGCTGATCAGGGGCTCCACAACGGATGCGGTCGCCGACGCCACAGGAGTGATGGCATCGAAGGAGGCTGCTGCAAAGCGGGTGCTGTTCAGGTCGATGATCTTGTTTGTCCGGTTGAATCGCCCCGTCGCTTCGTTCCTGATCTCGACCTGCGAAGCGACCGCCGGAAGATCAGCGACGTACGCCCGGTAGGTGATCGTGACCGTGCGGTCGGCAGTGGAAGGAGCCAAGAGGTCGCCGAGCAAGAAGGTCGCGTTGTGCTCACCGGATGAGGCTGGGATGGCCTCGATGTCGGACGAGCATGGCTCGGTACCTTCGCTGCAGGTCGCCGAGAGCATCGATTCGTAGACCAAGCCGATCGGGAGATCGTCGACCACGGTGACGTCGTACCCGATGGTGTTCGCTGGGATCGTGAGTTCGATCGACACGTCGATGGACTCGCCAACGGTGGCGAACTGTCGGTCCATGGTCGTGGCCAGAGCAAGGCTCGGTCCGTTCGTCACGTCTGAGGCGGTTGCTTGGTAGCCGAGATTCGAGGCGGAACGGGCGTCACGCTCACCGATCTGCATTCCAGCCATCGAGGAAGCGGTTGCTTCCGCTTGGCTTGAGAGCGGAGCCGTTGCCGTCAGCGGCGTGGAGGCTTGCACGTCGTAGCGCAGGTCCTGCGAAGCGCCCGGGCTGAGGGCCGAGACCGGCCAAGTGATTGTTCGGGCTGCTGCATTCCACACGCCGCCGTTCGGTCCGACGGTGTCGCCGTTCTCGGCTGGGTCGCCCGGTCCTTCAAGCACAGTGAGCTGGGCGGAGACGGTGTCGACCACCTCGACGTCGTGGGCGACGGCGGTTTGGCTGCCGGTCCCGTTGCTGACGGTGACCGTGTAGCGGTACACCTGTTCGGGTGCGATGACGCTGTCAGCGTCGTCGTGCGACTTCGCCAAGCTCAACACAGGCTCGACCACCTTGGTGTTAATGGCGTTGGTCTCTCGGTAGGCGGAGCCCTGTTCGTTGTCCCACGTCAGCACTGCTTGATGACGGATGCGAGCGTCGATGGTGTTGAGCGAAACGTCGTTCACGGTTGCATCGAACTCGAGCCGGAGGATGTGATCGGCGTTGAGTGGAACGACATACGTGTTGTCGAAGGTGACGGTGACCTCGTTGTCACCCTTCGACAAGGTCCAACCTTCCGGAAGAGTCTCGCCGTCGAGCGTTGCCGTGACCGATGACTCGTCGAGGTCGACGCGGGCGCCGAGATCGTTCGAGAGCTCCGCTTGACCGTAGAAGGTCGTTCCACGGGGCAATGTGACGTTGATGACGTACGAGATGGTCTCGCCGATCGTGGCTTGGTTGCCTGCGGCGTTGCCGGTCTCGTTGATCGAGGTGCTGCGATTGATGGCGATTGTCGGCCGAGCAGTGTGGATCGACCACGGGTCATTCGCCTCGTAGGTGTTGGAAGCGAGTGTGGTATCGATGTTGCTGCCCGGCAGGTAGACGAAGCGAGCGCCGGTGTTGGTGGCGGCTTCGTAGCTGCGCACGCCGGCGGTACTCCGCATGCTCACCGCAGCAGTGATTCCAGCCGGAATCTCCAAGTCGTGGGTGAGGGTGGTGGTCTCGCCAGCACCGATCTGGAGGCCGTCCCACTGGATCCAACCGTCGTCGGCCGAGCACCGGCCGGCATCAGAGATGGTCGAGATGTCTGAACAGCTCGTGTTCGAAGGAAGGCCGTGACGGACAGATGTGTCGAGTGCATCGACGTTGCCGGAGTTGGTGACAACGATGCCGGTGGTCACCGTGTCACCCGCTTCGATCTGCACGTCGTCCGCCGGAGCGTTCGCAACCGGCACGTCGTTCACGTCAATGACGCCGGCCACCAGATCGAGCCGTGGTGCTCCCCATTCGGCGTGTGCCTCGTCTCGGAACTGGAATGCGCTTCCCGCCGTGTTGAGGTGGCGAACCTTCATGAGGTTGCCCGTGAGATCGCTGGGAGCTGCAACGCCGGGGTCAACAATGATTGTCTCGACGACAACCTGGAACCGTTCAGCGCTTGCGGTCACGTCGCCGAGGTCCCACCGCAGCACGCCATCAGCGGCGGCGAAGGTGTCGGTAAGCATCGCCCCGTTTGCGGCGGTGGCGGTATGGCCCTGGTAGTCGAATCCAGCCGGAAGATGATCCTCGACGGTGAGTGACAAGACATCGAGATCGTCCGGGATCTCGACGGTCAGGCGCCAACAGACCAGGTCGCCGGGACCGAATGGGCCAGCAACATCAGCAGTGAACTGCAGTCCGGTGCCATCACCGCACTCTGAAGAAGGAGTGACGGGTTCAGCGATCTCCTTGATGATCGTCGGACCCGAACTTGTCTGGCGGCCAGATGAGGCATCCGGTGTGAGCAGGACGGTCGCAGAACCGTCGTTGTCAGCAATGACGGTCGCCGTGGCCGTTGAGGCAGTGGTGCTGCTCCACGCATCACGGGCGGCGACCGACAGGCCTGTTGCTCGATACTCCGAGCGAGTCACGGTCTCGAGCGAGATCGTTGAAAGAGAACTTGGGGCATCGAACCCATCGAGCGTCCAACGAAGGGTCACCGTGCCGTCATCATTGACGACCGGGAAGCCGGCATCCGTCGGAGGATTGGAGGCGACGAAGTCGAGCCCGTCAGGCAGCGTCTGGTTGACGATGATCGGGCTGGTGTTCTGTGCGTATTCGCTGGACTCAGTGAGCATCGTCCAGGTCGTGGATGAGCCGTGGCGGAAGAAGCCGCTCGAAGGGGTGAGGTGGATCGAGACATCTTCAGCGACGACTTCGTCAGTGACATCGGCGGTGCTCGGCAGCGTGGAGGCGTAGTCGCCACGTGCCGTTGCGTGGCCAATCATGACCTCTTCGTCGGCCGTCAAGGCTCCCGTGTTGTTGTCGAGGTTCGCGGTGGGGTCGGCCAGTTCGAGCAGTTCGTTCCTGCGCAGTGGAATGGCGGCGACGTAGCTGATGGAGATTGAGCCGGCTGCATCGAGGTCGGCGGATCCGAACTGAGCTGCCAGCGAGACTGCGTCCCACTCGACACGGGTGTAGATGTCTTCGGCCAGAGGGCCATTGCCATCGGGATCGACAGCCACGGTGCCGACGCTCGTTGGCGTCACACACGGATGAGACATCGACGGTGCGTTGCCTGGATTGATGCGTCCGGCGCCCGGGTACTCCTCGAGCGACGAGTGATCAACGTCACCGCAACCGAGGAACTCGAGCCCAGCGGGGATGAAGTCGATGATCGAGAATCCTGTGGTTTGATTCACGAAGTTGTTCTGCAAAGCGAGGGTGAACACCGTTTGATGGGCATGAACGCCCCGCAGGAGTTCCGATTCGGCGCTCGGCTCGTTCTTGGTGAGCTCGAAGGGTGACAGAGTCGTGCGGGCGCTCGCCGAACCAGCAGCCGTGGCATCCCCGATCGAAGCGCCGGAGACCGCATCGAAGTCGGGGATGAAACGGGGATCTGTATTGACGAACGCTCCAGCTTCGATGTCGACGGAATCGCCGACTCCGAAGACATTGGAATCGGTGTCGAGCGAGAAGGACAGCGATGGCGAGGTGCCTCGCAGGAGATCCGAGACATTCGTCCAGACGAGAACCGTTGAGCCGCTGTCTTGTGACAGCACGATCGGGTCCGCTGCCGATTGACCCTCGAGCTGCGTCGATCCGTTGACGTAGCTGACGTGTGCGGGAAGGGTGGCATTGAACGACAGGTTGTAAGCGTCGACGCCGAGGGTTTCTGATGCTTCGATAGAGACGTTGATACTGCGACCGAAGAGCGTTGTCGCAGCGGCGCTGGCGGCGACATCCATTGTCTCAGTGGCTTCGACCACAGCTGACTGCGCCGCGACCGGCGGCGCCCAGAGCAGGGTGGTTGCCAACAGGCCAACCGTGGTGAGCATGGCCATGAACAGCGACCAGGTGCGGCCGGCTTTCTTGGCGAGGGAGGGAGATGAGAACGGCATGGCAATGGCTCCGGGGAAAGGCACAGTCGGCGGTGGCCGAGTGCTTCGGTGTCTTTCCCCATCGTCGTTGGGCTGTCTCAAACCCCGGTCTGCTGAACCTCAAGCTTCCGTCAAGGACAACGATGCAACTGTAGGTCAGCGTTCAGGTGGCGGCTGCTGGGCTCGTCGTTGTTGCTTGGTCTTGGGCCTCTTGGGCAGAGAGAAGGAAGACACCGAGGACCATCGCAGCAACGATGGACATCGCAATGATCTGGATGTCGACCATGACTTGCGGAGTCGTCGCGAACAGTAGAACTGCCGTCTGCAAGACCGCACCGGTGAGCACCACAGCGGCCGCACGGCCGCGGCCAGCAGCCAACTCGAGCGTGGCGACCACATTGGCAACAGCGAACATCGAGGTCGCGATGGCGTATCGACCGAATTCGCCCGAGGCAGAGGAGTATTCGGAGCCAAACACGATGTCGGTTGCGTACGGCATGAGCAGCGCAACGCCCGTGGTGGCAACGGCGCTCACTCCTGCGACGGCAACGACCGCTTGACGAACGACAGCTCGGCCGCCGTCGCGTGCCGCCATCGGGAAGGCCGCCATGACGATCGACCATGAGAGGAAGAAGACGCCTCGGCCGACCAGAGCGACGACGGCGTAGATGCCGGCAGCTTCAGCTTCGAAGAGGACCTTTGCGAGGACCACATCGCCGTTGTTGATGATGATCTGGGCGATCAACAGGATCGACGTCGCGCTTGCTGCTCGACGTGCCGCTCCACCATCTTCGACTGCTGTCGTGGTAGCTACGGCTCGGACCTGGCGAGTCCGAAATGGGCGAGCGGCCAGCCAGGACGCGGCAAACGACACACTCAGTCCGGCAGTTGCACCCACGACGCCAAATCCCAGCGCAACGGCCCCGAGTGTCGCTCCCAGTCGGGTTGCGGCCTCGACCAAGAAGGTGGCGGCCAGTCGCTTGAAACGCAGCTGGCCCTGGAGGACTCCCCGCTCGACCGCTTGGGCGAGGTAGAGGGGAATGCCGAGACCCAAGATCACGAAGGGAAGCGCCGAGGCCGACGATGTTGCATCTCGGAGGGTAGGAGCGGCCACGGTGGCCAGGACACCGATACCGGCGCCGATCGTCCACGCGCGGCGCAAGCTCGTGCGGCGTGCCGCCATTGCCGCCTCTGCATCGGCAGTGCTGATGCGGCGTGCGGTGAGAAGTTGCAACGCAACGGCCACAGCGCTCGTCGCGAGCATCAGGGTCACCATGAGGTTGGCATCGCCAAACTCGTCCGGTGACATCCATCGAGCAAGGAAGAGATTCAGTAGGTAGTTGACAGCGCTTGCCACCAACATGGCGCTTGCAAGCGTTGCAGAGGCCTTCCCGATCGACGGTGCTGCACCATCTGGTTCGTCGACGCTCGAGGCGCTGGCGTCGTGCGTGGCGTCAGCGGTCGGTGACACTGTCGATCCACTGCCTCGCCGCTTCGAAATCTGCTCGAGCTCGCTCGCCGAGAGATGCGCTTCGTTGCAGCAGATGGTTCGCATTCTCGGTGTGGTTGGCAATCAGCTTGGCGATGCCATCAGCGAGATCATCAGCAGAAAAGCGCTGGTTGATGTCGATCGAGTGCGCCTCGATGCCGAGCATTGTGGCGAGTTCCTCGACCTTCACGTCATACGCCAACGCATACGACGGCACGCCCAGAATCGATGCCATCACGATGGCGTGCAGTCGTTCGCTCACCAAGACGTCGCAGTCTGCAATCAGGCGGGCGGCCTCCGCGTGGGTGGAGGGACGATGGGCGTGCATCGTGATGGAGGGGACCCGAGCGGCGAACTTGTCGAGGACGGCGACATCGTCGTGTTCCTTGAAGCCGGCCTGCATCGGGAGTGCGTGGAGCTCGATTGGTTGACGCTCGTTCAGCTCGGTGAGAGCTTTGGCGAGGGTTTCGTTGAAGTACTCCCAGTTGTCAGGGTTCTCGATGTCGTAGTTGAGATTGAGAGCGACCTTGAGTGGGGCGGATACGTGGCTGCGGTTCGCCGGTTGGAGCGAGTCTCCACCGAGCAGCCAAGAAGCGTCGGCTGAGAAGACGGCGTCGGTTCCCAGGTGAACAGCCGAATCCTCGAGGCCGATCGTGGTGCAGGTCGCATACGAGCGCTCGTCGCGAACCGTGAGCCGATCGGCTTGGCGGAGAATCAGCTTGGCAAGAATCCGGCCCGTTCGGGTCGTGATCGGGCCAACGCCGATGTTGAGCATGGCGATTGGCTTGCGAGCCACCACGTTGGCAAAGGTGACCGTGGCCAGGATCATCACCAGGGTGGCGTACCGGTTCCGGCCCGTCGACTTGTAGAGCTCCTTGATGATCGAACCTCCGCCGAAGCACAACAGATCGCAGGTCCAGAGATGTTGGAGGAAGGCTCGCCGGTCACCAGCAGTGTCGATCAGCTCGACGTCGTATCGGTCGGCCAGTTGCTTGCCAGTGAAGGACTTGTCATAGGTGTTGACGACGTAACGATTGGACGCACCCAGTTGGTGGAGGAAGGTCTCGAGCAGCAACTCGTCGCCGATGTTGTACTGGCCGTGGGTGCCGAGGAAGACGATCTGGAGAGGTTTCGTCGCTGCAGCGGTCATCGTCTCAGTGTCGGTCACGGCTTGTGTTTCGTTAACGCCGCGGTCGGGGGATCGTTCATGCATCATCGTCCTCTTCTCTGGGTTGGGAACGCCATCGGATGACGAGCCCGCTCAAGAAGAGGAGCAGCGCCGTGGTCCCGAGGCTGTACCAGTTGCTGCTGAGTCCCCCGCCTTGCTTCGGGATGAGGTCTTCGACCCCGGCCGCAGCCAGCGTGACCAGTTCCTCGTTGGTCAGATCGGGGTGTACGTCGTTCTCGACCGCGGCAACGTACTCGTCCGGATTACTGCGCACAGGAGTGCGCTCAGAGCAGTCCAGTTCGTTCGGATCGGTGATGACGGACACATCGTCAGGAAGGGCCAGCTCAGCGAAGTCGTCTTCGGGGATCAGCATCAGGCCTTCGAACAACATCGGGTTGCCGTCGGCTTTGTCGATCGCAAAGTTGTGGACACCGGCGATGGCATCGACCACGCCGAGGTCGTGATACGAGAAGCTGCGATTCACCGGCACCAGCTCGTCACCGATCATCGATTCCAGCTCTTCGACCGAGAGGCGAGACGCATCGAATGGGATTCGGTTTGTCTCATAGACGCTGTCGACGGTGAAGAGCTCGAGGTCGGTGGTCGGGGAACGAACCTCGGTGCTTTCCTCGAACTGTAGTGAACTCGAACGAACGGTGAGCTGGTTGGCCGTCGAGGCCGACCGCATCAACATTCGGTACCGGCCGGGCTCGGTGATCGTGATGGGCACGTCGAAACGAGTCGGCCGAGGGACACCGATGAAGGAGCCCCGGAGCGACCCGAACACCCCCGGGGTGATGATCTCGGTGCGATTCCACTTGGTGTTGGAGAAGAAGAGGAACGACCGGAACATCGGCGACAGGTAATAGCTCGAAGCAACGATGTCAGGGTTGAAAGCGAAGATCTTCGTCGAGGGCTTGAAGATCAGTTCTTCGTTCTCGAGCAAGTACAGATCGATGGCTGCGGCGTTGACGTTGTCGGTCAGCAGGTGCGTGGTCACGCCCTCGTCCACGGCTGACCTGGAGTAGTAGGGCAGGTACTCGAAGTTGTAGCAGCGGCTCAGGTCGAGACGGCTGAAGACCAGATCGAGGTAGCTCGGCCAACTGGAGTCGATGACGAGGGTCTCGCGCTCGGCATTCGGTCGATCGATGAGCTCATACAGGGCGAAGGAGTCGTTCTCGAAGCGGAGTGAGTAATCCTCGGCGCGACGATCAATTCCCTCCCTGATGTAGTCCTCCACATTTGGGAGGTACTCCGCTCCGATCCCTCGATTGTCGCGGAGCGTCTTGTTCACCACCAGGTACCGGAGGTCGATGTCCCTGGCGATGTTCACCCACCAGTCCTGCTCGTAGTACATGCCGCGCAGCATCAAGAAGAACTCGAACTTGTTGTTCGTGTCACCGGTGAGGCCGTAGTAGTAGCTGGGCACGTCGAGGTAGTAGATGTAGAACTTGTCGATGAACTTGTGGTCGATGCCGTTGGAGTCGGTGACGAGCTTGGCCGTTTCGGTCGGAGGAAGAACCACGGTCTTTCCCTCGGGGAGTTCGAGCAGTGCCGCCTTCAGTTCCTTGAGGTCGGCCACCGGATAGGGCGCAGCGAAATGCCCGAATGTGCCGTTGCCGTAGACCGTTCGATACGGCTGGTTCGCCCAGAACGGCGTGAAGAAGACCGACGCGATCCAGACCGTTGCGGTCAGCTGGATCCAGATCTGGCTCCGGGCGCCGAGCGTCTTGCGCCCGGTGCGGCGGTTGACGGTTCGACGTTCTCGATTGGCGAGTCTTCCACTGAGGGTGTCGATGCCGAAGGCCAGGGTCAACGACATGAGCATGGGGGCGATCATGAAGAGAATCAGTTGGAAGCGGTGAGGGAAACGGAGGACTTGTACGACCGTGCTGGTGATCGTGAGCGTGAGGTCGCCGGCGGCACTGTCGGTTGCATACATCGCCCGGGTGAAACCCGCCATCGCTCGATGGAAGGTCGGGAACCAGACAGGTTCGGCGTAGCCGATGGTGGCCCAGAACGCGAAGGCGACCGAGAAGTACACGACGCCGAGTAGCTGACGATGCGGGCGGCTCACGAACAGGCGGCGCCGAACGAACGGCACGACGAGCGGCACGAGGAGGAGAAGGGTGTAGGCGACGTTCGGGTACCGCGGAACCTTGGCGAGATAGTCGCCGAACAAGAGCTTGTCGGTGATCCCGGCAAGATCCCAAGAGAGGATGTGAGCCCACGACACCGAGGCGTCGCGAATGAAGTAGTAGTCGCCGGGAACCGTTTCGGAGAGGTTGTCCACGCCTCGGAGGGCGATGAACTTCACGAACATTGCGTAGGGGACGACCGTCACGAACAGGAAGATGAGGCCAGTCCAGAAGATTCGACCCATCGTCGAGTTCGTCCACTTTCGGGCCAGGTAACGAACCTTTCTGCGTCGCGCCCTCTTTGTGACGAACCGGAGGAGGTTGCCAGGGAGATGGCGAGCCCGGCCGGGACCTCCTTTCCGCAGCCAGCGAGCGAACTCTCCCATTGTCAGGGTGAAGATCGTCATCGCGAAGAACAAGATGAACAAGATGAGGTAGTGGATCGCTGGGTTGAGCAGCGCCACCAGCGACGATCCGAGCGCCCACCGTTTCCACTTCTTCTCGAACAAGATGGCCTGGAGCAGCCACAGTGAGGACATCGTCATCATGGCGAGGCCGATGATGAGGGTGTAGAAGTGCGTCACCTTGGCGTAGACCATGATCAGATAGATCAGAGCTGTCGGGAAGCCGGTGGCTAGGTACACCGATGAAGACGACAGGCTGGTGAACACGCGATCGATGAAGCGAGCCGTCGTCAGGTAAACGGCCCAGAACACCGTCGGCAGCACAAGCAGAATCGCGAAGGGCAGGACCTTGTAGTAGCGAAGCCACGTGGTCAAGAACGAGTACCGAACGCGGAACTCGTATCCATGGGTCAGTTGGTTGAATTCACCCTTGGCTTGCTCCAAGAGTTGGCTCGACGGGTTGAAGAACGGGACGAGCTCGTCGCCGACGATCAAGGCCTCTCCTCGGAGGACCGACGGAATGGCAGTGACGACGCCGCGGAAGATGATGAACGAGGCGATGTAGTAGACGAGGCCCACCGTGAGCGCGATGCGACGGACGGACAAGCCGGATGTGGCCAGGTCGGCGCCTGCATCATCAGACGGTCGGGTGAGCTCGACCAGCTCAGCGCGCACGCTGTCGGCATCTGCGAACGCTCCAGCGACGACATAGACCTCGAGCCCGTCGTTGTTGCGCACGGTGATCGCGATTTGGCGCCCGGCAGCAGACGTCGGGCCGATGAGGGATTGCCCCTCGCTCGTTCCGGAGAAGAGCAACGGCTCCACCCAAGAGAAGTCGAAGGTGTCTGGGGCGGTTGTCTCGTCGGTGAAGGTGAGGTGATCGAGACGTACGTGGCCGGCTGGATCGGCCCGGAAGGCTGCGATCATCGACGGAGCGTGAGCCTCGACGATGGCGCGGACGATGGTGTCGGTGCGCGAGCTGGCCGTTCCTTGGCGCTTCGGTCGGGTCATCGGATCGGTTTCAGCCCGAGACCGTCTGGGGAACAGCCTGCGTCGCATGGGCTGGCTCCCTTCAGTGATCGAACCGTTGGCTCGCCGACTCAGCGAGCCTTGGTTTCATCGGCAGAAGCGAGCACGAGTTGAGACAGCGAACGTGTTTTCCTTTCCGGCTGAATTCGCATCGTTTCCGCCGGCCGGGCGCAGGTGGGTGCGGTCACCCAACCTCGCCCCGTTTCCAGCCGCTCGAGGCTCGTGATGAACCGAGTCGGCGACGTCTCGATGCCACTCGAGCTCGGCCGAGAACTTGCCACGCTCGCTCAGAATGCGACCCTGATCGAGCTTCCCGGTGTCGACCACTTCTCATTCGTTGGCCGGTGACCAGGGCGGCGGTGTGATCGCTGACCGAGAGACGATCAGGCTCGACCGCTCCGTTGTGACGAGCGATCTCGATGAGCTGTTCGATGGTGATGACGATCGAGTCGTCCAACTCGGTGCCGGTGCCTTTTTGCCCGAGGACCGCTACGAGTACTGGGCAGCCCCGATGCGGGCGCAGGTCCGCTCGACGGTCGCCGCAGCGCTTCGACGTCGCCTCGCATCGATCGAAGCCGACGCTGCTGACTCTGCTGAAGCGCAACGATTGGCCCGCCGCTACGACGAGCTCGACGCTGCGATGTGACCTGGCGTCTGGCGGTGCAGTCGTGACATCGTGGGCCGCATGCCTGCCGTCTTCGTCCATGGAAACCCCGAAACTGCTGCCATCTGGGGGCCGTTGTTCGACGCGCTCGAACGCGATGACCTGATAGCGCTCTCGCCACCGGGCTTTGGTGCGCCGGTGCCCGATGGGTGGACGGCCACGCGCCGGGAGTATCTCGACTGGCTCGCCGGTGAATTGGCAGCGATCGATGGCCCGATCGACCTCGTTGGTCACGACTGGGGGAGCGGCCACGTGATGGGGTTGGTCATCGAACAGCCAGAGTTGGTGCGTTCGTGGTGCGTCGACGCTGTCGGTCTGTTGCATCCTGACTACGTGTGGCACGACCGGGCCCAGGTCTGGCAGACACCCGGCGCTGGCGAAGACGACGTTGCCGCAATGGTGGCAGCACCAACCGCTGACATGGCCGAGTTGTATGCAGCGCTCGGGATGAGCGCCAACGTGGCGTTGGCCCTCGCCGAAGGCCTGAACGAGGACATGGCCGCATGTGTTCTTGGCTTGTATCGAGACGCGGCCCAGCCGGCGCTGGCCGAATTGGGCAAGCAAGCCAGTGCGTTGAGCGCACGGCCCGGTCTCATGATCAACGCCGAGAACGATCACTACGTCGGCACCGACGCCCAGGCCCAGGAAGTTGCCGACGTCGCCGGCGCTGCGGTGGTCCACTTCGCTGGGGTCGGGCATTGGTGGATGTGTGAGGACCCAGCTGCCGGTGCAGCGGCACTCGAATCATTCTGGGTGGGACTCACCTGACGTCTGGCGACCGCTCGGCTGAATTCACATCGTTCGATTGACCAGCTCGCGGTAGATTCGCAGGCTTGACCTCACCGCAGACAAACGGATCCACTCCGAATGGTCCCGCTACGGCCAGCGGAGTGGCCGTGCCGACCGGTTCGATGTTCCGTCGGGGTCTCGGGTTCTTGAACCGAATGATCCGGATGCATCCGAAGTCGCTCGGGATCGCGGCGGTCTCCGCGATGATCTTCGCCTTCGGCACGGTGGGGTCGGCCATTGTCCTCGGCCGTATCACCGATGACGTCGTCATCCCGGCGTTCGAGGAACCTGGTATCACCACCTCGACGATCCTGTGGGGCGTCGTGGCGCTCGCTGCGATCACGGTCATCCGCATCGTCGGCACCGTCGGCCGTCGCTTCTTCGGCATGCTCGCCGGTGAACAAGTGCAGCGCACCTACCGCCAGCAGCTCGGCGAGAAGTACCTGCGCCTGCCGCTGTCGTGGCATCAGAAGCGCCCGACGGGTGAGCTGCTGGCCCACGTCGACAACGACGCCGAGATGGCCACCCAGGTCCTCATGCCGCTGCCGTTCACGATCGGCGTGTTCTTCCTGACGGTCTTCTCCGGCATCAGCCTGGTGTTGGTCGACCCGCTGCTCGCCGCCATCGCTTTTGCCTTGTTCCCGCTTCTGGCCTTCCTCAACCGGCTGTACAGCAAACGCATCGAGGTGCCTGCAGCCAGAGTGCAGGCCGATGTTGGCGATGTCTCGTCCGTTGCTCACGAGAGCTTCGATGGTGCTTTGGTCGTGAAGACACTCGGCCGGGCCGAGCCCGAGGGCGTCCGGTTTGGTGAACGGGTCGAGAAGCTCCGCAAGGATCGAGTCGAGGTCGGGTTCTTGACTGCGGCGTTCGATACCGCTCTCGACGTCATCCCGAACATCGGGATCGTCGCCGTTGTGCTCATCGGCACCTACCGCATCGAGGCCGGGGCGATGACGCCGGGCGAACTCGTGCAGGTCGCCTCGCTGTTCAGCGTGCTGTCGTTTCCGATGCGGGTGTTCGGTTTCTTCCTCACGAGTTTGCCGCCTTCGGTCGTGGCCCATGATCGTCTCGATCCGATCTTCAACTCCGAAGTGCCTCCTGCCCCGGTCGTCACGCAACCGCTGCCGAGCGGTGCCCTTGCGATCGGGGCTTCCGGGGTGGTCTTTGCGTTCGACACACCGGCCGAAGACCTGCCGGGTACCTCCGAGGCGATCGTCGAGCGAACACAGGTCCTGTCCGGGGTCGATCTTGAGATCGTGCCTGGTGAAACGGTCGCTCTTGTCGGTTCGACTGGTGCGGGCAAGTCCACGCTGTGTTCGGTGCTCTGCGGGCTGTTGCCGCCAGAAGAGGGCGAGGTCCGGATTGGCGGCGTGCCGGTCGATTCGATCGATGCGCTCGAACGCACCGATGCCGTGGCCCTCGTGTTCCAAGAGTCGTTCCTGTTCGCCGACTCGGTTCGATCCAACATCGATCTCGCCGGCAACATCTCAGACGAAGAGGTTCGTGCTGCTGCCAAGATCGCTCGAGCCGACGCTTTCGTCCAGGAGCTTCCCGAGGGCTACGACACCGTGGTTGGCGAACGCGGCGTCACCTTGTCTGGCGGTCAGCGGCAACGTGTTGCCCTGGCCCGTGCGCTCATTCGCAAGCCTCGCCTCCTCGTTCTCGATGACGCCACCAGCGCCGTTGACGCCGAGGTCGAACAGCAAATTCTCGCCAACCTCCGAGCGTCGGTTGATGCCACGGTCCTGGTGGTTGCCCAGCGGGTGTCCACCATCGAGTTGGCCGACCGGGTGCTGTATTTCAACGACGGTCGCATCGTCGCCGCCGGCACCCACACCGAGCTTCTGGCCCATCCGGGCTACGAGTCACTCGTTCGTGCCTACGAGCAGGCCGCCTGATGGCGACACCAGTGTTCGAAGACGACGACATCTTCATCACGTCAGAAGAACACGGCGACGGCGCACTCACCGTCCTGCGCCGCGGTCTCAAGGAGACCCCAGAAGCTCGCGCTGGTCTGGTCGCCACCTTCTTCATGGGGCTGTCCATAGCCGTCGGCAAACTCGTCGTCCCGATCGTGATCCAGCGAGCCCTCGACACGGGCGTGCTCGGCGACGAAGTGAAGCCCGACGTCGTCCTCCAGAACGTCGGCATTGCGTTCGTGGTGATCCTGCTGGCCGGCTTCGTTTCGTGGAAGACCCAACGTCGCCTCGTGGTGCGGGCTCAGGAAGCACTGGCCGCACTGCGCAACCGAGCCTTCGAGCGCGTGCATCAGCTGTCGATCGCCGACCACAACGACACCAAGCGCGGCGTGCTCGTGGCCCGCGTCACCAGCGACGCTGAAACGCTCAGTCGTTTCGTGCAGTGGGGTCTGTACTCCTGGACGGTGAACCCAACCGTCATCCTCGGCACGTTTGCCGTACTGGCCTTCTACTCATGGCAGATCGCGCTGCTCACAGCGGTTTGCTACGCACCGGTGGTGCCGATTCTGCGTCGGCTCCAGATCAAGCAACTCAGCGCCTATGACGCGTTCCGCACCCGAGTCGGCGAGATGGTCACGACCTTCGGCGAATCGGTCATGGGCGCCGCCGTCGTCCGGGCCTACGGGGTGGAGGATCGCAGCCAGAAGCGGCTGGACCGGGCGATCGAGGGCCGATACCGGGCCAGGGTCAAGGCCCAGTGGTACACGGCGTTCACCTTCATCGTCGGCGACCTGTTCGGTGCGCTCGCATTGTCGGGGGCGCTGATCCTCGGTCTCACGCAGCAGGACGCATGGGGTCTCCAAGCTGGCGAGATGGTGGCCTGCCTGTTCCTCATCACCCTGCTGCAAGGCCCGATCGCCGAGCTCAGCGAAACGCTCGATCAGACCCAAACTGCTGTTGCCGGTTGGCGCAAGATCCTCGATCTGATCGATCAACCTCCAGATGTTGTCGACCCGATCCCCGGCAAAGAGATTCCCGTCGGTGCGATCGAGGTGGTGACCGACGACTTGCAGTTCTCGTACCGCACCGGCCCACCCGTGCTGAAACACGTATCGACCACGATCCCTGCGGGGGCCAACGTGGCCATCGTTGGCGAGACCGGTTCGGGCAAGACCACCTTTGCCAAACTGCTGTGTCGCCTGGCTGATTCCAGCGGTGGTGAAGTGCGGCTGAACGGTGTTCCCATTCACGAAGCCAGCGCCGAGTCCAGGCAACGTTCGGTTCGCATGGCGCCCCAGGATGGCTTCCTGTTCGACACCACGATCCGAGAGAACATCCGCTTCGGTCGGCCCGACGCCTCCGACGCTGACATCGACCGTGCGTTCGAGGTGCTCGACCTCACGTGGTGGATCCAGAAATTCCCCGGCGGGCTCGACGCTCGGGTGGGGGAGCGGGGCGACAGCCTGTCGGTCGGCGAGCGCCAGTTGGTGGCCCTGGTTCGTGCCGCTCTGGCCGACCCCGGTTTGCTGATCCTCGACGAGGCAACATCTGCCGTCGACCCAGAAACGGACCAGGCGCTGACGACTGCGCTGCGGCGGCTGGCTGAGGGCCGCACGCTGGTCAGCATTGCGCACCGCCTCGCCACCGCCGAAGCGGCCGACCTGGTGATGGTGTTCGCTGCTGGTGAACTGGTCGAGATGGGCCCGCACGCTGAGTTGGTGGAAGCCGGCGGCCGCTACGCCGCCCTCCATGCCGCCTGGATCGGCAACACCAGATAACCCCCCATCTCAAAACCCCGGTCGTTGGAAGCGCAGCGAGCAACACCCACTGAACCACGGGTTTCTGACCGTCAGTTTCGATAGCTCCAGCCCCCGGTTCGTAAGTCATTCGAATCAGCTGTGGGATGGAACTCGTCTCACTCAACGCAGCTGGCTACCATGCATCCGGCCCAACTGGGCATCTTTTTCGCAAAGGAGCGACATCGTCGTGAGCAAGGCACCCGTTCGAGTAACCGTCACCGGAGCAGCTGGCCAAATCGGCTACAGCCTCCTCTTCCGCATCGCTTCCGGCGCCCTTCTGGGCGACGATCAGCCGGTCATCCTCCAGATGCTCGAGATCACCCCGGCCCTCGGTGCGCTCGAAGGCGTGGCGATGGAGCTCGACGACTGCGCCTTCCCGCTCCTCGCTGGCATGGTCAAGACCGACGATGCCGACGTTGCCTTCGGTGATGCTGACTACGCCCTCCTCGTTGGTGCGATGCCCCGCAAGGCCGGCATGGAGCGTGCCGATCTCCTCGAGGCCAATGGCGGCATTTTCGGCCCCCAGGGCAAGGCCATCAACGACAGCGCCAGCAAGGACATCAAGGCCCTCGTCGTCGGCAACCCGGCCAACACCAACGCCCTCATCACGCTGTCGAACGCACCTGACATCGACCCCCGTCAGATCCAGGCCATGACCCGCCTCGACCACAACCGAGCGCTCAGCCAGCTTGCGGCCAAGACCGGTACCTCGGTCAACGACATCAAGAAGATGACCATCTGGGGCAACCACTCCGCCTCGCAGTACCCCGACATCTTCAACTGCGAAGTGAACGGTCAGAACGCTGCCGAGATGGTCAACGACCAAGACTGGCTCGCTGACACCTTCATCCCCACCGTCGCCAAGCGCGGCGCTGCCATCATCGAAGCTCGTGGTTCCTCCTCGGCTGCGTCGGCTGCCAACGCTGCCATCGATCATCTGCACGACTGGGCCCTCGGCACCCCCGACGGCGACTGGGTTTCGATGTCGGCCATCTCCGATGGTTCTTACGGCGCCCCCGAGGGCATCGTCACCTCCGTCCCGGCCACCTGCGCCGACGGCGACTTCTCGATCGTCCAGGGCCTCGAGATCAACGACTTCAGCCAGGCCCGCATGGAAGCCACCTGGGCCGAGCTCGTCGAAGAGCGCGACACCGTCAAGGGCCTCGGTCTCATCTAATCGGCGAGAGCCGAAGCTTGGTACGAAGGCGATCGACATCGACCGGTTTGGTACCAACCAACTGAACTGTGTCGATTCGGCGGGGTCCTCGGACCCCGCCGGTTACGTTTTCAGCCATGGTGCGAAGGCTCGGACAATGGATGACGGGAGCGCTCGCGGTGTGGGCGTTCTTCCTGGCCGTCGCATGGTTCACCAGCGAAGGGGTGCCCGTTTGCGAGGGCTTCCTCATCTTGAGCGTTGACGACTCGATGCCGCCAGGATGTCCAGAGCCGATCGAAGGACTGCTCGACGTCGGTCCACCGCTTCTTGGCCTGATCGCCTTCTTCGGGTGGATCGGGTTCCTCGTCACGACCGGGCTCGACAACCGCCAGCAGCGCAAGGACGTAGTCTCGGAGGATGACGGCTGAACTCGTGTCCCAGTTCTACGATGCTCTTGCCGCTCGGGATGGTGAGGCCATGGCTGCGTGCTACCACGACGACATCGTGTTCGAAGACGCTGCGTTCGGTGTACTGACGGGAAGAGATCCCGGCGACATGTGGCGCATGCTCTGCTCCAGCGACACCGACCTCACGCTCACACACACCATCGGAGCGGTCACCGAGACCACCGCTTCGGCGACGTGGGTGGCGAAGTACACCTTCACCGCAACCGGCCGGGCGGTCACCAACAACGTGACCGCCACGATGAAGCTCCGTGACGGCTTGATCGTCGACCACCGTGACGACTTTGACTTCTGGAAGTGGTCGTCGCAGGCACTCGGACCCCCGGGCAAGTTCCTCGGCTGGACCCCGTTCCTCAAAGCCAAGGTCCAGAAGACCACGCGAGAGAACCTCGACGCCTTCCAAGCCAAGCGCTGACACTTCGGTAGCGGCTGCCGGGACAGGTTCGAGGTTCTCTCGCTTTGATCAGCTCGACAGTCCGGAGAATTTGATGCCGCTGAGTTGAGCCATCTTGTGATCCCACGTGGCGAGGTCGTCCTGGTTGAACTTGGAGATGTGGTCGTGTCCGCATGCCCTCGCCATCACTGACATCAGTTCGACGGACGCTTCGAAGAACGTTGCAAGACGCTGGGCCGACACATCCACATCAAGGCGCGCCCGCAACTCGGGCTTCTGTGTTGCGATGCCCGCCGGGCAGTTGTTCGAGTTGCACATCCGGGCGCCGACACAGCCAATGGCTTGCATGGCTGAGTTCGACAGAGCGACACCGTCGGCCCCCAGGGCGAGGGCTTTCACGAAATCGGTCGGCACGCGGAGCCCACCCGTGATGATCAGGGTGACTCGACCACTCGCACCGGCCTCATCGAGGAAGCGTCGCGCTCGTGCCAGCGCAGGGATCGTGGGAACGCTGATGTGGTTCCGGAACATCTCGGGGGCAGCTCCGGTGCCGCCACCACGGCCATCGAGGATGAGGTAGTCGACGCCGGACTCGAGGGCGAAGTTCATGTCCGCCTCGATGTGGTTGGCGCTGAGCTTCATGCCGATGGGGATGCCCCCGGACAGCTCGCGTACCCGGTCACCGAACTGGCGGAAGTCATCGACGGAATGCAGGTTGGTGAACGTCGACGGTGAGATGGCGGGTTGCCCCTCCGGGATACCGCGGACTTCGGAGATCTTGCCGATGTTCTTCGAGCCGGGGAGGTGGCCGCCGGTGCCGGTCTTGGCTCCCTGACCTCCCTTGAAGTGGAAGGCTTGGACTCGCTCCATCAGGTCTTCGTGGTAGCCGAACTGCGCGCTGGCGAGCTCGTAGAGATAGCGGCTGTTGGACTCCTGCTCCTCTGGCAACATGCCGCCCTCGCCAGAGCAGATTCCGGTGCCGGCCAGTTCGGCTCCCTTGCTCAGCGAGATCTTGGCTTCTTCCGAGAGTGCTCCGAAGCTCATGTCGGAGACGAAGAGCGGGATGTCGAGAACGAGTGGTTTGGCTGCCTCGGGGCCGATCACGAGGTCGGTGCCGACAGCGACGTCGTCGAGGAGTGGTTTGGTGGCCATCTGGGCCGCCATGATCTGAATGTCGTCCCAGTGGGGGAGATCGCTGCGTGGGACACCCATCGAGGTCATCGGGCCGTGATGGCCGACCTTGGACAGACCGTCCCTGGCCAGTTCGTGGATGAACGCCACCGTGGGCTCTTCGGGGGTCGGCCGGGCGATCGGTGCACCGTTTGCCTCAGCGGCAGGAGCTGCTTGGTTCGCTCTGCTGTCGGTGGAACCGCTGGTGCCGATCTCGACCGCAGTGATCTGGGCATGGGTGCCGTCGCAGAAGGGAGCGTTTCCGGTGCGCTTGCAGGCACACAGGTAGGCCTCGCCGTCGGTATCGGCAGTGAAGGCGGTCGGGCTGAACTCGGTGCCGACGTGCGAACCGTCGCAGAACGGTTGATTGCTGGATTACCCGCAGGCGCACCAGTGGTATTCCTCACCAGCGGTGAGGTCGGTTGGAACGGGCTTGTTGTCAGCGATGATCGGGTCGGTCATGAGTGGCTCCTCGAGCGGGTTTGGTATGAAGGCCAGGAAAGTCCTTCAAGGTTGAAGGACTTTACTTCAAACTTGAAGGATTGCAAACCGAGATAGTGTCGTTTCATGGCGGAGACGAACTGGCTCGACGAACAGGAGGGGCGCATCTGGCGCTCGTTCATCGAGGCGCACGCTCGGGTCATGCACCAACTCGACCAAGCGCTCAAACAGCAATCCGATCTCTCCTTGGACGACTATGAAGTCTTGGTCGTGCTGTCGGAGGCTCCTGACCATCGAATGCGAATGGTTGCCTTGTCCGAGCGCATGTTCTACTCGCAGTCCCGATTGACGCAGCGCATCGACCGGCTGGTCAAGCGTGGTTGGGTGCGACGAGAGCCGTGCCTCGATGATCGCCGAGGCACGTTGGCGCTCCTCACGCCTGAGGGTTTGGCGGTGCTCGAAGCCACCGCACCGGGGCACGTCAGTCATGTGCGCTCGCTGCTGATCGATCTCATCGAACCAGACGAGCGGGCCGTCATCGCTGCGGTTCTCGCTCGGATCGCCACTGCGGCCCGCGAGTGACCTCGACCTGACGGTCTGGCGTCCGAGGCACGCCGATGCACCACGCGAACTATTTCAAGAACTTGCTGGTGGTGTTGTCGGCCAGGACTTTGCCGCCGGTTTGCTCGGTGGGGCAGTAGTAGACGGTGTACTTGCGGTACTCGACCGTGTGGACCGTGTCGCCGCATGGGCCGCTGTCGCTGCGGCCGGGGCAGGGCTCGCCGGCGTGGTTGTGCATCTTCGAGGGACGGTCGGCTCCCTTGCCGATGTCGTCGAGCGTGCGCTCGTGCTCGGTCGCGGCTTCGACCACCCGCTGGGTCGCGTCGTACAGCGCCCCCATTTGCTCGGCATCGATCTTCGATGCATTGGCGAAGGGGGACAGGCCTGCCTCGAACAGAATCTCGTTGGCCAACATGCGGCCGAGGCCCGACACGATGCCCTGCGTTCGTAGCACACCGTGCAGCCGCCGACTGTGGGCGCCGATCACCGCAGCGAACGCCTCCGCCGTGATGATCGTAGGGTCTGGCCCGAGATCAGTCAGTGGGTCCTGGCCGACGGCATCGCCGCGCACCGCCCAGATGCCAGCCTTGCGCTCAGTTCCGGCTTCGGTGAGCAACCAAGCGGTTGGCTTGCCACCGACGTCAAAGACCCAACGAGCGATGCCGTTGCGAGGCTTCTTGGATTGCTTCGGGTCCGGCCGCAGCCTGCCGCCCTGCATCAGGTGAACGACATGAGTGATGTCGTTGTCGAACCGCAGCAGTAACCACTTGGCGTGGCGCTCGACGGCGACGAGGGTGGCCCCGACGGCGGCGTCCGCCGGCGGGTCGAAGGTCTTGAGCCCAGCGAAGTTGATGAGCTGGAACTTCGACAGCGTCGCGCCGGCAAGCGCCTCGGTCATCCGCTCACAGTGAGCCTGCACTTCTGGCATCTCGGGCACGCGGACGAGACTAATGGGGTAGAACTTCAGGCGATACCCCGGCGGTTGACACGAAGCTGCCCTTCGAGCGAGCAGTCACGCATGAGCCAAGATTCTTTCGACTACCTGATCATTGGTGCCGGCGCGGCCGGAATGGCCTTCGCCGACACGATCCTGAGCGAGACCGACAAGACCATTGCCATGGTCGATCGTCGTGACCGTGCCGGTGGGCATTGGAACGACGCATATCCGTTCGTGCGGCTGCATCAGCCGTCGGCGAACTACGGCGTGAATTCAGCCGGTCTCGGCTCCGGCGCCATTGACGAGCACGGGTACAACGCCGGTTACCTCGAGCTGGCATCAGGCCAAGAGGTCGTGCACCACTACGACGACGCGATGCGCCGTCGGTTCCTGCCGTCAGGGCGGCTCCGGTTCTTCCCGATGAGCGAGGTCACCGACGATCGCATCATCAGGGGTCTGATGGACGGTTCTCGCCTGGCAGTCGAGGCGACCACGGTAGTTGACGCGACCTGGTCGAAGATGAGCATTCCCTCTGCCACGCCGCCGTCGTTCGATGTGGCCGCGGGGGCAGCGTTCATCCCGGTGAACGAGCTTCCCAGAGTGGCAGCAGGCTTCGAGGAGTTCGTTGTGATCGGTGCTGGCAAGACGGGTATCGACGCATGCACGTGGCTTCTCGTCAACGGTGTTGACCCAACACGGATTCGATGGGTGATGCCTCGCGACTCATGGCTGTTGCGTCGCGGCAACTTCCAGATCACACCGCAGCACTTCGCCCGACTCACCAAGAGTCTTGCCGATCAGGTCGAGTCGGTGGTCTTGGCTGATTCGGTCGATGACCTGTTCACTCGCCTCGAGCTGGTCGGGGAACTCGCTCGCATTGACTCAGACGTACAACCAGAGGCGTATCACTGCGCGATCGTCAGCGATGGTGAACTCGCAGCACTTCGCCAGATCACCGGTGTGATCCGGCTTGGCCGCGTCACGATGGTGGGGGACGAGCGCATTGAACTCGACCAAGGTGTCGTTCCAACCACATCGCGGACGCTCCACATCGATTGCTCGGCGGCAGGCATCCCCGCTCACGCTTCGACGCCGGTCTTCGACGGCGATCGGATCACCCTGCAATGGGTCCGGACGTGCCAGCCGGCGTTCAGCGCTGCGTTCATCGGCCACGTCGAAGCTGCGTACGACGACCAGGATCACAAGAACCAACTGTGCGGTCCCATTGCTCCACCGTCGACACCGATCGATTGGCTGCTGATGTTCAAACAGGAGCTGGCCAACCGGACCGCTTGGGCTGCGGACCCAGCGATCGGCCAGTGGCAGGAGAGCGCACGCCTTGATGGGTTCAGCCAGCTGATCGCAGAGCGCGGCGGGGTCGACCACGAGGCGGCACCTCACTTGGAGCGGTATCTGGTGAACTTCCAACCGGCCCAGGAGGGCATCGAGCGATTGCTTGCTGTCGCGGTCTGAGAGCGTTGGACACTCGTTCCGAACGACCGTCGATCTGACTCGACAAACGAGTCCATCTAGCTTCTCTGCCATGGAGAACCTTCGCTTTGGCGCCTTCCTCGCACCCCATCACCCGATCGGTGAGCACCCGATGCTCATGATCGAGCGTGACCTCAAGCTCGCCGAGCTGCTCGACGATCTCGGCTTTGACGAGTTCTGGTGCGGCGAACACCACTCGACTGGCTGGGAAACCATTGCGTCACCCGAGATGTTTCTCGCTGGCGCCGCCCAGCGGACGCAGCGGATCAAGCTGGGCACCGGCGTGTCATCGCTGCCGTATCACCACCCGTTCATGGTGGCCCAGCGCATCACCCAACTCGACCTGATGAGCCGAGGACGGGCCATCCTGGGCACCGGGCCCGGAGCACTGCCGTCGGATGCTCACGCCATGGGCATCGATCCCATGACGCAGCGTGATCGCCAAGACGAAGCCATCGGTGTGATCAAGCCGCTGCTCGCTGGCGAGCGGGTGACCCATCACGCCGACTGGTTCACGATGAACGATGCCGCTCTGCAGATCCTGCCGTTGCAGCGCGAAGTCGAGATCGCCACCGCCTCGATGGTCAGTCCTTCCGGCATGACCCTCGCCGGCAAGTACGGGCTTGGTGTGTTGTCGATCGGCTCGATGTCCACCGCCGGTATCCAGTCGCTGCCGCTGCAGTGGAGCTTCGCGGAAGACGCCGCAGCCATCAGTGGTGCAACGATTGATCGCAGCCAGTGGCGGGTCATGTTCAACTTCCACATTGCCGAAACACGCGAGGAAGCTCGTGAGCAGTCCAAGCTCGGGCTGCAGCGCTGGCACAACGAATACACCGTCGGCACGTTGATGCGGCAGGGAGCGACCGAGTACGACTCGCCCGACGCAGCGGTCGATGACCTCGCCTTCTCCGATGGTTCGTCGGCGGTCATCGGCACTCCAGACGATCTCGTCGATCGCATCACCGAGATGTACGAGGTCACCGGCGGCTTCGGTGCGGTCATTGGTTTCGCCAACGATTGGGCCAACATCGAAAATCAGCGTCGCTCGTGGGATCTTGTCGCTCGTTACGTCATCCCCAAGATCCAAGGTCTCACCAGGTCGCAGCTGCGATCGCAGCAGCATGTGATCAACCATCGCGACTCGTTCGAGCAGGCGGGCAAGGCCGTGCTCCACAAGATCATGGAGAACGAGAAAGCGGCAGCGGCGCTCAAAGACGGAGCCACCTCGGCAACCCCCATTGCCTCGCCGAACGCCCCGAATCTCGATGAGGTTGCCGCCAACAACTGAGTGAGTGGCCGGCGCAGCAGCGCCCGAAGTGTGATCGGTATGGTCCACCCCCATGGACCGCGGCGCCTCTCTGTTCTTTCTCTCACAACGGACTGCGCGCTGGCGTTGGCCTTGGCTGTTGCTCGGTGTCGCTGCCGCTGCCGTCAGCGCAATGGCTGCGCTGCTCGTCCTCTTCCTCGTAGTCGAAGTTGCGAGCGAGTTGGGCAGTGGCTGGGCCACCGAGGCGGCTCGCTTCTTCAACGCTGAGGATGTTGTGGAGAGTGTCACCACGGTGCCTTCCCTCTTGGGTTTCGAGTTGCTTCTGGTCGGCGTCACGTTCTGGGCTGCGGCCGTCGTCGGCAGCCTGATCCAGGGTCGATCAATCCGTTCGCTGCTCGAGCCCGTTCGATCTTTCGATTGGTCGATCGCTCGGAAGGTGCTGGCCCTCCAAGCGATTCTTTTCTTGGTGACGGCGGCACCAGGTTTCTTTGTCCCGTCGTTGGACCGGCCCGACTTCACCGGGATTGGTCAGGAACACCTGATCTGGCTCATTCCTTTGGCCGTTCTGATCCTCATCCAGACCTCAGGCGAGGATGTGTTTTTCAAGGGCTATCTCCTTCGCCAGATCGGGGCGACCACCAACGTCTTCTGGTTTGCCCCGGTGGTCGTGGTGTTGCTCTTCGTGTCGCTCCACATCGGGAACCCAGATGTTCAGAGCAACCTGTGGCTGATCCTGCCGGTGTTCATAGGCAGCGAACTCATGGCCATCTACCTGACGATGCGCACCGCGGGGATGGAGGTCGCTGTTGCCTGGCATTGGTTCAACAACGCCACGATCTTTCTCCTGCTGGCCGACCGAACCACGCAGGCCAACGACCTCACGCTCTTCGTGTTCGATGACGACCCGGGCACGATCCTCGACGACGCCATCAGTGTCGGGCTGTATGCGGTGTTTCTCGTGGTCCAGTTCCTGGCATTCACGACCCGCCGATCGCCATTCTTCTTGGAGGCCCATGACTGGGACCCGGTGGCTGCGAAGACAACAGGCAGCCTCGGCTGGGATGTGGCCGCGCCGCCCCCGGTTGCGCCGCCAACCGCAGACGTTCAGTAGGTGGTCGTGGCTCGCAGCGGCGTGAGGGCGGCGTCGATCGCAGCCATGCCATCGGTGTTGCCGATCAGGGCTTGGGCATCACCCTCGATGCGCATGTTGCCGTCCAGGAATGCCCGCTGGGCACTCAGCTCGCCGAGTGCGATCGACTTCGCCGTCTCCCATGTCATTCGCAGACCCACAGGAGCGGCTGCCCCCGTGACGATCGAAGGAACGGCGAGATCGAGGGTGTAGGACCGCTCGCCGTCGGGTCCGTCGGTCACCGTGTAGCTCACCGCAAACGGCTCGGCTGACGGCTCGAGGCTGCTGACGGCAGCATTGGCTTTGTCGATCCACTCATCGCTCAGATACCGCACGACGGCAGCGTAGCGAGCTGGATCTGCCGCCACGGGACTGGGCGGCGCCGAGGCACGCCGATGAACGCGGCTAGGAGTCGCCCTGCTTCGGTTTCGTGGGCAGGTACGCCCGAATGATGACGATGAGTACCAAGACCCCCAGAACGATGGGAATCAAGAGTCCGGTTTGAGGCATGACAGAGTCTCCAGAGGTGCGAGGTCTCGATCGGTCGAGAACAAAGGTGTATCGATCAGCTGCCGGCGCGATCGAGAAGTGCCACCAGCTCAGCCCGGCCCACCAGCTCAGCTCGGATGGGTTCGACCACGAGCTCGCTGGCCACCTGTTCGACATTGTCGATGGCGGCCGTTCGAGCCTTCCGGGCTGCTCGTCGTGCGCTGAGTCCGGCGACCCGCCGAGCGACCACCGCCGCCAAGAGCCCGAGGACCGCACCGGCGCCGAACAACAGCGTCGGGACCGGCCACCCCTGCCACTCCGGCGTTGGTGGGTCCGGCACTTGAAGCCATGCCAATGCAAACAGCACGGTGAGCCAGACGCCGCCGATCGCTGCCGCACTCGCAAGCAAGATCTGCAGTGCACCCACGACAGACCACCAACGAGGTGTCCGACTGGCATGGGCTCGGACGCCGTCGCCGACGGCGCGATCAAGACGGTCGGCCAGCAAAGCACTGTCCGGCGTGCCCGCACTGCGCAGCACGTGAGGCCACGGCTCGGGTAGATCAGCGCTGACGTTGTCGACAAAGGAACGGATCGCCCCTTCTGATCGCAGCGTCTGAGCGGCGGAAGCTTCGGGAAGCGATGTGCGACCGTCGGTGCCCGCACCGAGATGCAAACGGCGAAGCGGATGCGGACGCAGCCTGCGAACCCATCGGGTGTACGGCCAGCCCATGACCGCAGCGGCATCACGTCTGGTGCCGGCGGCGACGGCGTCGGTCACGACGTCGATGCCGGTGGCTCCGACCAGATCGTCGGCCAGTGAACGCACGGAACGGTCGGTGATCTTCACGGCATCGACCCTGCCGTTTGCCGCCGCCAGCTCGGCACTGGCCGCAGCGATGTCCGCAGCCAGGCGGGCCGCCATCGCTTCGTTGGCGGCGACGGTCTTGCCGATCTTTGCGATGAGTGCGTCGACGCCTTTGCCGGTGACAGCGGAGAGTGCGAGAACGGTTGGGTCAGCAACACCGTCGTTGGTGGCGAGCCTGGCGAGATCGGCCCGACACACTTCGAGCGAGATCTCATCCATCTGATCGGCCTTGTTCAGGACCAGGATCATCACGGCGTCATGGCCACCCAAGGTGGCGAGATAGCGGTGGAGCGCAGCGTCGGCGTACTTCTCGGGATCGGTGACCCAGATCATGAGGTCGCAGTGTTCGGCAATGCGTTCCATCTCGAGCCGGTTGCTCACCTGCACCGAATCGTGGTCCGGTACGTCGAGCAGGATCAGACCGTCGAGTTGAGCATCACCCGCACCGCTGTCGCCCACCAGGTGCCGTTGCTCGATCTCGAGCCAATCGAGGAGCGGACCGGCTTCGCCGAGCTGCTTTGGGGCGCCCCACAAGCAGGCCAGTGTCGATGAGGTCGTCGGCCGGCGCACGCCGGTCGTGGCGATGTCTGACCCGATCAATGCGTTGGCCAGCGAAGACTTCCCCGCACCCGTGGCCCCCAGCAGCGCAACCAGCGTGTGGGTGGTGCCATGGCGCAATCGGGCGTCGGCCTTGTCGATCACGTTGCGGGCGAAGACAACGGCATCGACCGTCAGTCGTCCATCAGCGAGGTCGGTGGCCTCCCGAAGTGCCTCGAGCCGTTCCGGAAGCGTTGCCGAGTTCTTCTTCGACCGGCCGATCACGCCTGACCTTCGTTGTTCAGGTCGACGGCGAAACCACCGATCGCCGTGGCGAGGTCATCGGTGCTTGAAGGTCCGTCGGTGAGTGAGCGGATCCGTGTTCGGTATCGCTCGACTTCTTCCCCGACAACGCCGTCGATGCGGGTCAGCAGTTGCTCTCGTGCCGCGGCAGCAAGCTCCCGAACGGCTTGTTCGCCAAAGATGGCGTTCAGCAACGCTTGGGACACACCCGCGGTGCCAGAAGCAACGGCAACCTCGCCGCCGGTGATGCCTCCGGTCTGAGCGAACAACACGATCATCAGGGCCACACCGACGCCATTGACGCCGAAGGCCATCACCCTGGCCATGTTTCGTTTGCCTGCGCCTCGTGCCTTGACCAACTCGAGGATGTCGTCTTGCCACGCCCGGATCTCCGGACCGATGCGAGCCCTGGTCGCATGATCGGCTCGTTCGAGCGTTCGGTCACCGGCGAGCGCCTGTGCCCCACCGGGCATGGTACGCCAGGTGTTGGTGATCGACAGCGCATTGGCGTCGAGATGATCGATCAGCATCTGCTCGAGGGTCGAGGTGATCTCGCCCTGCACCTCGGTGGTGGCAACTGGCCTCCCCTTGACGAACCCGGTCAGACGATCGCGGATCGACGAGATGCGGCTCTGGATGGCCCGCATCATCTCGTTCGTGCCGATCAGTTCCTGCCACCGATCGAGCACTTCGCCCCGCAACAGGGTGCCCCCGGTGAGGTCGTCAGCGATCCGGCCTCGGCACGACGCTGATTGTTGGGTAGCGATGTCGGCCAGACCTCGCGCCGCATCGTCGCTGGCCCGAGCGCTGGCCAACACGAGCCGGGCCCGATCGGGCACGCTGGCCAGAGCACCGTCGATCGTGTGACGAACGATCTCAGCTCGCTTCTCGGCATCAGCGGCGAGCCCGCTCAGCATCGATGTGAGTTCGTCGGTCGCGGCGGCGGGTAGGCGGCCTTCGGTCAGCTCGTTGTTCTCGATGCTGAAGATCGTCACGTCCTCGAGACCGCCAGCGACCAACATCGACTGCAGGTGGGGAACGATCTCGACGGCTGCGCCCTCTGGCATCCGGTTGATCACGACCGACAGCGAGGTGCCCCGGCTCTGCGCTCGTCCCAGGAACTCCCACGGCACCGCATCGGCGTAGCGGACCGCCGTGGTGACGAAGAGCCACAGGTCGGCCGCGGCAAGCAGTTGCGTGGCCAACTCCCGGTTGGCTTCTTCGACCGAGTCGATGTCAGGCGCGTCGATCAAGGCAAGCCCTGGCAACAACGTGTCGACGGCCTCGATCTTGAGCGAGGCGCCGGTCGCCACACCCTCGCCGGTCACCCTCGGCAGGTGAGGAAGAACATCGGTGGTGGTGAACCATCCCAGATCGTCGGGGTGACAGATCAGAACTGGAGCCCGAGTGGTCGGACGCAACACACCAGAAGGCGACACGTCAGCACCAGCAATCGAGTTCGTGATGGTCGACTTGCCCGACCCGGTCGATCCGCCGAGCACCGCCAGCAGCGGAGCGTCGAGTCGTTCGAGCCGCGGGATCAGGTAGTCGTCGATTTGATTGGCGAGTTCGTCCCGCTCCGCCCGAGCTTCGGGCACACCAGCCAAGTCGAACGGCAGCTGGATGCCGGCCAGGGCTGCGTGCAGTCGCTGAAGCTCTTCGACCTGTGTCGCCACTGTCCGCCCATCACGTGTCACCGCGACAGGTTACGGCAGTGACGCCTGAGGCAGTGGCAGGTGAGCGAGCTGGGTGCACCCACGGGTGTGAGGGCACCCAGACACGTCGGGATGTGCTCGGGCTCAGCCTTTGGCCCGGCTGAAGGCGTCGGCATAGTTGGTCTCGAACTCGCCGGTGTCGAGGATCGATTCGAGTACCCCTTCGCCGCCGACCAGAACATTCGGGTTGGTGAGGAAAGCGTTGAGTTCGTCGTCGAGCATCGGGATCGAGATGGCATTCGGGCTGCCGTAGTAGTTCCAGTTGCTCAAGATCGCCCCCTGATCGCCGTCCATGATGTAGTTGATGAACGTGTGTGCGGTGCACGGCGACGGAGCATCGAACGGGATCGCCATGTTGTCGACCCAGCGGGTGCCCCCCTCTTCAGGAACGAAGAACTCGTAGCGGCTCGGGTCGTCGGTCTCCAGGAACTGGGCGAGGAAACCGCCGGAGTAGCCGTGAGCAATGGCGGTCTCGCCACTGGTCAAGAACTCGTCAGCTGAATCGGTGTTGAAGGCAGCGAGGTTGCCCTTCCATTCGGTGACGAGGGCGACGGCTTCGTCGAGCTCGGCCTGATCAGTCGAGTTCAGTGAGTATCCGAGTGCCTTGAGCGCACCGCCCATCACTTCGCGAGGATCATCGAGCAGCGTGATGCGTCCGCTGTAGTCGTTGGCGAATTCGCTGAACACGATGTCCCAGCTCCTCGGATAGTCGGTGCCGATGACCTCGGTGTCGACAGCGAAGCCGGTGTATCCCCACTGATACGGCACCGAGTAGGCGCCCTCCGGGTCATAGGTCGGGTTGGCGAATGCCGGGTCGAGGTTGGCGAGATTCGGGATGAGGTCCTTGTTGAGCTCTTGGACGTGGCCGCCGGCGATCAAGATACCGACCATGTAGTCGGAGGGCACGATCACGTCATAGCCAGAGTTGCCGGCAGAGATCTTCGGTTGGAGCACCTCGTTCGATTCGAAAGTGTCGATGGTGACGTTCACGCCGAACTCTTCAGCGAAGGCGTCGAGTTGCTCCTGGGGGATGTACTCAGACCAGTTGTAGAAGGCGAGATCGCCATCCACTGATCCGACCTCGCAATCGGCTGAGGAGCTCTCTTCTGAACCGGACCCTCCGCATGCGGCGGCGACCAACGCCATGCCGACCGTGATGCCGAGGATGCTCTTCTTTTGTTTGAACATGTGGTGTTCCATTCGTGTCTGCCCGCACCAGCGGGGGTGTCGTAATTGTGAGCCTTCTTCGCCGTTTACCCTCCGCACCACGACGTTGGTGATGTGTGGTCCCTCAGGCCTCCGATCCGCCGTCTCTTGCTCGTTCCGCCAGCAGCGAGAGCGCAACGAGTGCGATCGATGCCACCAGCATCACGACAGAGATCGCATTGATGAGCGGTGTGACGCCTCTGCGGACCAGGCCGAACACATAGACCGGCAAGGTGGTCCAGCCGGGGCCGGTGACGAACTCGGTGATCACGACATCGTCGAGCGAGAGAGTGAAAGCAAGCAGGGCGCCACCGGTGATGCCAGGCAGGATCGTTGGCAGCGTCACGTACCGGAACGCTTGCCGACGGGTGGCGTAGAGGTCCATCGCTGCCTCTTCGAGTGACTCGTTCATTCCGGCCAAGCGAGCTCGGACCACGATCGAGACGAAGCTGATGCTGAAGGCGATGTGGCTCAAGGTGATCGTGCCGAACCCTTTCGAGAAACCGAAGATCTCGGCTGCTTGGGCGAAGAACAGCAGCAGCATCACGGCCATGGTCACGTCAGGGACGATCACCGGCAGGTAGAGAAGCGCATCGAAGAAGCCGCGACCTCGGAAGCGGTAGCGCTCGAGGGCAAGGGCTGACATCGTGCCAAGCACCACAGCAACGGCGGTCGAAGCGAAGGCGATCTTGAGTGAGTTGCCGAGCGCGCCCCTGGCCTGGCGGGAGTCAGCGAACTCGCCGTACCAGTCGAAGGTGAACCCTCCCCAGACTCCCGTGGTGTCACTGTCGCTGAAGGAGTACACGACCAACACGAGGATCGGGAGGTAGAAGAAGGCGAACACCAGCCAGGTGTTGACGCGCAGCAGGACGCGGGTCGCGCCCCGTGGCTCACTGACCGAGCCGCTCACAGCGTCCGCCCTCCCTTGCGGAAGTACACCAACGTGGCGGTCAGCATCACGATCATCAGCACGAACGACAGCGCAGCGCCGAAGGGGAAATCGCGGGCCGACAAGAACTGCGTGACGATGTAGCTGCCGAGCAATGTGGTCTTGGCCCCACCCAGGATCGATGGGGTGACGTACGCGCCGAGCGATGGGACGAACACGAGGATCGAACCAGCAATGACTCCTGGCATCGACAACGGCAACAGCACCTTGCGGAAGGTGCCGAAACCCGTGGCGTACAGGTCTCGGCTGGCTTCCAGAAGTCGCTTGTCGATCCGTTCGATCGAGGCGTAGAGCGGTAGGACCATGAAGGGCAAGTAGCCGTAGACCATGCCGATCACCACTGCGACCTGGGTGAAGAGCAACCGTCCTTCGCCGAGACCGGCCGCTGACGTCAGCTGGGAATACGGGCCATCGGTGCCGAGAATGACGCGCCAGGCGTAGGTCCGGACAAGGAAGTTGGTCCAGAACGGGATCATCACGAACACGAGCATGAGGTTGCGGACGCGTTCGCTGCGGGTGGCCATGTAGTAGGCGAAGGGATACGCCAACAGCAGGCACACAGCGGTGGTGATCAGCGCCAACCACGCCGACCGCACCAAGACGTCTCTGACGAGGTCGTCGCCGAGTCGCCGGTATGAGTCGAGGTTCCAACCACTCAGGTCCGTGCCGAACTGCGTTCGCGTGGCGAACGAATAGACGACCACGATCCCGAACGGAATGACGAAGAAGATGATGAGGTACAGGTAGGTCGGGAGCGCGAGCAGCGCGCCGCGTCGACGACGCAGACGCTCGTTCGATGCCTCGAACGCGGGCGTTGCCTTCTCCGCTTCGATGTCGAGAGTGGCCACCATCAGGCGGCCGCACCTTGGCCGACCGCTGCCTTGCCGACCACACCCGTGCCGTCAGCCCCGAGTCCGCCGGCGACCAGGCTGTCGTCGTCGGCAACCACGCTGGCGCCGCCAGCCAGCCACGTGAGGGCGACAGCGGCGCCGGCGTGGTACTTGGGCACCGACGGGCGATTCTCGGTCCTGACCTCGATCGTCATCCAGTCGATGGCGATGGTGTAGACGAGCGCATTCCCCAGGTAGGTGACCTCGGTGATGGTGCCGTTAACACCTCTCCCGTCCTCGACCGCAACGGTCTCCCCGTCCACGATCTCGGTCATGCGAATGCGTTCGGGGCGAAGACTCAGCGCTGCCTTGGTCCCGGCGGGGAAGGTCGATGGGGCGGCAACCACGGTGCCGTTCTCGAGCACGACGGATTCAGCGTCGCGAACCGTTGCATTCAAGAAGTTGGTCTGACCGATGAAGTCAGCGACGAATCGACTGGTCGGACGTTCGTAGATGTCGTCAGGTGATCCGACTTGCAGCAGCCGTCCGTCGTGCATGACCGCGATGCGGTCACTCATGGTCAGGGCCTCCTCCTGGTCGTGAGTGACGAAGACGAAGCTCACTCCGAGGTCCCGTTGGAGCTGCTTCAACTCGGTCTGCATGTCCTTGCGGAGTTTGAGGTCGAGCGCACCGAGCGGTTCGTCGAGAAGCAGCACCTTCGGGCGGTTCACCAGCGCCCTGGCCAACGCAACGCGTTGCTGCTGGCCGCCGGAGAGTTGGTTGGGTTTGCGCTTCTCGAAGCCACCCAATCGCACCATCTCGATCGCTTCACCGGCCCGCTTGCGGGCCTCGGACTTGTCGACACCTTGCATGCGGAGGCCGAAGCTGGCGTTGTCGAGCACATTCATGTGAGGGAACAACGCGTAGTTCTGGAAGACGGTGTTGACCGGTCGCTTGTTGGGCGGCAAGGTGCCGACCTCGTCGCCGAAGATCCTCAGGCTGCCTTCGGTGGGGAACTCGAGCCCGGCGATCATGCGCAGGGTCGTGGTCTTGCCGCAGCCAGACGGGCCGAGCATGGCGAAGAACTCGCCGTCTTGGATGGTGAGGTCGATGTGGTCGACGGCGATGACGTCGCCGAACGCCTTGGTGACGCCGGTGAGTTGAACGGCTGGCTTTGCTTGATCGGTCATGTCGATTCCTTCACTGGTGTCCGTAGGTCACGCGTTGCGCGCCTCGTTGGAGAGCGATGAGGCAGAGATAGTCGTGAGCGATCGTGGCAGCGGCGATGGCGGTGATCTCGGCGCTGTCGTAGGCCGGCGCCACTTCGACCACGTCGAAGCCCACCAGGTTCAGGCCGGTCAGACCCCGCACTGCCTCGAAGGCTTGCGACGTGGTGAGCCCCCCAGCCACTGGCGTCCCGGTGCCGGGGGCGAAGGCAGGATCGAGGCAGTCGATGTCGAAGGTGACGTAGGCGGGGTGGTCGCCGACCTTGTCGCGGATCATGTCGAGGACCGCAGGGATGCCCTCGCGATGGACCCACGGCGCAGTCAGAACAGTGAACCCATGATCTGAAGAGTTCGGTGTGCGGATACCGGTCTGCACCGACTTCTCGGGAACAACGATGCCCTCTCGCTTGGCCCGCAGGAACATCGAGCCGTGGTCGAGGCGAACGCCGTCGTCTCCCCACGTGTCGGAGTGGGCATCGAAGTGGATCAGCGCGAGCGGACCGTGGACTTCGGCGTGGGCCCGCAGGAGTGGATAGGTGACGAAGTGATCGCCGCCGAAGCTGACCATGGTTGCCCCACTGGCCAAGATCTCTCTGGCGTGGGCCTCGATGCGTTCGACCGCATCCATCGGGTGGCCATAGTCGAGGTAGCAGTCGCCGTAGTCGGCGATGGCGAGTTCCTGCAGCGGATCGAAGCCGAACGGGAACCCGGGAAGTTCGGCCAGACCGGTCGACGCTTCACGGATCGCTCTCGGACCGAAGCGGGCTCCGGGTCGGCCAGAGGTTGCCTGATCGAACGGGATACCCGTGATCACCACGTCGGCGTCGGTGATGTCGCGGGTGTAGTTGCGACGGAGGAACGAGACCGCTCCTGCATATGGAGCCTCGTCGCCTGGACCCTTCAGCGATGTTCGCCGAAACGCCTGGTCGCCATCGATCGGCCCGCCGCTCGTCGACGAGTCAGCCATCGCTGTCAGCCGCAGTCGCCGCCCCGGTGAAGCGAGCGTGATCCGGCACGTGCTCAGGGTTGTGCCACACGATCAGTGCGGCATGGTTGTTGACCGCTGGATCGATCATGTAGTCATCGAGTGCGCAGAGCACCTCGAACCCGTTCTCCAGTTGGAACGACAACGTCGGGTCGTACAGCTCGCCGGCTCGTACGGCGTCGATGTAGGCATCGGCCGACATTGCGTCGACGTGTGCGGCATAGCCGGGGATGACACCGCCGGCGACCAGACCCCGCAGGTTCAGCTGTTGGCAGACGTTCTTGCGAAGCAGGTACAGCTCGTTGCCGATGCCGCGACGGCGGTAGTCGCTGTCGACGGCGATGCCGCTGCCGTAGTACCACTCACCGGTCGGGTCGTCGCCGCTGCCGCCCTCCTCGGGGATGATCTCGCTGATCTTGTGCTGCGGGTGTTCCAGGTCGAAGTGGGTGCGCACGCCTACGCCCATCGCCACGATTCGGTCTCCGTCGAAACCAGCGAAGCAGCCCTCGGGGAAGTCTTTCGCCAGCTCGGCGACCCCGGCCTCGTCATAGAGATCAACGGGGTCAGCGGTTGGGTACGAGGCTTGCTCGAGCGCAGCGATGTCGGCAGCCCACTCGGTTCGGATCGTGTGGTAGACCAGGCCGGAGCGCTCGCCGATCATGATCGGCTCGCCGGTCACGCTGGCACCCCGCTGGGGGTAGACCCGGCTGTCGGGTTTGTCGCAGTGTCGGCAGCGGTAGGAGGCGCAATGTGCTGGAACTCGTTGTCGGTCGGAAGGCCCCAGCAGGCCCAGAAGTCGCCGGTTCCCGGCCGCATCACGGCGGCCCCGCTCGATTCGATGTGGTACGGCTCGGTTGCTCGTTGGCAGATGGCTGCTGGCTCTCGCAGGAGGTCGAACAGGCGTTGCTCGTCGACGGTGCCGCTGGTCATCATCGCTTCTGCTGTTGACCGTCTGCTCATCGAACTTGCCATCAGAGCGTTCGCTCGCTCGGCCTGAACTGCCAGGGCGCCCTCGTCGACCACGTGGTTGGTGTGCACGATGATGTCAGGCCCGCGCAGGTTGGTGACGGGACGGATCGTCGGCATGGCTTCGACGTTGTAGCCAACTCCCGCCCGGTCGAAGATCAAGTAGTTGTGGGCTCCGGCGAGGTCGGCGTCGAGCAGCAGTGCAAGCGCGTCATCGGCAGTCTCGGTGGCCAGCATGGCCCGCACGACGCTTGGCCAGGTGACGCCGATGGCGCCGTCGAGTCCGGTGAGGTTGTTGATCCCGACACACACGCCGGCTTCGTTCATGCCGATCTGGCCGAGGCAGCCCGTCGTGGTGAACACCGTGACTGCGGGTCGGTCGTCGGGAGTGAGTCGCAGCAAAACCACGTGGTCGGTGGCGCTGTCGTGCATGTCCCAGGTCTGGGCCAGGAAGCCGTGACCGCCGGCCCGCTCGTCAGGCACGATCACTGCGGTGCAGTCGTCTTCGATGACGGTGGGCGGATGGGCGCCACCGAGGGTTGCCCGCACGGTGTCGACGAAATCGGTGAAACCTCCGACCACCACGGCTTCGGCCGGTGTGATCCCAGCCGCTTCTGCCATGGCCACCATCTCGAGGTGCAGCGCCGGGTCGAACGATTCGTGCGCGTCCAACATCGACTCGGCGAGATCGAGAACGGCGTTGCGCCCGATCGGCCCGCCGGTCCAGAGCCCAGAGGCAACAAGGTTCACACGGTCGTTCGCGTAGTGGACGATCTCGTCACGATGGGCGGTGCCGTGGGCATGACCGATGGACTCCGCCGAGCCCACGGCGTCGAGAATTCGAATCGAAGGGCGCTTCATCGGCGAGAAGCTACACCGGCCGCTGTGACTCTGCCGTGAACGGAGTGTGAACCCGATGACGCGGCGACGTTCTGGGCGTAGTGTTCGCGCCATGACAATTTCCGGTGCGTTGCTGCAGCCATTCGCCGATCCGGCGAAGCCCCATGACGACTTCATCAAGGTCGTCCGAGCGGAGGGATCGACCCTGTGGGACAGCAGCGGAAAGTCCTACCTCGATGCCATGGCCAGCCTCTGGTATTGCCAGGTCGGCCACGGCCGAACGGAGATCGTCGACGTCATCAGCAAGCAGCTGCTCGAAACCGACGCGTATCACGTGTTCGATCCGTTCATCAACCAGCCAGCCATCGATGTGGCCGATGCGATCCTGGCTCGGTCTCCCTACGACGCTGGTCGCGTGTTCCTCGCCTGTTCTGGCTCCGAAGCCGTCGATTCGGCGTTCAAGATCATTCGCCTGGTGCAACAGCTGCGCGGCGACATCGATCGCCAGATCGTGATCCGGCGCACCAGGGGCTACCACGGCACGAACGTCGGTGGCACGAGCGCCCAGGGCATCGAGTTGAACCGCGAAGGCTGGGGCGATCTCGTTCCTCACTTCATCGAGGTCGACCCCGACGACATCGAGGATGCAGCACGGGTCTTTGCCGAGCACGGCGATCGCATCGCCGGTGTCATCACTGAGCCGATCCAGGGAGCGGGCGGCGTCTTCCCTCCACCGGACGGCTACCTCGAAGGCCTGCGCAAGCTGTGCACGGCGCATGGCGCCCTGCTCTGTTTCGACGAGGTCATCTCCGGTTTCGGGCGGACCGGCAGCTGGTTCGGCTCCCAGACCTACGGCGTCACACCCGACCTGTTCACCTTCGCCAAGGGCGTCACCTCCGGCTACCAACCGCTGTCCGGTGTGGTGCTCGGACCCGAAGTGTCAGCCGTTCTGGAAGGATCAGGGGCGATGTTCCGCCATGGCTACACCTACTCGGGCCACCCGGCATCGTGTGTGGCTGGCATCGCCAACATCGATCTGATCGACCAGTGGGGCCTGGTCGATCGGGCCAACCACATCGGCACGATCTTCGAGTCAGCCCTCAGCGCTCTGGTCGCCGACGGATCGCTCCTGGGGTACCGAGGCACCGGGGCGATCTGGGCCGCGCAGATGCACGAGCCGGCAGCCGACGCTCGGGTCCGCATGCTGGAACGAGGTGTGATCGTGCGGCCCATCCTCGATTCGATTGCCTTCTGCCCGCCCCTGACATCGACCGATGAGGAGATCGGCACGATGATCGACGTCATGGCCGAATCGTTGACGGCGTGACCACCGCTGCGGTCGCCAAGGCTTCTGCGTCCACGCTGTGGATCGATCAACTCGACGAGCCCATCGCTCCTCGGCCAGCGCTCGAGGGTGACACCGACGTCGATGTCGCCATCATCGGTGGTGGTTTCAGTGGACTGTGGACGGCCTACTACTTGATCCGCCACGATCCGTCGCTCCGCATCGCTGTGCTCGAAAAGCACCACTGCGGTTTCGGGGCGTCGGGCCGCAACGGCGGTTGGTGCGTCGGCGAGGTGGCCGGCTCGTTCGCCAAGTATGCGAAATTGTCGAACGACGACGAAGCGAGGCGCCAGGCCCGCGCCGTGTTCGACTGCGTCGACGAGGTTGGTCGAGTGACCACGGCAGAAGGCATCGAGTGCGACTTCGCAAAGGGCGGCACCATACGGGTCGCCCGCAATGCACCCCAGGCAGCGAGGCAAGCCGACGAGATCGCCGAAGCGAGACACGAAGGGTTCACCGAGGACGAGATCCGCTTGCTGTCCGCGGATGAAGCTCGGTCGATGCTGAACGCAACCGAGGTTCGCTCGGGGATCTTCTTCGCTCCTTCGGCTGCCCTGCACCCGGCCAAGCTGGTCCGTGGTCTGGCCGACGTGGTCGAGGCGGCCGGTGTGAAGATCTATGAACAGACCACGGTGTCTGGCTTCGAACCCGGCGTGGTCTCGACCGACCGGGGCACGGTCAAAGCAGCTTCGATCGTGCGAGGAACCGAGGCCTACACGCGAGATCTCGAAGGCGAGCGACGATCGGTCCTGCCGATCTACTCGTTCATGATTTCGACCGAACCGCTCGGTGAGGAGGTGTTCGACCAGATCGGGCTGGCCGACCGGCAGACCTTCGCCGACGACAGATACATGGTCATCTACGGCCAGCGCACCGCCGACAACCGCCTTGCGTTCGGCGGCACCGGGGTTCCCTATCTCTGGGCATCCGGCATCTCGGAGGCAACCGCTTCTGACCTCGCCACCCACGCTCGAATCCACGACATCCTGATCGATCTGTTTCCCATGCTGACCCAGACCCCGATCACGCACCGGTGGGGAGGTGTGCTGGCCATTCCTCGCAACTGGGTGCCGGGACTGACCTATGAACGATCCACCGGCGTTGGTGTCTTCGGGGGCTATGTGGGCGAGGGGGTGGCGGCAGCCAACCTCGCAGGACGCACCATGGCCGAGCTCATCACCGGCCAGGCAACGGATCGCGTGACGTTGCCGTGGGTCGGTGCGAAGGCTCGCAAGTGGGAACCCGAACCGCTGCGTTACGTCGGCGTTCGTACCAGCCGCAAGATCCTCGCCCGGGCCGACGTGTCAGAGTTTGCTTCAGACAACGAGGCCAAGCTGGCCTTTCGGGCGTCGCGGATCCTGCGGGGGGCGTGGACTGCACCCAAGACACGCTGACGCACTCCGGTACGGTCACGTCGTGGAACGGGCACCGAGCGAGGCAGAAGGCGACCGTGCCCCGACCGTCGACCCGGCGTGGCATGAAGCCCATCGGCTCGATGCGGTGTTTCCTGCTGCCCGGGTGGCACTGTCGCTCCTGATCGCCAAGTACCCCCATCGTGGTCACGCAACCTTCCACGGCGCCATGCTTCGCCTCGGCGAAGATCCCGTGGTCGTCGTTGAATTCGACGTCCCACTCCCGAGCCGAGGTTGGGAGATCCGAGCGTCGGGTCTGTGGGCCGATCACATCTGCGAGACACCAATGGATCATTGGAGCTACGGACTCGAAGCCTTCGGGTTGGCCATCGATGATCCCCGGGAACTGCTGGCCAACGCACTGGGTGATCGTGTGCCGCTCGGCTGGGAGCTCGAGTTCGAAGCGCGAGCCGAGGCGCTCCAGACCGGCGCCGATACCCGCTACGGCCAGATCGGTTCGGTCCACGGCTTGCTGCTGGAGAAGTCCGAGACGACCGAAGTCGACGGCTACGGGGTGCGCTCGCATTGGTGGGGGAGCGAACCGCCGAGTCGAATCGAACTCGGTGAACCCCAAGAGGCCGCAGCGTCGGTGGTGCTGCCCACGGTCGATGGCTTCTGGGTAACGACAGTGACCGAGTCCGGCGCTGCCTCGGTGTTCACCAGCGAGCCGCCAGCACTCGGCTGAGAGTCAGACGGTGACGTCGACCTTGTCGTCGGCGGTCGGCTTCGCCTCAGCGAAGTGAACGATGACCAAGGTGACCACAGCAGCGGCGATTGCCAGGGCGATACCACCAGCGAGCTGACCGAACTCCGGCCAAGCCAGGTCGGTTCCCTTGACGTTCTCTTCCGCTGTGTCGCCGACCACGCCGACGCCGTTGGGCCAAGGCCAGAGCACGCGCATCGAGCCGATCATCAAGCCGAGGAGCGCCGCCATCAGTGTTTGCTCGTAGTTCTCGAGCACCCAGTTCAGAAGCGACGAGAAGATGGCAAGGCCGAAGATGGCGCCGACACCGAACACGGCGAGCTGGCCGATTTCGCCACCGAGTACCGCGGCATACATACCCATCATCAGCATCAAGAACGAGCCGCTGATGCCCGGGAGGATCATGGCGCAGATGGCGATCGCCCCGGTGGCGAAGAAGGCGATCAGGCTGGGATCGTTCACCGCTCCGGTCTGGAAGCCGAGAAGCAGGAAGAAGAGCGCACCGACGACGGCGATGATGCCGAGACGCTGCGCGTCACGAGTCGTGATGCTGCGCCACACGAGAACGCAGCTGGCGATGACGAGACCGCTGAACACCGCAGCAACACCTTCTGGGCGTTCGACCAACAGGTCTTTCATCGGATGGCGGAGCAGGGCGAATGCGGTCAACGCGCCAGCACCGAGCGGGATGATGAACAGCCACTCGATCGAGGCGAAAATGCCCCAGCCGCCGGAGAAGTCACCCTTCAACCACGCCTTGAGCGTCGAGGCGCCCTTCCGGAGGTTGCCGATGAAGGCCCGGTAGATGCCCAAGATCAGGGCGATCGTCCCGCCGGACACACCGGGGACGATGTCGGCGCAGCCCATGAGAAAGCCACGCCCGTAGTGCTTCAACGGTTCGATCACGGCCGAAAGACTACCGACTGCGTCTTCGTGAGACGGCGATCGAGGTAGCGATACCCAGCCCAAACAGTTCCGCGGCCCCAAACGCGCAACTGCCACCGTCATTCGTCGTTCTGGCGACGGATGACGGTGGCAGTTGGTGCGGCGTAGCTACTCGTGGGCGCTCGCTAGTTGCGCTGGGCCGAGAGCTTGCGGTTGAACACCTTGGACTTCACGTAGTCACGGTTCATGTACGCAATGAAGTCGAGGCTGATCTCCTTCGGACACGCCTCGGAGCATTCGCCGTGGTTGGTGCAGCTACCGAAGAACTGCTCCATGGTCTCGACCATGGCCTCGGTTCGCTTGAAGCGTTCGGGCTGACCCTGCGGCAACGAATTGAGGTGCCACAGCTTGGCCGAGGTGAACAGCTGGCCAGCAGAGTTCGGGCACGCAGCAACGCAGGCGCCACAACCAATGCACGCCGCCGCATCCATGGCGGAGTCGGCAGCTTCTTTCGGGATCGGGATCTCGTTGGCGTCACGAGCGTTGCCCGTGGGGGCTGAGACGAACCCGCCAGCTGCGATCACGTCATCGAGTGCTGAACGATTGACGACGAGATCCTTGATGATCGGGAAGGCCGTGGCTCGCCATGGCTCGATCACGATGGTGTCGCCATCGTTGAACTTGCGCATGTGGAGCTGGCACACGGCGGTGCCCTTTTCCTGGCCGTGGGCCCGGCCGTTGATCATGACGCCGCAGGTGCCGCAGATGCCTTCACGACAGTCGTGAGGGAACTCGATCGGGACCTTGCCGCCCTCGATCAAGCCTTCGTTGACCACGTCGAGCATCTCGAGGAACGACGCATCATCGGGAATGTTGCGGGCCTGGTGGGTCTCGAAGCTGCCGGGAGCGTCGGGGCCTTCTTGACGCCAGATCTGCAGGGTGAGGTTGAGTGTGTTGCTCATGAGTTCTTCGTTCTGCCGATCGGTTACTTGTAGGAGCGCTGGGAGAGCTCGACGTTCTCGAACACCAGCTCTTCTTTGTGCTTGACCCAGGGAGTGTCCATGTCAACCCACTCCCAGGCGGAGACGTGGGCGTAGTTTTCGTCGTCTCGGAGCGCTTCGCCCTCTGGCGTCTGCGACTCGGTCCGGAAGTGACCACCACAGCTCTCTTCACGATCGAGTGCGTCACGGGCCATCAGCTCACCGAGTTCGAAGAAGTCAGACACACGGCCTGCCTTTTCGAGCGAGCTGTTCAGCGTGTCGGTGCCGCCGAGGACTCGAAGGTCCTTCCAGAACTCCTCGCGTAGCGCCCGGATCTCGGAGATGGCCTTCTCGAGGCCGTTCTGGTCTCGCTCCATCCCGATGTAGTTCCAGACCAACTTGCCGAGTTCACGATGGAAGTAGTCGGGGGACTTCGTGCCCTTGATGCTCATGAAGGTGGCGATGCGGTCCTTCACGTCTTGCTCGGCTTCTTTGAACACGTCGTCGTCGGTCGGGACCGGCTGGGTGCCGAGGCGAGGAGCCAGGCCGTTGCCAATGGTGTACGGAAGCACGAAGTAGCCGTCGGCCAGACCCTGCATGAGGGCCGAGGCACCAAGACGGTTGGCGCCATGGTCGGAGAAGTTGGCCTCACCGCACGCGTACAAACCGGGGATGTTGGTCTGCAAGTTGTAGTCAACCCAGAGCCCGCCCATCGTGTAATGCGTGGCGGGGTAGATGCGCATCGGCGTGACGTAGGGGTCTTCGCCGGTGATTCGCTCGTACATCTGGATGAGGTTGCCGTACTTGGCTTCGATCGTGGCTTGCCCGTCACGCTTGATGGCGTCGGCGAAGTCGAGATACACACCGTTCTTGAGCGGGCCGACACCCATGCCCTGGTCGACCACGGTCTTGGCGTTGCGGGAAGCAACGTCACGAGGCACCAGGTTGCCGAAAGCGGGATACTTCTCTTCGAGGAAGTAGTAGCGCTCGGCTTCGGGGATCTGGTCGGCACGACGACTCTCGTCGGGGCTGCGAGGCACCCAGATGCGGCCGTCGTTACGGAGCGACTCTGACATCAGGGTCAGCTTCGACTGGAACTCGTCTGCGGCGGGGATGCAGGTGGGGTGGATCTGGGTGTAGCTCGGGTTGGCGAAGAAGGCACCCTTGCGGTGGGCTCGCCAAGCGGCGGTCACGTTGCAGCTCATGGCGTTGGTGCTCAGGTAGAACACGTTGCCGTACCCACCGGTGCACAGCACCACGGCGTGGCCGGAGTGGCTCTCGATCTGACCGGTCACGAGGTTGCGAGTGACGATGCCGCAGGCCTCGCCGTCCTTCATCACGAGTTCGAGCATCTCGGAGCGGGTGTGGAGCTTGACCTTGCCAAGGCCGACCATGCGCATCATCTGCTGGTAGGCGCCGAGCAGCAGCTGCTGGCCGGTCTGCCCACGGGCGTAGAACGTGCGGCTGACCTGGGCGCCACCAAAGGAACGGTTGGCCAAGAGGCCGCCGTACTCACGGGCAAACGGCACACCCTGGGCGGCCATCTGATCGATGATGTTCGTGGACACCTGGGCGAGGCGATAGGTATTTGCCTCCCGGCCGCGATAGTCGCCACCCTTGATCGTGTCGTAGAACAGGCGATAGGTACTGTCACCATCGTTCTGGTAGTTCTTCGAGGCGTTGATGCCGCCCTGGGCAGCAATCGAGTGAGCTCGACGGGGCGTGTCGTGGAAGGTGAATGCCTCGACTTCGTAGCCGAGCTCGGCGAGGGTCGCCGCAGCGGCGGATCCGGCGAGGCCGGTGCCGACGACGAGGATCTTGAACTTCCGCTTGTTGGCCGGATTGACCAACTGAATGGCGAACTTGTGGTTGTCCCACTTGTCGGCGAGAGGGCCCTCTGGTGTGTGGCCGTTCAACGTGCCATCGGGATTGACGGTTGGTGCTTCGGTGGTGGTTGCCATGGTGGGGGTCTCCTCAGACCCAGCCAGCGAGGATGCTGATGGGGATGCTCACGTTTCCGACAAAGATGAGCAGGGCAATGCCTGCTGCGAAGTAGCGACGAGCGGCGTTGTAGCGAGGGTTGTTGATGCCCAAGCTCTGGAAAAGGCTCCAAGCGCCGTGAAAGACGTGCAGCGCCAACAGCGAGTTGGCGATGATGTAGAAGGCGGCGACAACGGGGTTGCCAAGGCTGCCCTGCAGGTTGTTGTAGACCTCCCCATATTCCCAGTCGTAGCCCGGGATCCAGCCCCATGTGAGATCAGCCAGGTGGAAGATGAGGTAGAAAAGGACGATCACGCCGCTGATCCGCATGGTGCGGGACGCAAAGTTGGACGCCAGCCAGTCGGGCTTGGATTGGTAACGAACGTTACTGGCAGCGTTCAAGCGGGTCAGCGTGTAAGCCGAGTGGATGTGCAGGCCGAACATCACGATCAAGCCGATGCGGGCCAACCAGAGGACCGACCCGTGGGGGAAGAGCGGCTCGCCGATTTCGCGCAGGAAGTGGGCGTAGACATCGATGTCCTGGGTCATCACGACTTCGCCGTCGACGACCTCTTCGACTTCGCCGATCCACAGCTTGAGGTTGCCGAGCATGTGGGCAATGACGAAGCCGATGAGCCCGAGGCCCGTCAGTGCCATGACCCACTTCTTCCCGACAGCGGTTTGGTAGATGTTCAGGGGGAACGGCAACTCTTTCGGCTTGTCACGCCGAACAGGTTGAGCCGGATTCTTCGTTGTGGTCGGTGCAGCCACCGGGACCTCGCTGTCGTTGCATGCAGTGGTCAAGTGCAAAACGGGAAATGAGACCGACGTCAAGCTAGTCCCGGTGACACGAACCCGCCCAACTCCGACCAGGAACGACACGATCTTTTGTGCCGTTCGTCGGTCAGTCTTCAGCTTCGGCCGCAGGGATCACCACGGTATGGAGGCGGTTGGTGACCATGTGATCGGCGGCGTCGAGCTCCACGTCGATCGTCAGCACGCCCGTGGTGTTCGGCACAGTGAAAGTAAGGGTGCCGATGTGTTCACAAGAATCAGCCGGGAGGTCGCCGACCCAGCGTCGCTCGGTCATCCAATCGCCGCAGCGGGCGGTGGCCCTGACCGAGACATCCTCCAGCCGGCGCCGAAGATCGCTCACCGCATGCACTTCGATCGACAGTTCCTTACCTGCTGAGGTCGTGCCGGGAAGTTGATCGGCGATGACGACCACCGGCCGGCAGGCATCGATCACTGCCTCGTATGAAGGCTTCGGGTTCCGTTCGTGGTCGAGGATGCCGAAGCCGCCACTCGGCTCGGCGTCAACGAGTGACGTGAGGCAGAAGCCGCCAGATGGCCGGTACTTCAGCCGTCGCACGGTGTCGATTTGCGAGCGGATCAGGTCGGCCTGATACATCTGCGTCGCCCGAGCCCAGGTCTTGCCGTCGCTGTATGCCCGCCGGGGTTGGTAGTTCTCGAATGCTCCTGCTTGGGCGGTCTCCCATGTCGGTTCGTCTTCCGGCCAGTCAGCGACCTGCGCAGTCTGGGCGCCGAACCCACCGAGGAACGTGCCGAGTCGCGGCCAGGTCTTGATCACCTCGCTGAGTTCACTGTGCAAACTGTTGTGCCAGCCCAGCCAGAGATGCGAGTCAGACGCGCTGCGCTTGGTGAGGCCGGGCAAGCTGCCCGAACGTTGGATCACCGACCTCGAGGGGTCAGACGCCCGAAGTTCGCGATGCACGAGTGAGTCGAGAACCGAGCGGTTCCAGCTCGGAGCAATGTGGCGCGCCAGGCCCCGGCTCGAGGGCGCTTCGCCGACCGCCGGGGAAGGGAGCGGGGGGCCATTCGGTTCATCGTGGGCACACCACACGCTGACTGAGGGATGGTGAGCGAGGAGATTCGTCGCCGCCCTCGCTACTCGCAGTGCCCACTTCCGGGCGGCGACGGCGTAGCCGCCCTGGAGGGGAAGATCTTGCCAGATCAGCAGGCCGAGCCGGTCGGCGGCGTCGTAGACCTCAGGCCTCGTGATGTGAGATTGGAGCCTCACGAGGTCGAGGCCAGCATCGGTCACGGTTCGAAGATCACGCTCGAGATCAGCAGCGCTGCAGTCAGCGAGGAACCGATGCTGCGGGCCCATGCTCACGCCCTTCACGAACAATGACTCACCGTTGACGGTCCATCGCAGATTGCGGACCTCGACTGACCGAAGGCCGGTGCGCCACGAGTGAACCAACGGCGCTTGGTGTGACTCACCCCGGCTGTCATCGGATGCAGCCTCGTAGCTGACCGACACCTGGACGTCGTAGAGCGGTTGCTCACCCAGGGCCCGGGGCCACCACAGCATCGGCAGGTCGATGTCGGTGTCCCACTCGATGCGGTTTTCGCCAGCGGCCAGGTCGTGATCGTGTGACGTTGCAGCCGCCAACACACCGCTTGGGCCGTGGATCGTGGTGGTGACGACGGCGCGCTGCGGCGTTGCTGCGTCGAGCACGAGTCGGGTGGCGACTACAGCACGCTCTGACGTAGCGCTACGGCAGAAGAGTCGAGTGAAACGGATCGCCACGGGGCCGGTGATGTCGAGGTGGACGGGCCGCCAGATCCCACCTGGCGAACCGGGAGGAGCGAGTGGTCCCGACTGGATCGACCCGGTGAACGATCGCTTCGTTCGGCCCGAGCCAGGCGAGGGGCAAGCGACCTCAACCGCCAATGAATGGTCGCTACGCGCAGCGACAGCCTCGGTGATCTCGAAGCTGCGTTGGGCGAAGTAGATGTTCGTATCGCCCACGAAGTGTCCGTCGAGCCACACGTCGGACTGTGACATCACACCGTCGAACATGAGCCAGGCCCGCTCGCCCGGGGCGAGGTCCGGCGACGAGAACGACGTGCGGTGCAGGAGCGGCCCGTCAGCGTTGGCGAACGCCTCGGTGGAACCCCAATGTCCAGGAACACCAACGGTTTCCCAGTCTTGGTCGCCAAGGTCGGGGTCGGCGCCGGTTCGATGGAGTTCAGTTGACAACGGCGCCGCTCGCCAGCGTCCACCGAGGTCGATGCGCCGCTCGCTTCTCATCTCGTGCTCACCCGACCCCTCGTTGCCTTGCACGGGGCGAGAGTACCGGCCGCTTCGGCAGTCCGGGAAGGTTCTCGTCCCGGGCGGCTTCTCTTGTGGCGGGAGCACACGACTAGTGTCGACGGGGTGACTTCCGCTTCAGACCTGCCACAGACCCTCGGAGCGCTCCGCGCCTCCGGCTGGACCTCTCGCTCGATCAAGGAAGAGCTCAGGACCAACGCCATCGACCGCATCCGCAACGACGTCGACCTGTTCCCCGGCGTCATGGGTTACGAGAACACCGTGTTGCCTCAGCTGGAACACGCGGTGATCGCTGGCCACGACGTCGTCCTCCTCGGCGAGCGCGGCCAAGCCAAGACCCGCATCATCCGATCGCTCACCAACCTGCTCGACGAGTGGATGCCGATCGTCTCGGGTTCTGAGATCAACGACGATCCGTACAATCCGATCTCGCGCTATGCGCTCGACATCGTGGCCGAGGATGGCGACGACACCTCGATCAGTTGGGTCCACCGCGACGACCGCTTCGGTGAGAAGTTGGCCACGCCGGACACTTCGATCTCTGACCTGATCGGTGAAGTCGACCCGATCAAGGTCGCTGAGGGCCGGTATCTCTCAGATGAACTGACGCTGCACTACGGCCTTGTTCCTCGTACCAACCGCGGCGTGTTCGCCATCAACGAGCTTCCCGACCTCGCCGAGCGCATCCAGGTCGGCTTGCTCAACGTGCTCGAAGAGCGCGACGTCCAGATCCGTGGCTACAAGGTGCGTCTGCCGCTCGATGTCTTGCTCGTCGCCTCGGCCAATCCTGAGGACTACACCAATCGCGGTCGCATGATCACGCCGTTGAAGGACCGCTTTGGCGCTCAGATCCGCACCCACTACCCGCTCGAGATCGAGACCGAGATGCTCATCGCCCAGCAAGAGGCGAACATCCCGGACGAACCAGCGGTTCGTATCCCCGACTTCATGCTCGAGCTGATCGCTCGCTTCACCCACCTCGCTCGTCAGAGCTCGCACATCAATCAGCGTTCAGGCGTGTCGGTTCGGCTCACGGTGTCGAACCTCGAGACGCTCGCCGCCGCCGCGGTTCGCCGCAGCCTGGCATTGAAGGAGGACGACATCGTGCCTCGCGTGTGCGATCTCGACGCGCTGATCTCCTCCACCGCAGGCAAGATCGAAGTCGAGTCGCTCGACGAAGGTCGCGACGGGGAAGTCATCGACCACCTCCTCCGTTCGGCGGTTCTCGACGTCTTCAAGGCTCGGGTGTCTGGCGAAGGTGTTCGTCAGGTCGTCGAGGAGTTCGACGCCGAGATCGTTGCCAGCGCTGGCGACGATATGCCGATCACCGACTACACCGATCTGCTGGCAAAGGTCCCAGCGTTGGCCGGTCCCGTTGCTGCGCTGTGCGGCGACGACACGTCAGCTGCCACGCAAGCATCGGCGATCGAGTTGATCCTCGAAGGCCTGCACCTGGCCAAGCGTCTCAACAAAGACTCGATCGGTTCCCGAGCCAGCTACCGCGGCCGAAGCTAACGGGCTGATGCTCCGGGGCGCGAGTTGAGAGCGGCAGCGAGCAACTCGGTTAGTGAGCGAAGCGAACGGCAGGGTCCGACCCCCATTCCGTCCCAGCCTCAGTTGGTGGCGGTGAGCTGGCGGAATTCGGGGGAATCCGAGAACAGCAGCGTGACGTAGGCCCGACTGGTGCCGCCGTCGATGCGACCGTTCCAATAGGCAATACCGGTTTCGTCGCCGGAGCGGACGAACACGTTGCGATAGAGCAAGTTCACGAAGCCTTTGGTGTTGAGAGCGCTGTAGGTGTTCACGAATTCCGGGCTTTGAACGAAGTAGTCGGCGATCTTGAGATAGCTCGTGCCCTGCTCGTACCGGCGGACCCAATAGGCATGGCCCGAGATGTCGGGCTGACGGTTGAACACCGCCATGTAGAGCCGGGCGATGAGCGCGCTTGGCCCGGTGCTGTTTGCGAAGCGCCCTTGCAGCAGACGGTTGGAGCTGACCGACGGTCCGGCCACTTGTTCGCCGCCCGATGTCGTGCTGTTCCCGCTGTTGGGGCTGCTGACCACGACCGGTCCCGCCACTTGCTCGCCACTGGAACCGGTCGTGTTCCCGCTATTTCCTGAGGACGGTGTCGTCACCGGCGAGCCGGTCGGATTGTTGTTGGGGTTCTGGGGAATGGTCGACACTGGGTCGGGTCGCGGTGCAGTTGCCGGATTCCATGTGATGCCGGCTGCGATGCCCGGGGCCCCGTTGACCGCGGTGATCTTCTGGATGCGGTGGTTGAACGAGTCGGCGATGAAGAGGTTGCCGTTCAGGTCGATGGCCAAGCCGTAGGGGTTGTCCAGTTGGTTGTCGTCGGTTCCAGGCCCGTTGCCACCACCGACGGTCGTGGTGACGGTGGCCCGAACTCGCTGGACTCGGTTGTTGCCGAAGTCAGCGATGTAGAGATCGCCGATGACGTCGGTCGCGACACCGGTCGGAGCGGAGAGCTGGTTGTCGGCGTTGCCGCCACCGTTGCCGCCCGCGACCGTCGTGACCACACCGTTTGGTGCGATGCGTTGCACTCGATGATTGAAACGGTCGACGACATAGACCGTGCCGTCGAGGCCGATCGACAGGCCTGCGGGGTAGTTCAACTGGTCGAGCCCAGGGCCAGCGCCGTTGCCGCCAGCGACCGTGGTGACATTTCCGTTGACGCTGATCTTCTGTACTCGGTGGTTTCCGGCATCGGAGACGAACAAGTTGCCTTCGACATCGATCGAGACGCCGAGCGGGAAGCTCAGCTGGTGCTCGCCGTTGCCCATGCCGTTTCCACCAGCGATGGTGCGAGCGGTGCCATCGGGGGCGACACGTTGGATCCGGTGGTTGTCTCGGTCGGCGATCAGCAGGTTTCCGGCTGCGTCGACGGCAAGGGCAGCGGGCAGGGCCAGCTGATTGCTGGCGTTGCCTTTCCCGTTGCCACCAGCAACGGTGGTGATCGTGCCGTTCGGCGCAATCTTTTGGATTCGATGATTGTTGTAGTCAGCGACGTAGACGTTGCCGTTGGCATCGATGGCGCCAGCCGCCGGACTGTCGAGCTGCCCCGGTTCGATACCGGGTTCGCCGCTCCCGGCGACAGTGGAGACGTCTTCGCCTGGCTCGACGGCGCCGACGGGCGAGGTGTGAGCGGTGAGAAGAGCGAGGGACATCATGGCGCCGAGCAAGCGGGCAAGCGTCGTGGATGGGGCGGCGGGACTCATGGGCGAAGTGTCGGCCGCGCTCCGGCATCCGTTTGGCCCAGGTCTCGAGGTCCCTCGACCAGGTCCGGTGGATCAGCCTCGTTGGTCAAGCTTCGGTGATCAGGAGCGCGAGAACGGGTGCGCCCCGGATCGCACCGCACGGTCGCGGTCGATCAACCCGGGTGTGGCAACGAAACCGTGCTGCCAGTGCCAGCCATCGATCGGACTTGATTGCCACCAGCCAGCGGCTCCGACCTCGGCCGACCCGCTGACCATGGCCCGCACGTGCTCGGAGCGAGCCGATCCGCTGTCAGGAACGCCAGCAAGGTCACCTGCGGCCACCACATCGCGATCACCCGATGATGCAAGCACCGCTTCCAATGGAGCCAGCAGCGCATCAGCATCGTGACCGCTGGTCAACGCACTCCACGCGCCATCACCGTCGACGCTGATGCCGGGCCGCAGCTGCACGATCACTCTGTCGAAGGCATCCCGTGCTGAACCCTCAGCGAGATCGTCGAGCCACCGCTGAGCGAGGTGGGTGGTGAGCCAGGCCGCGTGCGGCGCTGCCTTCACATTGTCGAACTCGCCCAGCACGGTTCGTCCGGTCACATACGTGGCGACGGGCGCTGACCCGCGAAGGAGTCGCTCGGCTTCGATCTCGGCGGTCGTGACAGCGTTCACCAGCTTTTGCATGTCGCGGCGTCGTTGATTGCCCGGGGGTGTCGCTCCGATGAGTTGACCCCACGCCGCCCACTGACGGGGCTCGCGCATGGGAATCCACCCGCCGGCGAGATCGCCGAATGTCTCGCCGATCCAATCGACGTGCCGAGGCCACAGGAGGTTGCGGGTTTTTTCGTCGGTGAACCCCCTCTCGTCGTCGGCGAACCAGCCGGGCAATGTGCCGTCGACGAGACACGCCCATGGCGTCAGACCGAGCTCGCCGATCGTGGCGAGCAGATCGCGCCGGTACTCGACTTCTTGGCCGTCCGGGGCGCTCGGTGTTGGCCACAGGCGGGCCCACTCCAGCGTGATGGCGATTTCGGTGGCGCCCATCTGAGCGAGTTGTTCGAGATCATCACGCCACGATGACCGGAAGCCGGCACCGTCACTGCTGCCCGGCGCCCGGTTGCGGCTGATCCATCGCGACCAATCTGCGGTAGGCGCAACGCCCTCGAGTTCGGTTGCGGTGAGGTGGAAACCTTGTGGACGAATGGGGGCCGAAGCTGGCTCTGCCGTCGGGGTGCCTGCCCCGGTTTCAGGTGCCATTGGCGAAGGCGGACTTGATCTCGGCGATGGCTGGCGTTGCGTCGTCGCCGACCGAGACGGTGGTCATGCCGAGCGCAGCAGCGGCTTCGAGGTTGGCGACGTTGTCGTCGACAAGCAGCATCTGACTGGGTTCGAGGCCAGAGGCGTCGATGATGATCTTCCAATAGTCCGCGTGCGGCTTGCGGGCACCAACCAGCGCCGAGTTGACGATGGCGTTGACCACACCGCCGTCGAGATACCGAGAGGCGAGCATGTCCTGTGCGCTGGCAAAGTTGTTCGTGGCGAGCCATACCTCGATCTCGTTGTCCTGTAGCCACCAGAGCAGTTCGATCATCTCGGGGCGATCGGCGGCATTGATGAACGACGGCTGATCGACATCGAACAGTGCGCTGGCGCCCGGGTACTGGGCATCGAGCCAGGTGAGGAGTTCGCTGTCGTCGACCTCGCCTCGCTCGGCTTGGTGGACGATCGAGTCGTCGGAGGTGAAGTACTCGGCGAGCGCTCCGAGTGCCTGGCCGACTTCTTCGTCGGTCCAGCCGAGAAAGGCGATGGCATCTTTCATCATCTGGCTCATCGGAACCGTCACGGTGCCGGCCCAATCCATCAAAACCAGTTCAATGTCGCTCACCGTCAGCACCCTACGTGCTTGGGTTGCCAATGATTCGAGATCGTCTGTTTCACCCGGTGGACGTTCTGAGCCCCAGCGAAGAACTCCGGGAACGCCAAAGGCCGCCCTGCGGCCGACGCGTTCACATCCAGGGGCGAGGGTCGGTCTCGGCGGCGGCGAGGACTGCATCGCGCACCGCTCTCGCTTCGCCAATGGGGATCATGCCGACGGAGATCGTTCCGGCTGCGGTGACGAGGTGAACGTGGGCCAGCTCGCGTCGTCGCTGGAAGATGGACTGAGTCACGCGCACCGCATTCGTCTTCCGGAGCAGTGCCTGCCGAGTGGAGTTGTCGAAGACGTGGGTGAACGTCGCGAGCTCCGGACCCAGCCCCCAACGGAAGTTCTGGACGTGGCGTCGCTGGGTGAACCAGACCAGTGGCACGACGATGTAGACGAGCAGTGCCCACCAGCTGACGACGAACCACCCAACAACGGCGATGATCGTCATGAAGATGCTGGTGTTGCGAACGGCGAGAAAGATCTCGGCCGGATGAATTCGTCGATCGAGCGCCATGTGTGAGCTCGAACCGGCGAGACCCCGGACCATGTCGAACTGATCGTCGTCGCAGCCGATCAGGGCGAGATCTCCCTCTCCAATGGTGGACAGGCCAACCGTTCGGAGACCGGCTCGCTGCTGCAACGGGTTCTGTTCGCTCGTCACGACTTGCACGCGAGCGATGCTGCTTGCCTTGCTCGTTCGAGACAGCAGTCCGGACGTGCGGCGAAGGCTCGTCGAGCTGGCCCGAAGCGTCAACTGCCAATCAGCCAGGATGACCCTTGCGATGTTCATCAGGATGCTGAGGGCGAGGAACCCCGCCAGGCCAACGGGGGCCCACCACCACGCGAACTGGTCGGTGCTGATCTCGACCTCACCAACACGCTCATTGAGTTGTCGGCTGAACTGCTCCCCGAATGCGAAGAACGGTCCGAGGATGATCAGACCGGTCAGCGGCCACATCGTCAACGCAGCCCGGACGAGACGACCGGGCCCGTGCGCCAACACCACCTGATCGTCGGCATGGGGCGGAGGCGGTGCTCCGGTCAGCTGTGCCGCTGTTGCTGTTGGGGTTGACGTGACAGCAAGTCGCTGGAGTTCTTCTGCGACAGGACGAGACACGGCGTCGATGGTGAATTCGGCCTCCGACGAGCCAGCGGTGTCGACCGAGACCTTCACCAACCCGGTCATCCGGTGCAGGAGTTCCTGATCGATGCCGAGGCTCTGAATTCGGTCGACCGGAACGGTCAGTCGGTCAACGCTGACGACACCTTTGACTACGACCAACTCCCCATCGAGCAATTGAAATGTGTAGCGCCACCACGAGAGTGCGGAAAACGCCCCGAGGAGCAAGATGACAACGGTCGGGATCAGGATCAGTGGCCCGTCGAGTGGCGCCTGAAACAGGAAAAGCGCGGCGATCACGAGCTGAGCGATTCCAAGCGATCGGAGAACCCGTAGAGCGAGGAAGACAATCGCCAGCGGTGACTGCCGTTGCGGTAGTCGAAGGTCGATCATTCGGCGGGTGGTGCGGGTGGTGCGGGTGGTGCGGGTGGTGCCGGGGGAGCGGTTGGAGGAGTCGCTGGGGGTCTGAACAGAGCATTGCT
>CAYGQE010000023.1:60935-78898 GCA_964351995.1 uncultured Acidimicrobiaceae bacterium | reverse complement strand
ACGCTGCTTCGCTCCGGCATCGGCCCGGGTGTGACCAGGCGAGGTAGAACACTGCGGCGGTGACGTGGCCGATGCCGCGCTCGGCGAGCAGCTGGGGCGCAGCTTGGTCGAGGAGTGTTTTCATTTCGGTGTCGTGTTCAGCGATCTCGGCTTCGAGGTGTTGGATCCGTCGAGCGAGTGCTCGCATGGCGTTGCGGGTGCAGCGCTGATCAACCGGACGAGCATTGCTGTTCCGGAAGCGTGAGCAGCGGGCAACGATCTTGTTGGTCCGCAGCCCGCGCAGCTCTCCACGCAACTGATCGTCTGCGGTGACGATGAACGCTTTCAGTTCGTTGACCGCTGCTGTGCGGGCCCGGACCGCTGCGGCCCGTGCAACGGTGTGAACCCTGATGGCTTCTCGGATTCCGTCGTTGGCACGGCGTTGGTTCAGCTTGTCCCGGCCGAGGGTTTCACGTGCGGCCCGGATGGCGTCGAGAGCGTCAGACTTCGCGCCGTCCTTGGTTGCTTTGCGCGTCGGGCGATCGAACTCGAAGACGAGTTCGTCCCGTCGCTGCAACGCTATTGTCAGCCCGCGGCCGCAACTCGCGGTGCCTTCGATCACCCACGCCCGCTCAGACTCGACCGTGTGGGCGTCGGCCCACGCGATCGCGTCGCGGTAGCCGTCGCTGTTGGCCGGGAAACGGTCGGTGGTCAGCACCCCCGTTGTTCGTGAGTCGAGTGCTGCGACGGTGATCCAGTCGCGGTCGGGGTCGACGCCGATGACGTGTTCGACGAGTTCTGCCAGCATGGTTGTGGAACCTCCAAAGTGTGGTTTCGGTCGGTGCCGGCCTGGAAGGGAACCTTGCTATGTCAGGACTGTGATGGGATCGTGAACGCTGACCCCGAAGCGGGTGAATGCTGGTCGGGCAGGAGTGTCGACTCTTGGAGCCTCCAGACATTCGCAGGCGGTCAAGCAACTGACTATTGGAAAGAGTCAATGGGAGTGACACCACCCCGAGTGGCCGTCTGGCGCCATGTCAACGAACGGATCAAGACGCAGCTCGGCACGTCCGCCCTCGATCTCTGGGTCGACCAAGAACATTGACTGACAGGAGCTTGGCCCGCTGGAGTTGCGAGCTCCGGTCGCGACAGGAACCGGTTGAATGATGATCTGAGACTCTTGCAGGGGATGAGAGAGCCCACGCAGAACAACGAGCCCAACAGCACTCCGTAGTGTGACATCGTGGGGTGGCCTGTTCAAGGCCTCAACGCCCGCAGCTAGCCGTCTCGTAGTGCGGAGCGCACCCATTCCGCAAGGGCGGTGATGTCGAGGTTCTGGCTTGTGTCGACTTCGATAACTGGTCCGAGGTTCAAGGTTTCTTGGTACTGATCGAGAATCTTGAAGGACGTCTTGCGTGTGTAGTGAACACAGTGACGATCTGTGCTCTCCCCCCGTTGGTTGTAGCGGTCGAGGGCGACCTCGGGTGCGACTCTGCAACACACCTCGACCGGGCGATGGCTCAGACTCGTGATGTTCGCTTCGTGGTCGGCACCGGGCTTGAAGTTCGCTTCCAGCATGACTTGTGGGCTGTGGCTGGCGAGACGCCAAAGCAGCGACATCACAGCAGGGTCGAGAGCGTCTGATGTAGACACGATGTCGTTGTTGAAGTCCCCGATCGAATCGAAGAGGCTCTCCTTGATCACGTCCTTGCTCATCAACGGAAAGCCGAGTGCCTTCGCCAATGGCTCGGCGAGGGTTGACTTCCCCGCTCCGGGAGGCCCGGAGATGATGACGAGTTGCCGCTCCGCAGATGGAGGGCCGATCAGCGGCTCAGGATCTGGTTCGTCCGTTCCGGGGCTCGGGTTCATCTGAGCAGTTTCGTGATTTCATCATCGGTGGTCTGCACGACGGCAACCATAAGGGGCACGGCGGCGGCCAGCCAGAGGTCTGAAGTTGCGGCGCTGACATCGGCGATCAGCTATGCGGCATCGCGAACGGAGCGAGCGTGCAAGAACTCCATCACGAACTGATCGGCCCATCGGGGCGACGACTCCAGGAGCTCACGTATGCAACCGTGCCTGCGGTGTCCGGTCGTTTCGTGGCGCTCGGGCTCTACCGGTGGGAGGTGGCAGTGCGCGAGACGGTCATCGTTGGTGTCGTCAGCGCTGCAGGACTCGGCCGACGGCTCGATCAGCAAACGTCGGCTTTCGATTACAACGGCATCTTGGCACTTCTCGTCGTGACCGTGCCGGTTGTTCACCCATCTGCGTCGATCCGCCGCACCCTCGGCTGACGGTCAGTACTCGACTGGCCGTGATGGCTAGGCGTACGACGTGCGGAGGAGTACGTCATACAGATCGATCTCCCACGTCTGCACGTCTGCTTGGGTTTGGGCGAGCTGAACGACCTTTTCGCTCGATGCCGTCGCCGCAGCGGCCTCGGCCATCGCCACACCGCCGACATGATGAGCCCGCATGAGTTGAAGCCACATGCGTCCCATCGGCACACCCGGTTCGGCCTTCGACAGGGCGGACAGCTCGGCGTCGGTTGCGTAGCCGGGCATGTCCGCCAGCGGCATACCTTCGTGCGCCCCTGCGGCCATCTCACCCATCGACATCCAGGCCATCACCGTCGTCGGCGGTGCCGTCGATGCGCCCCAATCAGCGAGCCAGGCCCGCATCATTCCGACCTCGATCGCCTGGTTGCGGATGACCTCCGTGGCGGCGGCCTGCACTGGGCCACCCGTGTCACGGCCGAGGACCCGCTCACACATTCCGATCGCCTGAATGTGATGGACGGTCATATCGGTGCAAAAGCCGATGTCGACATGATCGCTGTGATCGAGAACCAAGTGGCCAACGGTGTGGAAGACGGTGGTGCCGAGAACCCCGGCGGCCCCGCCGATCAACGCTCCGGTCATGAAAGACCGCCTCGAGCGTGCCGTGGGGGCCGCCGGCGTCAGTGCCGAATCGTGCATTTCCTACTCGTCCTCGGGTGGGGCTGGGCGGTCTTCGTCACCCTCCTCACCAGGCTCGGGTCGGGCTGGGCGGTCTTCGTCACCCTCCTCACCAGGCTCGGGTCGGGCTGGGCGTTGTTCACCGTCTTCGCCATCCTCGGGTGGGGCTGGGCGGTCGTCCTCGCCATCTTCGCCGGGCTCGGGTCGGGCCGGGCGGTCGTCCTCGCCATCTTCGCCGGGCTCGGGTCGGGCCGGGCGGTCGTCATCGGCAGCGTCGGCGCCTGAATCGGCAACGACCCCGACGTAGCAGCCAACCGTGTAGGGATAGGCGTCGGTTGTGTAATAGGCGTAGTTGCCGTTCTCATCGGTGCGTCCATTGCACTCATCGAGGTCGCCGGAACCTTCGACGTAGGTGTGGGCCTCGAAGGTGTTGGTGGCGAACAGCGACGGGTCGGTGAGTTCGTAGGAGGACGTGTATCCAAGGGCGTAGTTGCCGACATAAATCGGGTAGCCGTCGAATGCGTAGCCGAAGAGGATCTGCTCGCTCATCGCTTCTTCCTCGGTGTACGCACATGCGGTGCTGCCTGCAGTGGTGAACGCGTGGAAGTGGTAGCCACTCGGCCCATTGTGGCCACCGCACTCGGTGAAGCTCGGCATCGACAAGACGTCGCCGCCTGGGCCTTCAGCTGCGCCGAAGATCGGAATGCCGTTGAGGGCAACAGCGATTGCCCCGATCGCCGGAACCGTGGTCGGGGTGTCGGCGACGGTCGGCGTACCGGGCAGTGTGTATTCAAGCGCCGCAGCCGTGGGGTCTCCCGGTGTTGTTTGCGTGTAGGGGAAGTCGGGGATGCCGTTGGACGTCACCACGACCATGCCGTCAACACAGGTGGCGTTCACCTCTGGATCGTCAAGATCAGGATTCGCAGAACCATTCACAACGAACGCCGCAGCTACCTCGTCGCAGGACCCCGCATCTACGGCTGCGCCCGTCGTCTCAGTGGTGGTCTCAGCGTTGGACTCGGTGGTGGTCTCAGTGGTGGCCTCGCTCTCGGCGTCGGGGGTGGCCGTTGAGTCACTATCGGCAGCGGAGCCGCAGCCGGCCGCCAAGAGACAGACCGCCACCACGGTCAGGAGTTGTTTCCGGCCGATGCTGAGAGTCTTCTGCGAGAGTCGATGTCGATGCATGCTCTGGAGAATAGGGAGTGCGAATGTGCGTCTTGAAAGATCAGTCTGTGAGTTGTCTGTGAATCAACGCGGCCCACCATGTCGGTCATCTCGCTCAACTCGTCCGGAGGGGGATCGCCGATCGTTCGGGTCAAGAGGTCAGGGAGCGGATGAGGGCGCCGAGCGCTGCCCGTTCGGTCGCCGGGTCGGTGAGGTGTTGCCGGTCGACGGACCGTTGTGCGAGATCGTTGAGCGCCGTGGGGCTGAGCTCGAGCCAGTCGTGCATCGATGCGAACGCCAGGTGGTCGCCGACAGGGAACAGGCCGGGGTGGTCAGCGCCAAGAAGGCCCACGTTGCCGTCCGTACGAGTGCCGACGACAGGGACCCCCATGGCGATTGCCTCGGTGACCACGTTCGCTCCACCCTCGCGGCCAGATCTCCCGATCGGTGCCGCTGCGGCTACTCCAGGTCACGGACTGGCCGGACGTAGTGGAAGATGCGCACGGCGTCGTTCTGCGGCCCGTCGCCTGTGGTGTAGTCACCGCCGTCCCAGCTCTTCTCGTCGCTGCGCTGCGCCCCGGCTCCGTGGACGTCGATCCAGAGACCCTGGTCTTCGCTGTATCCCATCGCTCGCCCGAAGGCGACGTAGGCGCCAGCAACCCCGGAGTCGCTTTCACCATCGGTTGCGTGGGTGGTCCCGCTCCAGTAGAAGGCGAAGTCGACGTCACCGTTCTCGTTGGTGATCGCGGTGCTGTTGAACATCGGGTTGATGGTCGCCGCTCCATCAACGGCTGGTGTGATGCTGTAATCCATCAGGGTGTGGAGCTCCTTCACGTTCGGAAGACGCCAGTCGCTGTAGCCGAGGTGGTTCTGTTCGTTCAGTTCTTGCACCCAGGACAGCGCCTCTTCCCAGGTCATGGCGCCGCCCATGTTGGTGTCGGTCGTCACCAGGAGGCCGTCGCCGTCGGCATCGAGGAAGTCCAAACCGGAGTAGTCGAAACCGGTGCTGAACTCCGAACCGCTGTCGTCTTGGGACCACATCAGCCCGGTGGCGTCGTCGGTGATCGTTCCGTCGCCGTTGTCAGCGAAGTCGTTCGTGCCGTACGCAGTATTTCCCCGCATGCACATGACGAAGTAGGTCTTGTCGCCGCCGGCGAACACCTCCTCGTAACCCTTGATGCGGCCATCGGCAAAGTTCACTCCAAACATCAGTTCGGTGCCCTCGTCATTGGTGTAAAGCGAGGTGGTTGCGTACTGCGAGTCGATGATCCGCTCACTACCGGTCCCGTAGGCGAAGTCGAACACGTTCTGGTCGATGAAGGCAGTGAGCGTCGACGTGTCGTCAGACGTCGGATCGGTTCCCTGGAAGTTCATCAGCGAATAGAGCTGCTTGATGTCGGGGAGTTGCCAATCAGTGAAGCCACCGTGGTCGAGCGCATCGCATGCTGTTGCTGCTTCGCTGGAACTGAGCTTGTCGTCTGCGGTGATCTCACCGTCGTTGTTGCCGATGCCTTCGAGATCTGGGTTGTTGGTCCAGGTGATACCGCTGACATTGTCGATGACGGTTTCATCACCATCGTCAGTCACCTCGTAGTCTTGGGCGTTGCCGTTGGTCTGTGCGTCCTGGCCCGAGAACGCTCCGGTGTCAGGGCAATCGGTGGGTTCGCTGTTGTCGTAACAAGTTGACTGGGCAGTGTCGACGACGGCGTACGAACCTGATCCAACACTCTGTGTGGCATCGTCTGCTGACTCCGAAGCACTTGTTGTCTCATCGGCTGCGGTTTCATCACCGCCGCTTGCATCATCGCTGACCGCGTCAGAGCCGCATGCCGCAGCTCCGAACAAGAACGCCAGCAGCACGATCACCGATCGACTCCGTGAAACTCTTCCGCTGTGTCCTTGCATGTGCTATCTCCCTGCATTCAGTGGGTTGGCGGCGTCTGAGTAGCCACCTGTTGGAGGAACCCGCTCCTCGACTCTGCGGCATTGAAGCCACACATCATGGATTCGACTCCCTGTGATCCCATACGAGCACCGGACCCTGTGAACTCGCTGTGAGAAGCAGAGAATGGGACCTTGGTCCCGGTCATCGGAACACTCCCGCTACGCGTTCCGCGGTTCTGGACCCTTATCGACACCAGATCCGGTGGGACCCGTATCGACCCCCGCCGGACACGCCAAGACCTGCGCAGCCGGCGAGGTGTTAGCCGGCCTCTCTGACGAGGCGAACGAAGTTGTAGACCCGGGCCTCGGATTCGCCGTCGGGGCCGTCTTCGGTCTTGGTATCGAACCGGACCGCCCCCGCCCCATGGTGGTCAACCCCTTCGGGGCCAATCGCTCGGCCAGCTGCCACGTACCAGGCGTAGTAGTACGGCTCACCGGATCGGAAGTGCGCTGATGTGCTGCTCCAGTAGTACCCGTAGTCGAGCTCGCCATCGACGGTCTCGGTTTCGGTGACCAAGAACAGATCATCGACCGCCGGACCTACCGCCGAACTGTCGGTAGCGGTAGGCGACTGGGTGTAGTCAACAATGCTCTGGAGTTCCTTGACATTCGGCAACCGCCAATCGTCGTACCCTGCGAGCTCGGATGCTTCGGCGTAGGCAAGGGCGTCGACCCAATCGAGCCCCTCGCCATCGTCGCTCTGGGCCCACATCAGCCCGGTGGCTTCGTCGGTGATTGTCTCGTCGCCGTTGTCGACGAAGTCATTGATGCCGTACTCGTCACCCCGCACGACCCGAACGTACTTGCCGCCGATCGGTCCGGTTCCGTTGGCCCGGTACCCCTTGATGTGACCGGTGACGTGGTTGACACCGAACGCCGTGTTCTCGCCACCATCGTCAGTGACACCGACGTAGTAGTTACTCGACCAGTACTGCTGGTCTTTGGACACTTCGTCTCCCACCAGCGAGAAGTACTCGGTGTCCAGGTAAGGCCACCCCGAGCTGAAGTCACTGATCGAGAACAGTTCCTTCAGACTCGGCAGACGCCAGTCGTCGTAGCCTCCGAGCTCGACTTCGTTGGCGTACGCAACAGCGTCATCCCATGGAAAGTCCTCTGAGGGCGGATCTTGCTGCCAGGTCAACCCAGTCACCAGATCAGTGACCGTTCCGTCGCCGTTGTCCTCAAACGACATCTCAGCCCCGGCGACATAGTTCGCGTCCTGCCCGTAGTAGTCCTCACCGGCGGTGGGGCAGTCGATGGCATCCTCGAGGCCGTAGCAGGTCGTCTGACCAGTCGCCGGCAGCACATACGACACAGCCGCATCGCTACTTGCTGTTGTCGCATCGGTGCTTGTTGTGATCGCATCCGATGACGTCTCAGCTGCCTCGGCCGAGGTGTCATCAGCCGACGTGGTGGTGCCGTCGGACCCGCAGCTTGCTGCAAACAGCCCAAAGGCCGCAAGGATCGCTAGGCCGCTACCAACCCGGCTGGTTCTGACGTTGTTTCTCGATGCAATGTTCATCTCTTGTTCGCTGCCCTTCTGGATTGAGAGTCGGGAGCCGAGCTCCCGGCGCTGGTCGACTTTCGAATTCACCCTGACAGTCGAGTCGGTCAAACGACGGTGAAAGATCTCGGAAGGGACTGTGAGTCCAGTGTCACAGCATGGGCTTGTGGAACAGATCGCGGGTGAGCGGACGGGAGCAACCGGTGACGGACTTCGGCTGCTGAGTCCTGAGAGCGGGGAGCGGTGAGCTCGCTGGGCTGATCGATCGTTTGTCGCATTGCTAACGGTTTGCTAGCGGGCCGGGGAGCTCCGGGAGGGGACGACAAACAGCGGTAGTCACTCCGAGTTGCGTCTAGGAAACCCCTTGTTTCCGGCTTCACGCTGAAGTGCTCGGGACCGATGTTGACGCGATTGATGAGTTCATCGATGAGAATGCACCGCTCGTTGTCCATTGCCAAATCAAAGGCGATCAGTGGGTCGCTGGTCGCTTCGTATGAAGGAAGCGCTCGTTGCTGCGGGTATCGAAATGCCATTCGCTCAGCAAACCGTCTGGTGGCGGTTGGCGACCGGTCGATACGTTCACAGGATCCTCACAGCCACCAGGAGTTGAGTTGAGGTCATGACTGCCGCACGAAGAACCGCATCGCCAAGCCGGATTCTCGTTGTCGAGGATGAGCCGTCGATCAATGACGTGGTGTCGACCGCACTTCGCTACCAGGGCCACGCGGTCACACAGACTGAAAACGGCACGAAGGGGTTGTGGCTGGCCACAGAAACCGATTTCGATCTGATCGTGCTCGATGTCATGCTGCCAGGCCTCGACGGCTTCGACGTGTGTCGGCGTTTGCGTGACTCCGGCCGGTTCTCACCCGTGCTTTTTCTGACAGCGCTTGATGAACCCGATGATCGGATCAAGGGGTTCCTCACCGGCGGTGATGACTACATGACCAAGCCTTTCAGCGTTGACGAGCTTGTCTTGCGGGTTGCGGCGATTCTGCGTCGAACCGGGCGCGAAGCGCGCTCGGATCTCCTGGTTGTCGCTGATCTGACACTGGACCCGGCCGGCCAGGAGGTGCGCCGAGGCGGCGTGTCATTGCAGCTTTCGTCAACCGAGTTTCGCTTGTTGCGCTACCTGATGGTCAACGCTGGAGTTGTTTTGTCGAAGGGGCAGATCCTCGTCAATGTCTGGGGCTACGACTTCGATGGCACGGAAAACGTGGTCGAGCTCTACATCGGCTATCTGCGTCGCAAGGTCGACGATGGTCATCGGCCGCTGATTCACACTCGGCGCGGGGCTGGGTATGTGCTGCGGAATGAGGTGACGGAGTGAACATCCCTCGGCTGCGTACGACGATGCTGGTGCCGTTGTTGATCACCGTGACGGTGGGTTTCGCTGCTTTCGCTGTCTACATCGATCGGGTTGAGGCCAACAACCGGTTGGCAGATATCGATGAAGAGCTCGTCCGAGCCGACGCGACGTTTGACACCCAGACATCGGTGGTCGAGGGCTCCGATGCATCGAGCGTTGACCCCGATGACAGCTTTCAGCCGACCCAGGACAGGTCGCCGTCCGAGCTCGGACTTCCGGTACAGCTGCTCGTCGACGCTGATGGTCAGATTCTGGCCGATGGCGGATCCGAGAACCCGTTCACCAGTGCCGTTCTGAGCGATCTGGCGGCGTCGGGCGACCGTGTGTTCACCGTCGATGAGCCTCCCCATCGAGTGCTGGTGTCGCCCCAGGCCGACGGCACCGCGCAAATCACGGCGCTCTCGCTGACTCAGCTCGACGCCGCCTCGTCGGACTTTCGACAAACCCTGATCGTGGGGGGCCTGGCCATCTTGGCCCTCGAGGCCATCGTGGTGTCCCTGCTGACCGCCAGCGCCGTCAGACCCATCACCCGATTGGCAGCAATCGCCGGTCGCGTCGCCGACGGCGAACTCGACATCGAGATTGGCGATGCCGGCGGGTCACGGGAGATCTCAGACCTTGCCAACGACCTCGAGCGCATGGTCACGCAGCTGCGAACGACGATCGAAGACAGCGAGGAGTCGGCAGCGGATGCAACCAAGGCTCGAGACGACATGCGCCGTTTCCTCGCCGACGTCTCCCACGAACTACGGACCCCGCTCACTGCGTTGAAGGGCTACAGCGATCTCTACGCCGGCAACATGTTGGAAGAACCGGGAGCGCTTGACCGGGCGATGGGGCGTATCGGCGACGAAAGCAAACGTCTGTCGGTGCTCGTCACTGACATGCTCGCTCTCGCCCGCGAAGCACCAACGAGCGAGGCCGCAGAGCGGTTCGACCCTGGCGAGATCGTGCGCAGCGTCGTCGCCGACCTGAAGGCTGCACACCCCGAGATCCCAATCGGCCTCGAGATCGCATCAGAGATGAACTGCGAGGTGCTCGGCCACGCTCATGGGCTGCATCAAGCGATTCTCAATGTCGGCTCGAACGCATGCCAACACACCGCCCCCGAAGCAGGCATCCAGTTTGACGTTACGACCGACGAGACCTGCATGTTCATCAAGGTGACCGATCACGGCCCGGGCGTCGACCCCGCCGAGATCGACAACATCTTCTTGCCCTTCTACCGGCCCCAGACTTCACGTGGCCGAGACGGCCGTGGCGGCGCTGGCCTCGGGCTCGCAATCACCCAACAGGTCATCGACCGCTTTGACGGAACAGTTGCCGTGGAAGCGACCCCCGGCGGCGGTGCGACCTTCACCCTCGTGGTGCCGCTCGCCACCCGCTAGGGCTGACTTGGGGAATCGTTCACTGACACAGACCACCTCGTTCACAGCGGCCCCACAGGAGCGCTCCTTAGGGTCCAGCCATGAACTCGAAAGTCGCAAAACCGATTGCCCTCGTCACTGTCGTCTTCCTGCTGCTCCTCGCAGCATTCACCTGGTGGTTCTTCCGGGGCGACGCTCCCGACGAGGTGAGCCTTGCAGCAGCGGCCGAATCAGTGGAGGCGTCGAGCGACGGAAGTTCGGATACCACTGCATCAAGTAGCGATCTCACCGGCGACTGGGTCGTGGACACCTCGACCGGAGGCTTCGACTACGAGTCTGCCACCGGTTCGTTTGTCGGCTTTCGGATCGAGGAGGAACTCGCCGGCGTGGGCTCAACTACGGCGGTGGGTCGGACAGGAGACATCGACGGCGCCCTCGTCATCGACGGTACGACGGTGACCGAGGCAACGTTCACCATTGATGTCACGACCATCACCACCGAAGACACCCGACGTGATGACAACGTCCAGGACGCGCTCGAAGGCGACGAATTCCCGTCGGCTTCGTTCGTGCTCAGCGAACCGATCGAGCTGAGCGACGACGCGATCGCCGGCGAACCGTTCGTGGCACCCGCGACCGGCGAACTCACGATTCATGGCACGACCCAAGTGATCGAGATCGATCTCGAGACCCAGTTGGTCGACAACACGATCGTGGTTGTTGGGTCAACCGATGTCGTGTTCAGCGACTACGGCGTCGAGGTTCCCGAGAGTCAGATCGTTGTTTCGGTCGACGACTTCGGTGTTCTTGAACTGCAGTTGCTCTTCGTCCGCTGAAAAGAACTCCAAGAGAGGTGGAGGTTCACAGCTTGCTCACAGCCAAGCCATTTAGCGTCGCATTTCGTAGGGCCAATGGGCCGAACCTCTTCCCAATTCAAAGGAACCCCTGAAATGAAAACCCGGACGAACCAACTGCTGGCGCTGCTGCTGGCGCTGTCAATGGGGGCCGCAGCATGCGGCTCCGACGCCACGGCCGAGGACGCCACTGACGACGACACCACCACAACGGCGGAAACCGCCGAGGAAGCGAACGACGACGAACAAGCTGAAGAGGTCGACGAGGAGTCGACCGGCGAGGCTGAAGAATCCGACGACGAGACATCCGATGAAGAAGACGCCGACAATTCTACTTCTGGTTCGTCCAACACCGCAGAGGTCGTCGTCGCTGCCGATGCCTTCCTCGCCACCCTTTCCGATGACGAAGCCGACACCGTGCTCTATGACTTCGGCGACAGCACCATCACCTCTGGCTGGTCCAACCTCCCCGCTTGTGTTGAAGAAGCGGACAACGCAGTGGAGCGCTCCGGCATTCAGATCGGTTCGCTCAGTGATGACCAGCAGACTGCGTTCCTGAGCCTGGCTGCTACGGCGCTCAGTGACGACGGCTACAGCGAGTTCGAAGCCATTCGGCTCGCAGACGACTACCTCCAGGACAGCCTCGGCAATACCATCTGGGACTCCGACTGCTACTCGATGGCCATCTATGGCACGCCGTCGGACACCGACGCCTTCGCTATCCAGTTCGGCGGACACCACGTCGCACGCATGCTGACCTTCGAAGGCGACACCGTCACAGTCACACCAGCATTCACCGGCGTCGAGCCCGGCACCTTCGAGGTCGACGGCACGAGCTACGACGTGATGGGGGACGAGATGTCGGCCATGTACGCCATCTTCAACGCCCTCGATACCGACGAGCAGGCAACGGCTGAACTCTCAAGTGCTCCCGACACCGTCGTCATGGGTCCAGGAACCGACACGGGGTTCCCTGACACCGAGGGGCAGCTTGTCAGCGAACTGTCCGATGATCAGCAGGCACTCGTCGTCGCAGCGATCGAGACGTTCGTCGCCGACTTCGACTCCTCAGTAGCCGACACCCTCTTGGCCGAATATGTTGCCGACTTCGACGAGACCTACGTGGCGTGGGCAACCGGAATCGACACCGAGACCTCGGGCGCATACGCCCGCATTGACGGCCCGAGTCTCTGGATCGAGGTTTCCAACGAAGACGGGGCCACGGGCATTCACTTCCACGGCATCTTCCGTGACAAGTCAGACGACTACGGCGACGCCGCCTAGCGAATCCAACGTCCAAAGCACCACGAGGTCGGCGGGGCAATCGTTGCCCCGCCGACCTTGTGCTCAGAACCCGACCGATTAACAGGAAAACTCCACATGCATCTCCGGCCAGCTCGCTCCGTCGCCCTCCTCGTGGCGGTCATCTCTGTCGTCGTTGCGTCGCTGGTTGTGGCCGGTCCGGCTAGCGCCCACGAGCCAGGCTTCAGTTCCGTGCAAGTTGTCGTCCTCGACCAATCCGTCGAGGCCAACCTGTCGGTTCCCCTTGATTTGTTGGCCCAGTCCACCGACCTGCCGCTGATCGACGACCCGGAAAGCGTTGTTGCCGAGTACGGGGATGCAATCGCCGCCTACCTCGGCGAGAACGTCACGGTTCGCAGCAGTGACGATCACACGGACTGGTCCTCCACAGTCGGTGAAATGTCTGTCTCGGTCGTTGTCGAAGACCAACACCTCGACGCTGCGGTCACCTTTGAACCTCCCACCGACGAGGTCGAGGACTTCGACCTCGTCTACGACGTCATCATCGACGCCGACCACGACCACGAGGTGCTTGTTGGGGTCGTCAACCCCGAACAAGGGTCACTTGCCGGAGGCACCCTCAGATCCGGCCGATCAGTCCTGTCCGTCGCGAGCGATGGAAGCAGCGCCGAGCACTCAGCCGCTGCCCTCGTCGACATTGTGAAGCTCGGGTTCGACCACGTTCTCGAAGGGGCGGACCACATCCTCTTTCTGATCGTGCTGATCCTTCCCGCCCCGCTCCTTATCAACAGCCGCCGCCGCTGGGCCGGCAGCGCCGGCGCCCGCCGCATGATGCTGCATGTGCTCGGCGTATCGACCGCATTCTTGATCGGCCACTCAGCGTCGTTGGCGCTGGCAACGATCGGCTGGGTCAACGCGCCAGCCCGACCGGTCGAGATCCTCATCGCAGCATCGATTGTGGTGGGTGCGATTCACGCGATTCGCCCGATCGTTCGCAATGGCGAGGTCGCAATCGCTGGTGTGTTTGGTCTGGTTCATGGCCTGGCGTTTGCCGAGATTCTCGACTCGCTTGCGCTGACAGGCGACTCACAGCTCCTCACACTTCTCGCCTTCAACGTCGGCGTCGAGCTGGCCCAAATGGCGGCTGTCGCAGCGTTCTTGCCGGCGCTCTACTTGCTCAGCCGGACAGCCCACTACGGCAAGGTCCGCATTGGTCTCGGCTTGGCCTCGCTGGCTGCAGCGATTGGTTGGATTGGAGACCGGGTTGGGATCTTCTCCAACCCACTCGCTCCCATCGAAACCTCAGCGATCGAGCGTCCATTCGTCGCTGTCGGAACGCTGTCTGTCGTTGCCGTTGCGTTGGCCCTCTCTGACCTGACCGCTGCCGCCCGCGCCGAGGGTCGAGTCGCTGTCCTCGACTGACCGGATCGACGGCGGCGACGCTGAGGAGGTGGACACTCCGGAGCTCGCCGGTGCCGGCCGCGGAGGTCGGCGTGGGTCGTCAGTCCGGTTGTCGGCTGAGGAACGACGTCGGGTCTCGGCGCAGCAGTGCGACAAACACTTCGGTGACGATTCAACTCGGCGATGGCTTGCCCAGACGAGAGCTGCCACGTCGACCCGAGGAGGACCAAAGTCCCTTTGTTCGGGCTTCACAGGTCGCTCACAGGATCGGTCGTCAGGGTGACACCGAAGTTTGCCGAACGACACAAGACAGGAGTCTTTCCATGAGCGAAGAACCCGCAGCCCCCCGCTTTCAACGACATGTACAGGCGGGCAGCGTGATCAGCCGCCGTACGGTGCTGTTCGGTGCTGCCGGCGCCTTGTTCCTTGTGGCGTGTGGCGACGACTCGGCGTTGCTAGCCGAGGCGTCATCGGATGCTTCGTCCACCGCGAGCGCTGATTCTACGGTCGATGCTTCTGAGGGGTCCGCCGACACATCCGATACGACCACCGCTGCAGAGAGCCCAGCTTCCGCTGCGACGGCGGCCGGGGAGCTGATCGTGAGTTTCACCTACACGATGTCGTCGGAGGGTAAGCAGGAAAACCCGTACATCGCCGTGTGGGTCGAGGATGCCAACGGTGACCTCGTAGACACGATCGCTGTCTGGTTCCTTCAGGGACAAAAGGGGACCGAGTGGCTGTCTGATCTTTCGGCTTGGTACTCCGATGTAGCGGCGGCGGGTGCTGACTATTCGTCGGTTTCTGGAGCGACTCGGGTAGCGGGAACCTACGCGGTCAGCTGGCAGGGCAGCGATGGTGCTGGCGTGCTGGCAGGGGACTACTTCGTTAACGTCGAGTCGGTTCGCGAGGACGGTCCGACGTCGCTCACTCGCCAAGCGATCACCGTGGTCGGTCCGGCGTCAGTCGGTATGGCTGATGACGGAGAGTTGTCGGCGGCTTCGATCGAGCTCGTCACATGAGTGGCGGCGATACACAAGCGACGCCTTCGCGAGCCGAGTCTCTTGTCGCAGCCGGCGCCAAGCTCGAGGCCCAAAGGAAAGCTGATGTGAAGCAGGGCAACGCCCCCGGGAACTCGGCCACCGTGGGACCGGTGAAGGGCCCCAGGCCGTCGCGTTCACGGCTGAAGACCAACGTGCATCGATGGTCGCGGCTGATCCACGTCTACACCGCCATGTTCGGCCTCGTCGCCATCTTGTTCTTCGCGGTCACTGGGTTGCTGTTGAACAACCCGTCGTGGACGTTGGGCACCGACGGATCCGTCAGGACGTCCGAGGGTGCGCTGCCCGACGGGGTGATCGGTGCCGATGCGATCGACTACCTCGCTGCCGACCAGTACTTCCGGTCCGACGAGGGTGTCCGCGGTGACGTCACCGACTACGGCGAGACCGCCGGGCAGGCGTCGATCAACTACAAGAATCCTGGTTACAGCGCGTATGCCGTGTTCGACGGCGAGACCGGGTCCTACACCTTGACGGTGTTGACCACGGGCCTGGTCAGCACGTTCAACGATCTCCACACGGGCACCAGTGCGAGCGGCACGTGGAAGTTCCTCATCAACGTTGTCGCGGTCGCGCTTATCGCTATCGCTGTGTCTGGCCTTGTCATCCAGTTCTTCCTTCGGAAGCGACGTCGAAGCTCCTTCTCTGTTGCTGGCGTGGCTGGTGTTGCACTGGTGGCTACCTCGATCTGGGTGATCCTCGGATGAGCAGGCACGGCTCGGACAGGATCCTCGCCGCGGTCGTGACTGCGTTGCTGCTGGCGGCGTGCGGCGATGTCGATGGCACCGAACGGGCCGAGACTCGACTCACCCAGTATCGCCATGACCCACTCACAAGCCCCGTCGATATCGGGCTCACGATGAGCGATCCACCCGACGACGAGATCGAACAGCGGCCAGAGCTCGACACCCCGCCACCAGGAGGACCGGGCCACGATGACCTGCAGATCACGTACTGGTTCGAGGTACCCGCCGGATCCGACCGCGAAGCGCTTCTGGACCTCGCCGCCACAGATCTGATCGAGCGCGGATGGGAACTGCTCGTTGCCAACGATGAGATCCGAATGCTGACCTCATCTCCGAGCACCGACGATCTCCGGGCCACGATCATCCTGGATGAACCCGGCGGCGATCGCCTTGTGCAGGAGATCCGCATACAGCACTGACTGAGGAGCGATATCCGAGCCCCGTGTGCAGCAGTTGCCGGTCGTAGGTGATGAAATGGGCGGTGCTATGTGATGCTCTCGGTGGTTGGGGCCAGGCTCGAACGAGAGGCGACCTAGTTGATCCATTGAACCAAGTAGCACGCCGTGCTACGGTGCCGTGATGGGGCAAACCATCACTCAGCGAGAACTCCGGAACGGAAGCGGCGAGATCATGCGCCGCCTCGACGAAGGCGAATCCTTCGTCGTCACCCGAAACGGCGTACCCGTGGGAGAACTCACGCCACTACGTCGGCTTCGGTTCGTCGCTGCCGAAACCGTCACCGAGATCTTCCGAACCGCTCCCGCGGTAGACAACGAGCAGCTCCGCCAGGACCTCGACAACATCGCAAGCCAAGACATCACTCCTCGTGGCTGATGAACGTCCGCTGCGCGGCATCCTCGACACGTCGGTCGTGATCGATCTCGACGAGATCGAGGCGAGTGCCTTGCCAGTTGAGGTCGCTGTGACCGCGCTCACGATGGCCGAACTCGCTGCGGGTCCACACGCAGCGACTGACGCCAACGAGCGGGCTCGTCGGCAAGACCGACTGCAAAGAACAGAAGCGGCATTCGATCCGTTGCCCTTCGACTCCGAAGCAGCACGGGCGTACGGGCGGGTCTACGCCGCAGTTGTGTCGGCCGGGCGAAAAGCTCGTGGGGCACGAGCGGTGGACTTGATGATCGCTGCGATTGCGTGCTCGGTCGGCCTTCCGCTCTACACCAGAAACCCGACCGATTTCGCCGCACTCGAGGACCTCGTCGAGGTCGTCGCTATCTGACCGGCAGTCCTTCCAGGCGGAGGGAGTCAGACGGATATTGCTGCACCGCAGTGGGGCCGTTCCCGAGTGGTCCGGGCAGTGGGCGGTGCGTGATTCTGCGTGGTGATATCGAGTGCTCGACAGCGTTGTCAGGCAGTGCCGGTGAGAGCTTTGAATTCTGGTGATTCGGAGAACTGCAGCACCACGAGGGAGCGGTCCATACCGCTGTCGAGTTGTTCGTTCCAGAACCGCACACCGCCGGAGTCGCCGGCACGGTCCATGACGTCGAGATACAGCAGGTCGACGAACTCGCCGTTGTCGAGGGTGTTGTAGGTGTCGATGAACTCGGGTGAGTTGATGAAGTACCTAGCCATGTCGCGCGAGGTGAGGTCGTTGTTGGCTCGGTCGACCCAGTAGGCGTGGCCGCCGGCGTCGGGTTGACGGTTGAACACCGCCATGTAGAGACGTGACACTGTCCCTTCGATCCCGGACATGCCGGCGTAGGCGCCGGTCAACTCTCTCGACCCCACCTCGGATTCGGGCTCGGGCTCGGGCTGTTGTTCTGGTGCGGTGATGGTGATGGTGATGGTTTCGGTGGTGGTGTTGTTGGCGCCGTCGACGGCGGTGACGGACAGGGTCGCGGTGCCAGCGCTTGTTGTGTTGATGGTGTCGCCGTTGTTGATGGTGTTGCTGTTGAGGGTGGCGGTGCAGGTGGTGAGTCCTGCGGTGCCTTCGTCTGTGCAAAGGAATGCTGCGGTGAGGGTGTCGCCGGTTTCGGCGGCGGTTGGTGTGGTGATGGTGACCACGGGTGCGGTGATGTCTGCGGCGGTGAGTTTCTGCACCCGATTGTTGTTGGTGTCGGCGATGTAGAGGCTTTCGTCAGCGTCCACCGCCAACCCACGCGGAAAGTTGAGTTGGTTGGTTCCAGACCCGGCGCCGTTGCCGCCAGCGACAGTGGTGACGGTGCCTGTAGTGCCGACTTTCTGCACCCGATTGTTGGCGGTGTCGGCGATGTAGAGGTCTCCGTCGGCATCCACCGTCAACCCGAACGGACTTGAGAGTTGGTTGGGGGCAGACCCGTAGCCTTTGCCGCCAGCGACAGTGGTGACGGTGCCTGTGGTGTCGACTTTCTGCACCCGAT
>CAYGQE010000023.1:0-60835 GCA_964351995.1 uncultured Acidimicrobiaceae bacterium | reverse complement strand
TTGCCGCCAGCGACAGTGGTGACGGTGCCTGTGGTGTCGACTTTCTGCACCCGATGGTTACTGGTACCGGCGATGTAGAGGTTTCCGTCGGCGTCCACCGCCACGCCGCGCGGGTTAGGCCGATTCGGCTCGGGTGCGATAGCCACCGAAAGCGCCAGCGGATAAACCCGAGCCAACACTGACCACGCCGCGCCGCAGTACCGGCGATATGCAGGTGATCTTGTCAAGGGAAAGGTTCGAGGTCATTGCTGGGGTCCGGTCTGGTCGAGGAGTTTGGTGAAGAGTTCGGCCCGGCTGGTCTGGTTGTTGGCGGCTGCGTGATCGCGTTGGCGCAGGATGACGGGCTGGAACGTGGGGTCGGTGCCGAAGTGGGTGCAGGACTCACAGATCGACTCGAAGCTGCAGTCGAGTTGGGCTGGTCGTTGGCACCATCCGTTGCCGAGAAGCCGGTGGTGGACTTCGTGTTGGAGGCGTTTCATCACTGCCGATGATGTCGGCGTCGAGCGGTTCGTCGGTGTTGTAAAGCGCTTCGATTTTGGCTGCGACTGCTGCGTATTCGTCAGCGACGACCTTGTTGGAGATCTTGGCGTGGCACATCGTCATATCGAGTGAGCGGTGTCCGAGGAGGGCGGCGATCGCTTCGATTGACATTCCGCGGTTGATGGCTTGGGTGGCGAAGGTGTGCCGGAGTTTGTGGGGGTGAACGTGGCTGATTCCGGCTCGGCGGCCGACGGATTTGACCCAGCGTTCAACGGCGTAGCGGTTGAGCGGCCCTTCAAGGCCCGACAGCAGCCGGCCTGGCGTGAAAGGCCCGTCGCTGGCCTGATACTGCGCGATGAGGTCAACGAGTTGGGGGTGCAGCGGGATGAACCGGTCGGTGTGGAGTTTCCCGACGGGGATTCTCAGCCATGGTTCGTTGCCCATGATGTTGACGGCGTCGTGTTCGAGGTCGCAGAGTTCGCCAACGCGCATCCCTGTCCGGGCCAGCATCTCAACAGCGAGCCTGCGGAACACGGTGGGTTCTTCTGCGAGGGCTCGCATGAATTTGGTGTAGTCGCCGTCGTCGAGGAACTTCGGGAGTGACTCGTCTCGTTGGGGGACGTCGCCGAAGAAGATCGGAACTCTGGGCGATCCTCACCAGTGCGCCGGTGCCCTCGCACGCCTTGTTCCCAGCACATACTGTTCGAGCCAGTGCTCACGCTTTCCCAAGCTGCCGAAATGCTCAATGCCAGCGAACCCCACGTCGTCACGCTCATCGAACGTGGCGACCTTGCTGCCCACGGCGCTGGCGAACACCGCCGAGTCAGAGTCGTAGACCTGCTCGAGTACCGAGGTCGCAGAGACCTTGAACGCCCCGCTGCCCTCGCCGAGATACACCGAGTCGCCGACGACTCCGGGATGAATCTGTAGACAGCAAGTTTCCTGCTCGGTCTCCGGCAAAGCAGAGAACCCAACCGACCTGAGTGGCCTGCTGAATCACCGTCAGTACCCACGATGGACTGCCACAGGCCGATATGGAGTGTCATCAGGTGACACTCGCTGACAGGGACGCTGGTTGCGTTTTCCCTGGTCAGAGCTACAATTTCGGCGAGTGCCCCCGGGAGGATTCGAACCTCCGCTCACGGCTCCGGAAGCCGATGCTCTATCCCCTGAGCTACGGGGGCCAGGTTCTGGAGAGCTTAGCGCTCGACGGGGTCGGGGCTACAGCCCTTTGCCGAACTTGTGTGCCGTCTTCAGAACCGCACCGGCGGGAACGCCAGCGGCGATGAGAAGCGCAACTGGTGCTCGCTTCTCGGTTGGCTTGAGCTTGATGGTCTCGATTGCGGTTCGAACCGCAGATCCACGTTGCTTCATCGCACCACGAGCGATCGCCTGCTGACCGCGAATCCGAGCCAGTCCAGCGGGCTGTTCGTGGAACTCGGGGTACTTCTGGACGAGAAACTCGAGCGCCTCGTCGATGGTCTTCCACTTCTCGAAGAAGAACGAGGCACCGTGCCAGTGCACTCGAACCAGTGGCTCGGCGGCCACAGCAAACGGAGACAATCGTGCTGCTCGCAGCAACCAGTCGTAGTCCTCGCCGTACCCACCGGGGATCGTGTCGTCGACATCTCCAATCTCTGCGATCAGGTCGGCTGACGCAAGAGTTGCCGATGGATGCACCTCGGTCATGCGGTCGTTGAGGAATCCCTCGAACGTCAGCAATGCGGGATCAGGGATGCGAGCGGTGTCCTCGCCCTCGAAGTGAATGAAGACACCGGTGGTCGCGACGCGAGCCAATGGGGTCGCTTCGATCGCGTTGAACTGCGCCGCCAGCTTCCCCGGCAGCCATTCGTCGTCATCATCGCAGAAGGCGATCCATTCGTACGCCGCAGTGGCAACGCCGCTGTTACGAGCCCCGGCCAGTCCTGGTGACTGCACGTTCGTCGTGACAACGATGCGGCGATCGTCGCGACCGACAACCCGAGGATGTTCAGCGAGTGAGACGTCTGGCTCGCTGCGATCGAAGACCAACACGATCTCGAGCGGAGCAGGGTGTTCCTGTGCGAGAACGGCGTCGATCGCACGCCGCAGCAATTCTGGACGATCCCTGGTGGCGATCACGACCGAAACCGAGCCAGCCGTCATCGAAGCGCCCGATCGATCGGTGTCGTGACGCCAAGCAAGCTGTCGACGACAGAGCCGAATTCGACGACGCCGGATGGCGCATCGGCCTCGCCAGCGTCGATCCGGAAGCTCTCTGGAGATTCCATGGCCTCGTCGAGCAACTCGCGAAACTCGTATTCGGAGCCCGCCAATCGAGCCAAACCGTGCAGTTCGAGGTGATCAGCAAACCGCATCTGGTGTCCGTCGACGTGTTCGCCGCGATCTGGATTGCGAGGCACGACGATGGGCAAGCGACCAGAGGTCCTCGCATCCATCACGGTGCTGGGACCTCCGTGGCTCACCACGACCACGCTCGATGAGAACATTCCCAAGAGATCGGGATGGGCGACAATGTCCGAACTCGGAACGTTCTCCGGCGCATCAGACGAGCCACGTTGGACGAAAATCGACCGATCGGGGTGCAGCGCAGCCCACTGGTCGGCCCAGCGGACCAACCGATCGAATGGGTGATGATCGGTACCGACCGACACCACCACTGCGTACGTCTTCGTCGCGTCGTGCTCGGCCATCAGTACAACGGCCCCACGAGCTTGCTGCCCGGGTAGAGGGCTTGCTGTTCTGGCCACTGGACGCAGAACTCGGTCGTGAACCGGCGCACCATTCGACCAGTCAGCGTGCGCGAGTCGATTCGGTCATAGACCTCGAGGTAGACGGTCGGGATGTTGCGTCGATGGGCCTCGAAGAAGAACGGAACTGCAGCGCCCGCTCCATTCGAGACCACGACGTCGGGCCGCCACTCGTTGAGTTGCCTACGAGCCAACAGATAGTTCCGACTCATGTTCGTCAGGCTTCGAGTCGTCGGGTAGAAGGCGGCGACCATGTCCTCGCCCATGAGCTTCGAGCGAGCGTCCGGGAGGTCGAACGTGACCCATCGACGGTCGTGGTGGCGCCACCACGGCTCGAGTTGCAGGAGTTGCGAGAGGTGACCTCCGGCCGATGAAACGAAAAGGACTCGACGTCGAGTTTGGTCGTTGAGGCCCAAGAGGCCCTGCGGTGGAGTGATGCGCCCCTCGTCGGAAACAACAGTCATTGCAACACCGCCAGGGACGAGACGCTGCAGACGCGAAGCATCGGCCCGTTCAGGCTTCCTCCGATTGTCCACTGCTCGAGCTGTCTCACGTGCCTGCGCCTTCCGTCAGCGAACTACCAATCGGCCCCGAAAGGCGAAAATGAAGTGTCCGCATCCGAAACAGTTCCGCCGAACGTTTTGGATTTCGATGATCGAACGGTAGACGCCATTTCCGAGGCCAGGTCGCGAAGAAATACCCGATGACGGAGGCCGATCGGCCCATTCTCGACACTCCTGCGCTCGATCTTGAGCTCTTGGCCGATCAAGGTCAGGTGAGCGCTGCCGCGCCCGCATCATCGGATGTCAGAGAATTCATGACCCAGATCCAGCCCGAGAACGAGGACTACCGCTGGCTGCTCGAGGCGCTCGGGGGCTACGGCGATGGCGAACGAGCAGACGCGCTCGTCCGCCCCTCAGCCCAGCAACCGGAATTGTTCATTCCACTCGCATCACCTCGAGTCTCATCGGCCACGCTTCGGCGATACCACGACGGACGGTCCCACACAGATCGAGCGAAAACCGTCATCGCACTCGCCGCTGCCCGTTCCGGGATGCTTCGATTCGCTCCCGGTGATCATGTGCAGGCCGGCCCATTCGCCCTCGTCGAACGGTTGGAAGCCGAACTCGACGAACCCAACCTCCACGTTGCAGTCACGCTCGGCCCACGGCGACGCAATCGCAAGCCAGTGCTTCAACTCATCCGGTCGGATGGCTCGACCATCGGCTTTGCAAAGGTCGGGTGGTCACCATTCACTCGCACGCTCGTCGGGAACGAAGCAACGTGGCTGAAGCGGTTCGCCGGGCAGGCTCCCGCTGGGGTGGAAATCCCTCGAGTGATAGCGTGCATCGACGAACCCGATCGGCTCGTTGTGGTCTCCTCCCCGCTCACCACATCCCCGATGTCCGGCCTTGCCGGCCGCTTGGGTTCAGATCAGGTGATCCAACTGGCCAGAGCGCTCGGCTCTCATCGAGTGGAGTTCGCCAATCTTCCTCATCTGCACACGCTGGCAACGGGTCGTGCTGGGCAGCTCGCCAACGTCGACGCAATGAAGCAACGTCACCGCGACACGTCGATCGAACTCGGCGCCTGGCACGGAGACCTGACCCCATGGAACACCTCGACGGCGAACGGCACAACGCTGATCTGGGACTGGGAGTTCGCTGATGCCGACCGCCCGGTCGGTTTCGACCTTCTGCACAATGCCTTCGAACTCGTACGACGCGCCGCTCCGAAGAACGAGCATCAGGCACTCATCGCCGTCTGCAGCCAGGCCGAAGCAATCCTGACGCCTGCGGGTCAGCCCGCCGATGCGATCGTCGACCTCTATCTCTGCGAACTGATCCAACGCGAGGCGCGACTTCGCGGTGAGGGCTGGAGCCCTTCAGACCTCGGTCCGCTCGAGTCTCATGCCGCGAAGCTGCTCAACGAGCGGTTGGCATGACACCACTGGCAGCCGGTTCCAACGTCCAGTCGAATGGCGTTGCCTCATCCATTGCGGTGGCGGGCGCGGTTGTCACCACCCTTGCCAGCTTTCTCGTAGCGTTCCTCGTCTCTCAGGAGTCGACAGGCTTTGCCGGCGCGTTCTTCACTTCGACCGCAGTCGCCACGATCTTCGGGAATGCGCTCGCGCTCGGCACGCCGACCGCTCTCGTCTACTTCATGCCCCAAGCCCTCGATGGCGACACACCTTCACCCCGAGGGCTGATTCTCCAGACGTTGCGTCCCGTCGTTGCCTTGTCCTGCCTGGCTGCGGCTGCGGTGTTCCTTCTTGCTGCGCCGTTCGCCGAACTCGTCGCTGACGAGCGCGTCGATGAGATCACGACGCTGGTCCGCGCCTTCTCCCCCGCCATACCTGCGTGGGCCATCACCGCAGGCTTGCTCGGCGCGACGCGGGGCCTTGGTTCCATGTCTCCAACGGTGGTGGTCAGCCAGGTCATGCGGCCAGGAGGCCAGATCCTTCTCCTGGGGTTGCTGTTCCTGCGCGGCTCACCCACTCCGCTGCAGATCGGGCTTGCCTGGATGTTCCCCGTTGTCATCGCGATGCTCGCTGCGGTCTTCGCGGTGGAACGACTGGGCGGTTTCACCGGCGCCACGACGAGCTCGGTCTCGAGCGACGAGTTCTGGGAGTTCGCTCGCCCTCGATCAATGGCCAATGCACTCCAGATAGCCCTCGAACGCATCGATGTCATCTTCGTACAGGCACTGCTCGGTGCCGATGCTGCCGGCGTCTACGGTGCGCTCACCCGGTACATCGCTGCCGGCAACTTCTTGATCTTTGCCGTCGCCCAAGCGGTGTCGGTCACCCTTCGACGAGCGATCGCAGCGACGAATCTCGGACGGGCCGGAGACATCCTGCGCCAAACCACGGCCTGGCTCGTGCTCGCTGCGTGGCCGTACTTCCTCATCGTCGCCCTGAAGCCGGAGCCGCTTGCCAACCTGTTGAACAGCGAGTTCGTTGCCGACGCCGGCATCCTCAGCATTCTGGCGCTCGGCATGATGGTCAGCGCCGCCGCAGGGCCAATCGATCTGACACTCCTGATGCTGGGGAAGAGCAAGCTGAGTCTGGCTGGCGTCGTCGTTGCGATCGTGACCGACATTGCCTTGCTGTTCGTTCTGGCACCGATCTACGGGCTCGCCGGTGCTGCATTCGCTTGGGCAATAAGTGTGATGGCCCAGAACTTCTTGGCGAGCTACTTCGTCCGCCGCCACAGCGGCCTCACAACACCGAGCCGGGCATGGCTCACCGCCGCGGCGCTTGCGCTGTTGGCTGCGGTGCCTGCGAGCCTCGCGACACCGAACACCTTCGTTGGCCTGATCATCACTGGCGTGGTCGCCGGAGCAGTGCTCGTCGGCGGCGTCCTCGTCAACCGATCAGTGTTCTTCGCGACGCCGATCAAGCCAGCCTGACCAGTCCGTACGGCGTACGGCCCCTTGGCCCGGAAGTCTTCAGCCGCCGATCAGATCTCGAGCCATCCGGCCGAACGCTCGCTCGGTCTCGGCATCGGTTTGATGTGACCAGCGACAGTTCGGGTTGGTCCCGCCAGGGGCGGTGACATCGAACCAGGCCACGTAGTCGAGCTCGACACCCAGGCGTTCCGCCGGATCCCACTCGGTCATCACATCAACGGCGGCGTCCATCCATCCGGCCCGACGATTTGGATCCACCGGGTCAGCCGCAGATGCGAATTCTGGCAGCGCCAGCGGTTTGCCCCGCTCGGCTGCGAATTCCACCGCCGGTTCGATCAGCGCATCAAAGCTCACCCAAGGTCGGTCCGTTCCCTGGCAGGTGAACCAGTTGTAGAGATCGGCGCCGATCACATCGACAACATCATCGCCCGGATAGAACGCCCGACCTTCGGACTCACTGAGCACCGACGAACCAACGGTCCACACCATCTCCACATCATCACCGCCTCGACTCCGCACCAACTCCACCATGCGCCGCCACGCTCCCCGATAGGCGACGGCATCCCCGTTCGGCGTGCTCTCCTTGGTCTCCGGCTCGTGGTTGAACGTGAAGCGAACATCGGGGCCGAGAGCGACGACGTCGTCGGCCCAGCGAGTCATCTCGTCGTGAAGGACCGAGCCCTCAGAAGCAGAGGCAATGTCGGACCAGGCAATCACCGTGCCGTCAGAGCGAACGGGGCGAACACTCAGGTGGATCGCCCGGCCGCCCGCTTGCAACCGAGCCACATCGGTGTCGTCGAGGTCGACCTCCCATCGAACGAACACGCGAACCAGATGGAACGTCTGATCGACCCTTCGCTCGATGTCTTCGATGGTGTCGGCACGCCCCTGGGGGACGGCGATACCAAACAGCGGCCCTGGCGGTGGAACCAACGTGGTTGCTACCGGGCCCGTGGTTGGCGGAGGTGCGGTGGTCGAAGGAGCCGGGGTGGTTGGTGGTTCTGGTGTCGAGGCCGTCGTGGATGACAGGCTGGTCGACGATGACGGCGAGGCTGTCGGAACGGGAGCACCGGTTGCGTCCTGCCCGCCTTGGTCATTGGTGCACGACGACAGCAACAGCGCTGCAGCGAGCAGCCCAGTTGTTGCCCTGTTCACGACCGGGCGAGCGCTTCAGAGTCCGACACCAGTCCCTCGCTTTGCAACCGCAAGGCAATCGCCGCAGCTGCGAACACGGTGAACAATTGGTCGGGAACCATCAGGTAGTACGGCATCTGCACCATGCCAACGATGATCACCACATGAATCCAGAGCCCCGCCGTCGAGCTCTGTTTCCTGGTGTGCCACGCAAGGCTGATCATCGTGCCGACGAAACCGATGGCGCCGAGAAACCCGTGAGAGAACGTGGCAAACCACAACTGTCCGTGGGTTCCTACTGACGGCAAGTTGCGTTCGTTCGGGCGGGGGGCACCCCAACCAAACACGGGGCGTTCGATGGCGCCCTCGATCGCGCTCACCGCCAACCCGGCTCGGTCCTCATTGGAGTGCCCGGTGTTGATCCGGGTGGCGATGATGCCGCCGAGCGGAGTGATCGACAGCACGACCACCAGGACAACCATGCCCCACAAGCCTTGAATCATGAGCTTCTTCTCGCCGGCCACACCGAAGCGAACAGCGGCGTAGATGACGCCGATACCAAGGCTCAGCCAAAGTCCACGGTTCAACGAGATGACGGCAGGAAGCACACTCAGCGCCATCATCGTTCGGATGAGCTTGGGTGAGAAGCCGACCCGGCGGTCGTAGAGGGCCACGAAACCAAACGGCGTCAGCAGCGCCAACATCGAGCCCCACTCGTTGGTGTAGGTGAACGGCGCTTTCGGGCGAGGCACCGGAACACCGATGATGTCTTGGAGCTGAGCAAAGCTCGGCTCCAACCAAGCCTTGATCAGATCGTTGTCTCGAAGGACGCCTGGGGTGACGAAGTAGGTCGGCGCCTTGAACGAGAAATCGCCGAGCACGAACGCCATGTAGCCGCCGACGATCGCGATCATCCAGAGAATCGTGAACATCTTGATGACCCGGAAGATGTCGATGCCCCGGCGACCGTTCAAGATGTAGAGCAGCAGCACGGTGGCGCCGATGTAGTAGCCGAAGCGAAGTGTGTAGCCAATGAAGCGCGTGAAGGCGTCAAGGCTCAGCGCCGAGCCGACCACGGCAACGAGGTAGATCATCCACCAACCGAAACCCTTGGGGACGACGAGTCCACGACGCCGGGCGAGCGACGCTGCCATCGGCAGCGACAGCACGACCCACATCACGCCGCTCAGGCCCAGGATGAACCACAACGGATACCACGCCACCATCATGGCGATGGGCCAGAACGGCAGGGGTGCCGAGGCCTCGGTACGAATGGCCCCACGATCAATGGTGGGAGAGAACATCAGTCTGCTGTGCCCTCGGCAACAACGGTGCCCATCACGTCAGCGCCGACTCGACGCAACTGTTCGATCGCGTCGGCAACACCTCGGCGTGTGGCACGAGAAGGCTCGATGACCACGACCGCCCCATCGCACACACGAGCGAGATCGCTTGCGTCAGCAACCTGCAGAACCGGTGGCGCCTCCACGATCACGAGGTCGAAGTGCGAGCGAGCTCGTTCGATGAGTTCACCAATGGCCTGGCTCTGCAGCAACTGCGATGGGTTGTCGAGGCGAGAGCCAGCGAACATCAGGGAGAGTTCGGGGAGTTGATCGTTGACGACCAACGCATTGCGAAGTTCGTCGGCACCGGTCAACACGTCGCTGAGGCCGACTCCGTTCTCGATGCCGAAGCGGAGATGCAGGCTCGGTCGACGCATGTCGGCACCGATCAACAGCGTGCGCTTGCCGGAACGAGCGGCGGCCACAGCCATGTTGGCAGCAACGGTCGTCGCCGACTGCGGGTTGTTCGTGCCGGTCACGAGAACCACAGACCGATCAGTCTGGTCGAGCTGGAAGGTGAGGCTGCCCTGCAAACGGCGATACGCCTCGCCGCGCTCGGAGTTGACCTCGGCGATCCCCGATTCGCCACCTCGGCGGAAGATACCCGCACCGACGGGAACCTCGCCGAACACGCTGACACCCATGGTCGACAGCTCGGTCGACGCATCCCGGAAGCGATCGTCCCGGCGATCGAGCAGATAGGCGAATCCAAGACCACCGAGCAGACCAACGAGTCCACCACCAATCAAGCCAACGGGAAGCGCGATACCACTGATCGAGTCGGGGAGATCGGCGTTGTCGAGGACAACACCGGGGTCAATACTGATGGCGTTGAGGTTGGCGAGTTTGGCGCCGATGCCCGAGAGTTCCTGGGTCTTGGAGACTTCGCGATAGCCGAGCGAGCGCAGCTGACTGACGTCTTCACCAGCAGCTGCCACCTCGGTCGAGAGTTGGTCGAGCTCGGTGATCAGCGCAGCTTCACGTTCCAAGAGCTGCGCCCGTGACTGTTGGGTGCTGAGAAGACCGGACTCCAAACGGAAGTCGAGGTAGGCATGAGCGGACGCATCGGCGAGGTCTCGTGCGCGTTCAGCGTTCCCGGCAGACACCGAGAACACCAAGATCTGCGAGTCGCTCGGAACCGTGACCTCGATCAGCTCTTCCGCTTCCATGACCAGCTCGAGATCGACTTCGGTCACCGAAGCCAACACTTCGACCTCGGCGTTGTCGAGGTCCTCGAAGCCGAGCTCGTTGGCGGCCTGCAGCAGTGCCAGGCCACGCTCGGTCACTCGTTGGGACGAGGCGATCAGTCGCTCGTTCGTGGTGTTCACGAGCCGGTCGATGTCGAGGTTTGGATCGTCGCCGGCATTGAGCAGCGGACGAACCTCCACCCGTGCTTCGGTGTCGTAGGTCCCGGCCCGCATCTGCGTCGCGAGGATGCCGAGGACAGCCCCGACAAAGGCGCAAGCCACGATGACGGGTAAGTAGCGCCGAAGTGCCGAGGCGTATTCAGACACCGGAACGACATTCGGGTTTGAGGTCAGGTTGGAGGATGCCATGCGCGGCCTTCGAGATCTGTGACGGCGAACTACCGACACTCCCCTTTCGGTCACCGATCGACATCGGATGAGGTTTCTGGTGCCGCAATTTCACCTAGTGGTCCATCTGATCCATGCGGCCACAGGGAACAAGCGCATCGCCCCAGAAGAACAAACCCGAATTTCAGCGATCCTTCCTAAACTCAAGCGCGACTACTACCGACAGGTCTACGTGATGACTTATCAACTGAGTGATGTTGGCGCCCTCGAGGCCGAAGCAATCCACATCATCCGGGAAGTGGCGGCTGAGTTCGAACGGCCTGCTCTGCTTTTCTCGGGTGGCAAGGATTCGATTCTTCTGCTCCACATGGCGATCAAAGCCTTTGCCCCGGCCAAGGTGCCGTTCCCGATCATGCATGTGGACACCGGACACAACTTCCCCGAAGTGATCGAGTATCGCGATCGCCGGGTTGCAGAGTCCGGTGTGCGCCTCATCGTCGCGTCCGTCCAAGACCAGATCGACAAGGGTCTGGTGCAGGAAGAGACCGGTCCGCGTGCCAGTCGCAACGGCCTGCAGACCTCCGCGCTCTTGCAGGGGATCGAAGACCACAAGTTCGACGCACTCTTCGGCGGCGCCCGTCGTGACGAAGAAAAGGCTCGAGCCAAGGAACGCATCTACAGCTTCCGCGACGAGTTCGGCCAATGGGATCCGAAGGGCCAGCGCCCTGAGCTCTGGAACCTCTACAACGGCCGCCACGCCCAGGGAGAACACTTCCGCATCTTCCCCATTTCAAACTGGACCGAACTCGACGTCTGGCACTACATCGCCGATCAAGAGATCGACGTTCCCGGCATCTACTTTGCCCACAAGCGCCCAGTGTTCCAGCGTGATGGCATGTGGCTTGCCGACACCGAGTTCATCACTCGGATGGAAGGTGAAGAGATCGAGGAGCGCACCGTTCGCTTCCGCACCATCGGCGATGCCAGCTGTACCGGCGCCGTTGATTCCGACGCCGACGACATCCTCAAAGTCATCGAAGAGGTCGGGGCCACCCGTGTCACCGAGCGTGGAGCGACTCGGGCCGACGATCGTCGCACCGAGGCCGCAATGGAAGACCGCAAGAAGGACGGCTACTTCTGATGCCATCTCTCGAAATCCTCACGACGACGAGCTACGGCTGTCGCACAACACGCATCTCTTTTGAAACAAGCACTGTGGGTACCTTCTGATGGAACTTCTCCGACTCGCCACTGCTGGGTCCGTCGACGACGGCAAGAGCACGCTCATCGGTCGTCTGCTGTACGACTCGAAGTCGATCTTCGAGGACCAACTCGAAGCGATCGAAGCCACCACCGCCGCTCGTGGCGCTGAGGGTGTCGATCTTGCACTCCTCACCGATGGTCTTCGGGCCGAGCGTGAGCAGGGCATCACCATCGACGTCGCGCACCGCTACTTCGCCACGCCGAAGCGCAAGTTCATCATCGGCGATACCCCTGGCCACACCCAGTACACCCGCAACATGGTCACCGGCGCTTCCGTCGCCGACCTTGCGATCGTGCTGATTGATGCCCGGAAGGGCGTGCTTGAACAGAGCCGCCGCCACGCCTTCATCGCTTCGCTTTTGCGTATTCCGCACATCGTGCTGGCCATCAACAAGATGGACCTGGTCGACTATGACCAGAAGATCTTCGAAGAGATTCGCGAAGACTTCACCAAGTTCGCAGCCAAGCTCGATGTCACCGATCTCACCTTCATTCCGATGTCTGCCCTCAACGGCGACAACGTGGTGGATCGTTCCGAGAACATGCCGTGGTACGAGGGTTCGACGCTCCTGCACCACCTGGAAGAGGTACACATTGCATCCGACCGCAACTTGGTCGATGTGCGATTCCCAGTCCAGTACGTCATTCGCCCGCAGACCGCTGAGCATCCCGACTATCGGGGCTACGCCGGCACGGTTGCTGGCGGCGTGATGAAACCCGGTGATGATGTCATCGTGTTGCCTTCCGGCTTCACCAGCACCATCGCTGCAGTCGAGACTGCCGATGGTCCGCTCGACGAGGCCTACCCGCCAATGGCAGTCACCATTCGTCTCAACGACGAGATCGACATCAGCCGTGGCGACATGATCTGTCGTCCGAACAACCAGCCCGAGGTGGGCCAGGACATCGAAGCGATGATCTGCTGGATGGCCGACTCTTCCGAGCTTCGCCCCAACGCCAAGCTGGCGCTCAAGCACACCACCCGCTCCGTTCGAGCCTTGGTGAAGGACCTCCACTACCGACTCGACATCAACACGCTGCATCGTGATGAAGACGCCGAATCGCTGAAGCTGAACGAGATTGGGCGTGTGCGTTTGCGCACCACCCAGCCGCTCTTCTTCGACGAGTACCGCCGCAATCGGTCAACCGGCAGCTTCATTCTCATCGACGAAGTGACGAACGTGACGGTTGCTGCCGGCATGATCGTCGGCGCTGCGTGATCCGGTGACCGAACCCGTCGCCACCAACATTCGATGGCACCCGAGTGCCGTTGCCCGAGACGTGCGGGCAGCGGCGACCGGTACCGCCGGCCGAACGCTTTGGTTCACCGGTTTGTCGGGTTCTGGTAAATCAACCGTTGCCGTCGAGGTCGAGAAGCAGCTGATTGCTGCTGGTCGGCCTGCCTATCTACTCGACGGGGACAATCTCCGGTTCGGGCTCAACGTCGACCTCGGTTTCTCGGCTGAGGATCGCGACGAGAACGTTCGCCGCGTCGCCCACGTGGCCCGGCTGTTTGCCGATGCCGGCATGATCGCGTTGGTCCCGCTGGTGTCGCCGTACCGGGTCGCTCGCCAACTGGCTCGCGAGATTCATGAAGCGGCAGACATTCCCTTCGGCGAAGTCTTTGTCGACACGCCGTTGGCCATCTGTGAACAGCGAGACCCGAAGGGTCTGTACAAGAAGGCACGAGCCGGCGAGATCACGGGCATGACCGGGATCGACGATCCCTACGAAGCCCCGGAGTCTCCAGAGTTCCGGGTCACCCCCGAGGACGGCAGCGCATCGCAGATCGCCGCCAAACTCATCGCCCAGCTCTGAACCACTTGGGAGGGGTCGGGTCCTCCCAAGTTTGAGCAGGTTGTTGGCGGAACGGAAGCGACCGAGAGGTCGTTGCCCACTCATGACCGTTGAACGGATCGCCGAGCTCCACGCCTTGCATAGGTTGTTCCGTTCCTTCGCTGGCGCTTCCGGTGCTGTGAAGGGGAGCAAGTCGTCGACCCCCTCGACCCCAAGGATCAGTCGGCCGCCACGCAGGTGAAACCGCATCTGTTGTGAGTCCGAACAGCTAGCTGCAGGCAGTGCCTTCGGGTGATGCCTCTGGCACGATGCCGGGTGCCGCCGTTGTTGGCGGAGCGGTGGTCGCTGGCGCCGTGGTCGTGGTGGTTGCCAACGCCGGCTGCGGGCGTTGCTCGGCGGCAAGGCCGAGGAAGTCCGAGCCGGTGATCAGCACGACTCCACCGAGCGTCTCATCGATCTCGACCTCTGGATCGGTGGCCAGCAAGCTGATGAGCTGGGCAGCGACGGTGGCCAAAGAGGACGGGTAGCGAACAACGGTGGCAGCAAGGCGCTCAGGAGCGTCGCTCGCTTCGGCGGTGAAGCCCTCGGCTTCGAGGCCGCTTGCGGTTTGCCCGGCCTGCCCCGCCGTTCCGCTGCCGTTGAGCACCTGAACGTTCAAGGCCAGAGGAGCGGCGGTCGTCGTGGTCGCACCCTCGATGCTGCCCTCGGCCGTGCCGGCAACAGCCGCCGCCGAAGGAGCCAGACCTCGGAAGATATCGAGAATCGGCTGGGCCTGCTCGACCTCGAGGCCGAGCACCGCAGCGCCGGCATCAGTTCGGAAGTCGAAGACAGGCAACGAGTGACCAACGATCCGGTCGCCAGCTTCGGAGAACGTCTGAGCAAGGCCCAACAGATCGCCGGGTTCGACTCCACCGTCGATCACGAGGTTCGAGCCGCCAACGCTGATCAACGAGTTGATCTTGCCAAGCGAGGTGAGGTCGACCTGTGCCGCGGCGGTGTCCACCACTCGACGCAGGAAGTACTGCTGGCGTGACGTCCGGCCGAGGTCGCCCGTGGGGTCTGACTGCCACTGACCGTCGGCGAAATACTGGAGATGGCGACTGCGAGCGAAGGCCAGCGCTTCGAATCCATCGAGCACACGACACCCTGCGTTGGCCACATTGAGACCGGAGTTGAAGTCACGCATCGGCCGATCGAACCAGATCGGCACGCCGCCGAGTTCGTCGACGACGTCCTGGAAACCCACGAAGTTGACCTCGGCATAGTGATTGATCTGGAAGCCGAAGTACGACTCGATCGTGTCGACCAGACGCTGCTCGCCGTTCTCTGCATTGAAGGCCGTGTTGATCCGGGCCTCGCCTCCGCTGCCAGCGATGGGCACTTGCAGGTCACGAGGAATGGAGAGCAGATCAATGGTCTGATCACTGGGATCGACCCGAGCAATGATCATGGTGTCGGTGCGTTTGCCGGTGGGGAGCTCAGACGGGTCGCCACCGATGAACACCCCGGCGTTTGGGTCGTCGGCATCGATGCCTTCGCGACTGTCCGTGCCGACCAAGAGCCAGTTCGAAGGCTCGCCGTCGACGGCTTCTTCAATGCTGGCGATCTCGACCGTTTCGATTGCCTCGAATTGTTGAAGCGCCCATGCCATGACACCTGCAGCCAGCAGACACATCGTCGTGGTGATCACGCCGACAGAGACCAGGATTCGCTCGAGCCACGTACGCCGAAGGCGACGTGGTCGGGCTGGCTTGCGTTCCGGGTGATCGACGATCTCGGTGGGCGGTTGCTGTCCGGCGGTCATGACGTGGAAGACGCTAGCGCCCGAGTGCTGTTCATGAGCGGCATGTCGCTTTCGTCACTCGAGATCGAGTGGGGCCCAGCAGTTCAGACCTTGGGCTTGCTCTCTGGCTTGGGCTCTTTGGGAAGCCCCAACACGCGCTCACCAACGATGTTTCGCTGGATCTCAGCCGTACCGCCCCAGATCGTTTCGGAGCGGCTGAAGAAGAACGAGGCCTGCATGGCATTGACCGGGTAGCTCGCCATGCCACGGCGACGGTTCGGGTTCGAGCTGTTCTCGTCGAAGTCGCCGTCGAGCACGAGCCCGGCCATGCCAGCGATCTCGGTCCAGAGTTCCATCACGTCGCGGTGATACTCGGACCAGAACATCTTGTTGGTGGCACCGATGGCGGCAAGGCCCGGGTCCTTCTTCTTGTTGACCGTGGCCGAAAGGCTGCGCAGGCCGTTGATGCGCATGATCTGCACCTTGGTGTGCGCCGTGGCAAGCCGCTGGCGGATGACCGGGTCGTCGATCTTGCCGTTCTCCTTGGCCTCATCGAGGATCGCATCGAGTTCGACCTCGAACCGGCGGTGCGACGTGGTGGCGCTGGTTCCGCGCTCGAAGCCGAGGGTGGTCATGGCGACCTTCCAGCCATTGTTCACACCGCCAACGACGGCGTCTTTGGCACAGCGGGCATCGGTGAAGAACACCTCGTTGAATTCGCCGGAACCATCGACCTGCTGGATCGGGCGGATCTCCACCCCGGGCTGATCCATCGGCACGAGGAGGTATGAAATGCCTGCGTGCTTGGACACGTCGTGATCGGTACGGGCCATCAAGAAGACATAGTCAGCGTGCTGGGCCTGCGTGGTCCAAACCTTCTGACCGTTGATGACCCACTCGTCGCCATCGAGCTCGGCCTTGCATTGCAGAGCGGCGAGATCAGAGCCAGCACCGGGCTCGGAGAAGCCCTGACACCAACGGGTTTCACCAGCAAGGATGCCGGGGAGGAACTGCTTCTTCTGCTCTTCGGAGCCCCACTGCAAGATGGTGGGACCAACGAGCGTGTCGCCAAAGAAGTCACCGCGCATCGGTGCACCGCAGGCGGCGAACTCCTCGTTCAACACGACCGACTGCATCGTGGTGAGGCCCTTGCCGCCATACTCCTTCGGCCATGAAGCGCAGATCCAGCCACCCTCGAAAAGACGCTTGGGCCACTCGACGTTGAACTCTTCCCGTTCAACATCGCTCATGTTGCCGACGCTGCCGGTCCAGTTTTCAGGAAGGTTGGCGGCCAACCACTCCTTGATCTCGACGCGGAACTCTTCGGCTTCGGCTGGGTAAGTCAGATCCATTTGCCAATCTTGACTCACTGGTCAAGTTTTGGCCAACCCGGCTCGGCGAGGACCTGGCAGACTTACGACATGAGTGACCCGGCAAGTGACAGCATCGTCATCGGCACCGACGGTCGACCCCGTTGCCGCTGGGGCTCATCCAGCGATGACTATGCCCGTTATCACGACACCGAGTGGGGGCGGCCCACGGTCGACGAACGGACACTGTTCGAGAAGATCTGCCTCGAAGGCTTCCAATCGGGCCTCAGCTGGATCACGATCCTGCGCAAGCGAGACAACTTCCGGGCGGCCTTCTCTGACTTCGACGCGGCGCGCATTGCCGAGTTCGACGACACCGACGTCGAGCGACTGCTCGGCGATGCTGGCATCATCCGGCATCGGGGCAAGATCGAAGCCACGATCAACAACGCACAACGCCTCGTCGAACTCCACGCTGCAGGGACGTCCCTCGGTGCGCTGATCTGGTCGTTCGAGCCAGACACGTGGCCGTCGCCCTCTTCGATGAGCGACGTCGCCGCGGTGACCGACGAGTCGAAGGCCCTCGCCAAACACCTGAAGAAGCTCGGATTCAAGTTCGTCGGACCAACCACGGCCTACGCCGCGCTGCAGGCCATGGGCATCGTGAACGACCACATGGCCAATTGCTGGGTCCGCCAAGACTGCCTCGACGAACGCGCTGCCACAATCCCGCCTACCGACTGATCATGGCCTGCGAGTTGCGCTCGCCAGCGAGTTACTCGGGGAACGCACAAGAACTCGAAGAGTTCCCGGACGTCAGGCCGACGCGCTCACTTCTTCTTGGGCAGCGGCAACTGCACAACAGACGCTTCGGGGTTGGCCCACTCGGGCCAGCGCTTGCGGCTTTTCTCCGCCAACTTGTGCATGAGAGCGATGGCGCCCGGGTCATCATCGCCGGGCCGAGTCTCGATGACCCCGTCGTTGATCATCGCATCGATGACCGCTCGGCCCAGATCGGTACGGACGATCGTGAGCGTCCAGTCGGTTTCGTTGCCGATACCACCGGTCGAGATGTCGGCGTGTTCCGCCGCAAAATCTGGGCAGTGGTTGCAACCCTCACGAGTCCACGCGTGGCACTCCTTGAGATTGATCTCGTGGTAGTCGCCGTTCTTCATCCAGATCTGGAAGACACCCTTGATGTTCATCTTGGCGATCTCGTCCTTGGCCAAGCCGTATTTCAGCCAGAACAGCTCGTCGAACATCGCATCGTCGAAACTCTTCGAACAGAGCAGACCGATGTTGAGCTTGATCGGCTTCGAGACCTTGCCGACCTTTCGATGCCACATCACCGGAGCGATCGAGGACATGCAGCTCATGCCAACGAGGGCGAGATTCTCGAGGCCCTTCTCTCGCGCCTCGTCGTAAGCCATCGTGTTGGCCGAGTACGTGTAGCGGCTGCCGGCACCGGCCAGGACTTCTTCTTTGTTGGTGGCCACACCGGGCTTGGCCTTCCAGCCACCACCATCGGCGCCTCCCTCGAGCATCGAGACAAGGGCGCCATCGATGATGTTGTTCTCGAGACACCAGATCAGGATCGACGACACGAGGCCGCCGTCTTGGCCGGTTTCGTAGACGTCATCGTCCTTGGCCCGAACCAGCAGGATGTCTTTGTAGATCCCGCTGGCCTCATCGGCATTACGCGTGCGACCGAACAGGTGCTCGTCGGCCTCGGTCTCCCAGGCTCGGAACCGTGGGCACGCTCGGGTGCACGACGTGCAGCCCTTTTCCCCATGACCACAGTTGGCGTCACCGAGTTCTTCTTCGAGATGGAACGGCTTGTACTGACCAGGCTCGTGCTTGTAGCCGATCACATCGTGGGGACACGAGATCACGCAACCGGCGCACCCGGTGCAGAGGCCAGAGGTGATGACCTCTGAGAAGAGCTCTTTCCACTGGTGAGTCCAGCGTTCTTTCTTTGCAGCCGGCGGCGCAGCAGTATCGGTCATGGCCCGAAGCTAGTGGCGTATTCGCCTCCGGCGAAACCGGAGTTTGGCTTCGCCAAACATCCAGGCGTCAGAGGTCGCCCTCTTCGATCACACACCGAGCGATCACATCAAGAAGGTCATCGGGCAGCACAGCGGTCTCGACATCAACCAACGCGTCATTGATTTCGAGAAAGCGCTCGAACGGAATCGTTTCCTGGGCCTCGTCGTAAACACAGCGGCAGACGCGTTGCTGGTAGACGCCATCGACCGAACCGTCGACACAGGCAGCCATGAATGCCTCTTGGTTCTCTGCGCTGTACTCGGTCGGCGTCTCGGTCCCGCATGCGGCGAGACCGGCCGCAAGGATGCCTAGCGCAAGCAAACGCCACGGCGTGCGCACGAAGGTCGAAATTCCGGAGGCCATTGGGCCAAGGGTGCGGAGCCTCACCGAGGTGAAGGTAGTCGCTGACTGTTCTGGATGGTGACCGCTGCAGTCGCGATTGCTGGGACTTATGACTTCAGCTGATAGGAAGAGCACGCAGTGCGTCAGCCCGCTGAATCCAAAGAATAGTCGCGGCGCGCAGCGCCTATCCGCAATTCCCCTTATGCCAGCGTGTGCGAACGGCGGTACGCCGCCATGTCGATGACTTCGGCCAGCGGGCCGTCACCGTCAGGATCGACGTCGAACTCCGAGAAGGCATCCTCGGCCAACACCGCAGCGGCGAGGGCATTCCAGAGGTGGCGAGTCTCCTTCCCCGGCATCGCAGGCTTTCCTGACATCAAACCCGAGAGTGTCGGCAACATGACCACCTGGCCATCCACGACTGCGGGCTTTGCATCTTCTGGGCTTCCTGCCGTGCTGAACATGACCAGTTCTACGGCAGATCGGGGTCCTCACCTGAAGCGACCGGGGACCAAATGGGCTGTTCGAATCGTTGCGCTCAGGTTCTCTTCAGGTCCCGGAGAAACTGACCACTCAGGTCGCTGCTGCTGAGAGCTCTCGAGCTCGACTGAAGACTGCATCGAGCATGTCTTCGGTGAGTCGCTTGGTGAAGGTGTTCTGCTGACTCACGTGGTAGGAGCAGAGGATCGTGCGCTGCGGCCCACCACCGCTGATCGGTATCGAGACTTCGACCCCATGTCCGAACTTCGGCCGAGGCTTGATGCCGAAGTACGAGGTCAAGGCCTGGTAGGCGAAGCCGCCGAGAGCGATGAAGACCAACGGCTCCAAAGCCGCGATCTCTCGGTCGAGGAAGGGTCGGCAGTTGTCTCGTTCGGTCGTGGTTGGCTTGTTCGCCGGCGGAGCGCACTTGACCGGAGAGGTGACAATCGCCCCACTCAACTCGAGGCCGTCGTTGACGTCGGTCGACTCCGGCTGATTGGCGAAACCGGCCCGGAACATCGCCCGATACAACCAGTCCCCGGATCGATCCCCGGTGAACATTCGCCCGGTTCGGTTCGCGCCGTGCGCCGCCGGGGCCAGGCCGATCACGGCCACCTTCGCATCAGAAGCCCCGAACGCCGGGACGCCCCGGCCCCAGTAGTCATCGTCTCGGTACGCCGCACGCTTTTCAACCGCGACTTGCTCGCGCCACTCGACCAACCGAGGACAGGCTCGACACTCGGCCACTTCTGCAGCGATGAGCGCAAGCTTCTGATGGGCTGTCATGGCCGCACCGTAGATACGGTGGCGCCTCGATGGCACCTGCACCGAAGAAGACAGCACTGAAAAAGACGGCGGCGAAGACACCAGCCAAGAAAGCCCCCGTCAAGAAGGCGGCGGCGAAGAAGGCGCCGACCCGGCGTTCCTCAAAGAAGACCGAGGGACCCAAGCCCACGCTCGTCCTCCTGGTCCGTCACGGCCGAACGCCGACGACAGGCAAAGTCCTCCCAGGACGGGCTCCCGGCCTGCACCTCGGTGAGGAAGGCGTTGCCCAGGCCAACAAGGCAGCAGAGCGCATTGCCGCTCTCGGTGAGGGCAAGATCGCCGCCGTCTACGCCTCCCCGATGGAGCGCACCAAGGAAACTGCGGCCCCGATCGCCAAAGCCACCGGCAATCGTGTTCGAACGAAGAAGGGTCTCATCGAGGCCGACTTCGGACAGTGGACCGGTCGCAACCTCGTCGATCTGAACAAGCTGCCCGAGTGGTCACAAGTCCAGCGCTACCCCAGCGGCTTCCGCTTCCCGGGCGGAGAATCCTTCGCCGAGATGCAAACCCGCATGGTCGGCGCCATCCATGAACTCGTCGCCGAGCATCCGGGCGAGACCATCGTCGCCACCTCGCACGCCGACACGATCAAGGCCGCTGTTGCCCACGCCATGGGAACTCATCTCGACCTGTTCCAACGCATCGTCGTAGGTCCTTGCTCGATCACTGCCATTCTCTACACGACCGGCGGCCCTGTGGTCCTCGGTGTCAACTCGATGGGTGACGATCTGTCCACCCTCGTCCCAAGCTGAACCCCCTGCATCTGCCATGAGCGAGTCCTTCGAATTCCGAGAAGTCACACACTTCACCGCCGGGGCCATTGGCGAGCCCGGTGCTCGGGTCTTCTACCTCCAAGCTGGCGACGCCAACAGCTACGTGTCGGTCAAGCTCGAAAAGCAGCAGGTGTCCGCACTCGCCACGTTCCTCCAGACCGTCATCTCTGATCTCCCCGATCCCGAGCCCCAGTCCACGGTTCCCGTGCCCCTCATCGAGCCAGCGCTCCCCGAGTGGGTTGTTGGCCAAATCGCCGTCGGCGTCGACGAATCGGACAACGAAGTCGTGCTCGTTGTCGAAGAGATCTCAGGCGACGAGGACTTCGACGAAGAAGGCAACCCGATCGACGAGTTGTTCGGCGAGCCAGACACAGCAAAGCTCCGCATCCACCTCTCGGTCGCTCAAGCTGCCGCCTTCATCGCTGCGTCAGAGACGCTGATGTCTGCCGGCCGGCCGCCATGCCGTCTCTGCGGCCAGCCAGAGAGTCCGGGTGGCCATGCCTGCCCACGCCTGAACTAGCGATGGCCACGATCGACGCACCAGACGACGGAGAAGCATTCGATCTCCCGATCGACGAGCTGACCGAAGTGCTGGCGATCGGTGACATGGAGATCGAGGGCCGCATGCCCTACAGCTCCAACGCCACGCTTCTGGTCAACATGACCAAGGGCGATCAGAGCCATCGAGCGATCTACAAACCGGGACAGGGCGAGCGTCCGCTGTGGGATTTTCCCGACGGGCTCTACAAGCGCGAAGTCGCCATGTTCGAGTTGTCTGATCAGCTCGGATTCGATGTGATTCCACCGACGTTGCTGGTCGACGCGGAGCTCGGCCCAGGCTCGCTTCAAGCGTTCGTGAAGGCTCACTTCTCCGAGCACTACTTCACGATGATGGAGAACGATATTGGCGGCGACGACCTGCGCCAACTCTGCGTTCTCGACCTGATCGGCAACAACACGGACCGCAAGGCGGGCCACTGTTTGCTTGGCGGCGACGGACGTGTCTACGGCATCGACCACGGACTGGCGTTCCATGCCCAGTTCAAATTGCGCACGGTGATGTGGGACTTCGTCGACGAAGCGATCCCGACAGCTTCCATGGAAGCGGTTGCCACCTTCGTCGAGACGGGCCCAAGAGATTCGCTCGCTCGGTTGCTCGACAGCTTTGAAGTCGACGCCATGGTCAGCCGGGCTCGAGCAATGCTCGACGAGGGCCGCTTCCCCGAAGACGACACCGGTGGCCAGCGCTACCCCTGGCCTCTGGTGTGAGGACTCAGACCGCGTAGATGTCGTACTCGACGCCGTCGGGGGTGGTCTTGCCAACGGCAACGGTGAAGAGATTGTTGAGCCATGCGTAGCGCTCGTCGCCGGTCTCGAAACGAGGAGCGGTGCGGATGCTCGCTCCGCCATCTTCATTGCGCGTGCCGAAGCCGGTGTAGGTGACGTAGATGTCGGCCCCGTCGTCGGTGCGCAGCGAGAAGCGAACGTCGAGGGCGAAGCTGCCGGCTTCCAAGATGGTCAGCCAGTCGCCACCGGCGACGCCATCGATCGTTGCGGCATTGATTTTCGGCCCAACGAAGGTGCCGCCAGTGACTGTCGCAACGACCTTGGTGCCAAAGGGACCAGCCGGAACCATGGGCCGCTCAGTGTCGTTGGTGCGGGCCGAGAGCGTGCCAATGAATTCTGCGGGAAGTGCGTCGAGTGCCATCGGGGGAATCTAGATGAGCCGACGACGATGCCGTCAAACGATGCCGGCCGCTGCGAGGCCCGGTCAGCCCAAGATCTCTCGCACTGCGTCGCGAGCTGACCGGGCGGCGTCGTCGACGGCGCTCCAGTCGTCATGCCCGGTGTAGGCGTCGCCAGCCAGGAACACCCGATCACTGAAGCGTTCATGCAGCTGTCGAGGGATCCAGCTCTCGGCTTCGTCGGCAAGATACGCAGCTCGAGCGAACGGCTCGTCATTCCAGTTCTGAGCCAGATGCTCCACGTAGTTCTTTGACGCAGCACCGCCGAAGATCTCGTCCAGTTCAGCGAGGATGACGTCACGTAATTCATCACCAGTATCGAGCGCCTGGTAACGCTCGGCCTGCTGGCCCACGCTGAAGAGTCCGAGCACATTCACATCGGAGTCCTGGCCGTACGCAGCGTCGTAGTAGAGCCGCTGCCCGGCGGGTGAATAGCTGTCGGGGAAAGCACCGAACGTCGGGTAGAAGCGTTTGGCGAACTCGATGAACACTTTCATGCCACCCCAGATCTCGGCGGCTTCGATCGCTTCCCGGTGTGCTTCGGGCATCGGTGGAACAAAATCGCTGCGCCCTTCCTGCAACAGCTTCAGCGGGACCGTCACGATCGCCCGGTCCGCTGCGTACTCGATTCCAGCGGCATCGGTGAGCACGACGTCGTCACCGGTGTCGTCGGCCGCACGACCTCCACCCCAAATTCGATCGAACCCTCGATGTCGGGCAGAACGTGGGTCTCGAAGAAGTCCAGCCAGCTCGATCCGATGAACTTCAGGTCGCCGTCCACGTCGTCGCCCATGGCTTCGATCGACAGCTCACCGTCGAAGAATGCGACCTCGTCGGTCGGTTGATAGGCAGCCAAGGCGACATCAACATCAGGATCGTCGGCGATGGTTGCCAGCTCGCCTGGGTCTTCATGAAGCCATTCGGCGCCGAGCGGAATCGGGAAGTCAGCGAAGGTGAGATCGTGACGCATTCGGCCACCATGAGTGGGGCCTGCCTTGAGCACAAGAACGTCGACGCCCGCTCTGGCCAACAGCGCAGCCGCCGACATGCCAGCAGCTCCGGCAACAACAACGATCGCTGTCTCCAAACCATCAGGAGCAGGTCTGCCGGGCTCGCCGCTGCTCTCATCGCTGTCCTCGAACAGATCAGAACAAATGGCGAGGAGCGCGGCAAGACCGGCGGCGGCTCCGGCCTGGATGATCGAGCGTCGGGTCAGCGGGCGTTGGGGGCTGGCGGGCACGGCGCAAGTCTGCCCGGGCGATCACCAGCGATCGACTTCTGGTCGGCAGCCCGCCGCTGGCTCGTGTCTGCGTCGTCTGCCAAGATCGCCGAATGACTGAGACGTTGCAGTGGACAATCGGCGACGTCGTGGTCACCAAGGTCGAAGAGACCGTGGTTCCGGTTCCCTGGTATCAGATCATTCCCGACGTCACCGATGCCCACATCACTTCCTCAAGGCCGTGGATCGATCCGTACCTCGGCGCCGACAACGACCTTCTCCTGTCGGTCCACGCGTTCGTCATCCGGTCTGGGGGCCTCACCGTCGTTGTCGATACCTGCGTCGGCGCCGATCCGCCCCGTCGGCTGCCTGGCGATGAGAGCTTTCCCGATCGGCTTGCCGAGGCCATCGACGGCGGGCTCGAAGCTGTTGATGTCGTGCTCTGCACCCACCTCCACTTCGACCACATCGGTTGGAACACGCGAATCAGCGACGGCCAACGAGTGCCGACCTTCCCCAATGCCCGGTACGTGTTTGCCAAAGCCGAGTTGGAGCACGTGGAAGCCGAGGGCGAGATGGACGACCTCGCCGAGTCGATCCGACCACTGCTCGACGCCGGTCTCGTGGACCTGATCGAACCTGATCACGTCATCACACCTGAGGTGCGAACCGTGTCGACGCCCGGCCACACCCCCGGCCACGTCTCAGTCGTCATAGCGAGCCGGGACGAGCATGCGGTCATCACCGGTGACGCCACACACCATCCGATCCAGTTCGCCTTCCCTGAGCTCGCCGCAACCAGGTTCGATTGGGACAGCGAAAAATCAACCGCCACCCGCCGCGACTTCATCGACCGCTTCGGTGACTCGCTCATCCTCGGCACCCACTTCGCCTCGCCCACCAGTGGCCACCTCGAACGCAACGCTGACGGCGGCGTGGTCTTCAGATGACCGACTTCCCTGGTCGAGGCGAACTCGACGCCCTGTTGACCGAACTGCTGCCAACCGGCTGGATCGAAGCCGTAGCCGGAGGAGACGAGGACGCCCTTGCCGCTTACAAAGCGACCGTCGACAATCCCACGATTGTCGGGGTGCTGGGGGCTGCGGGGTGGGTCGCGCCTCACTTCGCGTCAGGACAGGGAGGTCGGGGGCTCAGCAGGGAGGACGCCCGAGCGGCGCTCACGTTGCTGAGCACGCTGGAAGTGCCGCACGTTCCCCGAGGCTCGGGGCTTCCGCTTGCGGCACCAACCATCAACCAATGGTCATCTGACGAGACCAAGGCTCGGCTCCTCCCTCCGCTCGTGTCCGGCGAGGAACGTTGGTGCCAGTTGTTCTCCGAGCCCGGTGCCGGATCCGACATGGCGTCGCTCGCCACCACGGCAATGCGAGACGGCGACGAGTGGATCGTCAACGGCCAGAAGGTCTGGACGACGTTCGGACACGAGTCGGAAATGGCGATGCTGATCGCCCGCACCGACCCCGATCAACCCAAGCACAAAGGCATCACGTACTTCGCTCTGGACATGCGGGCCCCAGGGGTCGAGGTGAGGCCGCTGATCAACATGGCAGGCCAACTCGAGTTCAACGAGATCTTCCTCACCGACGTTCGCATCCCAGACCTCCACCGCATCAGTCCGGTCGGCGAGGGCTGGGCCGCGGCAATGACGACGCTCGGCGCCGAGCGCCATGCCCTTTCTGGAGTCAAGAAGAAGCGCAAGTCGTCAGACGAGATCCTCGGTGGCAAGCCGTTCGACGAGGTGGCGTCGATGGCTGCATCGAAGGGCCTCGACGCCCTCGGCCGGCAGCGGCTCGCCGCCGACTACGCAGCGGGACGAACGCTTGCCCTGACGTCGCAGCGAGCGAAGGCTCGAGCAGCCGCCGGGCACGCCCCCGGACCGGAGGGTTCGATCAGCAAGATCGCCAAGGCCCGTTCGAACCAGGCGCTGCAAGAATCGGCCATGGGTTTCCTCGGCGCTGATGCCATGGCATGGGCTGAGGGCGACGAGCAAGCCGCATCGTGGATCGAACAGTTTCTGCGCACGCGAGCGAATTCGATCGAAGGCGGCACTTCAGAGATCCAACGCAACATCGTCGGCGAGCGAGTGCTTGGTCTGCCACGCGAGCCAGACCCGTTCAAAGGCCAACCTTGGCGTCATATTCCGCGAAGCTGAAGCAGACGGGAAATCCTCCGCTCAGCGGCAGTCGGTCGCGACCTCGAGGGCGGCGCAGACCTCGTGCATCCGAACGCCACTGAGTGAGCCCATTCGTTCGACCAGAATGCCGATCGACACCGACTCGATCGCGTCGAGATTCACGACGCACTCACGATCGATCGGGTCGACACCCGACTCGAGCGTGACCTCACTGGCCAACCCGCGAACGGTTGTGGTGCATGGGGCGACGAGCACCCGCCGTAGCGCAGGAATCGCAGCGTCTCGGGAAAGCACCACCACGGGGCGACGACCGGTCTCGATCGGCTCGCCACCACCAAAGGTGACCACGAGCGGGCATGAGGGTCACGATGAGCCGGCGCCTTTGCGAAACGACGCAAGGTCGCCCCACTCGTCTTCGCCGTCAAGCGGCTGACGGCGATAGGAGGCTTCGTATGCAGCGTCGATCTCGCCCGAGCGATGGGCCTGAACGAGCGCTGTCAAAGCTTCGTCGATGAGTTGGGAGTCGGTTGTGGCCCGCAATCTCCGAGCCGCCTCGAGAAGATCGCTGTCGACTGTCGTGCTGATTCGAGACCGCGCCATCCCACGGTCATGCCACGTTTGTGGCACGACCGTCTCAGGGGCCACCGCTTCACGGATTCAAGCCTCGCACTGGGACAGCCTCGGCAGTGACGACAATCGTGAACGGCTCACCACCCGACAAGGCTCGAAGCAGGGTCATTTCGACCTCGCCCTCGATCTGCACCACGATCACGTCAGGCGAGGCCCCCACCTGGGGTGTCCCAACCAGCGCACGACGATCGGCCTGGCCGTTGATGCTCTCCCACGCCAACTGTTCAGCCAGCGCTGGATCCAACGCCAAGTCACCGGTTGAGCGATACACCGCAGTGTCGATCCCGTTCGCCCCGGCCGCAGCAGATGCATCAGCCATCTCGGCGAGTGCTCGCCGCTCGCTGTGAGCCCGCCACAAGTCCAAGCTGAAACCACCAACGAACAACAGCATCACCGACAGGCCGATCCCGAGCAGCGTCATCGTGCCGCGTTCGCCGTTTCGATCTTGGTCGATCACTGTCATCGGTCAGCTCCGTAGTCGGGGAATCGCTCGGTGTGCTCCGCTGTCCAATCCACAGACCCGATGTCGCCCAGGATGGGCAGCGCCAACGCAGGAATCTCCACCGTCACAGCGACCGTGACCGATTCGCCGGGCACCACGGCATCGGCGGGAACCGAAGTCCGCAATGTCCCCGGCTCGAGCCCGTAACCCTGCTCGATCTGCTGCACGATCAGCTCAGGAGTGATGGCACTTTCCGGCCCAGCGATCACCAGAGCCCGAGCCGCTTCACCAGCAGCATCGCGAGCCGCCATCTGACGCTCGACCCACGTCGTCGCCGAGATCGCAAGCATCCCGAAAGGGATGAGCACCAGCCCGATCACCATCGGGAACTCGATCATCACGCTCCCCCGTTCCCTTCGACTTGCTACTGGACCCCTCACTCTGGCTCCGTTTCTCTGACCGATGTTGCCGTCACCGTGAACGTCCAGCCGGGCGAGATCGGCAACCATGGCTCGAAGTCGACGTCAGTCGACACCACGACGAGCTCCGGTCCGATCTCACAGCGCGGCGAACCCACCTGCTCGCCAAGCGTTCCGCCCAGCAGTCCCGTTCGGACGTCGTCGAAGCGGCGTTCACACGAACCAGGAAGTGCTTCGAGCGGACTGGCCGCACGCGCTGCTTCGAGGCTCGCCGAACGAACGGTTCCCCTGGCGTAGAGCCAAACCGAGAATTGCGCAAAGGTGACGAAGAAGGTGAGAAACAGACCAAACGCGACCAACGTCGTGATAGTGGCTGATCCCCGTTCGGCCCTCCGCCGATCAGAGACCGAGCGATCCACGAATCTGGTTCACGACGTCCAAGCCGAGTGCCTCCATTGCCGTGAACAGCACGACGAGCATGCCGATCGACAACGCACTGATACCCAGCCATTCGACAACGCCAGCACCACGCTCGGACGAGCGATCGACTCGTACGGTCTCGACAGCAGTTGTGTTCTCTTCTTCTTGCATCGTGTTCTCCACACGTTCGGGGCCGACGCAGTGCGCCGACCGTTTCTCGATGGATGACGTCATCGCCCCATCACCAATGCCGGAAGCGCAGCTCCGACGAAAAGCACCATCACTGGCGCAATGAACATGAGTAGCGGCAACAACATGGCTGTGCGCCGCTTCACCGCCCAACGGGCGAGCTCTTCGCGTCGCTCGGACCGCAGGTCAGCACCAACGGCGAGCAGCGCTTCGCCGATGTCACCGCCGGAGCGGGCTGACGCCGAAAGCAATCGATAGAGCCGAGCAGCCGCCGGTTCCGGCGTGGCTTCGGCCAACTTTTCGTAGGCCCGCTGCGGACTGGTACCGCCACCGATCCAACGAAGCGCCTCTCGGAGTTCCTCGATCACCGGACCGCGGCCGAGCGCACACACCGAACGAACCGCATCAACCGGTCCATGGCCGCTGCGAATGTGCACCGCTATGAGCTGAGCAACGGTGTAGGACTCGTTGCGCATGCGAGCGGTGCGCTCTCGAATCGCCCGTTCGACCCGGTTCCGTTGCACCGTGGCCGCAGGAAAGCCGAAGCAACCAATGAGGATGAACGTGAGCGAGACCGAACGGAAGACTGCTGCGCCGAGCATTGCCCCAAGCCCGACACCGACCACCGTGTAGGCGAGTTGGCGCATGCGGTATTGCTCTGGCCCAACGTGTTGGAAACCGGCGTGACGAAGCCTGGTGGCCACGGTCTCGGCATCACTGGCATCGATGAGGCGGCTGAGGCCAGCGGCAAGACGCTCGACAATCGGGCCGAGTACACGACCGACGGCATTGCGCTCATCGACCACCGTGAGGGACACGACCGAGACGTCGGCGTAACCGGTGCCCAAACGTGATCGTGACAGTGCGGCATAGGGCCGAAGTCGCTGAGCGAGTGCCCGCCTCGGCGGCACGATGATGCGAACGGCGAGCACGGCGGTCGCTGCAGCGAGGAGCGCGGCAAGCATGTGAGCCGGGATCATGTCGGTGTCCCGACGGCGAGAATTCGCTCTTCGGTCGGCACCCGGCCAAGGCTGCGAATCACCAGCAGACCACCGAAGCTCATGGCTGCGCCGATGCCGATCATGAACCACCCCGCTGGCGTTGCATAGAACGAGCGATAGCCGGGGGTGAAGACACACAACATCGCCAGCACGACGAAGGGCAAGATGGCTGCGCCCCTCGCTTCGAGCTTGGTCTCCAGTTGCAGCGTCTCGATCTCGTCGAGCAGCCGAAGGTCTTCAGACGACGAGGTCGCCAGGTCGTGGAGGATGTCGATCACGACCGACGAACCCTGATCGAAGGCCACGAGAAGAACCTCGATCACCCGATCGCTCATGGGGTCGGCCAGATCTTCCCGTACGACCTCGAGCGCTGACCGTTGGTCGAGCGCACCGGAAAGCCCGGCGTAGCGATTGAAGTACGGGCGAAGTGGCACCGGCCCCGATCGCCCGACCTCACAGAGACTGGCGTGCATCGACAGCGAAGCACGAAGGTGCGTGATGATGTCGCGGATGGCATCTGGCCAGGCGGCGAGCCGTTCTTGTACGAGCGCTGCACGGCGTCGAGCGAACACCATTCGAGGAAACGCAACAGCGACGCCACCAGCCACGACACCAAGCGCGGGCACGCCAATCGCAGCCCCAACGACGACCCCGACAGCGATGCCAAGGCCTAATGACACACCGACGAATTGCGCCGGCGTCACGTCAGCATTGGCTTGCTGCAGCCACTCTCGCCACGACGCAGACCTGGATCGGCGTTCATTGTTCTTTCGCAACCACGCAGGCGTGACGCCGAAAAGCGCCCCGACGGCGAGATAGACGAAGAGACCAGCTGCAAGCCCGGCGACAAGACGCATCAGAGACTGCGACTTCCATCGAGCAGATCGGTCACTGTCATGCCGTGCGGTCGCAGCACCCGGTTCATTCGCAACTCGAACTCGGTCGGCAGCGGGCTACCGGTCCACACCAACGGCGCCCCGAAATCCTCCCGAGCAAAGATGGGCTCGACGGTGAAGTCGAGTTCGGCGCCTTGCATCGGAGGGATGGCAACGACCTCCATCACCTGCCGACGACCGCCCTTGCCAGTGCCGGTGGCCGCTGTCGGCTCCTTGGCGGTGTGCACGACCAGATCAACGATCGAGCTGAACACCGAGCGGACCTGGTCGGGAGCCACGTTGGGCCCCGCCATCGTTGCCGTCGAGACCAACGCCTGCAGCCCCTGCCGCGCACTGTTCGCATGAATCGTCGACAACATGCCACAGCCGGCGTTACCGGCTCTGGTCAGCTCATACGCCTCTTCGCCACGAACTTCGCCAACGGCGATGAGATCGGGTCGCATGCCTAGCGACATGCGCACCAGCGTCCGCAGATCCACCTCGCCGTGACCGTCGGGGCCAGCCTGTCTGGTCCGCCAGCGGGCGGCTTGCAAGTGATCAGCCGAGAGCTCCGGGGTGTCTTCACACACGATCACGCGAAGGCTCGGGTCTGCCGACCGCAGCAGGGCATTCACCAACGTGGTCTTGCCAGAACCAGGCTGCCCGGTGACGATGACCCCTGTCGGCGTACGAAGCGAAAGCGTCAGGAGGTCAGCGGCTGCAGGCGAGATTGCATCCCACCCGATGAGTTCATCGAACGTTTCACGCTTGGCCAGGTAGCGACGAATAGTGACGTCGATTCGGTCTGCGATGGGTGGCAGCACCACGCCGAGACGGGCGGTGCCGTCGAGTATCTGGGTCTGGACGATTGGATGGCCCTCGTCAACCGATGCACCGACGGTCGCCAACAGCTTCGACACGATGTGCTCGACCTCGTGTTCACTGACGGGCTCGTCGTGAGCGACCATCCGCCCTGAGGTATCGATGTAACTCACTTCCTCGCCGTGCACGATCAGCTCTTCGTACTCGACCGTGCCATCGAGGAACGGCGTGAGAGGCCCGTAGTCGAGGAGGGACCTCGCCAGTCGTTCGACCATGGCCGATGGGTCATGCAGCGGTCGGAGCCCGCCGCTGGACGTGGCTTCGGCTTGGTAGCGGTCGACGATGGAACGAATCATCGCCAACACGTCGGTCGGCGATGCAGTGTCGAGCCCGCGGAGCCGCAACTGATCAAGGCAGTCGAACCGAAGACGTTCGTAGGCACTCATGTTGGGATCGTTCGAGGCAGAAGGCATCGATCGGGGCAACGGCGATGTCGTTGTCATGCGGCCACCTCGCTGTCGCCCTCGGCATCGTCGGTCGACCCGTCATCAACGGCACGGCTCGGCCGCACCACCACGGTGGAATCGAACGGCAGCGAACCGAGCGTCTTCAGAAACGGGCCACGGCGGACGAGCGCAGCGTCCCAAGCTGCCCGTTCGACTCGCTGATCTCGCTTGCACATCACGACGTCGCCAATGCGAGGCCCGGCGATCTCTTCCAGTTGCTGCAGCAGCTGGGCCCTGGCCGATGCCGCCGAGGGACAGCGATTGATGACCACATCGATCGGCGTGTCGCCCGAAAGCGACACGACATCGACCAACCAATCGAGGAATCGAAGAACTCCGACCGATGTGCCATCGCAGACCCCAAGAATTCGCGTGGCCCGCTTTGCCACGGTTCTCGACACTTCGAAGCGGTTCCCGTGACGGCTGAGGTCTTCGAGGTTCGAGCCGAGCCTGGCCACAACAAGTGGCCATCGAGCTGCGAGTTCCTCAACAAGCGATGCTGCATCGTCGGGTCGCAGCAACGACCAGTCATCTCTCGACGCAAGGCCGACGATGACATCGAAGGGCAAGGTCCGTTCGCCCACGACTGAACGAGCCAAGCAGCCCTCGAGTTCGTTGGCCTCTGCGGGATCGAGTGAGAGACGCTCGCCACGTAGCGCCTCGACTGCGGTGACGATGTGGGGATGAATCGCCAGCCCAAGACGCCTGGCCACCGACGGGTGAGTTTCGTCGACGTCGATCAAGACCGGACGAATCCCGCCCCAGAGCTGGCACAACGCCAAGCTGACCTCAGTCGCACCTGCACCAGCGGGCCCGCCAACGGCGATGATCTGGCGCTCAGCCCGGGGGATGCGGTCACCCTCGATCTCGACGAGCTCGGCGAAGCGTTCGGACGTTTGGGGATCCGGGGCCACCGATCGCACCACATCGAGCAACTCTTCAGCGCCAAGCGTGCAGGGAACGACCACGTCGACACCGAGTCGTTGGAGATGGCGCTCACCATGACCGTCAGACTCCGCCGGGTCGTACAACCCGATCACCACAACGCCCGCATCTCGCATCTGCGTCAACGCCGGCGGCGACAACCAACTGGTGTCGTCATCGAGCATCACGACGGACACATCGCCGGTCGCAGCGTCGATGCCGTCTCGCAGCAGCGAAGCGTTGACATCAGCGACGTGATCCCGGCAGTGGCGCTGGAGTGCGCCGCGCCAAGAGCGTGTGCTCAGGGCGAGCCCGAGTGAGATGATCCCGCTCATGACTCGTCCTCGGTGGCGACGCCAGCTTCTTCTCCGTCTTCGTCAGCGGGTACCTCAGCAACCGGGTCATCAATGCTGATGGCCAGTGCTCCGGTCGAGCGCACGAGCTGCACTTCGCCACGGTCGATGGCAGCGCTGAGCGCCAACGCTTGCTGGTCATCGATCGAGACGGTGACCCAGGTCGTTCGTGAGCCAGTAGCTGCGAATGCACCCGACGTGGCGGCGCCCGGCAGGCGCACCACCTCGACATCGACCACCACGTAACCCATGTCGCCACCGACAGTCGAGCCGATCACGTCAACTCGATCGCCGCGAATCAGTCCGAGCCCCTCGACCACCATCGTGTCGATCGGGATCGTGAACGTGCGTCCGACTACAGAGGCATCAACAGCCACGAGATCGCTGGCGAGAAGCGGTTCGCCTGCAGCGACGCCGTTGCGAACTCTGCCGATGGGAACGCCGTCGGACACGCGGAGCAACGAGCCGAGCAGGGGCGCATCGGAAGCGACCTGGACGATGGCGAGATCAGAGGCGGCGATCTCCGCACCAGCAGCGACGTCGGTATCGATCACCCAGACGTCTTCAGTCTCGGAGCGGTCCTGCAACACCGATGCCACCAGGACAAAGGTGACCAGGCCTGCGACCACCATCAGTGCGTGAGGAAGACCGAGCCGTCCAATTGCTCGGGGCGTACGCCGTGCTTGCATGTCTCGCCAATCGTTCGTGCTTCCATCCGGGCCACCCCCAAAGGAGAAGAGAAGGAAAGCAGCGGCAAGGATCGGCGACAAGAGTCACGAGAACCGGGGATGAGCGTGGCTGATGCCCGGAATTTGGCGACAGTATCACGATCCAGACGAAAACAACCGCTAGTGTGGAGAAATGCAGGAACCTAAAGACGGTTATGAAGCGGTACGCACGACCTATCCACCATTGTTGAACACTGCCCAGGTGGCAGAACTCCTCGACCTCAACACCAGGACCGTTCTTGCGATGGCCAATGATGGCAGACTCCCCGCCAGCCGCCTCGCCGATTCACGCAAGTTCCACTTTCTACTTGAGGACATCATCGACACCTTGAAGTCGAACCGAGTCGTGCCCGTCGAGGAGACGCTCGACAGCTAGCGAGCCACTCGCTCGACCCACGCCACCTCGACAAGCGGAATCAACCAAACGCCTCCGGCCGCCGTCTCCAATTCGACGTGCGTCGCCGTTGCCGCCTTGAGTTCTCCGAGCACTGGCGGCAGACCCCGACGCCCAATCTCCACGCCAGCATTGACCTGGAGAAGCTCACGACAGCGAGCAACGAGCGTGGCCGGATATCCGGTGCTGACTGCCGCCTGCCCGGCCGACGAATCGGCCGCATGCACTCCACTGATCGCAGAGATGGAAATGTCCACCAACGGGCGATCAATTCGAGCCAATCGAACCACGTCCTCACCGACGTGCACGACGCGACCGTTGAACGTCGCTCCGGCCAACTCGAGCCGCAACTCCGAGCCATTTCGCGCCAGATCCAGGAGGGCATCGCGCAGTGATCGAGTGGCTCGTGCGAGTTCAGCGACGGCCACCTCGGCGTCTTCTTGCATCGCTCTTGCATCGACTCTCAGCTGCCGAATTGTGCGCTCAGCGTCATCCATAGTACTACCCATCGGCTCAGAAACGACGTTTGTGATGACGTCCAATGACGTCAACATACGCTGCTCGCGTCCTGACTATCACCGCTCAACCGCAGACCACCACCTCCCCACCCCGCTAGCCACGTCATTTCACCCAAGGCAACGGGGAGCGCACATCGGCCCCCACCGACCCACCACCCGACAGTCATGTTTCGTGTTGACTTTCTCCAAATACGCTTGTTTACTTTGGAAATGCACATATTGACGTCAACCAACTCCAACAGTGCTATTGGCGGACACGGGTCACTCTCGACGTCAGTGGCCGCCTTCGCCAGTGCCGTGGGAGCAGCGGGAATCACGAGTCGCCTCGTCTTCGACCACCAGCCACCAAGCCGCCCCGAAGACGTCGTGACGTACCTGGCGGCACTCGCAGCCACCGTGATCGCCGGGTGGTGGCTGGCCAACGTCGTTGCATGGGCAGTGGCGTTGCGTCGAGGCTTCCAACTGGACCGCTTCACCTTGCCGGGCACCAAGCGAATCGCCCAGATCCTCTTGGCTGCGACCTTGAGCACCTCGTGCGTCGCCGAAGCAAGCGGCGACCCGGTGATGGTGCTGGTCGATCAGGTCGCCGAAACCTCGCCAACGACTCCCGACCCGCTGACCACCCCCAGTACGACGACCTCGACCCCCGAGACGACCGCAGCACCAACAACCGCAGCACCAACAACAACTCCGACCACCGTGCAACCAACCACGGTGGAGCCAACGACGGCGCAACCCGATGCCGACGATGCCGTCGAGCCAGATGACTCCATCACGGCGTCGCCGGCCGAGGGCGGAATCAAGCACCACCAGGTTGTGGTCAACGAAGGTGACAACTTGTGGTCCCTTGCCGCCGAGACCCTGACAGCACTCAGGGCAACCCCACCTACGACCGGGCAGATCGCCGAGTACTGGCGCCTCGTCGTCGCCGCCAATCAGGTGCGCTCTGGCAATCCAGACCTCATCGTCGCCGGCGAGGCCATCACAATGCCCGCCTTCGAACCGACCTCGAGCGTCAGCTCGAGCCAACCACCGCAGCTATCTCCGTCGGTCGGAATCGGGGCCAGGTGAAACGTGTTGGAAACGGCATGGCATCGATCACCGCAGAGCTCCAATCCAACTTCCGCGTCGACATCACCAACGGCACGCACACCTGGCGAGCAGACGAACCCGTTGATCTCGGTGGCGACAACACCGGCCCCAACCCCTACGACATGCTGCTGGGCGCCCTCGCCGCCTGCACCAGCATCACGGTGTCAATGTACGCCCAGCGCAAGAACATCGAGATCACCTCACTCAGCGTCGAGTACACCTACGACAAGGTCCACATCGATGACTGCGAGCAGTGTGATGACACCAAGTCCGGCATGGTCGACCGCGTCACCTCGCGCATCTTCATCGATGGCGACTTCGACGAGGCCACCCGGAAGCGACTGATGGACATCGCCCAGCGTTGCCCGGTCCACAAGACTCTCGAGAAGGGCATCGTGTTCGACGAGACCGTCTACGCAGGCTGAAGCCAGCCAGACCGGGGGCTGGAGCGGTCAAAACTGAGGGTCCCGAACCCGGGGTTTGCCACGCGTGTAGTCTGAGAACGTATGTTCGATTACTTGAATCCTGAGCAGCGGGCTGCGGTCCACCACGACGGCACCCCGTTGTTGATCGTGGCTGGCGCCGGCACGGGCAAGACCAAGACATTGGTGAGCCGAGTGGTCCGCCTCATCGACGACGGCGTCGACCCCAATCGCATCCTGCTGCTGACCTTCACTCGACGAGCCGCCGCCGAGATGCTCGGTCGGGTCAAGGCCTCTTCGACCAGCCGCGCCGCCGGCCAGGTGTGGGGCGGCACGTTCCATGCCACCGCCAATCGTCTGCTGCGCTCAGTCGGGCAGAGCGCTGGACTGGCGCCGAACTTCACCGTGCTCGATCAGTCCGACATCGTCGACCTGTTCGGCATGGTCCGGAACGAGGAAGGCTTTGGCGAGCGAGGCAAGCGCTTCCCCCGCAAGGAGACCATCGCCAACGTCTACGGGCGGATGGTCAGCAGCCAAGCCAAGCTCGATGACGTCCTCGAAACCGACTACCCGTGGGTGGCCGACCACGCCGACGAATTCCGCACGATCTTCGCCGCCTACACCGCTCGCAAACGTGAGCACCAGGTCCTCGACTATGACGACCTCCTGCTGTTCTGGCGGGCGATCGCCAAGAGCGAGAAGGGCGGGCTGCGAACCCTGTTCGATCACATTCTGATCGATGAGTACCAGGACACGAACCCCATCCAGGTCGACATCATCTCCGGCATGGTTGGGCCCACAACGCAGGTGTGCGCCGTTGGCGACGACGCCCAGGCCATCTACGGGTTCCGCTCGGCCACGGTCGAGAACATGTGGCGGTTTGCCGAGCGGTTCGAAGGTGCCACGACGATCACGCTCGAGCAGAACTACCGCTCGACGATGCCCGTACTGCAGGTAGCCAATGCCGTGCTCGCCCAAGTCGTGGCGCCAACCAGCGATCCAGGCGATCAGCGAGCCGTGGGCAGTCAGCACTTTCGCAAGGAACTGTGGTCGACCAGGACCGGCGGGGCCCAGCCCGTGCTGGCCGTGCACCACGACGAAGGCGATCAGAGCCAGATGGTGGCCGACCAGGTGCTCGATGCTCGCGAACGCGGCATTGATCTTCGCGAACAGGCCGTGCTATTCCGAACTGGCCATCACGCAGATCACCTTGAGCTCGAGCTCACTCGACGGGACATCCCCTACGTGAAGTACGGCGGCTTGAAGTATCTCGAGTCGGCCCATGTGAAGGACCTGTTGGCCCTGCTCCGAGTGCTCGAGAATCCGGCAGATCAACTGGCGTGGCATCGAGTGTTCGACACGCTCGAAGGTGTGGGACCGGCAACCGTCCGGCGGCTGTCCGAAGAACTCGCCATCACCGATGCCAACGTCGACTCAGTCGATCGATTGCTCAGTGGCACGATTCGCTTCCCGAGCGCATCGAGTGAACAGTCGGCATCACTCATCGCTGCCTTTGGGGACTGCCGGGCTGAGGCAGCACCAGCTGAGCAAGTCAATCGGCTCCACCAGTTCTGCGCCGATGTGTTTCCCCATCGCTACGAGAACGCAGCAGCCCGCCTTGCCGACATCGATCAACTCGCTGCGACCGCCACGCAATACCCCACCAGGTCGCGTCTGCTCACCGAGCTCACATTGGATCCGCCAGGGAAGACGGGCGACCTCGCCGGGCCGCCGCACAAGGACGACGACTGGCTCACCCTCAGCACGATTCACTCTGCCAAGGGTTGTGAGTGGCGGTCGGTCCATCTCCTCCACGCAGCAGACGGCAACATTCCCTCCGACATGGCGATCGGCGACAAGGCTGGCCTCGCAGAAGAGCTTCGTCTCCTCTACGTCGCCCTCACCCGAGCCAAGGACGAACTGGCGGTGCACGTGCCGTTGCGATACCACGTCAACCGCCACGGCCACGACGATCGTCACCTCTACGCCCAGATGAGCCGCTTCATCGAGCCGGTTCGGGATCTGTTCGATGAGCGGGCTCTTCCAGCGGCAAAGAGCACGATCGACATCGACCAAATCGAGGGCGAGAGCATCGTCGACGACGTCGACTCGATGCTCGCTGATCTGTGGCAATGAGTGGGCAAGCCCCGAGTCGGCAAGCACTGGTTACGGTCGAGACGTGACCGAGCCTGGAGCGACGAGAACGATCGATGTCCCGGCGTCGCTGCGGCTCAAAGCGACTGTTCGTGGCGCCAAGGACCCGGTCATGATCGGCCCGGGCGAAACGTGGTGGAGCACTCGAACCCCCGATGGCACCGGCACGCTTCACCTGCAACGCACGAAGGACACTGAGGTCCTGGCCGAAGCATGGGGCGACGGTCGCGAGTGGCTGCTCGAGCAGGCTCCGAAACTGTTGGGTTTCGCTGACGACCTCGACGGCTTCGAGCCGACGGGTGCGGTGGCTGACGCCTGGGTGGCAAAACCCTTCCTGCTCTCACGAACCGACCGGCCGTGGGATGCACTGGTCGGGGGCATCCTCGGACAGAAGGTGCAGGTCACCAAGGCCCATCAGAGTCGCCGGCAACTCGCTCGACGATTCGGCGATCCAGCACCCGGGCCCCGCACGGGCTGGATTCTGCCGAGCCCAACGACCACCGCCCAGATGGCGTACCACGACTTTCATCCTCTCGGCGTCGAACGAAAGCGGGCCGAGATCATCATCCGCGTCGCTCACGAACTCCGCCGTCTGCCCAACCTCTCCACCACTCACGATCCGTCGATGGTGAAGGCCAGGCTCGAGCGCATCCGCGGCATCGGCCCGTGGACGACGAACATGGTCACTGCGGTCACCATGGGTGACGCCGATGCCGTCCCCGTTGGCGATTATCACATCCCCAACACGGTCGCCTGGTTCTTGGCCGGTGAGGCCCGGGCGACCGACGAACGCATGCTCGAGCTGCTCGAGCCCTACGTCGGGCAACGGTGGCGGGTCATCAGACTGGCGAAGAGCAGCGGCAAGGCGCCCGCTTACGGCCCGCGCATGTCGCTGACGTCTGACGGCATGCACCGCGGCGCTTGACCATCACGCACAGTGGTGGTTCGGAAGGATTCGGCGCTACGGTCCGCCGTCCAACCGAGGGAGCAAGCAGCGTGAATCAACCACCCAATGGACCGGGCACTCCCGCCGACGGCGCACAACCAGGCCAGCCCTGGCAGCCACCGGCACATCCCCAGCCTCCACCCGGCGCTCCTCAACACCCCGGTTACCCGCAACAACCGGGCTACCCCCAGCAGTTCGCCGCCGCGGGACCGCCTGCGGGTGACCAGACACCCCCCTCGGGATCCAACACGGTGTGGCTCGCTGTCATCGGCGTGTTGCTCATCGCTCTGCTCGGACTCGGCGCCTTTTTCTTCTTGGGATCGGACGGCGACGAGGTCGCCACCAATGCAGCCACATCGGTGGCCCCAGCGACGACGGCGTCGGGCGGCGCCAGCACCGTGGCGGGCGCCAGCTCGACGACGGTGGCCGGCGCGCCCAAGACCACGGCGGCACCGCCGGCGACGTCAGGTGGTACAGCGACCGCATCGACGACACAGTCGGCAGCACCGTCCACGACCGGCACCGCTGCGCAGGACTGCGGCGGAGACGCGATCCTCGTCACCGGATTGGGGAGCGGTGACCCGGCGGTCAGGGCAAACATCACGCAGCCCGGGATGACCCGACGCTTCGACCTCGTGCTCGACGCCGGAGATCGGGTCCAGATCGATGTCGAAGAGATCGACTTCGACCCCCAGGTAGAACTCCTCGATTCGAACGGCAACAGCCTCGGCTTCAACGATGACGGGTCGACATCCGGGTTCGATTCACAGCTCATCACTACGGCGACCACGAGCGGTGTTCACTCGGTCGTGGTGTCTGCTTTCGAGGTGTCGGCCTGTGGATTCTTCAACGTGAAAGTGGAGACGCTTGGAACCGGTGGCGGCGGTGGGACACTGTCACCTCCGTCGAACGAGAGTTTCTTCACCACACTGACCGCAACGGACGAGAGTTCGTTCGTCGACTTGGTCGCCGGTGACCGGCTTCAAGTGTTTGTCATCGACGGCGGGGACGGTACCGATCCCTTCCTTGCGATGACCGACCCCGTAGGAGCACCATTCGGCACCGATGACGACGGAGGGAGCGCGACGGAGGGGCCTTTGGACGCAGCAATTGATGTCACGGTGACTGCGTCTGGCACCTATGGGATCTTCTTCAGCTCGATCAACGGCGTGACTGGCCCAGCCCAAGTGATCATCCTGGTCAACTAGCCGGACCTCCAACGCGAACGACCGGCCGTTTTGGACAGCACGCCAGGCCGGACTACACCCGAGCGGTGAGCGAGCCCCACCCCATCGGCGACCGAATCGCGTCTCGGTTCCCCTTCCAACTGATCGCCTTGGGTGTGCTGTTCTACGGATCAGGCCCGGTCCTTGCCCGTTCGTCGGACACCACCGGTGTGCTCCTGTCGTTCTGGCGGTTGTGGTTTGGGTTCGGTGTGTTGGCCATCGCCGTCGTCGTTCAACGCCTCGGCGGTCGCAAGGTCGCCACGAAGCAAGGCATCAAGTGGGCGATGCTCGCCGGGGCATCGTTCTCTCTGAACCAGGTGTTGTTCTTCACCGCTGTCAAGCGAACGAGCGTGGTCGATGTCAGCCTGATGAGCACGTTGTCACCGATCGTCGTTGCGATCTTCGCCATTCCGATGTTCGGCGAGCGACCAGCCCCTGCGTTCCGCCTGTGGTCGGTCGCCACCATGGCGGGTGCAGCGTTCGTGGTGCTCGGCAGCTCGACTGGCCCCGACGGCGATCCGCTCGGGATGATCATGGCCATGCTGAGCGCGACGTTCTTCGCCCTCTTCTTCTTGATCTCGAAGTTCAGCCGGCAGCACCTGACGGTGATTGCTTTTCTCGTCACGGTCATCGGGACCGCCGCAGTGTTGGTGACGCTTTTCGTCCTCGCCATCGGCGCTGACCCGGGAAGCGTTGGCACCGACGACCTCTGGCGAGCACTCGCCATGGCCATCGTGCCAGGCACACTCGGCCACATCGCCATGACCTGGCCGCTCAACTACGTGCCCGCCAACGTCCCACCCCTGATGCGGCTGACGGGCCCCGTGGTCTCAGGAACGATGGCCTGGATCTTCCTCGGCGAGGGCGTCACCTGGGTACACCTCGTTGGCGGACTCATCATCGTTGCTGGCCTCGCCGGCGCGATTCGATCCAAAGCCGGCCAAGCACTCGTCGCCGAATCCCAGGCTCAGGAACCGAGCACTCGATCGGTGTAGGCGTTGCGGAAAACACCGGTGGGGTCGAGCTTGGCTCGAGCCTCCATGAACCGATCCCACTGTGGGTATCGAGGTGCCAGTGACGCCGCGTTCTGGAAATGAAGCTTGCCCCAATGCGGGCGGCCGTCGTAGTCGTTCATGATGGCTTCGACGCCCTGGAAGTAGTCGGTGTAGTCGACGCCTTGGTAGCGGTGAACGGCAATCCAAGCGCTGGTGCGACCCTGCGCCGTCGACAGCGGAATGTCATCAGCAGCGGAGACCCGACACTCGATCGGGAACAGGATCGGCTCGCCGAGCCCGGCAGCGAACGCCCGGACTCGTCGGAACGCCTCGGGCAGCGCCTCGATCGGGATGCCGTATTCCATCTCACAGAACTTCACCAGCCGCGGTGACGCAAACACCCGATCGCTGCGGTCGACCACCTCACGATCGCCGGCGAGTGAGGACAGCGACCTGGCGATCGCTGGAACGGTCGACGGCCAACGGCGAGCGACACGGCACACCGCCCCGAACGCCACGTTCTCCATCACGATCTTGTTGAAGAAGTAGGCAGGTCGTGACTCGGGCTCGGCGGCGCGCTGGGTTCGGTTGTTGCGCTTGACCATCGCCTGCTCGGTGCCCGGCACCCAGAAGAACTCGAAGTGATCGTTGCCCGCCGCGTGGTCAGCGAAGCCATCGAGCAGGTCGTCGAGGTCCTCGACGCTTTCCTGCACGTGAAGGTTGAACTCAGGAACACACTGCAGCGTCACCTTCGTAACGACCCCGAGCGCGCCGACACCAACTCGAGCCACAGCCAGAAGCTCAGGGTTCGTGTGTTCATCGCACCAGTGGATGTCACCGTTGCCATCGACGATCTCCATCCCCACCACGGCGGTGGCGAGGTTGCCGAGCAGCAGACCGGTGCCGTGAGTGGCGGTACCGATGGCTCCGGCAATTGTCTGGTAGGCGATGTCGCCGAGGTTGGGCATCGCCAAGCCAACGGCTGCGAGTTGCTCGTTCAGCGCGGCGAGCGTGATCCCGGCTTGCACGGTCACCCGATGATTCTCGTGATCGATCGACTCGAGCTTGTTCAGCCGGTCGAGCGCCAGCATGTGGCCAGACGTGCACGCCGCTGCGGTGAACGAGTGCCCAGACCCGACGGCCTTCACGGTCTCGCCACTCAGCTGCGCCCTCGACACGATTGCCGACACAGATGCCACCGAGTTGGGTCGGTGATGTTGCGTGGGAAGGCACACTTGGTTGCCCGCCCAGTTGCGAAACTCTTTCGTTGCTCGACCCGTTGCCCCACGACTCACGATGACGCCTCCTCAGACCAAGCAAGAGTACGAGAGTCCGGCCGGCGAACGTAGCCGGACCGAACAACCGACGGTGGGTGAGCTGAGAGTCGGTTGTGCGATGTGGGCGCACAAGGAATGGGCGGGACGCCACTTCCGGGCCGACACCAAGCCGGGCACCGAGCTCGGCCCGTATGCCACGTGGTGCACAGCGGTCGAGGGCAACACCACGTTCTATGCCACCCCGCCGGCCACCACGATCGCTCGTTGGCGTGATGACACACCCGATGGCTTCCAGTTCTGCTTCAAGCTGCCACGAACGATCACCCACGAGCGGCGTTTGCGAAATGCCGCCGAACTCACCATGGAATTCTGCGATCGCATCTCGCCGATGGCCGAGCGACTCGGACCGATCCAGATCCAACTGCCTCCGTCGTTCAGCGGCAGCGACCTTCCCGCCCTCGCTGCGTTCCTGGAGAAGGCGCCATCGATCGAGGGGTTCGCTGGCTGGGCGGTCGAGCTACGACACGCCGACTTCTTCGTGGGCGGCAGCATGGAGCGCCGCGTCGATGATCTGTTGACGGAGCACGACGTCAACCGGGTCATCCTCGACTCGAGGGCGCTGTTCGACCGCCCGCCGGAAACTCCAGAGGAGATCGATGCGTGGGAGAAGAAGCCAAGGGTGCCGGTGCGGCCCGTCGCGACCGGGCCGCAGCCGATCGTGCGATTGATCGGCAATCGAGACCTTGGTGCCAGCCTCGATCGTTGGCGCCAGTGGGTGCCAACGATCGTCCGCTGGCTGCACGAGGGTCGCTCGCCCGTGGTTTTCACCCACACCCCGGACAACAACGACGCCCTGCCGTTGGCCCGCCGGTTCCACGACATGGTCGCGTCCGCGTGTGCCACCCGAGGCGTGCCCTGCCCACCTCTTCCCGAAGCTGAAACCGCCGGAGTCCAGCTCGACTTGCTCGGCCAGGCCGCACGGAATGCAAGCCATTCGGGCTCGGTCACGACAGACCCGAGAGGAAACGGGTAGAAACAGTCGGTGCGCGTCGGGATCGTTGGAGCAGGGTTGGCCGGTTTGGCTGCCGCAAAGGAAGTCACCACCGCTGGCCATGAGGCCATCGTTTACGAGGCAAGCGACGGCCCAGGCGGTCGCGTCCGCACCGATGTCGTCGATGGCTATCGCCTCGACCGCGGCTTCCAGATCATGCTGACGGCCTACCCGGAGTGCAAGGACCTGCTCGACTACGACCGCCTGGATCTGCGAACGTTCCTTCCGGGGGCGTCGGTCCGCATCGGTGACACCTTCCACCGCATCGGCGACCCCCTTCGCGAACCGAAGCAGCTCGGTGCCACACTCACCGCACCGATTGGCTCACCGATCGACAAGCTCCGGATTCTTTCCTACCGATTGAAGGTCAGCAAGGGTTCGGTCGAGTCACTCTGGGAAGGCGTCGGCACCACGGCTGCCTACCGATTCGAAAAGCTCGGGTTCTCTGACCGGATGGTCCAGCGATTCCTCCAGCCGCTCTTCGCTGGCATCACGCTCGACGCTGACCTCCAAGGCAGCAGCCAGGTCGTTGATTTCGTCTTCCGGATGTTGTCAGCTGGCGACGCTGCGGTTCCTGCTCTCGGCATGGGCGCCATCTCCGATCAGCTCGCCGAGTCGTTGCCAGAAGGCAGCATCCACTTCGGTGCCAAGGTCGAGAAGGTCACGAGCTCGACCATCGCCATTTCCGGTGGGAATGCCCTCGACGTCGATGCGGTCATCCTCGCCACCGATGCCACCGAGTCCGCACGGCTGGCCGACACCGAAGATCCGGGCTGGAACGGAGTCACCAGCGTTTGGCTGAGCTCACCGATCGCTCCGATCGACCTGCCCATTCTTGCGTTGAACGGAACGGGCACCGGACCGATCAATTCGATGGCACCGATGAGCCATGTCAGCGCCGACTACGCGCCGGAGGGCTCGCATCTGTTTGTTATCTCCGCCCCCACGATGGACCCCGACGCTCCGGCCGCGATGCGCAAGCAACTGGTCGACTGGTTCGGTCCGGTGGCTGGCACGTATGAGGAGATTCGGGTCGACCGAATCGAGAAAGCACAACCGAAGCAGTTGCCCGGCCACGACGCCAGGGCTGCGGTCGAGGTCAACGGCCTCTTCATTGCCGGCGATCATCGCCGGGATGCCTCCCTCAACGGAGCGCTGGCATCAGGACGAGCCGCCGCTCGTGCCGCCTTGGCGACCTAGAACCTCCGGAATCAACGACCGCCGCCAGCAAGATGACCCACGGCATCCAGGTTGATCGACGCTGGTGTGCGCATGCAACAACCGCAAGCATCGGGTGATGACCAGGCTGGCTTCCCGTTTCATGGTGATCCTGCTCATGTGTCTTGCTGGCGTCGCAGGCCAGGCCGGTGCCATCAGCACCGAACCGCTCGACGAACCGGCCGCCTCGCCTGCTCCGACCAACGTGCACTCGATTCATCGGCTGTACCTGGCCTACTTCAACCGTGAGCCGGACGCAGCCGGCCTCTGGTTCTGGGTCGACCGATTCGCAGAGGGCACCTCGCTCCGCTCGATAGCTGATCAATTCGCCAAGAGTCCGGAATACATCGAGATCTACGGCCAACTCGACGACGCTGCCTTCATTGACCAGGTCTATGTGTCGGTGCTCGGTCGCTTGCCTGACGGCGGTGGACGATCGCACTGGCTTGGACGACTGAGCACCGGGCTGTCGCGTGGCGAACTCGTGGTCGCCTTCAGCGAATCAACCGAGTACCAGGCAAAAACGGGCTTCATCTCGCAGCCGGCGATTCGTCGTCTGTATCAAGCGGTGTTTCTCCGAGTTGCCGACCCCGAGGGCCTGCGCCACTGGCTCGACCAGACGGCTTCGGGTCGTTCGTTGGCAGACATCTCGAACGCCATGGTCCAGAGCGATGAGTTCGTTGGGCGATACGGACAACTCACCAACGCAGACCTTGTGACCCAGATCTACGCCAACGTGCTGGAGCGTGAGCCTGACCCTGCCGGTGCTGAGTTCTGGCTGGCCGAGCTCAATGGAACGATGACCCGCGGTGACGTGGTCGCCGGGTTTGCCTCGAGCGATGAGTTCGTTGCCTCAACCGGCCTCGTCGACCCCGACCGACCTCACACACCTGACCGTCCAGCGGTTCCCATTCCCGCCAGCCCGTCGCCGATTGATCCGCTGACGCTGGCACCGATCCCGGTCATCACGATCTTTCCCACGCCCCCATTCGTTCCGCAACGCCCGCCGTTCGTGCCGACGTGCAGCTACGCCGAGACCGAGGTCGAACTCACCCCACTGACCAACGCCACCTATGAGCTGCGGCTGCGATTCCAGTACATCGAAATCGGCGGATGCGGGGAAAACCTCGAAGCTGCGACCGTCGAATGGAGCGGCCCTGAGGGCGCAGCTTGGCAACTCCAGCCAGGCTTCAACACCTACTTCTACCCCGTGCATTACGGATCGGTCCGATTCATCGTCCCGGCCGAGGCATTGACTCCAGACCTCGAACTTCCCTACGACGTGCAGGTCGTGACGCCGGGCGCTGACATGCATTGGGCGGGGGTCGCCGCCTTGCCACTCGGGCATGACATCACGTTCTCGATGCCGGAGGAGCCTCTCGTCCACGCCTTCGAGCCGATCACCGTCGATGCGAGCGTGACGGTCGCCGCCAACCCGGCGGCCCCCCATCGAGAGTTGACGATCGAAGCCCGAATCTTCGGGCGCTGCATCGTCGATACTGCGGATGAGCCTCCGCTGCCCCAATGGGTCGTCATTGCAAAGGGACGAGGAGACATCACTGCAGACGTCACCATGACGGTGTTGCCTGGCCGAGGGTCGTGCGCGTTGCGAGTCCGCGTGTCGAACAGTCCCACAACTGGTCAGGGAGACATCGAGCGAGCGCTTCATGACGGATCCGTCTTCGACGTCGAAGGTGACGCCTCCTGCCCCGCCGGCGTGTGCACGATCACCATGACGGTTCGTGACCCACTGCTCGGGATACGCCACTCCGTGGACACGTGGGCCCCCGATGACCATGCGACGCTCTCGTCCACCGACTTCGACCCGACCCCGGCAACAGGCGAACACCGGTTCACCGTCACCCACACGAACACCGACGGCTTTTGTCTGCGCCATCGCATGTTCGAATCCGCGGTTGGATGGTCCGACGGCACCCGCTGCTACGAGCCATCACCCGAGGGCTGGGTCGAGGTGCCGGTACCGGCTCATTGAGCAGCCGTCAGCGACGCTTGCGGCCGAGGAACCCGTTCCATCCTTCGGGGAAGGTCAGGTCCTCGTAGCCAGACATCACCACCACATCGAAGCCAGCCACCAACAGTTGCTCAGTGACGCTTTCGGGTGAGAAGAGATCAAGCCGATGCCGCTCGTCGGTGCGCCGCCAGAGCTCGCCCTCTTGGCGGAACAGCATCGTCTCACGCGTCATCGACAGACCATCATCAGAGCCCTCGGTCCGTACGAAGAGCGCCCAGCCGTCGCCTTCGAAGCGGGCGTCGTTGCGCACGCCGGGGCCAATCCGCCCGGGGCCAGCGGCATCGAGCATGGCGAGCCCTCCCGGCAGCAGCACGTCGAACACTCGCTGGACGAACCCGTCAACATCTTGCTGGGTGGTCGAATCGTCGATGGCGTAGTTGATCGACTCGCCGATGGCCGTGATGGCAACACAGGGTGGAATCTCGTAGGCGAAAAGCGAGTCGACGACAAAGGTGGCGTCGGGAGCATTGATCCGAGCCAGCTCGACCATTTCCTGGGAGATGTCGACGCCGATCACGTCATAGCCCGCATCGGTCAGCCGACGAGCAGTCAAACCCGAGCCACATCCCAAGTCCACCACGAGGCCCTCGGTGATGTTTCGCCGATGAAGCTGGTCGATCAGTTCTCCTGCGGCCGCCAACGCGACTCGATCGTCATTGAGATGATCGACGGTTTGCTCTTGGATCGCCACGGGGACAGTCTGCCTGATCTCGTGTCCGCGACGAACTCGGTTTCGATGAGATCCGGGGACTCGAGCGCACCGGTAGCGTCAGCTCGTGCCAGAACTTCCCGAAGTCGAGACGATCCGGCGCCAACTCCAGCCACGTTTGACCGGGCGCCGCGTGCTGGAAGCTGGCTCGCACCCATCAGCCAAGTTCACGCCAGCCCGCTCGATCACCGGAGCCTCGATCACCGGAGCAGGCCGACGGGGCAAGTATCTACTGCTCTCGCTCGACGACGGGCGGGAGATGGTGGTGCATCTCGGCATGACGGGGCGAGTCGTGTTTCGAGACGGACCGCCCGACGATAGCGACCCCCATCTGCGGGCCTGGTGGCACCTCGACGGTGACGAAACCATGGAGTTCATCGACACCCGGCGGTTCGGCCGCCTGCGCGTGGTGCCGGCCGGCGACTACTCCGGCATTCCGACCCTCGCGAATGCGGGGCCAGAGCCGTGGGATCCCGCGCTCACGCCCAAGCTGTTCTGGCAGCTGATCAGCGCAAGCAACCGGGCCATCAAGACGCAGTTGTTGTCCCAGCGGCCCGTGGCCGGCGTCGGCAACATCTATGCCGATGAGGCGCTCTGGCTTGCCGAGATCAACCCGGTCCGGCGATCGCTCAGCCTCGAGCGTTCGGGTCGGTTGCTGGAAGCCGTGCAGACAGTGATGGTGCAAGGCATCGACCTCGGTGGCACCACGCTGCGCGACTACCGCAATGCCGATGGTGGCACCGGAGACAACCAGCACGCCCTGGCGGCCTATGGCCGGGCAGGTGAGCCGTGTCTGCGGTGCGGCGAACTGCTGCGTTCGCGTGTGATCGACGCCCGCACCACGGTCTGGTGCGTAACATGCCAGCGGTAGTGATCTGGAGCGGCGAATGACCAACTGGTTGACCAGCGAACAACAGGAGGTGTGGCGGCTTTGGGTGCAGGTCACCCAGCGGCAGTTCATCGAGTTCGATGACGATCTCCAGACCGAGTCCGGCCTGACGATGTCCGACTACGAGATCCTGGTGACGCTCTCTGAATCCCCAGGACGCAAAGCCCGGATGAACGAGCTGGCCGATCGGGCCATCATCTCTCGAAGCAGGCTGACGTACCGCGTCGATCGCATGGTCAAGAACGGCTTTGTCACCAGAGCCGACTCTGGCCAGGACCGCCGCGGTGTGATCGCCAAGCTGACTGACGAAGGCATGCAACACCTGGTGGAGGCAGCGCCGAAGCACGTCGACCGGGTTCAGGAGTTGATCTTCGAACAGCTCGATGAGGACGACGTCAAGGCGCTCAAGGTCATTCTCGACAAACTTGCCGGACCGATCCCCAACTGTGGTTGAGTCAGCGACGCTTCGCTTCGCCGTGGTCGGCCCGGGTCGGGCCGGCCGCTCGTTCCAACAGGCGCTCACCACCGTCGGAGCCGAGTGCGCCGATGTTGTTGGTCGGGACGGTGATCCCGAGCGACTTGACCCCACACTCGATCTGGTAGTGATCGCCGTGCCCGACCGTGTGATCGCCGAGGTCGCAGCCCGCATACCGTCCGGCCCGCTCGTTGTTCACGTTTCCGGGGCCACGACGCTCGCTCCCCTCCTCGTCCACCACCGTCGCTGCGGTTCGATCCATCCGCTTCTGTCGTTGCCCGATGCCAGCGTCGGAGCGGCCGCATTGCTGGCCGAGGCGAACCTCGCCATCGCCGGAGCCGACGAGGCTTGCGAACGCGAACTCTTGACGTTGGCCGCACGGCTCGGAGCAAAACCTTTCGTTGTTGATGAGACCAAACGTGGGGAGTACCACGCGGCGGCGGCAATCTCTGCCAACCACCTGGTGGCCCTCGCTGCGCAGGTCGAGCGCGTCGCCAGCGACGCCGACCTGCCATTGAGCCCCTTCATCGACATGATGCGAGCCGTGCTCGACAACATCGATCGCGCAGGAGCAACCGCCTCGTTGACCGGACCCGTCGCCAGAGCCGACTGGTCCACCGTGCAATCCCACATCGACGCGCTGCCTATTGAGGAGCATGCGCTGTACCTAGCCATGGCCGAGGCATGCGCGGCTCTCGCCGGCCACCACTTCCCGGTCTCCAGCCCTGTCGAAAAGGAGCAGCCATGAGCCTGCCCGAACTCATCCCGACGATCAGCGAGTTACGGAGCCGGCTCGACTCGGCCCGAGCAACCGGACAACGCGTGGGTTTTGTACCAACCATGGGCTACCTGCACGCCGGCCACGGATCACTGATCGCTGCCGCTCGCACCGAGAACGATCTTGTGGTCGTCAGCATCTTTGTGAACCCGCTGCAGTTCGCAGCCGACGAGGATCTCACTGACTACCCGAGGGATCTCGCCCGCGATCGGTCGCTGGCTGGTGATCAAGGCGCCGATCTCATCTTCACGCCGAGCGTCGACGAGATGTATCCGCTCGGTCCGGTGCTCACCCAGGTGACCGTCGATGCGCTCGCCGGTCGTTGGGAGGGAGCCACCCGCCCGACCCACTTCTCCGGAGTCGCTACGGTCGTGTCGAAGCTCTTCTCGATCGTCGGACCATGTCAGGCGTACTTCGGCGAAAAGGACTTTCAACAGCTGGCGGTCATTCGTCGGATGGTGGCCGACCTCTCGATGCCAGTCGAGGTGGTTGGCTGCCCGATCGTGCGTGAAGCAGACGGCCTCGCCATGTCTAGCCGGAACGCGTACCTCGACGACGGTCAACGAGCGGCGGCTCCCGTGCTTCGACGGGCACTCGATCGGGGGTTGGCACTGGTAGAAGCTGGCGAGCGCAAACCTGCTGTTGTTGCCGCTGCGATGGCCGAAGTCGTCGGCGACGAGCCCCTGGCCAAGCTTGACTACGCCGCCGCAGTGGAGGCTGCTTCGCTCGAGGAACCCGACGAGCTCGACGGTGACATCCGTCTCATCATCGCAGCCCAAGTGGGTCGTCCTCGACTACTCGACAATGCCGGTGCCACACTCTGACCCATGAGCAAGCTCTCGGGTGTCCCCCGTATCCAGGCATCGAAGATCCGACGCGGCGATGAACCGCTCGTGATGGTCACCGCATACGACGCACCGTCGGCGCGCGTGGTGAGCGAAGCAGGGGTCGACATGATCCTCGTCGGCGACAGCGTGGCCATGGTCGTCCTCGGTTACGAGGACACCTTGCAGGTGACGATCGATGACATGGCATACCACGTGGGCGCAGTTGCTCGAGCCAAGCCCGATGCGGTGATCGTCGGCGACATGCCGTGGATGAGCTTCCACGTGTCGACCGACGAAACGCTCAACAACGCCGCCAAGCTCATTCGGGCCGGTGCCCAATGCGTGAAGATGGAAGGCGGCCGGAAACGTATTCCGATGATCGAAGCCATTCGTGCCGCCGAGATCCCGGTGATGGGCCACGTCGGCCTCACCCCACAATCACTCAACGTCATGGGCGGTTTCAAGGTGCAAGCCAAGCGAGCGGGCCAAGCTCGCTCGCTGGTCGATGCAGCGAAAGCACTCGAAGCCGCGGGCTGCTTTGCCCTCGTGGTCGAGGGCGTGCCGGATGTGGTCGGCGAAATGGTGACCGATGCCGTGGGCATCCCGATCATCGGCATCGGGGCTGGCCCAAAGTGCGATGGCCAGGTGCTCGTCTATCACGACGTCGTCGGTCTCGAGAACCGCTTCAAGCCCAAGTTCGTTCGCCGCTACGGCACGGCGTTCGAAGACCAAGTCGCAGCAGTTTCGAGCTACGCCGACGACGCCCGATCCGGAGCGTTCCCGTCGATTGACGAGTCCTACCAAGCCAACGATCAGTTGACTGACGCCCTCGGTCTGTACGGATCAGGCAACAAGTAAGTCAACCGCCGAAGACGAAGCGTTCCTTCACTTCCCATTCGGCCGGGTGCGGCGTGCCGATCATCAGCCAGGCTTGTTCCGCCGTGCACTTGATGGGCAGCAGTTTCTGAGCGGCTTCGGCGAGGCTGGCCATTTCGGCTGGCGTGCCCTCGATGCCGAGCGTCAGGTGGGGAACGTGCTTGCCAGCGTGGCGACCGCCGTACGGAATGCATTGGGTCCATTGCCCAATGAGGCGCTCGGTCAATTCGATGAACGGCGCGGGGTCTGACGGAGCGAGGAAGACCACGCGGTCTTCGAACCAGCCGACCTCGGTCAGCTCGAAGTCGAAGGGCTCGACATGGGCGAAGAAGTCTTCGACCTCGTCGTGCGCTTCGAGGCAACGGAACGGAGGGAGGAACGGGTAGAGCAACGTCAGGTGAGCGGGAACACCCTCAGGAGACACCGCAGGGTTGTGCGCTCGATGCTCTTGGATGAAGTCCTCGAACGCCGGAACCGGAATGATCAATCCAGTCTCGACCTCGGCTGCTGTGCCATCCGCTTCGCTCACGGCAGGAAACCGTAGTCAGGTTGCGGGGACTCGCAACACTTCTGGCCTTGTCAGCCGGCGCACGCCGATCAGCGCGGCGATGGCAGTGAGGGTGCCCAGGGCAAAGGCGGGACGCTCGCTACCGGTCAGAACGATCACCAAACCGAGCAGCGGAGCACCCACGGCGCCGGCAATGTCGAAGAAGAAGCCGAAGCTTGCAACCGAGTGACTGCGTTCGTGTGGTTCGGTGTCCGCCATCACCAACAGAAAGAGCGCCGGATAGTTGAAGGCGACACCGCAGGCGAGGATCGCCGTGCCGACATACACCCCAGCAACAGACGGCCACAGCGCCACGACGCCAAGACCGGCGGCGATGAAGGCGAAGGCGAATGTGCTGCCCTTCCGGGCACCCAAGCGGTCCGGGAGGTCGGCGAGCGTCAGGCGGATGACCAACACGATGGCGGCGTAGAAGAGAAAGACCGGCCCCGCCGACGCTGTGCCGCCACTGATGTCGTCGAGATAGAGGGCAATGAACGAGGTGTAGCCAACGAACCCGATGAGCGAGAGCGTCAACAAGATGCCCGGGAGAACGGCAGCTCGATGCAAGAACGCCCTGGACCGAGGCTTGTTCTCCGATCCCTCGAAGACCGGTGCCTTCGCTGGCACTGCGAATGCCAACAGAGCAGAAACCAAGGAGAGCGACAGAGCTACTTGACAGACCGTCTCGAAATCCGCTCGGTCGTTGATGAACTCACCAAGGAACGGACCAAGGCCCAGCCCGACATAAATGGCCAGACTGAAGTAACTCGAAGCCTCGCCACGACGCTCGTCGCCGGCGAGGTCCTGCGTTGCCGTCGCTGCTCCGACGAAGGCACCAGATTCGCCAATGCCAGTGAAGATTCGTAGAAGCACGAGCACGGGGATCGACATCCACACCGGGTAGAGGAAGACCGACAACCCCGTCACGATCGCACCGCCGACCAACAAGATGCGTCGGCCATATTTGTCACCAACGCGTCCGAGAAACGGTCGGATGAGCGCCGCTGAGACCCCGAACGCTCCGACCACAACGCCGACCTGGAAGCTCGAACCTCCGAGGACTTCCTCGACGTAGAGCGGCAGCGTCGGCAACAACATGGCGAAGCTCATGAAGTAGCAGAGTGCCGAGAGCGTGATGATCCCGAAGCGCAGTGTCACGAGACGATCGCCGGGGCCTGCTGGCGTGACCGGCCCCTGAGCACCGATGAACGCTCGACTGTGCCCGGATGGTGCGCTGTTCACCGTGCGACGCTACCGATCCGACAGCGAGCTCGACCCGATGACATCGAGGTCAAAAGCCACACGTCAGCCTCGAACCCAGCGCTACGTCGATGGAGAGACCGAGACTATGGTCGGCCAGCGTGGCGCCTCTCAGAATCAAAGCACCGGCCGATTTCGAAACCGGATTCGCCGCGATCCGGACAGAACTCGCCGTACCCAAAGGCTTTTCCGACGAAGTGCTCGCTGCGGCCGAGATCGCCTTCCCCGCTGATGTCGAACGGGTCGATGCCCGGCACCTTCGTTTCATCGCCATCGATCCTCCCGGCGCCACCGACTTGGATCAGGCGTTCTACGCCGAGCGCCGCGGGGACGGATACCGAGTCTTCTACGCCATCGCCGACGTTGGTGCGTTCCTCGAACCGGGGGGCGTCATCGACCTCGAGGCAAGAACTCGTGGCACCACGCTCTACTCCCCCGACATGCGAACCCCACTGCATCCGGAGATCATTTCCGAGGATCGAGGCAGCCTGCTCGCCGGCACGGAGAAACCGGCGTTGCTGTGGACCATCGACCTCGACAGCGATGGCCTGCCAACGAACAGTCATCTCGCACGGGCCACCGTCAAGATCTCCGAGGCCATCAACTACCGAACGGCCGCCGCCCGTATCGAGGCCGGTACCGACGAGTCGCTCTCGCTGCTTCGCACGATTGGCACGCTTCGCCAGGAGCAAGAAGCCGCCCGCGGCGGCGTCAGCTTGAACCTCCCCTCGCAGGAGATCGTGGAGCGCGACGGCAGCTACGGCCTGGAGTACGACGCTTCGCTGCCCGTCGAGGGCTGGAACGCTCAGATCTCGTTGCTCACCGGCATCGTCGCCGGCCATGCCATGCACGACGCCAGCGTCGGAATCCTTCGCACGCTTCCTCCGTCTCGCCAGCAAGACCTCCGCCGGCTTCGTCGCCAGGCCGTGGCATTGGGGGTCGAGTGGCCCAACGACGTCGACTACGCCCAATTCATTCGCACGGTGCAGCCCGACACACCGTCGACCAACGCGTTCCTGCTGAAGGCGGCCCGGTCGTTCCGAGGAGCTGGCTACGTCGCCATGACTGGCTCGAGGCCCGAACATCCCGAGCACGGAGCCATCGCCTCGATCTACGCCCACGTCACCGCACCACTGCGAAGGCTCGTCGATCGCTTCGGCAACGAAATTCTGCTTGCGCTGCACGCCGGCGAGGAACCGCCGGCGTGGGCCGTTGAGGCGCTGGACGAACTGCCGTCGCTGATGGGCCGGGCCAAGTCGAAAGACAGCGCCCTCGAGCGCAGCATGGTCGACTTCGCCGAAGCAATGGTGCTCGCCCCCCATCTGAACGAAGTGTTCAAGGCGTTCGTGGTCGACCTCGACGAGCAGAAGAACCGGGCCACGCTGCAGTTGTGTGAGCCAGCCGTTGTCGTCCGCATGAATCCAGACGGATTCGAGCTGGCCGAAGAGGTCGACCTTCGCCTCGACGCCGTCGATCCCGTTGCCCGCACCGTCGATTTCCAACGCGTCCGCTGACCGGAAGCAAGCTGTGAGCATTGATCAGGAAACACTCTCGAAGAAGCTGGCCATGGCCACCGATCTCGGCGGGGATCAAGACCAACCGTTCGGTCTCCATCTGGGCATCGTCGTCCAGCATCAGGGCAACGTGTTCGCTGAGGTCTACGGCCCGACCGCCGACGCAGACACGACGCTCATCTCCTGGTCGATGGCAAAGAGTTTCACCCACGCCATGGTCGGCATGCTGGTGCTCGACGGGTTTCTCGACCCCGACGCCGCTGTGCCGGTTCCGGCATGGGCTGACGATGAGCGATCGGTGATCACACTGCAGCACCTGCTCGAGATGAACAGCGGCCTCGAGTTCATCGAGGACTACATCGACGGTGAGACCAGCAGCGTCATCGAGATGTTGTTCGGGTCGGGCAAGGACGACGTGGCTGGCTTCGCCGAATCGTTCCCACTGATTCACGAGCCGGGATCGGTCTACAACTACTCGAGCGGCACCACCAACATCATCAGTGCCATCTGTGACCGCACCATCAAGACCAACGGCTTGGCCGACAGCACCGAAGCGTTTCTCCAGAAACGATTGTTCAACCCGCTGGGCATGGACTCGGCGACGGTGACCTGTGATGAGCAGGGCACGTTCATTGGCTCATCATTCGTCTATGCCACCGCACGCGACTTCGCAAAATTCGGACAGCTCTATCTCGACGACGGCATGGTGAACGGCGAGCGGTTGCTGCCCGACGGTTGGGTGACGCACGCACGAACGCCTGTGCAGTCGCCGGTGGCCGATCCTCACTGGTACGGAGCGCAGTGGTGGCTGTGGGATGCGAACTGCCTTCTGGACAACACCGGCTTCGACTGTTCGGACATCGACGGCTTTGGTGCTCACGGCTACGAGGGTCAATACACCGTGGTCGTCCCGGACCGCGACCTCGTCGTGGTCCGTCTCGGCAAGACTCCTCTGGATCAACAACCCGAGGTACGCGCATGGATCGCCGACATCATCCGCTGTTTCCCCACTCCGTGAGCCGGCGGGCCCTCGGTTCCGTCGTTGTTGCGCTCGGCCTGATCGCTGGTGCGTGCGGTGGCTCTGATGCTGACGATGGCGCCGAGACGTCAGCCGAGACAACCGACACGACGGCCATCACCGCTGCGCCTGTTCCAGAAACCAGCGCGCCAGCGTTCGACGACCCAGCCGAGTTCTTTCCTGACGTACTCGATGCCACAGCGACACAGGCCGCCGATGGCACGTGGACGTTCTCGGTCACGCTGAGCTCCCCGTACGACACACCTGAGCAGTACGCCGATGCCTGGCGAGTCGTTGATGCTGAGGGCACCGAACTCGGCTTCCGTCTGTTGACCCACGACCATGCAAACGAACAACCATTTACCCGAAGCCAAAGCGGCATCGAGATCCCCGAAGGTGTAACGGCAGTGACCATCCAGGGCCGAGACCAAGCGAATGGCTGGGGCGGAAGCTTCCTCGACTACGAACTGCCAGCCTGATGGCCGACGTCATGGTCTTCCACCACGCCCTCGGTCGCACAGCGGGCATCGAGGCATTCGCCAATGCGCTCGCCGTCAGCGGGCACAACGTGACCACGCCAGACCTGTTCGACGGAGCAACCTTCGACACCATCGAAGATGGCGTCGCTCACGCCGAGTCGATTGGCTTCGAACACATCGCCGAAGCCGGCGCCAACGCCGCGAAGGGTGAAGACCTCGTCGTCATCGGCTTTTCACTCGGCGTGCTACCCGCCCAGAAAGTGGCACAGCAGCGGCCGGGTGTCACTGCCGCTGTCTTGTGCCACAGCGCCGTTCCGCTCGGCTTCTTCGGCGACACCTGGCCCAGCGCGGTGTCGCTCCAGATCCACGCTGGCCGGAACGACCCGTTCGTCGACGAAGATCGGGAAGCAATCGATCAGCTCATCGAAGCGGCACCGGTCAGCGAACTGCAGTGGTACGACACTGACGCGCACCTGTTCGCCGATGTGACCTCGTCAGACTTCAACCCAGCACTGACCGGCAAGCTCGTCACCAACACGCTCGACTTCATCGAGCGCATTAGCTGACCGGGCCGGACCGTCAGCCGTCCTGACGCAGAGCCAAATATCGATCGAGATCCTCGCCGATCTTGGCGAGCAGGTCGGCAACTCGCTGGTTGCCATCCGCCAGTGCCGCAATCGCGTCTGGGGTGAACAGGGCGGTCATCTCCCGAGGGTCGACCCAACGGTGATCGGTGTGTTCATGGCTCTCCACGACCTCGCCGACCACGGGCCCGCGAAAGTTCAGCTGCAGCATCTTCTGGCCGTAGATCCACATCGGGTAGCAGCCGACCATGGTCATTGGTCCACTGAACTCGAGCCCGGTCTCTTCCTTCAGTTCTCGAATTGCTGCGGTGTATGGATCTTCTCCGGGATCGACCAGGCCGCCGGGCATGAAGTACTGGCCGGCGAGGGCCGTGCCCTCGGCCCGCTTCATCAGCAGGATCGTGCCGTCTGGACGTTCGGCGTAGATGACCGTGGAGAGCGAGTACTGGTCGAGCTCGATGCGATTCTCGATCGGTGGCGAGAGGGGATCTTCGTCGGGCACGGCGGGTTCAGCTTCCTGCGACCGGGCTGGGTGCCCGCTTGGCAACGATCGGAGCGGAAGTGCGAAGCGACCGCACCCGGAACCACTCGGCGATCAGGATGCCGAGCGGGGCCGACAGCCAGATCGAAAGAAGGAGCGATGCCGTCTCCCAGTTCCGTAGCAACGGGCCGGTCACCACGAGCATCACCCGAAAGAGCCAGAACGATCCCCACATCGAGCCGGCGTAGCGGATCATCCATTTCCGGTGTTCGGCCACTTGCCCTCGACGAGCCGTCCGGACGCCCATGATCGCTGTGCCGTAAACGAAGGCTGCCATCGACCAGAATCCGAGCATCGCTGCGCTGCCGCCATACTCGCCGACCGATCGATGCTCGGCCGCCAGCCAGACAGCGGTGAAGACACCCAGCGTGAGCGCAAGGAACGAGATGCGGCCCACCATGGCATGGCGTTGGCGGTTGCTTGGCCGACCAGGGCGCAGAAGTTGGTAGTGCATCAAGACGAAAGCGATCGTGTTGAAACCGATGTGGGTGTAGAGCAGGTTCGTTCGGAACTGCGGACCGTTGAGGAAACGATCGTGAAACGCCACCCCCCAGGACGGGTGGTTGACGAATCGGTCGCCCCACACCGTGCAGGCGTTGTCCACGCATTGGGCCAGCGCCGGAGCGCCCTCATCTCGACCGAGTCCGAGATTGTCGAACACGTCGTAGATGCCGATGAAGAACGCGATGGCCGCCGGCGGGCCCTCGATGAAGTACCGGATGTTGAGGAACAGCAGGATCACGATCCCGAAGCCAAGGAAGGTCTGATAGCTCTGTCGGCGAACGGCAGCGACGAGGAGAGCGGCCCAGATCGCGAGGGCGGCGTAGACAGCAAGAACGTCGTAGGCAACGGTCATCAGCAGGATCCTTCTCGTGGTGACCATCGTCACACTACACGGATCGCTGCTCGAGGATTGCCCTGTCGGAGGTCGAGATTCTCACCGCATGGCCAGGCCCTCGAGGGTCAGCAAGAATGCGTCATCCGGTTCCAGCAGAGAGTCGCTGTGCTGCGTTCTTGGCCCACCCCAGCCACTCGAGCCTCCTCTCCATCGACAGCGACGTCGGACCGACATCGCAGAGCAACCAGCCGTCCTTCGTTTCCATCTCGACCTCCGATCGTGCCTCTGTGACGGTCCGGTGTTCCGCCACATCGATCAGCCAACGTCGAACGCCATCGGGCAACGCCTCGGTCGCCGCTGTCGGGTCGGCTGCGGTGATGATCCAGTTCTTGTCGACCTCTGGGTCTCCGGTGGACAGCGTCTGCGCAGGGAGGCGAGCTCCAAAACGTTCCTGCCAATGCCCGAACGGCTGGTGGAGCCAGTCCCGATTGAGCTTGAAGCCAGCCCGACCAATCGCATGTTGGGAACATCAGCAGGTAACCGCACGCGGGCATAGGTCCGAGCTCGGAGGGATGGATGATGATTCTGCGAGCCGGGCTCATGAAATTCGATCGAGACGACGAAGACGGCGTCTTCGTCGTCCGGCCATGACATGTGTTCTGACATGGACTCGCGACGGATCGCACACTGCTTGTCCTTGTCGCCCGGCAGAAACGATGAGGAGAGCGATTGCTGAGCGATATGCGTCGCATCAGCCGCTGAGCGAACGTCGACGCAAGGGCGAATAGTGCCGGATACTTCTCGGGTTCGAGGCTGTCCAGCTCTGTGGATATCGAGTGGGCTCTCTCCCCTCCCGCAAGTGCTTTGGATCATCGCGCGTTGCGGGTGATGACCGCCTGCTGCGGCTGCACCCGAACCAGGCCGGTTCAACGACTTGCGATAGGACCTTTGGTGTCGATGGGAACCAGGTAGCCGACCTCGACGTCGAAGGTAACTATGGAACTGAAGCCTCACATCATTTTCGGATTCGTCTTGGCGCTCGTTGTGATGGGCTGTTCCGGTCCCGACGACGATCAGGAGCTGGCCGGGTCCTTCGCTCTGTGTTCGGATGCTTCGGCTCCCGAACGGGCCGAGCAATCTGAGCTGATCCTCGATGCGGCTTCTGCATCAGCTGGCGGTCAAATCGGAGTCACGTGGCAACCGGCGGATCCTGAGGCGTTGTGGGGCCCGGACCTCGTGGCGCAGTGCTGGTCAGGCAGCGAGTGGGTCAACGTCTGGCTCACTCGTGAATGGACACGCACACGGGCTGAAGCAGAGCTGATCATTCCTGATGCGGAAACGATGTCCAACGACGAAGGGATTCGCCCCGGCAGTGGGACGCTGCGGATTCCGGTCGAAGCACCTCCGGGGGTGTATCGCATAGGCGGCGACCGTTTCGAGGCACGCTTCGAAGTCGACGACTCACCACCGATCGCTCAGGTGGACTTCGGACCAGAACTGGAAGTTGAGCTGGTTGGTGAACAGGTGGGTGACTCGTTCTGCGTGCGGCGCACGTGCTGGCCTATCTTCGACAGTTCGGTGACGTCTGGGCCCGCCCGGGTGAAGGGAACGCTCTCGTTGCGCGGTCTCGATCTGTTTGCGTCAGGGCCGCCGTTTCCAGACGACGGCTGGGTCAACGATTCGAACGTAACGGAGAACGAACTCTTGACCTGGATGCGCGCCCGTTCGCTCGGTGGTCCGACACAGGGGGCGGTTGACGGTCGGGCAAGAGTCTTCTTCGAGGTAGCCGACGAGGAACTGCTTGAGGCAGTTGAAGCAGAGTTCGGCGACCGGGTCGATGTTGATGCTGGAACCCTGATCTTCAACGCTTCGATCGAGGACTACGAGGCCCTGCATTCCCAGATCGGAACGAGCCCGGAACCAGAGCCTCGGCTTGAGTGTGCAGGCGAGTTCCAAGACCTGGAATTGGATGCACTCGGCACCGTCGAAGTCGATGAGGCGTGCCAACTCGCGGCCTACAACCACAACAGTGCCCGGTTGGCCCTCGCCTCGCCGCCCGCACCCGACGAAATGACACTCACGCTGTTGATGCTAGAACGGGACTGCGCCAGCGCCCGTACACCGCCAGCCGAGGACGTGGTTGTGCTCATCGACGAGTCAGATGAGCGGATAGCGATCGGAGGTCTGCTCGTCCGGCCGGACGGAAACGAAGCCAACTGCCCGGAGAACCCGACGATCGAAGTCCAAGTCGAACTCGCCCAGCCCCTGGGAGACCGACCGATCGTGTCCTACCGCGACGGCTCCCCGCTCGGGATCGGCCAGCAAGCCATAGACAACAACTGAACTGGCCGTGACCAGCCGCGCGGCGCGAATGTCTTCGCCGCCCCGAGTATCTCGAAACCCAGCCCTCGGGGATTCGGTCGTTATGCGTGGCTCGAGACCGCAGTTGGCCACGTAGGGCCAGCACATGTTTGCCGG